>NC_008593.1:0-636930 GCF_000014125.1 Clostridium novyi NT | reverse complement strand
AAATATAAAATTCCCCCTGTTACAAATGTCTTTCCAATATCAGTATCAGTTCCAACTATAAAAATTCCATTACTCAAAATAATCCCCCTAATTAACCTTATAAATTTATTTAATTCATTAACTTTTTTACATTATAAAATAAAATATTTTCTATTGCATTTGGCATATTAATTTATACTTTTATCTAATTTTTTAAATCATCACTTTTAATCCTTTTAACGCTTTTTTAGATACAAATGCAATAATTATACTTAATAATAAATCTCCTCCTATACATACAAGAACTCCCCAATAAACAACGTAACCTATAGATGTGGTTTTTCCTAAATAAAGATTCATAATTAGATAAAAATGAATTACTCCAAATAAATATACAAAAAATAATCCTGTTAAAGTTGTACGTAACGCTTTAATAAAATTTAATTCTTTTACTCTTTCCGATATAAATCCAATTACATAAGCTCCTACTATAAATCCAACTAGATACCCAAAAGTAGGTTTTACTACATACATAAACCCTCCACCTTCTGTAAATATAGGAATTCCTAGAAGTCCCATAGCTACATAAAGAATTTGAGATAATGCACCCAGTTTTGCCCCAAGTAACATGCCTGAAAAAGCACAAAAAAAGAATTGTAGCGTAAAGGGTACATTTGGAATTGGTATTTTAATAAATGCCCCAATTGCTGTAAGTGCAGCAAATATTGCTACCAATACTAAATCTTTCGTCTTCATAATTTCCCCCTTATTATTGTAAACTGTTTTTATTTTTAAAGTTTACAATAATATTATTCTTTTCCATTTAATTTGTCAATACTTTACTGAATTACTTTTTCAATTAATCCATTGTTAAAATTTCATATAAAAATAAGGCAAATTATATAATATAACTTGCCTTATACTTAATTATTTTATTGTTTTAAACTTTGCAATTGATTTAAAAAGGTCTCCATCAATTTCAATATCTAAACTTCCTCCCTGAAGTTCAGCTATGCTATTTGCAATTGCAAGTCCAAGTCCAGAACCTTCTGTACTTCTTGATTCGTCTCCTCTTTTAAATCTTTCAAAGATTTCATCGGCTTCAAAATTCATTTCATATGATGAAATATTTTTCATTGTTATAATAACTTCATCATTTTTTTCTTGTAAGTCAATATAAACTCTAGTATTTTCTTGAGAATATTTAAGAATATTCCCTATTAAATTTTCAAATAATCTCCAGGTTTTTTTACCATCTAAATTACAATAAATAGGCTTGCTTGGAAGGTTGATTCTAAAGCTTAATGATGAATTTTCTATTCTTTCACTAAATTCCCCTAAGGATTGTTTAAGTAGTGATACAACATCTAATCTTTCTATATTAAGTTCTACAGCACCTGTTGATACTTTTGATGCTTCAAATAAATCCTCTATTAAAGTTTTTAGTCTTTCAGATTTTCTATCTAAAACTCCAATATAACCCTCTATTTCTTCTTTTGATATACCTTCTTGCTGAAGAAGTTTTATATAATTTATTATAGAAGTAAGAGGTGTTTTTAAATCATGTGATACATTGGTTATAAGTTCTGATTTAAACTTTTGGCTTTTTATTTCCTCGGCAACTGCCTTATTGTACCCCTCTTTAATATTATTAATATTATTTGCAAGATCTACTAATATTCCTTTTCCTTTAACATCAATTGTGAAATTCAAATCTCCTTCAGTCATTCTTTTTGTTCCTTCTACAATTTTATTAAATTTACCTATATTTTTTATTACACATGGCACAATTATGAAAAAATACATAATCAGATATGCAAATGCAAATAAGAAAAGAGGAAGTTCCCTATATCCAATATTAAATGAGCCAATTCCTAAAAAAGATAATAATATAGCACAAGATACTCCTGTAGTAATTACTGAAAATAATACAACTTTAAATAGAACACCCTTACATGCAAGAGATTCTTTTAAGTATTTTGAAGCTTTACCTATACCACTTTCTTTTAAATATTCTTTATCATTTTTAAGTCTTTTTACATCATAAGCACAGCATACATAATATAAAACTATAAAAGCTATTAATGTTAAAGAAATAATTTCTTTATCTATAAGCATTCCCCTATAGAATTTTTCAAACCTCAGAAAATCGTCTAGTAGTGGAAACATTATAATTGCTAGTATAACTCTTATACCAAAATTTATTTTTATAAACTTATCATATACACACTTAAACTTTTCATAATAAACTTTATAATTCTTTTTCATGTGTAAAAACATTAATATAGTAGTTATAACTATTACAACGGATATAATAGAAAATACAATAAATTGCTTTGTACTTTTTTCATACATTGTATATTCTTTAAATATTGTACCATCATGTCTTATATCCTTTGGCACAATAAAATATACTTCATAATTATTATCTTTGCAGTATGAATTTATATCCCAATACCTACTCATAACATCATCTTCTGGTAATTCAACATAATACATTGAAGTATTTATAGCATTTTGTAACTTAGATGGATCATTTAAATTAGACTCTATTTTTCCAGTTGATTTATTCTTAATATAGTATTTTAAATCTGTATTCTTTTTTATAATTTCTTTATTCTTTTGAAATTTATCATTTTTTTCTTTTATGATTTCTTCTTTTATTTGTTCATTAGTTTTGGAATATATCTTTTTTGCCTCACTTATTTTTTTATCTCTTTCAATTATTAATGTACTTAATAAACTATTGTCTTGACCTTCTTTTGCAAGTTTAATTCTATCCTCGTATTCCTTTTCTATTTCCTTTTGCTTTTTATTTGATATACTTTGATACTTTGCTTTTCTCTCATTAAATTCCTCATCAGTTAAGTAATCACCTGGTTCTTTTGCTACACCATTAAACACTTCACATACACGAGTTGCAAAAGTTCCACTTTTAAAATAAGGTGTAGTATTCTCTCTTCCATCTTTAACTAAAGTTTTTATAAGTAGAATAGATATAACTAATAAATAAATTGAACATATAAAAATTAACGTTTCTTTAAATTTGCTCTTGGATTTTGTATCCAATTCCCCACACCACCTTTAAATATCTTGGTTCCTTCGGATTTATTTCTATTTTTTCTCTTATCCTTCTTATATGGACTGGAACTGTATTTTCTGCATTATAGCATGGCTCATTCCAAACATTTTCATATATTTGTTCAATAGAAAATACTTGTCCTGTGCTTTCCATTAAAAATTCTAAAATTTTATATTCTATTGGAGTAAGTCTTACCTCTTCCCCGTCTACAGAAACGCTCTTTGTATTTTTGTTTAATATAATTCCACCAACTTTTAATTCTTGACTATTGCTTTTGTAATTATTAAACTTAACATATCTCCTTAATTGAGATTTAACTCTAGCTATAAGTTCTAGTGGGTTAAATGGTTTTGTTACATAATCATCTGCACCTATGTTTAGTCCTAAAATTTTATCCGTATCTTCTGATTTTGCAGATAACATTATTATTGGTATATCTTTTTTTTCTCGGATTTTAAAAGTTGCCTTTATCCCATCCATCTTAGGCATCATAATATCCATTAATATAAGATGTATTTCTTGTTCTTGCAGTAACATTAAAGCATCTATTCCGTCCTTTGCTTCAAATACTTTTATACCCTCATTTTTCAAATAAATTTTTATGGCTTCTCTTATTTCCTTATCATCATCTACTACTAATACGTTATTTTGTGACACGCCTTTCCCCTCCTTACAATAAAATTATACCATTTTTGTTTCCTCCTTTCTCATCCTATAAATTTAGTATAAATATAACTTATTAAAATTTATCTATTAAAAATCTTACAAATTTCTTAAGAAAATAAAAAGGGTTATATACTAATAATAAACTTTACTAATATATAACCCTTAAGATCTTTTATTTTAATATATACAATTTTCATTTTTTAAGATATTGTAATTGTATTATTGCCTTGATTTAAATTTATAGGAATAATTTTATATGCTATAGAATTAATACTATAATCTAAAATGTATACTATGGTGTTTGTAATTTTGAAACAGTTTGTTCTCTTGAAAAGGATAATCCATTATACATTATAAGTATATTTTTTATATTATTCTTTTTTATATATTCATCTATATTATCATTAAAATATCTAAGATCAACCATATGAATTTCATCATAATGATTTGTTAAAAATGGTACTAAACTATGTGCATAGGAATCTTTTATAATCAGTAACTTCTTAGTTTCCTTAGCTTTAGTATACTTAACCTTTTTAGCATTTTTAACTTTTTTAATATTTCTTTTCTTTTTATTTCTTTTACTATTTTTCTTAACTATGTATTGTTTTTTATTTTCATTTTCATCTTTTAAGTAGGTATTTATAACAACTAAATCATGATTACCACCTAAAAATACAGAATATTTATCTTTCTTCTTTAAATTTTCCATTTCATATAAAGTATCTGTATCTTTTTTATCATCAAAATATTTAACTTTGTATTTTAGTTCCTTCTTTGGCTTAAATATTTGTATAGAATCCGGTTCAATCTCTCTATAATTTCCTTTAGAATAAAAAGTTCCATAAAAACTATCTGTAACCTTTTGTATGTTAAAATCATTTAATTCTAATGGTTTGTATGCTAAAGTACCTCCTAATTTTTTATATGCATAATATGCTCCAAGAGTTGTCCAATGATGATCTGTTTTATAATAAATATACTCTTTATTGTGCATATTCAAATCATCATATACGTCTACAAACTTAACATTTTTAGGATCTAAATTTTCTTTAACATCATCAATAATTTTCTTCTCATCTTCTGGTGTTGCATATTTAGGTAATTTACTTTTTAATATGTTTACTGAATTTGGAGCTAAAAGAAAGTTTACTTTGCAATTAGAATTACGCTTTGCAAATTCATTTATACTTTCTATATTATCTTCTAAAAGATCATTGTCTACTTTTGCTGGTTTTTCAAGAAGATATCCATTTAATCCTAAGTATACTCCATTGTTGTCTTTTTTACCTAATAGTTTATCTGAACTAGACTTAACTCCAACCCAAAAGTTTCTAAAAGCAAATTGATCTGTTATGTACTTTTCATATTCCTTAGTAAACTTACCAGACTTTAGTTTTTCAAATGAATATGTAGGTTTATTTTGAAGTACCCTATTTTCCGCTTCTGAAAATTTCTTATCCTTAGAAATTAAATTTACAACAAACATTCCCATAATAAAAACTATCATTAAGATAGATAAAAAAAACTTATGTACTTTCATACGTCACTCATCCTTATACGTCTTTAATTAATTTTTAGAGATGCTTTAATAAGCATCTTCTAGTATTATACATAATGCATTCTATCATATTTTGGATAAAAATTCTTTACATTTTAGTTAAATTAATTCTTTTAACAAAAAGAAGCGCTAAAGCACTTCTTTTTGTTAATTTTATATTTAATTACTTAGCTAAAACTTTTTCTATACATTTAACTAATTCTGTAGCAACATATTCCGCATCTTCTAAAGTTAATGTAGAGTATACTGGTAATGTTATTTCATTAGCATATTGTTCATATGCATTTGGATAATCCTTTATATCATATCCTAAGTTTTTGTAAAGAGTAAACATTGGAAGTGGTATAAAGTGAACATTTACAGCAATGTCTTTTTCAGCCATCATTGCAATTACTTCAGATCTTTGTTCGTCTGTAAATCCTTTTACTCTTAATGGATATAAGTGATATGATGATTCCATAATATCATTTTTATATTCTGGTATAATAGCCCATTCTTTATCTTTAAGAACATTTGTATATACTTCAAAAATTTCTGCTCTCTTTTTAAGCATAAGGTCATATCTTTCAAGTTGAGCAAGTCCGATTGCTGCCATTATATCTGTCATATTACATTTAAATCCATCTGTTAATATGTCATATTGCCATGCTCCAGCTTTCATTTTTGATAATGCATCTTTTGTTTGACCATTTAATGATGTATATTTAAATTCTTTGTATAAATCTTCTTTACCCATGAAGTTATTATTGTTGTATGTAATTCCGCCACCTTCAGCAGTAGTAAGATTTTTTACTGCATGGAATGAGAATACATGAAAGTCCATTTGTCCTCCAACTCTATTTCCTTTGTATTTAGCACCAAAAGAGTGAGCTGAGTCAGATATTAAAACTATATCTTCACGATTTTTAGCTTTTATAACTTCTCTTATTTTGTCATAGTCAACTGGAACTCCTGCAAAGTCAACTGTCATTATTGCCTTTGTATTTGGAGTTATAGCATCGTATATTTTTTGTTCATCTATTAAGAAACTATCTTTTTTTACATCTACAAATTTTGGTCTTAATCCTCTATGCACAATTACATTTGAAGTTGATGTATAAGTATATGGAGTAGTTATTATTTCGTGATGACTATTTCCTTCTCCGCCAATACCTAAAACTTTTAATATTAGTTCCATACCCATTGTAGCACTAGATACTGCAACACCTTTATTGGCATCTGAATATTTAGCCATTTCTTCTTCAAATTTTGCTGTTTTAGGACCTGATGTAATCCATCCTGATTTTAATGTATCAATTACACCATCAATTTCTGCTTGTGTTATATCTGGTGGTGAAAATGGTATTTTCTTTGACATAATAAAAACTTCCTTTCAATAATATGTTGTTTTTATTTTATTAAGATGTTTTATTTATAAGCATTTAACATAGACTACACTTAAAAATGTAGTCTATGTATTTTTTATAATTTATTTTTCGTAGAATTCTCTAATTGTCTTGCATACGAATTGCACTTCTTCTTCTGTTATTTCAGGATATATTGGAAGTGCAATAATCTTTTTAGCTATTTTTTCAGCTACTGGGAAATCTCCTTCTTTGTATCCTAAATAATCGAAACATTTTTGTTCATGAAGTGGCTTTGGATAGTATATGCTAGTTCCAATTTCTTTTTCTTTTAAGTATTCTTGAAGTCCATCTCTGTTTTCTACTATTATGTTGAATACGTAGTAAACTCCCTTTTGATCTCCGCTTATTTTTGGTATTCTTATTTCTTTGCAATCACTTAATCCATCAATATACATCTCGGCTACTTTTCTTCTCTTTTCAATAGCTTCATCTATATATTTTAATTTTACGCCTAATACAGCAGCTTGAATTGTATCAAGTCTTGAATTGTATCCTACATTGTCATAATGATATTTCTTTGATGCACCATGAACTCTGTATTGTTTTGCAAGTTCTGCAAGTTTATCATCATTTGTAACGATCATTCCACCGTCACCATATCCACCTAATGTTTTAGTTGGGAAGAATGAGTATACTCCAAAATCTCCAATTCCACCAGAGTGTATGTAATCTTCTCCATTACCTTTCCATCTCATACCAAATGCTTCTGCTGCATCTTCAAGAACTTTAAGGTTATGTTTTTTTGCTATTCTCATAACTTCATCCATATTTCCCATTTGGTTAAATAGGTGTATTGGTAATATACCAACTGTTTTATCAGTTATTTTTTCTTCTATTTTAGAAGTATCTATTTGTAATGTTTCTTCATCAATATCAACGAAAACTGGTATTCCTTTGTGTCTTGCTATACATGAAGTTGATGCTAAGAATGTAAATGGTGAAGTGATAACTTCAGCTCCATCACTAAATCCTAAAATATCAGATGCTATAACTAATGCGTCTGTACCTGATGCAACACCAATTGCATGTTTAATTCCTGTATATTCTTCTATAGCTCTTTCAAGTTCAGTAACCTTATCTCCTAGTATAAAGTTTCCTTTTTCAATAACACTTTGAATTGCTGTATCAAATTCATTCTTTTTTTCATGATATTCTCTTTGAGAAGTATAAAAATTAACTTTCATTTTCCACTTTCCTCTCTTATATTTATAAATTATTAATTTATTTTAATTTTTTAGCTATTAAAACTTTTACTTCCTTTTGCATCTTTTTGACTTCTTCTTCTGGAGCTTCCCAATCTGTTATTACTAAGTCTAACTCTTTCATGTCTAGTGTCTTTGAAAAAAATTCTATTCCTACTTTATCAAAATTAGCAAGACAGATTTTTCTTCTGGATACCTGTGCTACTGTCTTTTGAAATATAGAACCTTCTGGGGTAGCACTACTAAGTCCATGTTTTGCTGAAATTCCCCCTCCAGTTAAAAATGCTACATCTATTCTCAAAGTTCTTATAAACTCTGTAGCTAGTGCATCTACAACACCTTCATCATTTTTTATGTTTCCACAAACTATATAAGTTTCTACATTACTTAGTAATTTTAACTTTTGGGCTATAGTTAAGGAATTAGTAACAACTGTATAGTTTTTATCTAATGGAAGATATTTAAGAAGCACATAGTGTATACTAGCTCCACCTATAAATATAGTATCTCCATCATCTATATATTTTGCAGCTTTTTTTGCTACTGCATTTTGATGCTCTGTACCTTCATTATATCTTAGTTTATCATCAATAGGTAGCCTTCTAACCTTTGATAGAGGTATTGCACCTCCATGAGTTCTTTTTAGAAGTCTATTTTTTTCCATGACTTTAAGATCTCGTCTGATTGTATCTATGGAAGTTCCAAATTCTTCTGCTAAATCTTTTGCAAGTACTCTACCTTTAGTTTTTACAGTAGAAAGTATTTTATCTCGTCTTTCTTCAGCAAACATTCTTTATCTCCTTCCATAATTAATCCTGTAACCTACTCCTTAATAAGAAAAGTTTTGTATTTAACATCTTTTCCAAATTAATGATATCACGTTTATGCGTTTTTGTTAATAGTTTTATGCTTTTTTTTTCTGATTATTGCACGTTTTATTTTCAAATTACTAAAATTGTACGTAAAATAAGAGAAAATAGCTTTAAAGCTATTTTCTCAGGCTGTTGATAAACATAATTTGTCAACAGCCTTTTTACATTTATTACAAAAAGGATTTTTAGTGTTTATGTAGAATATATATTTTAGAACAATAAATCTTTTAGCCCGTTAGGGCTCCTACGGAGGAAAAATGCTTACTAATAATGAAAGAAAACAAAATCAATTAGAACTAGTTTATATAGAAAATTTAGTACCTGAAAATCACATACTTAGAAAGATAGATAAATACATAGACTTTTCATTTATAAGAGATTTAACTAAGGATTTATATTGTGCTGATAATGGCAGACCATCAGTGGATCCAGTTGTATTATTTAAAATGCTTTTTATAGGATACCTATTCGGTATACGTTCAGAGCGTCAGCTTGTAAAAGAAATCCAGGTAAATGTAGCTTACAGATGGTTTTTAGGATATGGACTTACTGATAAAATACCAAGTCATTCCACTATAAGCCAGAATAGAACAAAAAGATTTAGTAATACAAATATACATCAAGAAATATTTGATAATATTGTATTTCAAGCTATTAATAGAAACTTGGTTGATGGGAAAATTCTATATACTGATTCTACTCACTTAAAAGCTAACGCTAATAAACATAAATTTATTAAAAAAGAAATAACTAAATCCACAAAGGAATACTTTGATGAATTAGAGAATGACATTAATAAAGATAGAATTAATCATAATAAAAAGCCTCTAAAAAAAAAGACTAAAATAGCTGAAACTAAGGAAATAACAGTAAGTACAACTGATCCAGACAGTGGATATATGGTTAGAGATGGAAAACCTAAAGGCTTTTTTTATTTAGATCATAGAACTGTTGACGGAAAGTATAATATTATAACAGACGTTCATGTTACTCCCGGGAATATAAACGATGTAGATCCTTATGTTAAAAGAATAGAAACTCAAATAGAAAAGTTTAATTTTAATACAAAATATTTAGTAGCAGATGCCGGATATTCTACGAATCCTATTTGTAAACAAATTTCAGACAAAAATTATCAAGGTGTTTTTGGGTTCCGTTTAGGACCCCATGTTAAAGGAAAATATACAAAATATAGATTTCAGTATGTTAAAGAATTAGATGGATATGTGTGTATTAATAATTGCTTTTTAAAATATAGAACTACTACGAGGGAAGGTTATAAAGAATATTTAAGTAATGCGGAGCATTGTGCTTATTGCAAATATAAAAATAATTGCTTAACATCTGATAAATCCATTAATAGAACTATACGTCGTCATGTTTGGGAAGACTATAAAGATCAAATTTTTAGCTTTACTAAAACAGAAAAAGGTAAAAGTATTTACAAACGACGTAAAGAAAAGATTGAGCGTAGCTTTGCTGATTCAAAAGAATTACATGGGCTACGTTATTGTCGCATGCGAGGAATTAAAAATGTTTCTGAGCAGTGCCTACTTACAGCGGCAGTTCAGAATATGAAAAAGATAGCCATGGTGCTATCGCATTATTTTTTGTGTACATTAATTCAAATTTATTCCAAATTAACATACATAATAAATATTTTTCGAATGCTATCGCATAAAAGAATTTTGGCGTAAACAAAAGCCCCCAATTGTTGGGGGCTTTTTGAACAATCTGAGAAAATAGCTTTAAAGCTATTTTCTCTTATTTTAATATTTTTTATTTTTTCTTTTTATTCTTTCTCATTAAAACAACACCCATACCAGATATAGCGCTTCCTAGTGTGGCTAAAAGTCCACTTCCAAGTGGCATACCTGTTTGTGGTAATTTCTTTTCTTTTATTGATGTAGCTTTTTTATTTGACTTGCGTTCTTTAGTATTAGGAGATTTTTTTTGTAAACTATTACTGCTAGTTAATGCTTCTTCTTTATTGGTTTCTTTATGTTGTTGTTCTTGTTTTTCTTGCTTCTTATCTTCCTTTTTATCTTCTTTTGAAGATTCTTTCTTATTGTCCATATTTTTATCTTTAATTTCTACAGAATCTTTATTATTGATAGGATCATTATCTTTTTTATTTTCCTTATCTGTTTTTATATCCTTATCATCCTTTTTGTTATCATTCTTTACTTCTTTTATACCCTTTAATTTGATTGCAAAAGTTTCATCTTTATTTTCTTCTTCATTATGCATTGTAATTTGTACTTTTGATTTTTCATTTGGTATTTTAAATCTTATAGTAGTACTTTCTTTATTATCCTCCACTTTAAGATTTGATGCATTATTTAATGGTGCAAGTCTATTTACTTTTCCTATTTCTTCACCTACAACATCAAAGTTTTTAACCACATGTCCATCTACTTTTATCTCTTTAATATCTTTTTGTTGTGCTTTTAATTTTAATGTCATGAATATTTCTTTATCTTTTCTTTCAACATTTATCTTTTGCTTTAAGTCTATATATCTTTTTACCATTTTCTCATTTTGTTCATTTGTTTTATCAGCTAATTCAAGTCCTGCCTCATAAACTACTTCATTTTTGTTTTCTACTTCATTTTTATTTTCTGTTTGTTTTTCTTTGTCCTCAGTATTTTCCTTTGGCTTTTCAGATGAAGTTTCTTGTGGCTTTGATGATGTATCAGATTTTGATAATCTAAATGCTACTCTTGCATTTCCCATTGGCACTACATTCATTCTCATAGTTACTTCTTCATTTTCATTAGATACTTCAAATGTAAATTCTCCAACATTTCCATTTAACTTCTTTTCAGCAGCTACTTCTTTTCCACCTACTTCTATGGAAACATTCTTCATCCAATCCATTCTATTTAGTGTAACAGTGAAATATTTCTTGCCATCTTTTTCTGTATATTTTACTGTTTTATTTACGTATTGTGCTGCCATTGATGGCTCATTTGTTTTTTCTTTCAATATCTTGAAATCTATATTCTTTACTTTTTCATTTTTCTTATTGTCATTATCACTTGTTACTTTTCCTTCATCTTTATTAGTTTCCTTTTCTTTAGTATTATCCTCCTTTGGCTTTTCAGTTGAAGTTTCTTGTGGTTTTGATGATGTATTAGATTTTGATAATCTAAATGCTACCCTTGCATTTCCCATTGGCACTACATTCATTTTCATAGTTACTTCTTCATTTTCATTAGATACTTCAAATGTATATTCTCCAACATTTCCATTTACATTCTTTTCAGCAGCTACTTCTTTTCCACCTACTTCTATAGAAACATTCTTCATCCAATCTATTCTGTTTAGTGTAACAGTAAAATATTTCTTTCCATCTTTTTCTGTGTATTTTACTGTTTTATTTACATATTGACCTGCCATTGATGGCTCATCACTTTTTTCTTTTAATACTTTTACACTTATTGACTTTGTTGTTGCTTTTTCTTGTTCTTTTGATTTTTCATTTGATTGAACTGCATTATTTAAAGAATCACCAATATATGCAATTTCTTTAAAAATTAATGACTTTTCATTATTGGTACTACCGTATAATGATTTTACTATTCTATAATTATCATTATTATCTATATTACCTACTTTATAGCTGCCAAATTTATCTTCTTCTTCTTCTGTAGTTATTGTGTGAATTGTTTCAAATTCGCCCTTTTTATTTTTCTTTTGGATATCTACTTTTATAGTCCAATCCCAACCTCTATCATTTAAAACATCAATTGTACTTTTTCCATTTAAATATTGTTTATATTCTTCTAAAGTTTTAGGAACTATACTATCAAAAAATGAGTGTGGTGTTTCACCCCAACAAAGTACATCTAGTGATGACATTTTATGATCCCATCTTAAAGTACCATTATCATTGATTAACTTTAAATTAGTTAAGCTTTTTTGAGGTATATATTTAAACTTACCTATTTTTGATAATTCCTTTAATTTATCAGATATTTTTGTAAGCTCATTATACTTAACCTCAATACCTGCGGAATATGTTTCTTTAAATAAACTTGGTAAGATTTTATCTATATTATCAGGAATATTACTTATGTTATTATCATTCATTTCTAAAACATTTAGTTTCTTTAATGATTTAAATATATCTAGTGGAATCTCATTTATAATATTTCTACTTAAAATTAGTTTTTTAAGATTAACGAGCTTACCAAGTTCCTTTGGTAAAACTTCTATTCTATTATGCTGAGCCCTAATTTCACTTAAATTAGAAGCATTTTTTATACTTGTTGGTATTGATTTTATATTGTTAAAGCTGAAATCTATCACTCTTAATTCTTTATTATTGTTAAATAAATTATCTTGTATATTATCTAACTTATTCTCTGAAAAACTAATTCTTTTTAACTTAGGTAAGTTATCAAAAATTCCATTTGGTATACTTGTTAATTGGTTTCTATCAAGAGCTAATTCCTCTAAGTTAACCAATTTACTAAATACATCTTTATTTAAATTATTTAACTTATTACCTGATAAGGATAATGATTTTAACTTAGTTAATTTATCAAATATACCTACTGGTAAAGTACTTAACTTATTACCTGATAAATCAAGGGTTTCTAAGTTTGCTAATCTATCAAATACATCTTTTGGTATTTCTTTTATTCCGTTTGCATTAAGAAATAATTTCGTAACATCTCCACCTAGATATTTAACCCATGATATGTTAGATATTCCCTTGCATGATAAGTCTAGCTCTCCTTGGGCTCTATTTAAATCCGCAGAATCTATTACTCCATCTTTATTAAAATCTAATCCTGCTTCACTTAATGCACTAAAAATTTTATTTTGTTCTTGATACTTATCTTTTTTATTTTCTTTTTCGTATTTAAATCCTTCCCAATTTTTTATTATTTCTTTATCAAATACTAACTTTACTTTAGTATATTTATTTATATTTCCTATATCGCTTTTTTGTCCTCCCATAGCGCTAACAATAACTCCACCAATATGAGGTTTTATAAAATTGTCCATAGGAATTTCAAATGTTTGCATATTATATTTACCATAATTATCAGGTTCGCCATATTTAGTAGATTTAGCTTTTGGATACTTACCATTATTTTCAATTCTAAAATCATATAGCATATCAGCTTCTAACAAATTAAGCCATGTAGTATATATCTTTCCCTTTTTAACTTCTACTTTTACATTACTATCAAAAAAACCTCCAAGCATAGACGTATCTGTTGGATCATCTACTTTATATGCAGTAAATCCAATGGTATATTGTCCATCTTCTAACTTAGTATTCTCGCTTAAAAGTATCTTTTCTGAAGCTTTATTCCCTTTATCTTTATCTTCTTTTGTTGGATTTGTATGTTTCAAATTAAAATCTGGATCTTCTAATGGTTCAGTTGAATTTTCTGTAGCTAAACTTCCATCTTTTCTAATAAAAATAGTTATATCTTCAAATCCATCAGCTTTAAATACAACTTCATTTATATCTTTATTGAAAGATGCAGTATTTAAATCTAAAGCTATACTGCTAGCATAAAATGTATTATTCTCTGTTACCGTTAATGCTTTTTTATATCTTGTACCATTTACAACTACTTCTTTTAGTGCTTGTCTATAATTATTTTGCTCTGTATAACTACAATCCAAAATAACTTGATATTTGTTCTTGCCATCATTTCCATAATCCGATAAAGCTGTCTTCATAACACTTATTTTTTTCTTTTTATTGTCCATTGAGTCTTTATTTTTTTCATATTGCTCTTCATTAATCTTTAATATGCTTCCATCTTTTTTTACTGTTATTATAAAAGTATTATATTTATTTGATTTAATTTTAATAACATTTTGCTCTTTGTTAAATCCATTACTGCTTAAATCAAGCCCCATTAATCCAAAATAATACCTACTATTCTTATTTACTAATAAATCCTCTGAAGGATTGTACTTTATGTCATTTACTGAAACCTCTGTTATACTTTTAGTATAACTTGACATTACCTCCCATTTTGTTTTATTAGAAAATTCAACTCTGTATTTAGAATATTTATTACCTTCTTTTTGTGCAAATACTCTTTCAACTTTAGGCTTGTTTATGTCTTCTTTATTCTCATTTAAATCTTTGCCTGACTTTTCTTCTGCAGTAGACTTGTTGCTAGATTTATCCTCCTTCTTTTCTGAAGGTTTATTTTTAAGTTCACTTTCAGATTCTACTTTTTCTTTTTTAGGTTTGGTAGATGTCTTTGTATCTTTCTCCTTGTCAACATCTTCAGAACTTTTTTTAACATTTAAAACATTGTCTTTATAACCAGTAGCTTTAATTGTTATCACATTATCTTCTTTATTAAAAGCACTTATACTTAAATCTAATCCTAACATTCCAATATTATACTTATTATATTCTTTTACATTGCCATCTTTTGATACTTCATACTTTACCCCATTTACTTCAATTTCTTTTATACTACTTATGTAATCCTTTGGTACATTAGATGGAATTTCAATTCTATATTTTTTATATTCTCCATAAAAAGTTCCTAATGAAACTTTTTCCAACTTAGGAGCTTCTTTTAAATTGTTTACTATATTAGGTGCATTAAAATATAAATTTTCTTTTTCACTTTGAAAATTATATGTACCATCTATAATGCACTGTTCTATATCCTTACAAATTTTTCTCGCTTGTATTTTTTCAACAACACTAGGTTTAACCTCTGCATGTACTAATTGTGAAGTTCCCCCCATCAATATCATTGCTGTAGTTGCTACCCCTAATCCTTTATTAAACTTTTTAGATATACCCATTTTTTCACTCCTCTTTCACCAAAAATATTTTTTTAACCACAATTTTTTATATTTTAAATTACATATATGTTTTTATGATTAATCAACTTTATTTTTTCTTTCTATTCTTTCTCATTAACACAACACCCATGCCAGATATAGCACTTCCTAGTGTAGCTAGAAGTCCACTTCCAACTGGCATACCTGTTTGTGGTAATTTCTTTTCTTTTATTGATGTAGCTTTTTTATTTGACTTACTTTCTGCATTAGTTACTTTATTTTGTTGTTCTCTTTTATCTTGTTCTTTTTTCTTTTCATTTGGTTGATCTGCTTTATTTGAAGAATCATCAATTTTATTCTCTTTACTATTTTTATTGTTTTCTTTCTGTTTATTACTTGTACTTGTTGAGTTCTTTTTAGATTCTTCTACTTTTGCATGAGCTACATTAGTAAATACATACTGATCATCGCCATAGAAATTAGTTCTTAATTCTTCTAATATTCTATATTCATCATTAGCTTTCATTTCTGGATCTTTTATACTTCCTACTGTACTTCCATTGCCATCATTGATTATTTCTTTTATAGTTTTAAATTTTCCATCCTTATCTTTCTTTTGTATAATTATTTTTAGTTTTGGTTCATATCCTTCTTTGTTTAGCAATTCTAATGCTGTTTTTCCATTTAAATGCTTTTTATATTCTTCAACATTTTCAGGCATTTTTTCTCCGAGTATACTATGAGTTGTTCTTTGCCATGCTAATATATCAAAGGCAGATAATTCTTCATTCCATTTAATTTCTCCATCTTTAACTTCTAGTTTTAAATTCATAGGAGATTTTTGAGGTAAAGCATTTACAGTCTTTTTTGTACCTTCTGGTGCCTTTGGCATAGTTTTTAAATTGTTAAATACAAAATCATAACTGTTTACATTAGGAAATGCTTCAAATATTTTATTTGGAACCTCTTTTAACATATTTTCTGCTAAATAAAGATACTTTACATTATTTTTACCATTTAGTATTTCTTCTGGTATCTCTTCAATATAATTTGATGCTAAGTCAAGCCATGTTAAGTTTTTAAGTTTAGTCAAATTTTGTGGAATAATTTCTATTCTATTCTGTTTTGCACAGAAAGTTTCTAAATCATTTAGTTCTAGCATAGTTGTTGGTATAGAATCAATTTCATTTTGAGATACATCTATAAATTTAAGTTTTTTATTATTTTTAAATACATCATCATCTAAATGTTTAATATTATTTGTTGCTAATACTACTGTTTCTAAGTTAGGTAATTTATCAAATACCCCCTTTGGAAGTGTTTCAAGTTTGTTTCTTTCCAGGTATACTTTTTTTAAATTTACAAGCTTGTCAAATATACCATCTGGTAATTCTTTTATTTTATTAACTCTTAAATCTAAATATGTTAATTGAGTTAAATTGTCAAAAATTCCTTTTGGTAACTGTTCTATTCTGTTTCCACTTAAATCTAATTCAGTAACTTCAGGACCAAGTGCTTTCAATTGAGATATATCTGTTATTTTCTTTTTAGATAAATCAACTCTTCCCTTAGCTTCACTTAATTCTTTAACTGAAACTGTACCATCTTTGTCAGTATCAAGTCCTATTTCTATTAAGGCTTTATTTAAATTACCATTATCATTTTCCTTTAAAATACTTTCACTTGAATCAAAACCATTCCAACCTTTTGCAAAATCCTTATTGAATTTAAACATAACAGTTTTGTAATTATTAGCTTTATCATAAGTTACCTTACCGTAATCCGATAATTTTCCGCCCATTGGGCCTGCAAGTACACAACCCTTATGATCAGAATCTAAATCATCTATTTCCATTTTAAAAAGTTTAGCAGGATACTTTTCTGTATCTGGGTTTTTATTGCCATAATCACTAATTTGACTTTCTTTGAAAATCTTATTTGTTTCTATTCTAAAATCATATAATCCATCGGCAAAACAAATATTTAAGAATGTTATTGTCTTTTTTCCATCCTTAACTTCTAACTTCGCTTTTTTATCAAAGAAGTTATTTAGCATTGAATCTTCCGCAGGATTTTCTATTTTATACGCACGAAAAGTTAGAGTATACACTCCATCTTCTAAGTTATCAAAAACCTTTTCTTTAGAACTATCTTTTGCTTCTGTCTTTTCTTCTTTCTTTTGTGTATCCTCATTTTTTACTTCTTTATCTTTTACTTTTTCTGTATTAGCTTTATTATTTTGTTCTGCTACTACATCATTTTTTTTAGAATTTGTATTTGTTTCTTTTTGGTTATTTTCCTTATCTGTTTTTTTATTTTCTTCTCCTACAATTCTAAATTCAACTTTGCTATTCATAGGTACTACAAACATATTTAATTTAATATCAGGATTTATTTTAGGAACTTCAAATTTTAAAATTGCTCCTTTATGTTCTGCTCCAAATACTTCTGTTTTTCCTATGTCTTTTAATTGGCATTTAGCTTCATCACCATTAACTTTAACCTTTATATCATTCATCCAATCTGAAGCTAGTATTTTTAAACTACAATATATCTTTCCATTTTCCTCTGTATATGTAACTTCATTTTCAATATATTGACCCGCCATAGATGGCTCATCTTTATTTAATTTTAATGCTTGTATTTTTATCTTTTGTACTGGGCTTTCATTCATAATCTCTTTTTCTATGCTCTTACTTATCTGTTTTGCTTCAATAACATTAGGTTTATTATTAGTTGCTGCATGTACAACTTGCGGAGTACCTCCAATTATTATAATTGCTGTTGCAGCAGCCCCAACACCTTTGTTTAAATTTTTTATAATATCCATAATAACACCTCACTCTTATACTTTTTATAAAATATTTACCATTATATCATATTTGATATTCATTATCAATTGTTATCAATTATTATTCTCATTATATAATCCTAAAATTTCTCTATATATCTCTGTTTAAAATAAAAAAAAAGCAATTCTTATAAGAACTGCTTTTTCCTTTATATTTTATTTATTTTTTATTGATTTAACAAATTTTTCTATACGCTTTAATGCTTCCATAATATCTTCCATTGAACATGCATAGCAAGCTCTTATAAACCCTTCTCCACATTCTCCAAAAGCATTTCCTGGAACAGTTAAAACTTTTTCTTTCATTAGAAGTTGTTCACAAAACTCATCAGAAGTAAGTCCTGTAGATTTTATAGATGGGAAAAGATAAAATGCACCCTTTGGTTCAAAACAATCAAGTCCCATTTTCTTGAATCCATCTACCATAACTCTTCTTCTTCTGTTGTATTCTTTATTCATTATTTCTATATCTTCATCACTATTTTTTAAAGCTTCAATTGCTGCGTATTGCGCTGTTGTAGGAGCACACATAATTGCATATTGATGAATTTTTTTCATAGCATTTATAAGAACTTTATTTGCACATACATAACCCATTCTCCATCCTGTCATTGCATATGCCTTTGAAAAACCATTTATTAATATAGTTTTTTCTCTTACTTCTGGGAAACTTGCTATTGATACATGCTTTGTATCATAAGTTAATTCTGAATATATTTCATCAGATAAAATAATAATATCTTTATCTTTAAGAACATCTACAATTGCTTTTAGCTCTTCTTTTGTCATAATTGATCCTGTTGGATTATTAGGGAATGGAACAATTACCACTTTAGTCTTAGGAGTTATTGCACTTTCAAGTAACTCTGGAGTTAATTTAAATCCATCTTCTGCTCTAAGATTTAATACTACAGGAGTTGCCCCTGCAAATACAGTACATCCTTTGTATGCTACAAAACTAGGCTCTGGAATAATAACCTCATCACCTGGATCTACTAATGCTCTTAATGCAATATCTATTCCTTCACTTCCACCAACTGTCACAATTATCTCATCTTCAGGATTATACTCAAGATCATATTTTCTATTTAAAAATCCTGCTATTTCTTCTCTAAGTTCAATAAAACCAGCATTTGAAGAATAATGAGTGTGTCCTTTTTCTAAAGAATAAATACCAGCTTCTCTAACATTCCATGGTGTTACAAAATCAGGTTCTCCAACACCAAGAGATATTACATCTTCCATTTCATTTATCATGTCAAAATATTTTCTTATACCTGAAGGTGGCATAGTCCTTACCTTAGGTGAAATCATATCTTCTAATCTCATATAAATATTGCCTCCCTATCATCTCTCGTTTTCTTTTCAAATATTGTACCTTTATCTTTGTATTTTTTAAGTATGAAGTGAGTTGAAGTACTTAAAACTGATTCTTGAGTTGCAAGTTTGTTTGCTACAAAAAGTGCTACTTCTTTCATTGTTTTTTCTTCAACAATAACATTTAAATCAAATCCACCAGATGACATTAGATAACATGCTCTAACTTCTCTAAATTTGTATATTCTTTCAGCAACTTTATCAAATCCTTCTCCTCTTTGAGGTGTTACCTTTACTTGTATTAATGCTACAACACTGTCTTTGCTTGTCTTTTCCCAATTTATTAACGCTGGATATCCAACTATGATATTATCTTCTTCATATTTCTTTATGGCATTTTTTACTTCTTCTACAGTTTTTCCTGTCATGGCCGCTATTTCTTCTTCACTATATTTACTGTTTTTTTCAAGAATCTCTAATATTTCTTCCACTAAAATTACCTCCTTAATATTAAAACTCTATAAATTTATATATAAAAAACTCCTTTATCCCTAAAGGGACGAAGGAGTTTTCGCGGTACCACCCTGATTAGTGCAAATTGCACTCTCTTTACTGAAACTTATAATTTCATTCCTCAATAACGCGAGGTCACGTCTGTATCTATTTTAAGAATTAAACTTAATTCTCATTTCTCAATAAGCGATTCAAAGGCTGCGTTCTATAAAATTCCATTGCCAGGCTCTCACCATTCCAAGCTCTCTTTAAATTCTCCTTTTATATACTCTTCCTTATCACAATCTTTTTTATTTATAAAATTTTCAACTTATTTTCATATTATACTAAATCAATTTTTATTATTCAAGATTTATATCTTTTTAAATAGGTGAAATTTGTACATAATTGTCCCTAAAATCGTAAAAATAATCATAAAAATCAATAAAATCTTATAATATCTTTTCTTTAAACTACATCTTCTTATACTATTAATTGAATCATGATAAAGAATTGGCCAATCTTCCTCTATATCAATAGTTTCACTAAAGATATCCCTAACTTCAATTGGTATTTCAGAATTTTGCTTATTTTCTTCTGCCATATTATAAGCTTGTTTATATAATTCTTTTTTATAATTATACAGTATAATATATTCTTTTTTCAAAACATCAATACTACTTATTACACCTAAAAAGTCATTTTCTATACTTTCTCTTATTTCATTGATGTTCTTTTCCTTTTTTAGAATAAAATCCTTTTCATTATCTTCATCCCAATGGAGATAATATAAAATAGGCTTTTTCAAAACTTCCATAACTCTATTGTCATCTATTAGTAATTTAATATGATGAGATACCCTCAATAAGTTTTCAAATTTTTTATTTAATTTAACAAATTTTTTATTTTTATTATCAATAGCTATGGAAGTTTTACAAATTTTATTTCCAATTTCATAATTATTTTTTTCTAATAAATCTTCTGCATTTTTATACAATTTCCATAATATATATTCTTTAATTCTCTCTTCATCTGGAACTATATTTTCAATACATTTAAGAGTTTTTTCAATCATTTCTGTATTATTTATATCTATATACATATTTAAAATTTTTAAATAATACATAATCTGTCTAAAACAATCATCACTACTTTCTTCTATGCATTTATTTAAAAATTCAATTCCTTTATGATATTCACCTGTTGCTATATAGATGTCTCCCAAAACTAAAACTGTCTTTTCATTAGTCTCATCAAGCTCATAAGATTTTAATAATAACTCTTCTGCTAAATCATACTTCTTTTGCTCTTTGTAAACATAGGCAAGATTATTATAAAATATAGAGTTTTTAGGATTAATCTGTATTAACTCTCTAAACTGAATTATGGCTTCTTCATACTGTTTATTGTAGAAGAATACTAGTCCTAATTTATTTTTAGCAAATGTAATTTTCGGTTCAATAAGTAGTATTTTTTTATAATACAAAATAGCCCTTCTATACTGCTTTTTTTCTAAAGCATTGTTTCCCTTTTTTCTATATTCTTCAATCTTATCTTTATAATTCATAAAAGCATCATACTCTGCTTTTAATATTGGATCTACTAAAATTTCATAAGCTTCTCTTATTTTTTTGAATTGTTCTGGAGATTTTTCTGGAGGATACTGTCTAAGCATTTTTATATATGCCTTTTTTATTTCTATACTCCTTGCTTTATCATCTATTTGAAGAATATCATATAGATTGTCCATATCCTTCACTCTTTATCGCTCCTAACCCTTTTACTAGTTGTTTAATATCATTTTTACTGTTTTATTTACAAACATACTGTCTGGAACTTCTTTTTGTAATATACTTAAAACTTTCTTTGCTTTTTCCTTGTTTCCACTTCTATACAACATAATTCCACAGTTATATAAAGAGTCATCATAATAATTTTTCCCTTTATATTTATCTATATATTTATAATAAAGTTCCTCTGATTTTCCTATATTGTTTAGTTTTTCATAAGTTACTGCTGAAAAAAATGTAGCCTCTGCCACTATAGAACTATCAATTCCTCTATCCATTAAATAAGAAAAGTTTTCTATAGCTTTTTTGTAATCTTTTTTCTTGTAATTTAATATGCCATCATTAAACACTTCACTATCATTTTTTCCTTGAAATTTATTTTGTATCTGCCCTTTCTCCATATTAATAGAATTACTTAATTTGTTGTACTTTCCTCTTATAAGCTGAAGTTCCGTATTATTTATTTTATATTTATGTTCATATTCAGCTAAAGTATCTTTAATGTTAATATATCCTTTATAATTTTTATAATATAATACTGATGATGCTATTAATAGTATGGTAGAAACACTGGCTACAGTTTTAGCAACTTTGCTAGATTTATATTTTACAATAGTTACATTTCTCTTATTGTTTATCTCATTTAGATACATTAAGCATTTTCTATTTTCATTATCAATGTTAAGTGCCATTTCCATATACTTTTTTGCAATATTATATTTTCCTATGGCATAGTAACAAAGCCCAATTATTATATATGGTTCTAATAATTCATTTTCTTCTGTAATTATTTCTTTAAATTTTTCTATAGCTTTTTTATATTCATATCTATATAAAAATTCTATTCCTTCATTATATTCCTTAATAAACCTATTAAACTTCCTACTTTTTAATAGGTTTAAATATAATTCTGCTTTATTATTGTGTTTTTTATATTCTAAACTTTTGCTCCAATAAAAGTAGGCTTTATCAAATTCACATAAGGTATAATTGCATAGCCCCATTAAATTTAACACATCACAATCTTTAGAATATAACTTTAAACTTTTTTTAATGTTAGTAATAGCTTTTGAAATCTTATTTTCAGATATAAGCTTTAAAGCAGTATTATAATAAACAGCAGCTAATTCTATAACTTTTTCCATAAGTACACTCCCTAGAGTAAGACTACTCTAATTCAAAAATATAATCTATTAGTTTTTCATTATATTTTTCTGCATTTTCTTTATTATTTTCTTCTAATGCCTTTTTTAATTTATCTATACATTCCTTAATTTCTTCTTTTTTGTCACCATCTTCAAGAGAACTTATTTTTCCCTCTGAAAATTCTATTATATGTCCATATAAATCACGTAAATCTTGTCTTTCATTATTATGATCATCTTCATCCATTTCACCAAGTATAAAATTTGGTAAAAGTTTCCTTGATATATCTATTATTTTATTTAAAGTTTTTCCTGTGCTTAATACTTTTGCAGATACTTGAAGTATGCCATTTAAATCATATGTAAAAGACACTTCAATTAACTGTTTTCCTGCTGGAGCTTTAGGAATTCCTTTTAAAACAAATTCCCCTATTTTTGTGTTTTTAGATGCTAATTTTTGTTCTCCCTCATAGACATCAATAATAACACTTCTTTGATTATCTTTAATTGTGTAGTATTTTTTTCTTTTAGTGCAAGGTATTTTGCTATCTCTTAAAATAATAGGATCATATATTCCATCTATAAATCTACCATCACTTAACTTTTCTACTACGCTTGTCCCAAGTGTATGACTACATGCATCTGTTATTAAAATTCCTTCTTTAGAATCTATTTCATCGTTTTTTATAGCAGCTTGTATTGCAGCACCTAATGCTACTGCTTCATCTGGATTTACATTATATTTTATTTTATCTTTAAATTTATCTTCAAGCATTTTTCTAACGCATGGAATTCTACTAGAGCCACCAACTGCTATTACAACATCAATATCTGTAACATCATATCCAGCTGCTTTTATAGCTTCATCTATTATAATTTCAGTGGAATCTACTAAATCTTCAATAAATGCTTCAAATTTACTTCGTGTTAAACTTGTTTTTATTTCTAAAGGATTTTTTTCTTTATCTACAGCTATAAATGGTATGTTTATATCCACTTCTTCTTCATTTGATAACTTAATTTTTATCTTTTCTGCTTCTTCTTTTATTCTTGCAAGGGCTTTAATATCATCTCTTAGACTTACATCATGTTCCGCTTCAAAATTATTAATTATGTATTGTTCTATTATATTATTAAAATCCTTTCCACCTAATTTGTTATTTCCTCTGCTTGCTTTTACGTCTATAACTCCTGCAAATAGCTCTAAAACAGTAACATCAAAAGTTCCTCCTCCTAAGTCATATACGAGAACTTTTTCATCACTTTCCATATTATTAATTCCATATGCAAGTGCAGCAGCTGTAGGTTCATTTATAATTCTTTCTACTTTTAAACCAGCCATTTCCCCAGCTTCCTTTGTAGCTTTTCTTTGAAGATCATTAAAATTTGCTGGAACTGTAATAACCGCCTCTGTAACTTCTTCTCCTAAATATTCTTCCGCATCTTTTTTTAGCTTTTTTAATATAATAGATGATACTTCCTCTGGTAAAAGTTCCTCGTCTCCTATTTTTATTTTTGTTTCTTCTCCCATAAGCCGCTTAACTTCTACTATTGTTTTTTCTGGTTCTAAGACAGCTTGTCTTTGTGCAAACTCCCCTACAATAAATTCATCTTTATCTGATATCCCAACTACTGATGGAGTTATTTTTTTATTTAAATCATTTAATATAATTTCAGGTTGTCCATTATTCAAATAAGCAACTTCACAAGTTGTAGTTCCTAAATCAATTCCAATTACTTTTCCCATTTAGCATCTCCTTCCTCAAGCAAAACTATCTATAATTAAATATTTTAAGTATGCTCAAATAACTTAATTTTTATATATCAAAATAAATCATACCATAGTATATTATACCATTTTTATTATGTAATATAAAAAACTTATATATAAAACAAAAACCCCATGATTACTCATGGGGAATTAAAACTTATATTAATTAAAATAATTTAACTCAGTTAATGCTTCTGCTAACTTAGCTCTTATTTCCATACTGTCTATAATATTGTTTAACACAATTACTTTTCCGTCTAACATTCCTAATTGAGAAGAAATTTCTCTTCCTCCTATATATATTTCTGCTGGAATATTTTTAGCTGCACCAACACTAGAAACTTCTACATCAATATCATTAATTTCTAATTCTTTTAACGCCTTTTCAACATTTGTTTGTATCATAAAACTAGTTACGAGTCCACTTCCACAACATGTAACAATCTTCATAATGAATACCTCCCCCATTATCTTTTGTATATAGTTAATTATTTATACTTCCGTATTCATTATTATACCTAATTTAATACTGATTACAATGTCCAAATAACCCTTATTATATGACAAAATGGCCAATGTAAATCTTTCCTACTCTTGCTAATGTTGATTTTTATAATATTTAATGGTTATGATACTAGGTTCTGATACCTTTCAACTTTAATCATCTTTTTATTATTTATAGAATATATACTATCTGCTATGGCTACAGTAGACATTCTATGTGATACAACTATAACGGTTTTTTCGGTGCTTTCTTCTTTTATAGTTTTTATTATAGCTTTTTCGTTTAAACTGTCTAAATTACTAGTAGGTTCATCAAGTAAAATTATATCTCCATTATGGAGAAAAGCTCTAGCAATTCCAAGTCTTTGTCTTTCTCCACCTGATAGATTTTCTCCAAGTTCTCCTATATTTGTTTTATATCCCTTTGGAAGAGTTTCTATAAAATCATGTATTGATGCTTTTTTTGCAGCATTTTTTATTTCATCTAATGTAGCATCTTTTTTTCCAAGTCTTATATTTTCCTCAATTGTATCATTAAATAAAAATGTCTCTTGAGTTACAAAACTTTGCATTTCTCTAAGGGATTTTGTATTAATATTTTTAATTTCTTTATTATTTATTTTTATATAGCCTTTTTTAGTATCCCAAAATCTCATAATTAATTTTAAAAATGTACTTTTACCGCATCCACTATCTCCAACTATTCCTATTATCTCACCTTTATTAAAATTAGCATTTATATCTTTTAAAATCTCCTCATTATTATACGCAAAAGTAAGCCCATTTATTTCTATATCTCCAAATGAACAATTTTCTCCATCTGAAATTTCTTCTACTGCTGGAGTTTCTTCCAACAAGTTTAAGACTCTATCTCCTGAAGCTAAAGTTTGCACTAAATTATTTGATAAATTACTTAATGCAACTACAGGTCCAAAAGAACTCATTAATGCTATAGTAGATACAACCACATCTTTTACAGTAATAATATTTTGTCCATATAAATAAATTCCTGTAAACAACATTGCTGATATAAAAATTAGTATAGTTGAATCCGTAAATGCTCTTATTACGCCTTCATGTTTTTTTATTGTATCAAGTTCTGAATTTAAGCTTTTTCCTTTATTATTTATACTATTTAATCTCTTTTCTCCTAAATTAAACATTACTATTTCTCTCATTCCCTTTAGGGAATCTAGCATAAAACTATTTATACTTCCAACAGCATTTCTGTAATTAAGTCCTGCTCTGCTGCCCAATTTTGAAGAAAAGTATGGAATAATAAATCCTATTGTAATGTATCCTAAAAATGAAATTATCCCAAAATACATATGGATTTTTGCTACATAACATATCATAAATATGGATACTATTATGGCTATACTAATAGGTGCAATTGTATGAGCATAGAAAACTTCTAAAAGCTCTATGTCACTAGTTATAATGGATATAAGGTTTCCCTTCTCTTCACCTTCTAGTTTAGCCGGGGATAATTCTCTTAACTTTTTAAATACTTTATCTCTTAAAATAGCAAGTAACTTAAAGGCTATAAAGTGTCCAGTAAACTGCTCTAAATACCTTAATAATCCCCTAGATATAGCTAAAACGCCTATTATTATAAATATTTTTTTCATTGACATTAGCACATTAAAACCCATAATTTTAGAAACACCAATACCACCATAAATAGTGATGAAAATAGAAGCTAAAAACCCAAGTACCCCCATTGTTATTGTTACAACCATTATATGAAGTAATGGTTGTATAAGTCCTATGAGCTTGCCCATTATAACAATTCCACGTCTACGCACATTCCTCAGCTCCTATTCTCTCTAGTTTATTTTGTTCCTCTACTAAATTAAAATATAGTCCCTCTTTTTTCATAAGTTCTTCATGATTTCCACTTTCAACAATATTCCCTTTATCAAGTACATAGATATTATCTGATTTTCTTACATTATAAAGTCTATGAGAAATCAAAATTATTGTTTTGTTTTTCGATAATTCATATATAACATTCATAATGTCATCTTCACTTTCAACATCAATATTAGACGTCGCTTCATCAAATATATATATTTCACTATCATATAATAAGGCTCTTGCAAGTGCTAACCTTTGCTTTTGTCCTCCTGATAGATTGCTTCCAGCTTCCTTTATTTCTGTTTTTAATTTTTTTTCAGAGTTATTTACAAAACCATATAGATTTACTCTTTTTAAAACATCATACATTTCTTCTTCTGTTGCATTTTCTTTTCCCATTTTTAAATTATCTTCTATAGTTCCCGTAAATATATAACTATTATGATTTACTACATTTATTTTTTTCATAAGCTCATTTTCTTTAATGTTTCTAAGTTCCTTGCCATTTAATTTTATATTACCTGTGTAATCTTTATAAAATCCCATTATCATATTTGATATTGTACTTTTACCACAACCTGACTTTCCAACTAATGATGTGATTTTTCCACTTTCTATTTTTAAATTAATATCATTTAATATCTTTCTATCCTTATCATAATAAAAATTTACATTTTCAAATTCTATATTTATATCCTTCATGTTACTAATTTCTTCGTAATCATCATATTGAATCAATGGACAATCTATTATATTAAATATTTTTTCAGAAGCTGCTATACCATTCATAGCTACATGGAAAAATGAACCTAAAAGTCTTAATGGTATAAAAAATTCTGCTGATAAAAGCATAATTGAAAATGCTCCTGAAATACTAATGTTACCTACGCTTAGTTCTTTTAAGGCTATTATTATTCCTATGGCACTTCCTCCAAAAGCAATTAAATCCATAAACGTTATAGAATTTAACTGCATAGCTAAAACCTTCATAGTTATTTTTCTAAAGTTCTCAGCTTCTTCATTCATTTTTTCATTTCTATCTTCATCTCTACTATAGATTTTTAATGTTGTAAGTCCTTGAAGATTTTCTAAAAAAGTATCTCCAAGATTTACATATACTCCCCAATAGTCAGCAAGAATATTTTTTGCTATTTTCATTATTGCAACTATTGATATAGGTATTAATGGCACACATATAAGTAAAACAACCGCTGCCTTTACACTTATAAAACTCAACACACAAAATAAAGTGATTGGTGCTAAAAGGCTATAGAAAAACTGTGGTAGGTACTTTCCAAAATACATTTCAAGTTGTTCTATTCCATCAATAGCAACTTGTATAACTTCTGATGTTGAAGTGGTTTCATTATAGTGTATTCCCAGTTTTAAAAGCTTTTTATATAAAATATCTCTAAGTGAAAGCCTTGCATCACCTGAAGACTTACTTGAAAATTTAACCGCCATATAATTGCATATAAATCTAATTACTATAGCTGTAATTAATATACTTAGTGTACTTAAAGTTCTTTGAGAGCTTATCCCATTTAAATATGTATATTCTATATATTTTCCTATAGAAATTATAGCTAATATGTTTAAAATTAAGCTTATCCAGTTCATAAGTACAGTTAAAAACACCCACCTTTTGCACCCATCAACTAAATTTATCAGCCTTTTATTTATCATTTTTCCACCTCCACAATTTACTTTTATTTACTGATTCATTTCAGCTGTGACTATTAATCGTTTCTTACCTCTATTGCTACAAGTAACTATTGTCATAGTTTTCTTATTTTCATCTTGATTTAATACTTCAATTTCATTTGGTTCAACAATAAATTTCTTAGTTATATAATAATTAAATTCACCTTTTTTAGTTGTAAGTTTTATTACATCACCTACATTTACTTTATAAAGTTCATTTAAAATTTCATTGTATATAAAACTACTGTGTCCAGCTATGGAAAAGTTTCCGTTTTCACCTGGCATAGCTGTATCTTCAAAGTGACATAAGTAATATCTTAATTGTTCTTTTTTCATTCCTTCTACAATTACTGATTGAAGATCAATGGAAGGTATCTCAATTAATGCAAGTTCATTTCCATAGCTTATACCTTCATTTTTATTACCACTTTTATTACCATCTCTGTTTTTATCTTCTTTACCTTTTTGTTTATTTAAATTATTATTTTGTTTTTCCAATTTTATTTCTTCATTAAATTTTTTTATTAGACTCACTTCTTTATTTTTTGAATAACTTTTTAATCCAAGTCCAGTGCAAACCAAACACAATCCCACTACTATTAATAAAATTGGTATAATATTTTTTTTCATATTCCTTACCTCTTAGCTCCATATTACAAAGCCTTTTCTTTGTATACCTTCTTTGGAATGAAAATTATTTTTTCTCCAAATTGATTTTTTAATATATCCATGTCAACATTGTAAACACTTCTTATTAGGCTTTTATCTAAAATATCTTCTGGTTTTCCTTGTGCTTTTATTTCTCCATTTTTCAAAACCAAAACTTCACTACTATACTTTGCTGCTTGATTTAAATCATGAAGAACCATAACAACTGTTAAATTTAATTTTTCATTTAATTCTTTTACAAGTTCTAGTATCTCTATTTGATTATTTATATCAAGATAAGTAGTTGGTTCATCTAAAAGAAGTACCTTTGGCTTTTGTGCAAGTGCCATAGCAATCCAAGCCCTTTGCCTTTCTCCTCCTGATATATCTGATATATTTTTATTTTCCATGTGAGACAAATTTGTTTTTTCTATTGCCCAAGCAACTATATCTTCATCTTCTTTATTTAATCCTTGAAACCAATTTTTGTGAGGATTTCGTCCAAAAGAAACTATCTTTCTTATGGTCATATCTTTAGGAGCTGAATTATGTTGAGATAGACACGCCATTTCTTTAGCTATTTCTTTATTGTTCATTTCTTGAAGTAGTTTTCCATCTAAATAAACAACGCCATCCATTGGTTTTAAAAGTCTTCCTACAGCTTTTAAAACTGTTGATTTTCCTGAACCATTAGGACCTATTATTGTAAGCATATCGCCTTTTTGTACATGCAAGCTAAAGTCCTTAACTATTACTTTGTCATCATATCCTATTTTAAAATCTTTTATTTTTAGCATACTTATTTACGCCTCCTTAAAAGGAATAAGAAAAATGGTCCACCTAGCATAGCCATTAAAATACCTACTGGAAGCTCCACAGGTCTTGCAACAAATCTTGCCAAAGTATCTGCAAGAAGTAATAATATCCCCCCCATTATCGCACTCATGGGAATTAAATATTTATAATCATATCCAAGTATTAACCTACATATATGAGGAACTATAAGACCTATAAACCCTATAATACCTACAACTGATGTGCTAACCCCTGCTAAAAATACTGCAACTAAAGCTACTAAAAATCTAGTTTTTGTTACATTTACTCCAAGATTAGTTGCTACATCATCCCCTAATGCTAATAAATTAGCTCCTTTTGCACAAAGTAAGGCAAGAATTATTCCTATAACACTATATGGAACTAAATATTTTACTTCTGTCCAACCTTTGTAGGCTATACTTCCATTTATCCATAATAAAATACCTTGTATCTTGTCACTATTTAATATTGAAAGCAATGATGTTGCTCCAACAAAAACAGCATTTACTGCAACACCTGATAAAATAACCCTCATAGGATTTAATCCTTTGTCCCAAGATAATATAAATACCATCATACAAGCAACTATTGCACCTAAAAAAGCCATAAGAGGTAATACTCCATGTAACTTTGGGAAGTATAACATAACTGTTATAGCAAGGAGACTAGCTCCAGATGATACCCCTGTAATTCCAGGATCCGCTAGTGGATTATTCATGATTGATTGAAGTAAAGCACCTGATATTGAAAGTCCCGCTCCAACAAAAACAGCTATGATTATTCTAGGTAATCTCATATCCATAATAATACTTTCATTTATTTCATTTCCGTGTCCTAAGAAAGTATCTATAATTTCTTTTACTGATATACTTACACTACCAACACCAATAGTAACAATTATTAAAGCTACTAATAAGACTAATGACATCAATATTATTAACACTTTTAATTTATTGCTCATATTATTGCTCATATTTTTCATATTGCTCTCCATTCCAGCTATTTATATAAGTAATCTTTCATTTTTTGTAATGATTCTACTATATTTATATCTCCTGTAACTCCAAAATATTTTGGATCTAAATCATATATCTTATTTTCTTTTACAGCTTTAAACTTTTGCCACTGTGGATTGGTTTTAAATTCTTTATTAACTTGTTTTTTTGCTTCATCTATATAACCATGATACATTCTAAAAATTATATCTGGATTTTCCTTTAAAGCTGTCTCTAAAGAAAATGGTACATATTGTCCTTTAAGATTTGCTTTGTTTGCAATATTTTCTGCTCCAAGTTTTTCGATTAAACTTCCTGCAAAAGAATTTTTTGTAGATAACATAAAATGTCCTGGTGCTCCAAATAAAATCATTACCTTGACTTTTTTATTTTTATCAACACCCTTTAATACTTGAGCTTCTTTTTCATTTATTTCTTTAAGAAGTTTTTCTCCATTTTCTTTTTTATTAAACTTTTCTGATAGATGTTTTATGCTCTCTTTAACAGAATCATATGAATCTAAATTACAAAAATCAGTATTGACTTTGTTTTCTTTTAATCTATCTCCTATCATTTCTTCTAAAGCTCCAGAGGTTACATATACATCTGGTTTTAGTGCTTTAATTCTCTCTAAATCAGGATTCATAGGTAGTCCTATTTCAGGTACAGGTTTTACCTTATCTGATATATCATATTGAGTTGTAGGTCTTCCTACAATTTTTATATCTAATTTAGCTAACATTTCTGCAATAGACATACTTCCTGCAATTATTCTTACATCTTCTCCCTTTTTATTTGTAGATGCAGTTGTTTCCTTTGATTTATTTTTACTTCCACAAGCCATTAATCCTAAACTCATTACTGTGACCATTACCAAAGCCAAGACTTTTTTCATATTTATTCCCCCGCTTCCTTAGAAACAAACTCCATTTTAAGAAAGACACTACTTTCTTAAAATAGAGTTAAATTTAAACTTATTTATTTTTCTTCTTTAATAAAAATAATCCAGCCATACTAGTTAGTCCACCAAGTAGTGGTAATTCAGCTTGTGTAATAGGTAATCCTGTTTGAGGCAACTCTTTTCCATCTTTATCTTTTTTAACTTCTTTATTGCTAGTAGCACTAGTTTCTTTTGCATCAGATTTTTTTGATGTATTATCTTTTGATGTATCATTTATAGTAGCTTTTCCACTTACTGCTTTAATATCATTTTGAGGTACTACTCTAAAGGATACTCTCGCATTTCCCATAGGAACTACATTCATTTTAAAAGTTATTTTTGCATCTTTACTTGGAATCTTAAATTTAACTTTTCCTGCCTCATTTCCACTCATTGTCTTATCATATTTTGTATCTGTTCCATTAACAAATATGTTTATATTTTTCATCCAATCTAATCTTGAAATGTCTACAATAGCATATATTTGTCCACCCTTAACTTCTAATGTTATTTGTTGTCCTATATATTGTCCTGCCATTGATAAATCATTTTCTTTTTCCTTTAATACTTGAACACTTACTTTATATGTTCCATCTTTTAAAGAATCATTTTTAGCAAGTTTATTAGTAGCTTCTAATCTTATAGATTGATTTACACTACCTGTCTCTGCAAAAGCTTGTGATGATGAAAATAAAACCCCTCCAGCTAAAATTCCAACAGTTAATACTTTTAATAAATTCTTTCTCATTTTTTTACTCTCCCTTTTTTTTATTTTTTTTCATTAATGTAATTCCTAGCCCTGATAGTACTCCACCAATTGATGCTACTAATCCTCCGCCAAAAGGTAATCCCGTTTTGGGTAGTTTCTTTTTCGGTGCGCTATATTGAATATGATTATTATTATCATTATAGTTGTACAAATTACCCTTAGAATATTTACTTTCTTTAGATTCATTTGCTAAGTTATTTAAATATTCCTCTGCTTTGGTTGGATCATATTCTGTTCCTTCTAAAAATTTAAGTGAATCTTTTTGCATTAACACTCTAAAAGTAACTCTAGCATTATCCATTGGCTCTACATTCATTTTAAATTTTATTTCTGAATCTAAATTAGGTATTTTAAATTTTATTGTTGATATTTTTTCTCCAGTACTATTTGTTTTTACATTTACTACATCATATTTTTGACTCTTATTATTTACTAGAACATCCATGTTATTCATCCAATCACTTCTACTGAAAGTAACCATTGCATACTTTTTACCATTTTTCATTTGAACCTTTATCTTATCTCCAACATAAGTTCCTGCCATAGATGGTTCATTGTTGTTTTCCTTTAAAGCTTTAATATTGACTTCATATAATCCGTCTTTATCTTTATTTGATGCTGTAGTAACTTTTTCATATGATTTTGTTTCACTAGACTGTTTTTGTTTTGTACCCTTTTTATTATCAATATCTTTTTTATCACTTTTCTTATCCTTGTTATGTACTTCTGATTTTTCCATACCATCTGTAGAAGTCTTAGTTTGTGGTTTCTCATTTTCTTTTGGTTGTTGTTTTTCTGAAGTTTCAAATGTAGTTACTTTTTCTCCTACTACTCTAAATGTAACATCTGAGCTCATTGGTACTACATACATATGGAATGTTAATTTAGGATTTACCTTTGGCACTTCAAATTTTATTAATCCTGCAGTATGTTCCATTTCCATTACTTTTGCTTTTCCTGTTTCCTTTTGTGTATGCTCTACCTTCTTTCCTTCTACCTCTATAGATATATTTTTCATCCAATCTAATGCTAGAACATCTATTTCACAATATATTTTCCCGTTTTCTTTTATATATCTTGCTTCTTTATTTAAATATGTTCCAGCCATTGATGGCTCATCATTTTCTTGTTTTAAAGTTTTTATTTCTACTTTTGCTATTAATTCTGATTTATTTTCTGAAGATGTGTTCATATTAATACATGGACTAACTTTATATGTTCCACCTTTAATACTCTCTTCAATATCTTTACACAACTGTTTTTCTTGTATTTTAGGTGCATTTTCTGGATTAGTCACAGCATGAACTACTTGTGGCGTCCCTCCTGCTATTATTATAGCCGTTGCAGCTACTCCAACCCCCTTGTTAATTTTTCTAAAAATGTCCATAAACTCACTTACCCCCATTTATTTTTCAAAATTACTTTTTTTATTATATCATTATTGATTTTAATTTTCAATTATAATTGAGTATCGTTATCACGAATTACTATAACTATTTATATCTTTTTTCCTATTTTTTATGCATAATTAGCAAAAAAATAGTACTAAGAAACTTAATTGTTTCTTAGTACTATTTAAAATTAATAATTATATTTTTCTAATATTTTTATTACTTCTTCTTTACTGTGAGTTTCAAATATTTTTTGTAAATCCTCTTTATTCCTTAATAAATCAACTATTTCAGCTAAAAATTTAATATGATCTTTATTATTTTCAGATGCTATAGTTATAATTAATTTTACAGGATCATTTTTGTCATTTCCAAAATTTACCGGATTTTTTAAAGTAACTAAACTAAAGGAAGTCTTATTAACTCCATCTTCTGGTCTTGCATGAGGTAACACTATATTAGGTGTTATAACCATGTAAGGTCCAAGTTCCTTTAACTTTTCTAATATAGCTTTTTCATATGAATGCTCAACATAGCCTTTGTCTATGAGTATTTTTACTCCAGCCTCTATAGCTTCCTCCCAATTGTTACACTCTACATTTAATTTTATAACCTCTGGTGTTATTACTTCACTTAACATATCTTTACCTTCTCCATATACCACTTATTTTATTTATTTGAAGTTATCATATTTCAAATCTTTAAAATTATACTCCTTTATTGTGGCAATATCAACCAATTTTATAAATTTAACTACAACTCTATACTTACTAAAAAATATATATTAAAAGCTCATAGAAATAAATTCATCTATAGAAATTGAATACTGAATTTCCTTTGGAAGTTCTTTATCTTTTCTAAAACCAACTCTTTTAAATGCTCTCCTTGAACGCTCATTTTTAAAGTTAATTTTTGCTATAACTTCATCAACTCTCCAATTAAAAAATGCATGTTTTAATCCCTCGAAAATAGCATTGGAACCAAGTCCTTTACCCCATTTTTCTCTATCTCCTATAACTACTACCATTTCTGTTGCATCTTTTTTAGGTACTAATCTTAAAAATCCTATAGGCTCTTCTCCCTTTGTATTTGTTGTTATCATAAAAAAAGCTCCATCTTGATTAAATAAATGTGTAAGTATTGGCATATTAACTCTACGCATTACATCTTTAATACTATTACATACGTTATTATATTCATTTAAATATTGGGTAACCATATTATCATGTAACCAATCTATCATTTTCCACGCATCTGATTTGAAAACTTCTCTGCGCAATTTAATACTATTATGTTTCATTAATACATATCCTCCTAAATATAATAAAAAAACCTCGCTATATCTCTAATTATAGATATAACAGGTTTTTCTATAGACACACATTAATGATAACAATATATTATATTTTAAGCAAATATTGTATATAGCTGTTTTTATGGTTACCTAAAGGATACATAGTTTTATATTGATATCCTTTATGAAAAATGCGTATTGCTACCTTATTCAAGGTTGTTTGACTAAATTATTTGTTTATTTTCAATCTTTTTATAGGTAATATTAAAAGAATAATAATGCATAATGCCCCTTCAACTCCAGCATAAGATATATTATACATAAATGAATATAGCCATACATTCATACCCTTTGGCGCATATTGTCCAAAATATACAGCTCCTGAAAGTACATTTACAAATACACTTAAAACTACTGCCATTAAGCTTCCTAATCCTATTTTTATCTTATTATCATTTCCAAATGTTCCTGCTAATCCTAATGCCATAGTTGCAAATATATAATCTAATAAAAACTGAGCAGGATTAACTATTGTAGCTCCATTTAATAATTTAAGTAGTCCAAATAGAATACCACTTGTAAGTCCCAAAGTATTTCCATAAAGTATAGAAAGAAGCATTGTTGGTAGCATAGAAAACAATGTTATTCCTCCCCCTTGAGGAAATTTAATAAACTCTATAAGATACAATACAAATGAAATTGCACTAAACATAGCTATTGTAACCATCTTTTTTGTAGTAAACTGTTCTTTTCTAATTTTTAATATGTATAGTATAAATAAAATTGCACTAACTCCTAAAATAACATAATTAATCATAATTTTCTCCTTCCTTTATGCTTGTACATTTAAAATAATATCTTTAACAGTCAATAATATTTCCAACGTAACATATAAACGATTTATATTAAAACTGTACTATTAGCCTCCCTTTTTTGTATTCCATAGTTATATTCATAAAAAATAAAAGCTATGTTCCAACTTAGAACATAGCTTTTTATATAGATTACTTTAATCCAAAATCTACAATCTTATAACTAATAACTTTTCCTACGTTGGCATTATCCACATCAGGTACAAGGGTTGATAAACTTTATCTCTCAGCCTACATTTAGGTAAGCACCCCTAGTTAAAAATATTCTTTTATGAAATAATTATACATCATTTTTTTATAAAATTCTATAGATTATTTCATTACCATAACTCTTATATTATTTAATTCATCTTCTGTAAAGTGTCTAAAGCTTCCAATATCTATACCGTCAATTTTTAAATTCATAATCCTAATTCTTTTTAATTTTACAACAGTGTATCCAAATGCTCTTGTCATTTTGCGAATTTGTCTATTTAGTCCTTGAGTTAATATAATCTTAAATGTACATTCATCAATCCTTCTTACTATACAAGTTCTTGTTTTAACACCCTTTAATTGAACTCCTTTTGACATGTTTTCTATAAATTCATCATCAAAGGGCTTGTCTACTTTGACTACATATTCTTTTTCATGCATATTTTCAGACTCTAAAATCTTATTTGATAGTTCACCATCATTAGTTAAAATTATTAACCCCTCTGATTTTTTATCTAATCTTCCAACAGGAAAAATGTAATCTCTGTAGTTAACAAAATCTATTATATTGGCTTTTATATCTTTCGATGAAGTACAAGTAATACCAACTGGCTTATTAAGCAAAATATAAACTTTTTTCTTAGGCTTGATTCTTTTGTTGTCTAGTAATATTTCGTCACTTTCCTCTACCCACTGACCAGGAATGCATAGCTTGCCATTTACTATAATTCTATTTTGTTCAATAATTCTATTTGCTTCTTTTCTGGAACAAATTCCATAATTACTTAAAAGTTTGTTTATTCTCATTTACTCCGTCCAATCTTTTTAATTTTAATACTTTTAAAATTTATATAATCTAAATACAAGTAATACTTATTATACATTACAGATATACTTTAGTAAAAATGTTCTTAAAATTTATAATAAAAAAACAGCAACAATATGTATAATATCATTGCTGTTTTTTATTCTATAAAATCAATCCAACAATAGTGGCTGTTAACACACTTACTAGAGTTGCACCATATAATAATTTTAATCCAAAACGTGCAACAACGTTTCCTTGTTCTTCGTGAAGTCCTTTTACTGCACCTGAAATAATTCCGATAGATGAAAAGTTTGCAAATGAAACTAAGAATACAGAAACTATACCAGTTGCTCTTGCTGATAGGTGAACTTCTCCACTTGATAATAAATTCATAGCAACAAATTCATTAGATACTAATTTAGTTGCCATTACACTTGCAGCTTTTATTGATTCATGGAACGGTACTCCCATTAAGAATGCAAATGGAGAGAATACATATCCAAGCATGTTTTGGAAACTAATTTTGAATATTCCCTTAAAGATTGCATTAATCATAGTAATTATAGCTACGAATCCAATTAGCATAGCACCAACTATAACAGCTACTTTGAATCCATCCATAATATATTCTCCAAGAACTTCAAAGAATGTTTGTTTCTTATCTTCTTGAACTACTAATATATCTTCTTCATCTGTTACAGTATATGGATTTATGATTGAGGCTATAATAAATCCACCAAGAAGATTTAAAACAAGGGCTGTTACAACATATCTAGGTTGTAATAAAACCATGTAAGAACCTACTATAGACATTGATACTGTGGACATTGCTGAGGCACATAGTGTATATAATCTGTGTTTTGGTAACAATCCAAGTTGCTTTTTCACAGAAATAAACACCTCTGATTGACCAAGAATTGCTGATGCTACAGCATTGTATGATTCTAATTTTCCCATTCCATTAACTTTACTTAAAACTATACCTATGTACTTAACAATAAAAGGCAGTATCTTCAAATATTGAAGAATACCTATTAAAGCTGAAATAAAAACTATTGGTAGAAGTACACTAATAAAAAATGAAAATTCATTAACATTAACTAGTCCACCAAATACAAAGTTTACTCCTTCTGCAGCCCATTTAAGTAACTCTTCAAAACTTTTCGCAATACCGCCTATTAAATAGTTTCCGAATCCTGTGTTTAATAATATAAAGCCAAATATAAATTGTAAAATGATCATAGTAATTACAGGCTTATACTTTACATTTTTCTTGTCATTACTTCCAATCCAAGCGAGAAGTAAGGTAACAATTAGTCCAATAATTCCAATAATATATTTCATTCTTTTGTTCCTCCTTGAATACTGCATCTTTAAAATAACTCAAATATAATTAAGTATTTTCTATTATCATTAAAAATATGCGTATTCTTCTTCATTTGTAATTTGATTATTAAAGTTTAACATTATCCATTATAAATGCTAGAGAAACGTTTGTGAATGACTATTTAAAATTCAGAATTAATTGATATTTTATACGTAAACGTAGTCATTAGCTACTGGTTGGAGTCCACGCTCTTTTATGGCATTATATACTTCTTTTACAGAACGTGTGTCTGCAATTTCAAATTGGTCATCTCCAACTTCTTTTGAGTCTTCTGCATGACTTCCAATTCCCGTACTAACTCCTGCCGAAATCTTAGTTGCAGCTATTCCAATTACATTGTCACGAAATCTTTTGCATTCTCTTGTTGAAATAGTAATACTTGCAAATGGCATAAAAAGACGATACGCTGTGATGACTTGCAGTAGTTGTGGCTCATGTACGTCTTTTGGATTAATCTTGTCATTGTTAATAATAGGTCTTAGTCTTGGACAAGAAAATGCAATTTCAGCATGTGGATATTTTCTTTGAAGAAGATATGCATGAAGTCCTGTAGCAAAGGCATCTTTACGAAAATCATCTAGTCCAAGTAGTGCTGCAAAACCAACTCCACGCATGCCACCTTTTAATGCTCTTTCTTGAGCATTTGCTCTATACGGGAATATTCTCTTATGTCCTGCTAGATGAAGTGTTTCATATTTATTTGAATTATATGTTTCTTGGAATACGGTAACAAAATCTGCACCGCAATCTTGAAGATATTCATATTCATCAGAATTCATAGGATACACTTCAAGACCTACCATTTTAAAATATTTACGAGCTATTTTACAAGCCTCTCCAATGTACTTTACATCTGACATCTTTCTACTTTCACCAGTTAAAAGTAAAACTTCCTCTAAACCAGTTTCAGCTATAGCCTTCATTTCTTTTTCCATTTCTTCAAAGTTTAATTTTGCACGACGTATTTTGTTATGACAATTAAAACCACAATAAATACAGTAATTTTCGCAATAATTAGCAAGATATAATGGGGTAAACATGTAAACTGAATTTCCAAAATGCTTTCTTGTCTCCATTTGTGCTAACTGAGCCATTTCTTCTAAAAATGGTGTTGCTGCTGGAGACAATAATGCTGCAAAATCTTCTATGGTACGAGAATCATGATTTAAGGCTCTTCTCACATCCATAGCTGTATATTTATCATAGTCATAAGCTTTCATCTTGCTTATAACTTGATCTATTACATCCGATTCTAAAACTTCCATTCCTTCTAAATATTCCATATGGTTTATACGTTGTTCACTCATGTTTTTCCCTCCTATCTTTCTAAAAATCCAGTTAGTGGTGAAGATGCGGCTGCACCCTTGTCTAATACTCTACCTAAACCAGAAAGATATGCTTCACGTCCAGCTTCTATAGCTTTTCTAAATGCACTTGCCATAGTTGGAATATCTCCAGCAGTTGCGATTGCAGTGTTTGCCATAATAGCCGCAGCTCCCATTTCCATAGCTTCACAGGCTTGTGATGGACGACCAATTCCTGCATCAACTATAATTGGAAGGTCAATTTCATCTACTAATATTTTAATAAACTCCTTTGAAGCTAGTCCCTTATTTGAACCAATTGGTGATGCAAGTGGCATAATACAAGATGCTCCAGCATTAACTAAATCACGAGCCACATTTAAATCTGCATGCATATATGGCATTACTACAAATCCTTCTTTAGCAAGAATTTCTGTGGCTTTTATTGTTTCATAGTTATCTGGAAGAAGGTACTTTGAATCATGAATAATTTCAATTTTAACAAAATCTCCACATCCTAGTTCTCTTGCTAATCTTGCAATTCTAACTGCTTCCTCTGCATTTCTTGCTCCAGATGTGTTAGGAAGAAGTGTTACCCCCTTTGGAATATAATCTAAAATATTATCATTCCCATTAGTATTAGCACGTCTTACTGCTAGGGTAATAATTTCTGCTTTTGCACATTCTACTGCTGCCTTAATTAAATCTAAACTATATTTTCCTGATCCTAGTATAAATCTAGATGAGAACTCATGTCCCCCAATTGTTAATACGTCCTTTTTCATTATAAATTCCTCCCCTAAATACAATACTTTTTATGTTTTTTAATTCATTTACTTTTTTATACAGCAAAAAAAGGTCACACGAAGACTTACACCCAAGGTGGTGTACCCCTTCGTGTGACCTTTTTCACACTCTAATGGTATTTTATCATCACTTTACATTGCTGTCAAATTTAAGGTGGTTCGTTGATTAATACTTTTAAAAAAATCTATGTTATTTATATTATATTCTCTATATCAGTAATAAGTGATGTTTTTTGCTATTTTATTTAATCCAGCCTATGTATTTCAAGTCAGATTCTAACCAATTAAATACAAGATTAGTAACAGGCTTCTCACCAAATATATCTAAAATGTTTGATCCACTTAAAGAACGAATCCACTCACTTTTTTCGCGACGTATTACTCTTAATTTCTTCCATACTTTAGAATAATTTTCCATACTTTCATTTCGTCTGTTATTAATATCATCCAATCTAAAATTTACATAAGAACTCTCACCTTTTTGGAGGACTTCAAAATTCCAATTCATTGTTGGTCCTCCATGATATGCATTTTCTCTACTAATATGTATATCTCCATTTAATTTTACAGGAATCAAGTTATATAACGATAAATTTTCTTTAACGAGAGGAAACCATTTTTCCATTATTCTTAAATATTCTTTAATTGCGTTTTCATAAATAAAAACAGTCTTTTCAAGAATTCTTTGGTCTGAATATGGATCCCACACCCAGCCACCATTTCCTTTATAAGGAATATCATGTTTAGGCCATGGTGCACTTATAAACGTCTGCCCTCTATTAATTAACTTATCTATTTCATGAAAATAAAACTTCATATCAATTACTGTATGGTTAATATAAAAATTAGTTGCATATGAATATTTTCTATATTCCTCAATTTCAGAGATACTTATTACATCATCATATAAACTACCCCTATTAGTTAATCTACAACTTAAACCCCATATATATTCATCTAATAAAATACCATCTTCTAATAATAATGGTTTTTGTTTGATCATTTCTTTTAGATTATTACTAAGATATTCTAATGTATCTACCCATGGCCATATTGATTGTGCAATTGGAACATGAGATCTAATATTTCCACCCCAAAATAATAACTCTTTACCATCAAATGCTTTAATGTCTTCATTATAACTTTTTCGATTCCATGATACTGATATTCCTATTCCATCTATATCTACACCTAAGTCTGCAATTTTACCATATCTAAATGGAGCTATTATATAGGCTAAATTTCCTAATCCTTCAATCCATATTTTCATACATTCTTGCAACATCTTTCCGCATTCAATGGCCGTTGGTAATTCACTTTGTCTTGTAGTTTTTATTCCATCTCGTATAATAATAGAAGCAACCCCAGGATATTTACTTACAACTTTACCAAAAATAACTTTTGATTCATCATAAGTTATTTTTCCAAACAATATTGATAAAGGATACCTCCACTTTATTATTTGCTCTTCTGATTTAACAATTTCATCAATATTCTTATATTTAATTCTTAAACCTTCCGCTGAAAGCCATTGGGGTATTATTGAAAGTGGAAAATATAAATACTCACCATCCTCTTTATAAATAAGCCCTGATTTTAATAAATTATCTATATCAAAATCACTTCCTAGTTCACTTAAATGTATCTTTCCTAGTTTTTTATCTATAAAAATAATTGATAATCTAATTATTTGCTCATATATTTTTTCTCTTTGTATAGATAGTTTTGCAATTGATTTGTTAACTAAATAGTCTATCATCCTATTTCTATCAAAAATAAAATTGTTGCAATTATCCTTAATACATAAAGCAAATAAAATACAGAAAAATGGTCTTTCTATAGCCTCCTTAATATCCTTATCTAATTTAAATCCTATTATTGAAGCATATTCTTTTCCAGATATGCATTCAATAATCTCAACTATCTCATCCTCTTTTAAAACAGGTAACTGTTTGATATTATTATTACTAATCAATGACATAGGTCTAGTTGTTAATACAAAATAACAGTTTTCCCATAATTCTTCTAAAAATGTTACCTCATCAATAATTTTATTTACTAGACTATAATCAAGTTCATCTAATCCATCAATAAATATAATATACTTGCTATTTTTATCAAAGAAATATTCTTTTTCTATTTTTGTTTTTAAACTACTTATGCAATTATTCTTTAAATATATTGGAAATCTATCATCTACATCATTTAAATATGCTTCAGCTTGTTTCTGAAACATAATATCTACCGCATATGACTTTCCTACTCCAAATTCCCCAAATAAAATAATTAATCTTGATTCTCTACTATTTATAATATAATCAAATTTATCTTTCTTTATATCTTTTTCAATTATTTCAATAGCTAATTTCCTATCTACCCCATTAGTTCTAAATCTTGAAATACATTTTGCATGTACTTCTTCTAATTCAGTTTTTAGTTTTTTTTTAATTCACTACTATTCCCAAATTTAATCTTACTTAAGATACCTTCATTCTTGCTATCTAATGAAATTATACTACCTAACTGTGGTTTCTTTGTAAGTGGTTGCCCAGTAATATACCTGTATAGTTTCTCAAATTCTCCATTTTGATATAATTTATAATATGTATATGGTTGTAGCGCTAATGGAATTGAATCATTATCTGTAAAAAGTATAGGTAGCACTTTTTCATTGTATTCATCACTATATAATATCTGTGTTATATACTTTCCTTCAAACTTTGCACCGAGCCCAACTCCTATCTTTTCTTCATTTTCAAATCTTTTTTTATAATTTTCTGTACAAACACATAATATATAATCTGACTTTAGTATATTCTCTAACATATATTGTGGCCATCCTTGCACTGGATTTGTAGTATATTGATCTATCTCTGTTTGAATTCCATATTCTATTAATATATCTGCAAGATTTTTAACTTTTTCTTCTAACTCCTGAGAATCATGGCTATAACTAATAAATACTTTAGGCATATTAACCCCTCCTATATCTATAAAATAATATAACACTCTTTCTGATTATAACTTGTCATATATTATACCATATAGCCTTTGCAAATACATTATGTGGATAACCACTATTACAATTTATTCTTCTTTTATAAGCTACTGTTATTATCTATGATTCGGTACTTTTGACACTAAATCATTATTAGTTAAATTGTACCAATGATTAATGCTCTACATCTCATTTACTTATGGTACGGTTCACTATTTATAATTCTAAACTTCATTATAAACATACGAAATCATTAACAATTTATGATGAATTTAATTTAGTGGAACCAAAATACTACATTGGTAAATTCAATATAACCCTCGCCCCGCCAAGTTCTGTGGAATTCTCTAAAATTATACTTCCATTATGCTTTTCCATGATTTTTTTTGAAATATACAATCCCATTCCATAATGATTTTTTGAATTTCTACTTTTATCCCCTTGAAAAAACTGATCTGTGGCAAAACTTATTTCTTCTTTTGTAAATCCTTTTCCTGAATCCTCAATTGTAAATTGTATATTTTTATCATCAGAGTCAACGGTTAATAATATTTCCCCATTCTGCATGCAATAGTCAACGGAATTTGAAATAATATTATTTATAACTCGCTTTAGTGCTACTTCATCTATAAAAATAAATTCTGGTATGTTTTTAATTTCGCTTTTAAAGGTTAAATTCTTATTTTTACTAATGAAATTTGCGCTATTTTTTATATCATCAATAAACTCCACTAAATTTACTTGCTTTTTTTCTATCACAGCTTCTTTTTCCGATCTTGTAATTTCTATTAAAGATTTAATATAAAATTCCATATTCTTAATTTGATTTAAAGTAGCATCATTAAATTTAGCTTGTTCATCATTTAACTCTAATTCTCCTAAAAGTTCTGAATTTCCTCTTATTATCGTTAAAGGGGTTTTTATATCATGAGCTAATGCTCCTATTTGTTCCTTGCGGGTTGCTTCCATGTTCCACTGCTCGGTTAATGAATCACTAAGCTTAGTTTTCATCTTATCTAATGCATTAATTACATCATTTATTTCTACTATATTAGAGTACTTTACTTTAAACTCTAAGTTTTCCATTTGTATATTTTCTGTAATATCCTTTAAAATTTTCATTTCTTTTTGTAGTCTTTTTTTAAAATATTTTGAAAAAATAATAATTTGGATAACAAATAAAATAAATAATACTATAAGAGAAACTCTCTCAATATTTTTAATATATTTTCTTAAAGTTGGATTTGCAAAACTTACATTAAAAGTATATTCTACAACACAAATTCCATTATTTCTTTGAATAATCTTATAAAAATACCTTCCATTACTCATTTCATTATTTTTCACAAGATCCCACATATCTAAAGCTTTATCTTGTGAAACATTTCCTTGAAGTATTTTTCCATTTAAATCATAAACTGCATAACTACATTCTTCAGGTATTAATTTCTTTACATCTTTAGCTTTAGCTATTTCACTTCTTTGACTTTCAATTTTTCGTTCATAATAATTTGCTGGTAATATAAAACCTTTATTTAAACCAATTATACATAACCTTAAACTAATTATTGCCACAATAATTGTAACTGTACAAAACAAAACCACATATATTGCAAAAATTTTAGAAATACTTTTTTGTCTTTTTATTCTTTCCACTTATACCCTATCCCCCAAACCGTTTCTATCGGATTTATTCCTATGCTCTTAAGCTTACTTCTAATGTTCTTAATATGTTCTACAATTGCTGTGGTATCACTATTTCCATAAACTCCAAATACCTTTTCATATATTCTTTCTTTAGAAAATACTTGTCCATGATTAATAGCTAAATATTCACAAATACTATACTCACTCTTTGTAAAAGGTACTAATTTTTCATTATAATATGCCTCTTTTGCAGTTATATTAAATTTAACATCAGATACAGAAAAAGCGTTTTGTTTTTCTCTATGTTCACGTCTTAAATGTGCCGCTACTCTTGCTCTTAGTTCGCTAATTCCAAAAGGCTTGGATATATAATCGTCCCCTCCCAAACTTAATCCCATTACAATATCCTGTTCCATAGTCTTAGCTGTCAAAAATATTATTGGACAATCAACTAAATTTCGTATTTCCTTGCAAAGAGAAAAACCATCTATTTCTGGCATCATTACATCAAGTAAAATTAAATCATATTTTAAATACTTATCTTTTGAAAAACATGTGGGATTAGAAATTGTAGTTACATTATGTCCTTCTTTTTCTAATGCACTTTTTATAATATTTAATATTCCTTCTTCATCATCTATAGCTAAAATATATGCCATTTCAATCCCTCCCACATTAATTATATCTTATACTACCATGAAATCCCATTGTTTATTATTCACTTTTTCTCCCTTCAAAAAAGTTAAACCATATTCCAAATAAAATTCCTAAAATAATAGTATAAATAATACAATTTCTAAACCCTATTGCATTAATAGACAGTCCAGTATTAAAATCAGCTAACTTATTAAATATATCTATAGAATTAGCCTTCTTTATAAAAAAGTTGTTACAAAATCTAATGGACCATGCACAAGGAATCCATTGCCATATTCCATCACCAAGTCCTGTAATAATTAATGCTGAAAACAAGCTTTCAAATATGCCCATGCCTATAGATGCTCCACTTCCAAACTTAATGCTTAACCATAAATGAAATAAATATATAAATATCTGAGCCATAAATATTAATAAAGTTAAAACAGCATAAAACTTAAAGGGGAGTATATTTTGCCTTAAAATATATTCAAATCCAATAAAAAATCCACCTACAGCTAAACTAAGTGAAAAAAATCCCATAACAAGTACAACTAATACCTTACTTAAAAGGCATATCCCTTTTCCATATTCTACCGATAACATTTCTTTAAATTTTCCTGCCTTTAATTCTTGCTCTATTACCATGGAACACACAATTCCAATTACAACCGGAAACACTAACGATAATCCATCTAAATAACCATTTACCTTACCTATACTTCCCGCAATTGAAAATGAATAGTACCCTAAGAATATAAGGATCCCTATAATGGGCACACAAATATGAATCCAGTAAAATGAAGTATGTTTCATTTTTATAAAATCTGCTTTCATAAGGCGTAAAATCTTCATTATTTTACCTCCTGTCTTTCATACCATTTAGCTGTTAAATAAGTAATTGCTATAAATAACACTATAGAAACTCCAATTCCAAATGGTATCGATGATGTATTTAAAAGTTCTGGTGTGAATGTTTTACTACCTTCTTCTGCCAAAAGTCCATTTGGAAGAAGTCTTAATATAGGACACATAAGTCTAGATGTATATGAAAAAGGATTAACTATCCAAAATCTTTTTGTAGCTATAACCATAGAAAATATATTTGTAGCTAAACTTAATATGATACTTGGAAATACTCCTATCTTACTTCCTAAAAAAAAGTATAGTGGAATTTGCCAAACTGATGTAATAATTATTACTAGAATACCCACAAACCCACTTAACATGGAAATGTTAGATTCGCTTCTCATAGGAATAACAAATACACTTAACTGCCCTGCTATAAAAATAATCATACAAGAAATAACTATATTTTTTACTGCCACTAGTATTTTAGAAATCCACACCTTTTTTAAATCTACAGGTAGAGCCATTACTGATTTATTTTTCATATCCCCATCTATCTTATATAAAAAACATCCCTCTATGGCAATAACTCCTGGAAGAATAAAAGTATACCACCAATTATAAATATCTACTTGAAAATATGTTGCTGTTAAAAAAACTGAAAGAAGAATTACCATTGTGGGAGCTATCCATACTAATTTTTTTACAAATTTACGCTTTATCTTCATATTTTCTGAAATAAAGTATTTAATCATAATTACTTCTCCCTCCTATATTTTCCCGCAATATTCATAAATAATTTTTCTAAGTCTTCTCCTCTTTTTAACTCTCCTTCATATCCAAGAACTCCACCTGATATAATTCCAATATGGTCAGCAATCTGTTCCACTTCACTTAGTATATGACTTGATAATATAACTGTAATACCTTTACTTGGAAAAGAACGTATAAGTTCTCTTAATTCTTGTATGCCAAAGGGATCAAGTCCATTAGTTGGTTCATCTAAAATTAAAAGATTTGGATTATTTAAAAGTGCAATTGCAATTCCTAGTCTTTGTTTCATACCCATAGAAAATTGTCCTGCTCTCTTTTTTCCTGTGTCTTCAAGTTCTACTATACTTAATACTTCATCTATTCTTGAATCTGGAAGTCCAAGTACCGTAGTTCTAACCTTTAAATTTTCTCTTGCCGTTAAATTTTCATATAAAGGTGCTGACTCTATTAAGGAACCAATACTACCAAGATCCTTTCTACTCCATTTATGTCCATCGAATAAAACTTCACCTGAAGTTGGTCTAAGCATTCCTATAATCATCTTTAGTAACGTTGATTTTCCTGCTCCATTTGGTCCAAGTAATCCATATATTGAATTCCTCTGAACCGATATTGAAACATCTTTAACTGCCTCTTGTTTTTTAAATGTTTTACACAACCTCTTTGTTTGTAAAATAATTTCGTTCATTTCAATCATCCTCCCTACAATTAAATACTAAACCCCAATTATAAGGAATTTATAAGGAAATGAAATTTAACTTTATAATTTACCATAAAAAAACACCTACCTTTTTAAAGATAAGTGCTTTAAGCATTGTTTTTTTAATTTAATTCTAAATAGAATTTATTACTTCACATCTTGTAAATATTAATTTTTTAATTCCTTCTTTATACCAGTTAGGACAATTAAACCAATTTATATCATCTATTTTTAATCTTAATGTTTTAGTAAACCCTTTATATCTTTGCTTGTTTCTTTCTATAACATACTTCGCTAAATCCTTATTTTCTAATACAAAACTTGGATGAGATTCTGAATACTCTTTGAGGTCTTTATTAAAATCTTCTTCTAAGGCATTAGCCATTAAGGAATATCCTTGATCAAATAAGGGAGCAAAAGATAAAAGTTCTTGAGTATTATTATCTATAATAAATCCAAAGTTTCCAAGATGTCTGTCTCGATTTTCTATAATGTAATCAAATACTATCATATCTAAAAAATCTTGTTTAAATTCTTTAGGAATCCATTCTATGACATTGGCAAAACCCCATTTTTTTCTATTTGGCTCTATAGCTTCTAAAAAGTATCTAAAAGGTAAATATCCTTTATCTTTATTTGTAAATATCTCACACACCGAACAATTTTGATTATGCCATTTGTCCGTCCAATAAGGTATGCAATTAAGTCCTAAAATTTTTCCTATCTCACTAGCTATGGATTCTGAAAAATGTTCTTTATCTAAATTCGCCGCCCCTATATTTCCCCTTTTATATAGTAAAAGCTTATTATCTGTTCTCCTCCAAGCTTTATTCATAACTCCTTGAGTTGTAAGTTCTGGTGATGAAACTTTAGGAGTATTTACAGTACCTCCTAAACTAGTATTATTACCAAAGAAAGTTACAAGCCCCAAAGCTTCTTCAAATTTATTATCATATAAATTATATTTATCCCAACATAAATCCTTTGGATACATGCTACTAATGTCTAATGGTTTTATCCAATAACTATCATTTAAACTAAATCCATTATTTAATTTTAAATAATCTAAAGCTGTTGGTTTTTTTTCAAATTGCAAAGACTCAATAAGCTTTTCTAAATGATTTCTATTAGTAGGAATTACTCTACTTTTAAACCAATCCTTCAATCCCCCTATTTCGTGTTTTAAAATATAAGGAAGACTTTGTTCATTTATTATCTTTATTATTGGATAATCTCCATTAATGTTTAGTTTATCGCTAAAGATTAAAACAGGAATATCTTTATTCATAATATAAAAGTCACTCAAAAATATTCACTTCCTTTCCAAAAATCAATTTAAAACTTAAATTCTTTTAATTTATAATAGTATGTCCACTGTAAAAAGAACATCCAAATTTATAGTCATTTCTTTTACCTATAATTATATCCGTATTTATGAAATTTATAAAATAATTTTAAAGTAATAACATTAAAAAGCACTGTCCTATTAGGAATAGTGCTTTAAACTCTTAAAAATTCATATTAAATAGTCCAGCTCCCTTTACTATTTCCTGCTCCCTAAACAAACTTGAAACAGCCTCATTGTAGTCTCTTAAATTCTGAGCCTTTCTTATTTTTTTAGCATACTTTTTATTATCTGAAAATATATAAATCATATATCCCCATAGTTCTTTCATTCTAAACATTGCATTTCTATCTTCATTAAATAATTCTCTATAATTATTTAAAACCTCATCATGAAACTCTCTTAATACTTTTTTATCTAAAGTTTTATTTTCTTTAATCTCATTAATTAAACCTGGATTTGCTAATATTCCTCTTCCTATCATTACTGTTTCTACTTGTGGAAAAGCTTCTGTTAATTGTTTATAATCTGTAGAAGTAAAAATATCCCCGTTATAACATATAGGATTTACACTTAAAGATAGTGCATCTTTAAACACCTCTAAGTTAGGCTTATTTTTATAAAAATCTTCTCTGGTTCTAGGATGAATAATTAATTCTTCTAAAGGATATTTATTAAATATCTTTATTAACTCGTAAAATTCTTCTGGACTATCCTTTCCTAGTCTAGTTTTTATAGAAATTTTCATATCATCTATTTTAAATATTTCCTCTAAAAATCTATCAAGTTCTTCTCTTTTTGCTAGGAATCCAGAACCCCTATATTTTGAAACCACAGTTCCAGAAGGACATCCTAAATTTAGATTAATCTCATTGTATCCTAGTTCTTGTAGTTTTCTCGCAATGTTAATAAATCTTTCTGAATCATTGGTAAGTATTTGAGGAACTATATTTTTAACTTCATTATTTTCAGGCAATACATCTCTTAGCTCTTTAGCCTTAAAACCTATATTTTTATTTGTAACAATAAAAGGTGTAAAATATTTATCAACATTTCCGAAAAATTTTTCATAGGCATTTCTATATATGTATCCCGTTATGCCTTCCATTGGTGCTAAATAATATCTCATAGAAGTAACTCCTTTATAACTATTCTAAAAGAATATTATATCATCCTTGTTTTTTCTTATCTAGGTGTTTTGGTGTTATGTGAGCTATATTGAGTCACCAAATATCAATATCTTCAATAATCTCTTTTAAAGATTGATTAGTTAATTTTTCAGATTCTAGTGAAACAGTATATACCCTAATTTTCTTAGACTTATCTTTATCTAAATACCAAGACTCAATATATAGTTTATCATTTGTTTCTATTTTTTTATTTTGAGGATATAAAAGAATAGCTGTATTAACATTTTGATATCTTGTTAAATATGCGTACATTTGATAAATATCCTCTCTTTTAACTCCATGTCTATTATATTCATTAGAAACACTTTTCCACTTTGTATCTATTATTATTCTTTCTATACCATCCTTTTCAATTACAATATCCGGAATTAATTTAAAAACCTTTTTCTCTGTATCCTCATTTACTAATAATTTATATTTTGAATGTTGATAATGCACTATTGAATCTTCTAAATTAGTATATAATACTTTCTCTATATATTTTTCAAATACATCATTCATTTTAAATAAAATACCGTATGTTTTTTTGTCTACACCACTTCCCAAAGAAGAATATCCCATAATAATCATCTTAGCTAATTCAAATACTTGTTTATATCTATTATTAAGTCTATTAAATTTATAACTTAATATTTCATCATTGTTTATTTTTCTTTGTGTTATATCTACAAAACAAGCTTGAGCGTATCTTAATGATTTTATTGTCTCTTGATTTTTTACATTTTTAATTAATATATTTATACAATAATTTAATATTTGATTTAGCTTATTATCTACAGAAAATTCTTCATATCCACAAAATACTTTTGGCGTATGAGAAGCTATGTTTTTAATATGCTGTTGTATTAAAATACGTCCCTTTAATAAATTGTTATTTTTCTCAACATAAATATATTCTTGATAAATTCCCTTGATCAATTCTTTTTGCAGATTTTTAGCAAATAAAAATGATAATATCTCATTTAAATTCATCTTATATATATTTGATAAACTTATATCGGAATAACTAATATTTAATATCCCACATATTGAAAGCATATTTAATAATGCTTTTCTCTCTATTTCTGGATTCTCCTCATTAATACTTATTTTAGGCAATATTTCAATGTCTACTGTAGATAACTTTATATACCCAACATAATTTATAAAGATTATAGTATTTCTTGTCCAAATTATATTTTCCTTATCTAAGTTTTGCGAACATATATATTTTTGTAACTCATCAGCTTCCTTTGGACTTATATTTTTACTTCCTATCTCTTTAGAAATAGTTATATTATCATAACATTCCTTTATTATTATATGTCTCATTGTACTAATTCTCATTGTCCTCATAAATATTTAAAAAAGCTTTTTTACTTGGATTTTCAACTATTGAATACTTGAATTTTTCTTTGTAGTCATCTAATCTCATTCCTTTAAATAATTTGTTAGTGTCAACTTTTTCTCGTGATATAAAGAAATCTGTATTTCCTACATTGCCAAATCCACCAAGCACCAAAATAATTTTTTCCCAATCACCATAAAAATACTCTTGAATTAATGGAATTACTTTATTTTTCATTATTAGAACTAATGAATTAAAATCAATATTATCTTTTATAAAATAAGCATGTCCTATAGTATGTTCTCTATCAAATAAGTATTCAATTCTATCATTTATAACTTTTAAAAATTTCTTTAAATTTATGCCGTCAACATTTTCAGGTAATATTGACTCATTCGGCATATATTCAATAAAATCAAATCTCCTTCTTAGTGCATTATCTAATAAAGCAATAGATCTATCTGCTGTATTCATAGTTCCTAATATATAAAGATTATTGGGAACTCCAAATTTCTTATTAGAATATGGTAATACAACCTTTAATTCATTTTTTTCTCCTATTCTTTTATCATCTTCAATTAAGGTTATAAGTTCACCAAATATTTTAGAAATATTTCCTCTATTAATTTCATCAATAACAAGTACATAATTGTTGTTTTCTGATTCTTCAATTGAATTGCTACTAATTAATTCCCTTATTCCATTCATATTTAAATCATCTTTTTTAAACATATATATACTTTGCTTTGAAAATTGCTTTTTTATAAGTATTTTATTAACATCAATAGATTCTCCAACGTACAACCACTCTACATTTCTAAAATGTTTATATGATATTTCACTTTCATCGTCATATCTATAATCTCCAGTAATTCTCCCAATTGCTTTAGCCATTATATTTCCATCTGATATAATTACAATGTCATCTTTTTTCATCCACAGTTTAAATCTTTTTATTGCTTCTAATTCAAATTTAATAATTTAATCATCTGGATTGGAAACTAAAAATTCCTCTCTAATATCATCCATAGATTGGCAGTTTTTATAGTTTACATCACCACCCCAACCAAGTGCAATGCAATTATTGTCTATACAATATCTATAGATATCGTTATTTAATCCTTTTTCACCTAGAGACATCTTAAAAAAATTAATTTTGTTTTTATCAAAATTATATTTAGATCTTCGAACCTTATCTTTATTTAAAGCTCTTGTACATATTTGTTTAAATATACCATCTTTAGGTATAAAACCATTTCCTGATTCATTACTACGTAGCCCTTCTACAAAATCTTCATATCCATAAGATTGATGAAATGTACAAAATGATATTTGTCCATCATCAAGTAATTGATTAAATACTTTTATAGCCTCATCTCTTTTAAGTGGATTTTTTATTAAGTCATTATATTTTATATTATCTATAATCTCTAATGCCCTATAAATTACGTTATAAGTTTTTCCTGTTCCAGGAGGGCCACATAATATTTGATTTTTGCTAATACTAGTATAACTATTTTCTAAATTATCCATATATTCATCATCCCAAACTGCAATATCATAATATTTTTGAAGTTTTTTAACACTTTCTTTAAAAAAGTTTTCTATTTCATTAGTAGTCATCTCTTTTATAGAAGCATACGTTAAAGTATTACCTATTAATATTTTATTTTTTTCTCTACTCCTTACCTTTTTAATCCAATCACTCACATATTCTTTATTTAATCTTTGTAATGTTTTTGAATCATTGTCTATAAATGCAAAATACTCAAAATCAGAATTATCTATATCTAAAACATTCAAATATCTAAAATGTCTTAGATATTCTTTTTCATTACTTTTATGATCCTTAATTTCTAATGCCACCCTAAATCTAAGCTCATTTTGTGCTTCAGCAACTATAGAAATACTCGTATTTAACTTAACTTTGTTTTTTTTCTTCAATTCAATCCAAAAATAATTTCTAATCTTTTTATTACTTCCATCTAGCCAAGTTGATGCACTTCTGTCATAATTAAAATCATCTTTTATAAATTGGTCTCCAATATTCTTGAATTTTGTTATAACCAATTGTGCATTTGACTTTAAATTTTCACACCTATCTCTTTCATCTTTATCTTGTATTTTTTCTAGTTTAGTATATTCTTCACCCGAATGCTCCTTTAAAAACTCTAATATATTTAAGTAATCTTCCTTAGTTAGCTTTTTATGATCTTTAAGATTCTTTATAAATACTGTGTATTCATTATTTATAAAATCTATTAATTCTTCTATTGTCTTTTCTCCATTAATAGTATTAAATATTAAATCTACATTTAATTCATTAGGTTTTTCTTTAATACCATTTATTTCTCCATTATATACAAGCCTAACAAATGAATCCGATTTTCTTTTAATAAAATACTTATGTGATGCTTTGTCATTATCTGCATTTAAATGGTATGATATACGAGCATGTTCAATTTCTTTTGTGCATATATCATTGGCTTTTCTTAAAATTTCAGCTTGTTTAAAATATATATGATCTTCATGTAATTCTTTATCCTTCATTTTCATATATTCATTGTAAGTTAGTAATACTGCAGCAACCCATATGGCTTCATCTGCTTTTTCAAATTTATACACACATAATCCCCCTATTGTTGATTGATAAAACATCATGTATTAGCTATATTTTACCATATTCATATGTTTTATAACATATAACTACAGTATTTATAATAGTTACAGTTTAATTGCAAAAAGAAAAAGCACCTATATGATGAAAAATAGTGCTTTAAACTCTTAAATTTATAAAACAAAAATGTTATTTTACCTTTATTATATAATTGAATTTATCTATCCTTTTATAGTATAACTTTTTATTATATTTTTTAAATTCACTTTCTAGAAAATCAATATGTGAATAATATTCATCTTTTATTTCCTCTACTTGTTTTTTAGATAATTCGTTCACAATATTTTTTTCATCATCTTTACTTTTAAACATCAAATCTCCAATAACTATGATTCCATCATCTTTTAATACTCTTATCATTTCTTCTATTGCTATAACCTTTTCCACTTCATTTAAATGATGAAAGGCATACGTTGAAATAATAACATCAAAATATTTATTATCATATGGTATTTTCAAAAATTCACCTAGTCTAACTTTTAATCTAGGATATTTTTGTTTTGCCACTGATAACATTTCTCTGGATTGATCTATTCCTATTATATCAAAATTATTATTTAAAAACTTACTTTTAATATCTTTAATAGTTAATCCTATAGATCTATACAATAATATAGACTGTAATCTAATTATATCTTCCTCATTAAATTTTCTATATTCATTGTCTTTTTCTCTTATTGGTAACAGCAATCCTTTTTTCTCATAAAATCTAATTTTATTGGTAGTTATGTTAAAAATTTTAGCAATTTCACCAATAGTATATCCCTTTGCCACGTCCCCATCCCCTTGTATAAAATTCCGTTCTTTTAAGTTATATGAACATTGAACTATCTCATCCCTAGAGTTACAATAGTTTCACCACAAAATCATTATCCCCGTGGGAAAGGAGAATAGTCCAATGTCAAAAGCTAAATTAAAATGTCCTAGATGCCACCAGTCATAAACTAAATAAGTTTTGAAAAGACAAAGCAGGAAATCAAAAATATTAATGTAAAGAGTTCAAAAGACAGTTTACACCATGGGCTACGACCAAAGAGCGAAAGCTTTCTAAATATCCTCGTTATCCTTTACGTGGCAAAGCAACATACCTTCATGCATAATGATTCTTCAACAATAAGAATTTCTCAGTACCTAAAGATTACAATGAATATTAAAGTGTCCCATGTTACAATTGCATCTTGGACTAAAAAGTTTGCTCCAATATTTAAGAAAATATACGATAATATATTTTCTTAAATACATTTATCTGATTCAGATGAATGGTATGCAGATGAAACTGTAGTTTTTATAAACGGAAAAAAGCATTATCTTTTGTTAGTAATTGATTCTGAAACCAGATTAATTCTTTCTTATCACTTAACTCCAAGTAGATATAGTGAGCAAGCTTATTCCACATTAAATTCTAGTAAAAAAGTAGGAACTCCTAATTCTATAGTTCAGACCGATTACCTATATAATCAAGCAGTTAATGCTATATTTCCTGATTCTAAACATATTAAAGTTCAGAGCTTTCAAGATGATATAAGCAATAATCTTATATTTATGTTTATTTTTTACTACAATTTTATAAGACCTCATTCTTCTTTAAATCAGTTATCTCCTGTTGAAGTTCCAGGAATCAAACTTAATAGCATTGAAAAATCTACCTGATTACTTTCAGCCTAACGGCTAAAAAAATACCATTTAGATAGTTCTTTTTGTCATACCCTATTTTAAAGTTACATATAAAATAACTCCAAGCTAACGCTTAAATTCGTAACTTTGCGATTAAGATACTTAATCTACTATAATTAATTAACAGAACCTAAAATTCTTTCTAATGATTATTTTAAACTTTAGTGTAAGGTTAAGGTCAAGGAGGAAACTTGAATTATCTAGAAATTGAATTTATTTTGTAAAAATTATTTATTTTTGGGTATGTGTCTAAAATTAAATATAATATTATTTTAAGAAAAAATATGGATTTGTCGAAATATCAATATTGTATATTTTTTGTAATGCTATTTGATCAGATATCTCATTATTTTGATTTGCAATTATTAGTTTATTGTACTCTATTCTTTTTAATATTTTTAAAATTTCTATATAAATAGCCTTAATTACTTTTATATACTCCTTATAAATAAAAATAACCATACATTATATTATATGTATAGCTATTTTTATTTACTTATATCGAAATCTTAAAAACCATATTTATTTTCTCTTTGCTTAAATGCTTCCTTCCCACCTTCTAATATCTCACAGACATGCTCTTTTATTCCTCTACTAAAAAGAATAGACTCTTCTTCTTCTTTTCTAAAACTAAATTCTAACGGACCTGATACATATTCAAATCTATATTTCTTATTACCCTTACCATCCTTTCCAGATTGATTAGCAACTATAACTTCATCTGAATCAGCCAAAACAGTTAAATTTGGATTATGTGTTACCATAATTATTTGTCTATCTTTCTTTTTATCTAAAATAAAATTTTTTAGTTCACAAGAAATAGTCCTGTTATCTAAATTGTCTTCTGGTTGGTCTATTAATATAGGATACCTTTCAGAGCTTAAATGAATTAACAATTTAAGTACTATCAATCCTTGTTTTCCTGGTGACATAACATCAAATTTATCATCATTTTCTAAAATATCAACACTTAAATCTAAATAATCTTTCACTAAAATCTTTATTAAATCTAAATATCCCTTACCATTTTTATATTTATAATTTCCTATACCTTTTATAGAATTAAAAATTGTTTCAATTACAAAACTTTCATATTGTTCTATGCCTATATTTGTATCTAGTAATTGTTTTACCTCTACTGTAGTTTTATTTAATATACTTCCTATATCATCTTTTAAACTCTCATCTTTTAACTGCAATTCAAATTTCAGAATTAAATTAGTATCTTCTGATATATACTTAAATTTATCTTGATTAATAGTATCTATTAATTTTTTATATTCGTTCTTTCTATCATTAATAAGATCTTTTACTTTGCCTATTGTTTCATTTAAATTTTTTACTTTTATGCACAATACTTTTTCTATTTCTTCTATTTTTTCTTTTTTATTTCTCTCTTGTTCTAACCTATTATTTAGTTTATCTATTTCGCTTTTATTTTTAAGTTTTATTTTATAGTTACTAATATCATTCTGTAATTTATTATTTTCATGTGTTAATATATCTAATTTATTAATTAGATCAGTTTCTTTTATTGTTAATATATCTATTTTTTCCTTAATAAACTCATCTAAATTCTTCATATCACAAAATTTCTCAGTAAATATACTTTTAAAATCATCTCCTAATATGTTCTTTGAATTAGCTAAATTATATTCAAACTCCTTTTTAACCCTTATTTTAATATCTTTAAAATAACCCTTATATCTTCCCAACTCTGGAATGATAATATTTTTTATATTATTTATTTTTGAAAAATTATTACTTATTTTGTTTGTTATTCTGTTATATTCACTTATTTCTTCCACAGACATTTTAGATTCATTAACCAAAGCTTCTATAGCACCCTCAAGTTTCAGTATTTCTTTTTTTATACCTTCACTATCTCCTATATTAATTTTCTCAGTATTTTTACTTTTATAATCTTCTAGTATTTTTTCTATTTCATAAACTTTATTGTTTATCTCTAAATTTATTTTATTTAAATTTAAATTTAATTGCTCATATGCTTCTTTTACTTCTTTATTTTCCATTAATACTTCAGTAACAATATCTTTTAACTATTGTCTTTATTTTCTGCAAGTTTATTAACAAACATTTGACTAATATATTTTACTTTTCTATTTGGACTTTTATTAATAGTACTTAGTCTTGATACTTGTCCATCTTTCCAATAAACCTCAAAGTCATAGCAATAGCTTGATTGTAGCGTTTGGTAGTTCCCAAAATTCTCCTCTAAACCATTAATAGTTCTAGCAATATGACTTAATAATAAAGATTTACCTGATGACTTACCACCTATTATAGTATTTAAATCTTCATTAAAAACTATATCATCATTCATAAATATATTATTGCTGTCAATAAACTTAACTTTATCAATTACTTGATAACCAGCCTTTGTATTAGGTGCATCCTCCTGTATTTTAACTCTATTTTCAGGCTCAAAAATTATCTGCTTTAGCCCCTCGAAATTACCCATTCCTTTAATCCAAGTATATCTATTTGTATTACCTCTAGATGGATATAATAATGTTTCTAACTCATGTGAATCCGAACCCCAAACACACGGTTTTAATCTTCTAAACAATTTCTTTATCTCATCTTCACTTGTGCTTGAATCCTTACCTAATAAGAATTTAATATCTTTCTCCCTAGATGAAAAACAAATATCTGCTAAATATAACAACTGTCTTTTTACATTTCCAGCCCTTGCTTCATTCCATGACAATTCTGATAATGCCCCGTATCCATTATAAGCTACTACTGTAAGTATACAATTGTCTTTCAAATATTCATTTTCCTTATATCTAGCTTTAAAAGTATCAATTGTATCTGCTAAACTATCTTTAGTAACTGTTACTATAGAAATTGCTTTATTAATATATTTGCTTTCATCCTTTAAACTTAAGGTATCTAAATTATCATCATATGGTTGTTCATTGATTATTGAATATCCTATTTTAATTAATGTTTGTCTATCAGCTTTTAGGTTATCATAACCACCATAACTAATTTTAAGTTGATTTAAAAAGCCATTTTCTATATTTTCTGCACTTAATCTTTGATTGAAAAATATATGTACATTTATCGATTTTTCTTTTTGAGTAAAATTATCAATTCTCAGCTCTAATCCTGGTAGAATAGCTAAACTTCTTTGGTCATTAACATATAATTTATATGCTTCATTATCATTTGACCTTGTACAATAACTTATTACCTTTTTATATCCATCTAATGTAAAATAATCATTTATTATAATCACATCTGTTTTATGTTTAACCACCTTTTCTTTTAAGGCTTTTATATATTTATCAAAATCCGGAAAGTTATTTTCATAAGATATTGGAGTATGTACATGACAATCCCATTTTAGCCATGTTGACCCTCCATTTATATTATTGTTATACATACAAATCTCTCCCCCCTCTTTATTAATTATAAGTATATTTTAACATAAAATGCAATATATAGAGTATGTCATGCAATATTTTACACAATATCGACTTATTAATTTGAATCTTCAATTAATTTTAATTATTATATTTTGTAAAAGTAAGTCAATTCATCTAAAAGTCATATTATATATTCTCATATAAACTTAATACCTACTACTTAATGTGCTTATAACCCTACTAACTTTCCTCCCAAGTGTATATTCCTATATTTAACTATTATGCAACATACATTCTTTTAAACATAAAAGTAAATAATCCGTATATTTTGACCAAAATATTAATTTTATATTTTTGTTGCTTAAACAGGCTACATATTATAATTTTATTATTTTGAAATCCATCCTTTCATAATTACAATCAAATTTTTTCTAATGATTCTTTAAACTTTTATGTAATCTATATTGAATAAAAAACTATAATTATTTAGTAGTTAAATTTACTTTTACTAAAATCCTTATTTTTAGATATGTTATTGATATCAAACATAAAAAATACTGATATCCTTAATAAAGTAACTTTTATTAAGGATATCAGTATTTTACTAAATCACTAATTCATTTTTACATTAACATACACACAAGTTATATAGTTTAAAAACTTAATTTATTTATAATATATAATTCACATAAATTTCTTTAATATTCATCTCACAAATTTCATTTACATTACATTTTAAAATTTTCCATCAGATTCTAATTTGCCTAAGGATATATTGCCATTTCTTTAACAAAACTTTATGACCAAAAATATAAGTTCTCTAAATTACCTGTAAATTAAATATTATTACTCAATCATTATCATCGTTTATATTTTTAATCTATCCTTTTATGACACTCTTAATGATAATAGAAAAAGCACCCATCCTACGAAGACTAGTGCTTTAAACTCTTAAATTCATATAATAAATTTTATTCAATAGCCCTAAAACAAAATAAATGTTCTAAGAATTTGCTTAGTGTTACCGCACTAAGCTTTTCTACTTATATTATATCAAACTTTTTAAAAAAATAAACATATATTTTATTTTTGTAAATAAGGTAAAAGCTCTATGCAATCTGCATAGAGCTTTTTTTTCTGGTGGAGGCGAGGGGACACTTATTCCATTGTTATCCAATAGCGCTGACTATATCTCGAACTTAACTTTCTAGTTAAGTCCCTTGGCGTATTATAGAAGTGTATTATAGTTTTGAACCTTCTATCCTAGTACCTCATATTCTCTTATTTTGAGAACTTAGAAGCCTATAAGTCGATACGGGGCTGTTAGATTTCCCTACATACCCCTCGGTATTGCCGTCATCTTAGTATGTTACGGTTTCACCGATAAAGCCAAGTTTTCACTTATGAATCACTTCATAAGGCGACTCTTTCATGAATCGAACCCCTGTCCGAAAGTAGCAACACTACAGCATCTCCGAGTGCAGTCAGTATTTTAATATTCCCTACGTTCCCCTCCTACTGACAGGATTGAAATTTCGGTAGCTTCATAAATTCCGTCCTTAGGTCAAAGCTTTCCTAAGTGCGGTTCCCCACTAGTCGACGCCCTATCCTAAGTCGTGGGACTCTTAGGTAGAACGAGCAGCTATATTATGCTGCTAATGCAAAATTATCTTCTGCGTTTATCTTTAAATTCCCAGTTTTTTAACGCTGGTCCAGGAAACCATCGACTCGCTTCTGTAGCACAACATACCCCCGTCGAAAGCCATGTACGCCCCCATAGTGGTTGTGTGCTTTTAAGCACTATTTAATTTTTTTGATATACTAAGTATAATATATATTTATTAAATTGTCCAATAAAACAATTTAAATTAATAACGCATTCTTTCTTTCATTTGTCTATCAATGTCACGCTTTGCAGCCTTTGCAGCTATTGCATCCCTCTTGTCGTAGTTTTTCTTACCTTTTGCAACTCCAAGAGCAACTTTAACTCTACCATTTTTAAGGTAAAGGCTAAGTGGTATTAATGTATACCCCTGTTGTGCTGTGTAGCCTAGCAAAGTATTTATTTGACTTTTATGAAGTAGTAATTTTCTCTCTCTTAAAGGATCTCTATTGAATATGTTTCCTTGCTCATAAGGACTTACATGCATATTACATACAAAAACTTCACCATTTCTGATACTTGCATAGCTATCCTTTAGATTTGCCTTACCACCTCTTATAGACTTTACTTCTGTTCCAACAAGAGCTATACCTGCTTCAAAAGTTTCCTCTATAAAATAATCATGATACGCTTTTCTATTTTGCGCAAGGGTATTATTTTTTTTATCCTTTTTCCCCATACTAACACCTACTTTTTATATACTCTCTTGTGGAAATAAATTATATACCATAGCACTCTTTAAGTCAAGAATAAGTAGCAGTTAAAACCAATTATTTTAAACCTAGATTTTAACTGCTACATAGATTTTACTTAGCTATTTAGCATTTCATCTATCTCTTTATTTAATCTTTCATCTTCTTCAGATTGGCTTAACTTTTCACCAATTTTATTTATTTCTTCTGTAGGAATTTTAGGTAACTCTTCATCCTCTTTTTCATCTTTTATTAAATCAAAGTATATTTCATAAGATCCTAAGTCAACTCTGTCAACTTTTATTTTTACCTCATCACCTAATCTATATACGTTTTTATGTTTTTCTCCTACTAAACATAAGTGATCTTCATCATATACATAGTAGTCATCATCCATTGTACTTATGTGAACTAATCCTTCTATTGTATTAGGTAGTTGCACAAACATTCCAAAGTTAGTTACAGAAGATACTATACCAGTATATTCTTCTCCAATCTTTTCACTCATATATTCAGCTTTCTTTAAGTCATCAACTTCTCTTTCAGCTTCCATTGCAAGTCTTTCCATGTCTGATGATTGTACAGATGCATAATCAACTTTATTTTCTAAGCTTTTAAATCTCTTTTCATCTATAAGTCCATCTAATGATTCTTTTATTATTCTATGAATTATTAAGTCTGGATATCTTCTTATAGGTGATGTAAAGTGACAATAATATTTTGCTGCAAGACCAAAGTGACCTACACATTGTGGTGCATATCTTGCTTGTTTTAATGATCTAAGAAGTAATGTATTTACTACAGTTTCTTCTTTTTTACCTCTAGCACTTTCAATTATCTCTTGAAGTGCTTTTGGATGTACTTCTTTAGTAGGTTTTATAAAGTATCCTAAATTATATGCAAACTCTCTGAACTTTTGAAGTTTTTCTTCATCTGGATCTTCGTGAATTCTATATACAAAAGGAATCTTAGTCCAGTACATATGCTCTGCTACAGTTTCATTACATACAAGCATGAATTCTTCTATTATTCTATTTGCAATAGCACGTTCATATGGTTTTACATCTATTGGTTTTCCATTGTCATCTAAGATTATTTTACTTTCTTCAAATTCAAAATCTATTGCACCTCTTGAGATTCTCTTGTTGTATAAAATCTCACATAACTCTTCCATTAGCTTAAAGTATTTATATAAATCTTTATACTTTTCTATGGTTGCTTCATCTTTATCTCTAAGCATTTTTGTTACATCAGTGTATGTCATTCTTTCATTTGTCTTTATTACACTTTTAGTGATTCTATAGTTAACAACTTTTCCTTTATTGTTAATTTCCATAAAGCAAGTCATTGCAAGTCTGTCTACTTTAGGATTTAAACTACATATACCATTAGATAATTCCTTTGGTAGCATTGGTATTACTTTATTTATTAAGTATACAGAAGTAGCTCTCTTTAACGCTTCCTTATCTAATGGACTTTTTTCTTTAACATAGTGAGATACATCCGCAATATGTACTCCTAAAAGATAGTTTCCATTGTCAAGCTTTTCTATAGATACAGCATCATCTAAGTCTTTAGCATCTTCACCATCTATTGTAACCATTACAACGTCTCTTAAATCTTCTCTTCCCTTTGCTTCTTCTGGATCTATTTCCTGAGGAATATTATCTACATAGCTTTGAACTTTTGCTGGGAATTCTTCTGGAAGTTTGTATTTCTTTATAATTGTTAATATATCTATTCCTTTTTCACCTTTTTTACCTAATACCTCAACAACTCTACCTTCTGGGTTTCTTCTTTTTTCAGGCCACTGAGTTATGTTTACTATTACTACATCTCCATTTTTAGCACCTTTGGTATGTTCTTTTGGAATGAATATATCCTGATGTATTCTTTTTTCCTCTGGCACAACAAATCCAAAGTTCTTACTAGCTTCAAAAACACCTATTATTGTTTCATTGGCTCTTTCTGTAACTCTTATTATTTCACCTTCACGTCTTTTACCATTGTTCTCTTCTTTAAGAACTTGCGCTACTACTCTATCTCCATGCATAGCTCCATTCATATATGATGAAATTACAAAAACATCTGGGCTATCATCATCAGGTATAACAAATCCATATCCCCTTTGATGTCCTTGAAGTCTTCCTACTACAAGTCCCATTTTTTCTGGTATTCCGTAATGATTTGTTCTTGTTTTAATTATACTGCCCTCTTTTTCCATAGTTTTAATTAACTCTTTAAAACTTTTCATATCTCTTTTAGATATTCCAAATATTTTAGCAAGTTCTTGTATATCCATTGGCTTATATGCTTGTTCCTTCATAAAACCTAAAATTATACTTTTTATATTCATTTTTTCCCCTCCAATCAATTATTATTTTAATTATTTATAACATTATTAGTCTTAAACATTTAATAATATTGTATTCACCAATTTATATATTTTTTTTATTTTCACACCGCTATACTTACGAACATTATACCACTTATACCATAAAAATCATAATTAAAATTTTAATTATATTAAAAAGAATTTAAAATAAAAAACATCATGACCTAGAAAAATATGACCATGATGTTTTTCTCTTTTATTATAAATATCTATTTAAATAGGTTTAATAAAATGCCTCCATTGTTTGATATTATTGATGCAAATACAAGTGATACTATTGTCATAAGTTTTATTAGTATATTCATAGCAGGACCTGATGTGTCTTTAAAAGGATCACCTACAGTATCTCCTACAACAGCGGCTTTATGGGCATTACTACCTTTTCCCCCATGAGCTCCACTTTCTATATACTTTTTAGCATTATCCCAAGCACCACCAGCATTAGCCATTAGTATAGCCACAAGTACACCTGATGCAACTGCCCCTCCAATTAATCCTCCTAGTGCTTCAACACCTAAAAGCATACCAACTAATAAAGGAACTACTATTGCAAGTATACCTGGAAGTATCATTTCTTTTAATGCTGCTGATGTTGATATATCAACGCATCTTTTATAATTAGGTTTTGCTTTTCCTTCCATAATTCCTGGAATTGTTTTAAATTGATGTCTTACTTCTTCTATCATTTCATTTGCAGCTTTACCTACTGATTCCATAGTTAATGCTCCAAATAGGAATGGTAACATAGCTCCAATTAACAATCCTACTAATGTAACTGGTGTTAAAAGGTTTATAGCATCAAGACCTGTTTCTTGTGCATAGGATGCAAATAAGGCAAGTGCTGTAAGTGCTGCTGAACCTATAGCAAAACCTTTTCCAATTGCAGCTGTTGTGTTTCCTACTGAATCTAATTTATCTGTGATTTCTCTAACTTCAGGTGGAAGTTCTGCCATTTCTGCGATTCCTCCAGCATTATCTGCTATTGGACCATACGCATCTACTGCAACTGTAATACCTGTAGTTGATAACATTCCTACTGCTGCTAATGATATACCATATAGTCCAAGTTCAGCATTTTGAGTTCCACCCATTATATAAAATGAGAATAAAACTCCTATAGCTATAAGAATTATTGGCACTACAGTAGAATACATTCCAACTGCAAATCCAGATATTATTGTTGTTGCTGCACCTGTTTCTGATTGTCTTGCGATTCTTTGTACATATCTATATCTGTCAGATGTATATATTTCTGTTATTTTTCCTATTAATATTCCTACAATTAATCCTGCAAATATTGCACCAAAAGCTTTATAATCTCCAAATATGTTTTTACTAAATATAAATGATCCAATGATAACTAATATTCCACCTATATAAGTTCCTGTATTAAGAGCTTTTTGTGGATTATCACTTTTACTACTTCTTGCAAAGATTACTCCTATTATTGATGATATTATACCTATAGCTGCTAACATTAAAGGAAACATTATTTTATCTTGATTTCCTTCAAATAGAAAGTATCCTAAAGTTAATGCAGAAATTATAGAACCTACATATGATTCAAATAAATCGGCACCCATACCAGCAACGTCTCCAACATTGTCACCAACATTATCTGCTATAACTGCTGGGTTTCTAGGGTCATCTTCTGGTATTCCAGCTTCAACTTTACCTACAAGGTCAGCTCCAACATCCGCTGCCTTTGTATAAATTCCTCCACCTACACGAGCAAATAAGGCTATTGAACTTGCTCCAAGACCAAATCCAGTTATATAGTTTGGATTATCACCAAATAATAAACAAAATATAGAAAGTCCAACTATTCCAAGTCCTACAACTGATAATCCCATAACTGCTCCACCAGAAAAAGCAATTTTTAATGCTTTGCTTTGTCCGCTTCTTGCTGCTTGTGCTGTTCTCACATTTGCTTTTGTAGCTACATTCATTCCAAAGTATCCAGCTAAAATTGAAAATACGGCTCCACATACAAAACATATAGCTGTTCTATAATCAAGTGCTGCCATTATGATTATTGTTACAACTACAATAAATCCTGCAAGATACTTATATTCTCTTGTTAAAAAAGCCATAGCTCCTTCATGAATGTATCCTGATATTTCTGCCATCCTTTCGTTGCCTGCATCTTCTTTGATAATTCCATTACTTAGAATAAAAGCAAATACTAATGCTAATATTCCACACACTATTGGTAAATAAGCACTCATATTATTCCTCCTTTTTTTAATTAGTAACCTCTATGGAGCGCTATAATAATAAATGTCTATCTATATTATACACCAAAATAAAGATGTAATTACACATTTTACTTTTTTAGTTATATTATATACATATATAGCAAAATAAAAAAACATATAAACCTTTAAAGATTTATATGTTTACCTCTAAATTAAAATATGTATTTTTTATTTTAGTTAAAATCTTATTTTGCTGTTAAAGTTAAACCTATTGTTATTAGAGCAAAAAGTATTGCTAAAATAACTGTTGTTTTTGCTAATACTGATTCATATGTTTTTGTTTTATTCTTAGAATAAAAAGTTTCATTTCCTGAAGATATTAAGTTAAATCCATCTGCTTTAGCTGGTTGCTTTAATACTACAACTATAATTGCTATTCCAACTACTATTTCTGCTATTTGTAAAAATGTATGCATGCCATACACCTCCCCAATTCTTTTTATGAGTCCACTCCACGTTTACTATAAAAATTATTTTATCATACCATACATTAAATTACAACATAAACCAAATATATAAGTTATATATATATTTAAAATAGAATAAATGCTTATGATATTGAATCACAAGCATTTATTAAAAAACTTATATTTTATTTATTAAATTATTATTTTCTGATGTTATAGAAAGCTTTTAATCCTCTATATTCACCCATTGCATTTAATTCTTCTTCAATTCTTAATAATTGATTGTATTTTGCAACTCTTTCAGTTCTTGCTGGAGCTCCAGTTTTTATTTGTCCTGCATTAACTGCAACAACAAGATCAGCTATTGTAGTATCTTCTGTTTCACCTGATCTATGAGAAACAACAGCAGTATATCCTGCTCTTTCAGCCATTTCTATTGTGTTTAATGTTTCAGTTAATGTTCCGATTTGGTTAAGTTTTATAAGAATTGAGTTAGCAACTTTTCTTTCAATTCCCATTGAAAGTCTCTTAGTGTTAGTTACGAATAAGTCGTCTCCTACTAATTGAATTTTTCCACCAAGTTTTTCAGTCATTAGCTTCCATCCATCCCAATCTTCTTCTGCCATACCGTCTTCAATTGAGATAATTGGATATTTTTCTACTAACTTAGCATAGTATTCAACCATTTCTGCTGGAGTTAATTCTCTTCCTTCACCTTTTAATTCATACTTGTTAGTTTCTGTATTAAAGAATTCAGAAGATGCTGGGTCTAGTGCTATAAACACTTCTTCTCCTGGTTTGTATCCAGCTTTTTCTACAGCTTCTATAATAACTTGAATAGCTTCTTCGTTGCTTTCAAGATTAGGTGCGAATCCACCTTCATCACCAACACCAGTAGATAATCCTTTGTCTTTTAATATGTTCTTTAATGTGTGATATATTTCAGCACACATTCTTAATGCATGTGAAAAACTCTTTGCACCTGCAGGCATAATCATAAACTCTTGTAAATCTACGTTGTTATCGGCATGTGATCCACCATTCATTATGTTCATCATAGGTACTGGTAAAACTTTTGCGTTAACTCCACCTATGTATTGATATAAACTAATTCCTAAATATTCAGCAGCTGCTCTTGCACAGGCAAGTGATACTCCAAGCATTGCATTTGCTCCAAGTTTACCTTTATTATCTGTTCCATCAAGTTCTATCATTATTTTATCTAAAGCTACTTGATCAAAAACATTTAATCCAACTAACTCTTCTGCTATGATTTCATTTACGTTTTCAACTGCTTTCTCAACGCTTTTTCCCATGTATCTAGATTTATCATTGTCTCTTAATTCAACAGCTTCAAATATACCTGTTGAAGCTCCTGATGGTACTGCTGCTCTTCCTACTGTTCCATCCTCTAATTCAACTTCTACTTCTACTGTAGGATTTCCTCTTGAATCTAGAATTTGTCTTGCATAAACGTCTACTATCTCTACAAAAGTTTTCATTACCATTACCTCCTAATATTTAACATAAATTTATATAATATAGAGTAGACAGTAAAATTACTGCCTACTATAATTTTTTACAATTATACACTTTTTTATGCTTTGGCAAAAGATTATTTAAAAAGACTTTTTCCTGTCATTTCCTTAGGCACTTCAAGTCCCATAGATTGAAGCATTGTAGGTGCTATATCTGCAAGAATTCCTTCTTCTCTTAATTCTTTTTCTTTAGCATCATTTGCTATATAAGCAAATGGAACAAGATTTGTTGTATGTGCAGTCATAGGATTTCCAGTTGAATAATCTATCATTTGTTCACAGTTACCATGATCTGCTGTTATAAATAAAGCACCATTTTTCTCTAGTATTTTATCCATAACTTTGCCTAAACATTCATCAACCGTTTCAACTGCTTTAACTGCTGCATCTATAACTCCAGTATGGCCTACCATGTCTGGGTTTGCATAGTTTAATATAATCATGTCATATTCATCTGAATCAATTCTCTTTAGAACTTCATCAGTTACTTCATATGCACTCATTTCTGGTTTTAAATCATATGTTGCAACCTTTGGTGAAGGTATTAATGCTCTATCTTCATTTTGGTTAGGTTCTTCAACTCCACCATTAAAGAAGAATGTAACGTGAGCATATTTTTCTGTTTCAGCAATTCTTAATTGTTTCTTTCCTTGTTTGCTTACATATTCACCTAAAGTATTTACATAGCTTTCAGGTTTAAATGCAACTTCTACACCTTCGATTGTACTATCATATTCAGTCATAGTAACAAATACTAGGTTTAGAGTTTCTCTCTTGAAACCATCAAATTCTTTATCATTTATAGCTCTTGTTATTTGTCTTGCTCTATCTGGTCTAAAGTTAAAGAATACAACTGAATCATTGCTCTTAATTGTAGCAACTGGTTTTCCATCTTTTTCGATTACTGTTGGAAGAACAAATTCATCAGTTTTATTGTCATGGTAAGATCTTTCTACAGCTTCTTTTGGAGAAGTTGCAACTTCACCTTTTCCAAGTACCATTGCATTGTATGCAAGTTCTATTCTTTCCCATCTCTTATCTCTATCCATTGCATAGTATCTTCCTGAAACAGTAGCAATAGAACCTACGCCAACTTCTGCCATGTGTTTTTCTAAATCTTCTATATAAGTTAATGCTGATTTTGGAGCAGTATCTCTTCCATCTAAGAAAGCATGAACATATACTTTTTTAACTCCAGATTTTGCAGCAAAATCTATTAATCCCTTTAAGTGATCTATGTGAGAGTGAACTCCACCATCAGATAATAATCCCATAAAGTGAATAGCTGAATCATTATTTTTAGCATTATCTATAGCTTTTAATAATGCTTCATTTTTAAATATATCTCCATCTTCAATTGATTTTGTTATTCTTGTAAGAGCTTGATATACTATTCTTCCTGCACCTATGTTTAAGTGACCAACTTCTGAGTTACCCATTTGACCATCTGGTAGTCCTACTGATAATCCGCTAGCCCCTAGCACTGTGTGAGGATATTCTTTAAATATTTTATCTAAATTAGGCTTTTTAGCTAATGAGAAGGCGTTACCATCTTTATGATCTGATAATCCAAGTCCATCTAAAATAGCTAACATTACTGGTTTCTTTGCCATTTTATTCACCTCCGTATTTTTATAATGCCTAATAAATAAAATATTTATTAGGCATTACTCTACATCAATATATTATTTATCGAAATTTACTATTGCAGCGAAATCAGCAGCTTTAAGAGAAGCTCCACCTATAAGACCACCGTCTATGTTTGGTTTTGCCATTTGTTCTTTTATTGTTGCTGGTTTAACTGATCCACCGTATTGAATTCTCATTTTTTCAGCAGCTTCTGCTCCAAACATTCCTGCAACTGTCTTTCTTACGAAAGCTATAGTTTCTTCTGCTTGATCAGATGTAGCAGTTTTTCCTGTTCCGATAGCCCAGATTGGTTCATAAGCTATTACAGTTTCTGCTATTTGAGCTTCAGTAAGTCCTGCTAAATCAAGTTTGATTTGTTTTGCAAGTACTTCTTCAGTTACATCTGCTTCTCTTTCTTCTAAAGTTTCTCCTATGCAAAGGATTGGAGTTAGGTTATGTTCAAATGCTTTCTTCATTTTTTTGTTTAAGTCAGCATCATTTTCTCCGAAGTATTGTCTTCTTTCACTATGTCCTAATATAACGTATTTTACTCCTAGTTCTTCAAGCATAGCTGGTGCTGTTTCCCCAGTAAATGCTCCACTTTCTTCAAAGTGCATGTTTTGTGCTCCAACTTTTATGTTAGTTCCTTCAGTAGCTTTTACTACAGCATCTAAAGCTAATGTTGGTGGACAAACTACTACGTCACAGTTTGCATCTGCTACTAATGGTTTTAATTCTTCAACAAGTTTTAATCCTTGTGAAATTGTGTTGTTCATTTTCCAGTTTCCAGCTATAATTGCTTTTCTCATCTTTACACCCTCCAAATTTTATTTAGGTGTAGCAGAATTAAAAATGATGCATTTAAGCATTTCTTTCTTCTGCCTTCCCCCTAATATCTATTATTAATGAATTTTATTTTAAGTATACTATTATTTATCTGAAAGTGCTACTATTCCAGGTAATTCTTTTCCTTCTAAGAATTCAAGTGATGCTCCACCACCAGTTGAGATGTGAGTCATTTTGTCTCCAAATCCTAATTGGTTAACAGCAGCAGCACTGTCTCCTCCACCGATAATTGTTGTAGCATCAGCTTCAGCCATAGCTTCTGCAACTGCTATTGTTCCTTTTGCGAAGTTTGCAAATTCAAATACTCCCATTGGTCCATTCCATACAACTGTTTTAGCTGTTCTTACTGCATCTGCATATAATGCTGAAGTCTTAGGTCCAATATCAAGTCCCATGTATCCTTCTGGAATGTTAGCATCTTCAGTTGTAACAGGTGTTGTATTTGCATCAAATTCTTCTCCAACAACGTTGTCTACAGGTAATAATAATTTAACACCTTTAGCTTTAGCTTTATCCATCATTTCTTTAGCATATTCTACTTTGTCTTCTTCTACTAAAGATTTTCCTATTGTGTATCCTTGTGCTTTTAAGAATGTGTAAGCCATTCCTCCACCAATGATTAATGTATCAACTTTTTCAAGTAAGTTGTTTATAACATTGATTTTGTCTGAAACTTTAGCTCCTCCAAGTATTGCAACAAATGGTCTAACTGGAGTTTCAACAGCATCTCCTAAGAATTTTAATTCTTTTTGAATTAAGTATCCACAAGCTGCTTCATTTAAGAAATCAGCAACTCCAACTGTTGAGCAGTGAGCTCTATGTGCTGTACCAAATGCATCATTTACAAATACATCTGCAAGTGAAGCTAATTCTTTAGAGAAGTTTTCTTCGTTTTTAGTTTCTTCTTTTCTGTATCTTGTGTTTTGAAGTAATACTACATCTCCATCTTTCATTTCAGCTACAGCTTTTTTAGCATTTTCTCCAACTACAGTATCATCTGCAGCAAATACAACTTCTTTTTCTAATAATTCTGATAATCTCTTTGCTACTGGCGCTAATGATAATTCAGGTTTAGCTTCTCCCTTTGGTTTTCCAAGGTGTGAGCAAAGAATAACTTTAGCTCCTTCATTTACTAAGTATTTTATTGTTGGCATTGCTCCTACTAGTCTATTCTCATCAGTTATAACTCCATCTTTTAGAGGAACGTTGAAGTCACATCTTACTAATACTTTTTTCCCCTTAACTTGAATATCTTCTACAGTTTTCTTATTTAATTTCATAACCATACTCCTTCCAGTTTTTATTAATTAATAATATTTTTAAATATTAATTTAGTTACACATTTAATCCATAATAATTATTGTTCCACTGTTTACTATAATTATTATTTTTTGATACCCTATTTGTTGAGCAGGTCTTTAAATGTCCCGGGGTTTAATTATTTGTCCCACTTCCATTATAATGTAAATACTTATATTTTTAAATAGTATTTTAAAATTTTTATACATTAAAATTATTTTTATTTATTTAACTGAAAAAGTAAAAGCTTTCAGATAAAAATATACTTTATCTGAAAGCTTTTATTATAAGTTTTTCTTATCTTTGTCCTTTTATATAAGGTTTACCATCAGCTCTTGGAGCCTCTGTTTTTCCAATAAATCCAGTAAGTGCAAGCATAGTTAAGATATATGGTATGCTTTGATAAAATTCATTTGGTAAATTTATTGTGAATCCTTGAGCTATCATTTGGAAAGATGTTCCGAATGCAAATAACATACAAGCCCACATAGTTCCTATTGGTTTCCAATTTCCAAAGATCATAGCTGCAAGTGCAATAAATCCTCTTCCGGCAACCATTCCATCTTTATATAAAGGTGTCATACCAATTGATAATGTTGCTCCACCAAGACCTGCAAGTATTCCTGATATAATAACACATATATATCTCATTTTATAAACGTTAATACCCATTGTATCTGCTGCACCTGGATGTTCTCCTACCGCTCTTACTCTAAGTCCAAATGGCGTTTTATATAATATAAAATTAGATACGAATACTAATATTATAGCTATTATAACAAACCAGTTTAAGTTGTTTAAAATAGGTACATTCTTTAAAAACCCCGGCAAGTTATAAGATAGTTTTTTAACTACGTTAGTCTGTCCACCAGTTTTAAATATAGGTCCTATTAAGAAACTAGCAAGCGCAAGTGCAAATAAGTTTATGGCAGTACCCGAAATAATTTGGTCCGCTCTTAAATTTATACTTAAAAAGGCATGTACTAATGATATTGCTCCACCTGCAATCATTGCACAAACAACTCCAATTAATGGACTTCCTGTTTTATATGTTCCAAGTACTCCAAAGAAAGCACCCATTATCATCATACCTTCAAGTCCAATATTAACAACACCTGATTTTTCTGAGAATACTCCACCAAGGGCTGTAAATATAAGTGGCGCTGCCATCCTTAGTGTTCCTGCTATTAATGCTACAATAATACCATTACTCATTTATTACAGCTCCTTTCTGTTTCTTTTCTTGGAAATACTTAACTATATAATCTGTTGCAACAAATATAATTACTATGGATTGTATTAAATATACTATTTCTTTAGGTATATCATTTAATTGTAGTATTGCTGAACTACTCTTTAATGCACCAAATAATACTGCTGACGCTATACAACCAATAGGATTAGATCTTGCAAGAAGAGCAACTGCTATACCATCAAATCCAAAGCCTGGAAGCCCCATTAAATCTTGCATTTGATATCTTGCTCCTGCTGTGTAAGCACATCCACCAATTCCAGCTATAGCACCAGATAAAATCATAGCAAGTACTATATTTTTCTTTATATTTATTCCACCATATTCAGCTCCAAGAGGATTAAGTCCAACACCTCTTATTTCGTATCCTATAGTTGTTTTCCATAGTACCCAGTATATAAGTATGGCAACTGCTATTGCTAAGAAAATACTTATATTAGCCTCAGTTCCACTACTTAATTTAGGCAAGATAGCACTTTCCTGAATTAATGGTGTACTTGTTCCATTTTCAGTAGAAAATCTAGATTTTTTTACCACCCAGTTTACTAAGTTTAATGCTATATAATTCATCATAATCGTATTAACAACTTCATTAGTACCAAATTTAGCTTTTAAGGCACCTGGAATTCCTGCCCATACTCCACCTGCAATAATACCACCTAAAATCATAATAATTGCATGAACTACTGGGTTTAATCCTGGAATTAACCCAAGCAATGCACCAGCAAGCATTCCAATTACAAATTGTCCTTCTACTCCGATATTAAATAATCCACACTTAAATGCTATAGCATTGGCAATACCTGCGAATAAAAGAGGTGTTATATATGCTATTGTAGTAAGCATATTTCGCTCATTTGAAAAGCTTCCTTTCCATATCAAACTAAATAAGTCACTAAGTGCTGAAAAGTATTGTGATATTCCATAGTTTTTAGACCACATTACAAAGAAAACAGCCACAAATATAGAAACTATTACCGCAATCAATGGAAACACAAGACTTTTTATAGTATTTTCTATTAAACTTAACACTTTATTATTAGATGTGTTGTTTTTCTTTACACTCTTCAATGTCTTTCACCTCTATTTCACTATTTTCTAAAGTTCCACCAGCCATTAACACTCCTATTTTTTGTTCTGTAGCATCTTTTCTATCTAAGACTTTTACTATTTTTCCATCGTACATTACAGCTATTTTGTCTGATAAAGCTAATATTTCATCTAATTCAAATGAAACTAATAATACTGCTTTGTTATTATCTCTTTCTCCAACTAATCTTTTATGAATAAACTCTATTGCTCCTACGTCTACTCCTCTAGTTGGCTGAGATGCAATTAAAAGATTTGGATCCTTTGAAATTTCCCTTGCTACTATTAATTTTTGTTGATTTCCTCCTGATAAAGCAGATGCAGCCACATTTTCACTAGGAGTTCTTACATCAAATTCTTTTATAAGTTTTTTTGCATGTTCTTTAATTTTTTTATAATTCATAATCATATTTTTTGAAAACGGAGCTTTATGATGCATACCAAGTATTGAGTTTTCATATAAACTATATGGAAGTATAAGTCCTCTTTGTTGTCTATCTTCTGGTATATGTCCAACTCCTAGTTCCATTATTTCTTTCGTAGTTTTTCCTGTTATATCTTTTTCATTTAGCTTAATGGTACCGCTTTCAACTTTTCGTAAACCTGTCAACACTTCAACTAATTCTTTTTGTCCATTTCCATCTACCCCTGCTATTCCAACTATTTCTCCTCTTCTGACATTTAGATTTACACCTTTAAGTGCAGGAATATCTCTATTATCTTTAGCACATAATTCTTTTACTTCTAAAACTTCTTCACCTGGCACTGATTCTTTCTTTTCTACTACAAGATTAACTTTTCTTCCTACCATAAGTTCAGCAAGTTCATCTATTGAAGTATCTTTAGTTTTTACAACTCCTGTATTCTTTCCTCTTCTTATAATTGTTACCCTATCACTCATCTGCATAACTTCTTTTAATTTGTGAGTGATTAGTATAACCGACTTTCCTTCTGCTTTTAAATTACTTATTATAACTCCAAGTTCATCTATTTCTGCTGGAGTTAAAACTGCTGTAGGTTCATCTAGTATTAAGATTTCAGCTCCTCTATAAAGAGTTTTTAAAATCTCTACCTTTTGCTGTTGACCAACTGTTATATCTTCAATTAAATCGTCTGGATTTATATTAAATCCATATTTATCCGCCAATTCTTTAACGTCTTTTCTAGCCTTTTGAATATCTAATTTAATACCCTTTTTTGTCTCTTTACCAAGTATAATGTTCTCAGCCACTGTAAAATTATGAACTAATTTAAAGTGTTGATGAACCATACCTATTCCAAGACTTATGGCATCATTAGGATTTGATATTTTCACCTTATTTCCTTTTATATATATTTCCCCTTTTTCAGGTTGATAAAGTCCATACAATATATTCATTAAGGTAGTTTTACCTGCCCCATTTTCACCAAGCAATACATGGGTTTCCCCTCTTAACAAATCAAAATTAACATTATCGTTTGCTATAGTACCTGGAAATATCTTTGTAATTCCTTTCATTTCCACAACTTTATCCATATATAAATTCACCTCCAAGTATTTCTTATATACTATATTTTAAAAAAGCTAGATGTAACATCATACACCTAGCTTCTTAAATTTTATACAGCCATGTTAAGAATTCAATTTTATCTATTTTAAAGTTACACCTTTAAATTCTTTCGCTTCTTTTGGAGTTGCTGGTACTTTAATTTTTCCTTCTTTTATAGCTTCAGCATATTTATCTGTTAATTCAATTATATCCTTAGGCACATGTGATTTTACATATTTTTTCATGTCTTCTGGAATTTCTCCTCTTGATGTTGGAGCTATACATACACCGTCTTCTTTAAGTCCAAAGTTTTTAACTACTCCACCCTTGAATTTTCCTTCTTTAACTTCTTTTATAGCTTCAAATGTTGCAACGTCAACTTTTTTAACCATACTTGTAAGTATTACATCAGCATATTGTGGTTTACCCTTGCTGTCTAAGTTACTTAATGCTTGGTCCATATCAACTCCTATAGCCCATACATTTTTTCCATTTTTCTTTAACTCTGATGCTGCTTGGAATAATCCAATACCAACTCCACCAGCTGCATGCATTACTATATCACAACCTGAGTTGTATTCTGATTTTGCAAATTCATAACCTTTGTTTGAATCACTAAAGCTATCTGCATATCTTATATCTATTTTTATATTAGGATTAATAGATTTAGCACCAGCTACATAACCAGCTTCAAATCTTCCAACTACGTCTCCTTCTTTACCACCTATAAATCCTATTTTATTTGTTTTTGTCATCTTAGCAGCTATAACACCAACCAAGAATGATCCTTCTTGTTCTTTAAATAATAATGACTGAACATTAGGCATTTTTATTTCTGCATCTATGATAGCAAAATTCTTATCTTTATATTGACCTGCCACATCTTCTGTTGCCTTTTTCATTTGATATCCTACACCAAATGTTAAATCAGCATCAAAGTCTTTTGATAAAAGTTGAAGGTTTTGAACATAACTTTCTTTTCCCTTTGATTCTATTGGCTTATATTCTATTCCAAGTTCTTTTACAGCTTTTTTCAAACCTTTATCGGCAGACTGATTAAAGGATTTATCATTAAGTCCACCTTCATCTGTAGCAAGTCCAGCTTTAATTTGCTTTTTGCTAGCATCTCCTGAACTATTTGTACTTTGGGCACCACATCCTACAAACAAAGACCCAACCATTGCAATTGCTGCGATGCATGCAATTAGTTTTTTCTTTTTCATACTAATTCCCCCCTAATTTTTATAATCGCCGTAAACGTTTAAATACACGACAATCGGTTAATGTAATTTTAAAACTTCAACATATAAAACTATTTGTTTTTCTATATATAACTATATAATAATATATATACTAAATCAAGTAATTTAATCACATTTTTCCATTTAATTCTATACAATATATTGTGTCATAACAAAAAGAAAAACTAGAATTATTGATAAATTCTAGTCAGATTGTTCAAAAAGCCCCCAACAATTGGGGGCTTTTGTTTACGCCAAAATTCTTTTATGCGATAGCATTCGAAAAATATTTATTATGTATGTTAATTTGGAATAAATTTGAATTAATGTACACAAAAAATAATGCGATAGCACCATGGCTATCTTTTTCATATTCTGAACTGCCGCTGTAAGTAGGCACTGTTCAGAAACATTTTTAATTCCTCGCATGCGACAATAACGTAGCCCATGTAATTCTTTTGAATCAGCAAAGCTACGCTCAATCTTTTCTTTACGTCGTTTGTAAATATTTTTACCTTTTTCTGTTTTAGTAAATCTAAAAATTTGATCTTTATAGTCTTCCCAAACATGACGACGTATAGTTCTATTAATGGATTTATCAGATGTTAAGCAATTATTTTTATATTTGCAAGAAGCACAATGCTCCGCATTACTTAAATATTCTTTATAACCTTCCCTCGTAGTAGTTCTATATTTTAAAAAGCAATTATTAATACACACATATCCATCTAATTCTTTAACATACTGAAATCTATATTTTGTATATTTTCCTTTAACATGGGGTCCTAAACGGAACCCAAAAACACCTTGATAATTTTTGTCTGAAATTTGTTTACAAATAGGATTCGTAGAATATCCGGCATCTGCTACTAAATATTTTGTATTAAAATTAAACTTTTCTATTTGAGTTTCTATTCTTTTAACATAAGGATCTACATCGTTTATATTCCCGGGAGTAACATGAACGTCTGTTATAATATTATACTTTCCGTCAACAGTTCTATGATCTAAATAAAAAAAGCCTTTAGGTTTTCCATCTCTAACCATATATCCACTGTCTGGATCAGTTGTACTTACTTTTATTTCCTTAGTTTCAGCTATTTTAGTCTTTTTTTTTAGAGGCTTTTTATTATGATTAATTCTATCTTTATTAATGTCATTCTCTAATTCATCAAAGTATTCCTTTGTGGATTTAGTTATTTCTTTTTTAATAAATTTATGTTTATTAGCGTTAGCTTTTAAGTGAGTAGAATCAGTATATAGAATTTTGCCATCAACCAAGTTTCTATTAATAGCTTGAAATACAATATTATCAAATATTTCTTGATGTATATTTGTATTACTAAATCTTTTTGTTCTATTCTGGCTTATAGTGGAATGACTTGGTATTTTATCAGTAAGTCCATATCCCAAAAACCATCTGTAAGCTACATTTACCTGGATTTCTTTTACAAGCTGACGCTCTGAACGTATACCAAATAGGTATCCTATAAAAAGCATTTTAAATAATACAACTGGGTCTACTGAAGGTCTTCCATTATCAGGACAATATAAATCCTTAGTTAAATCTCTTATAAATGAAAAGTCTATGTATTTATCTATCTTTCTAAGTATGTGATTTTCAGGTACTAAATTTTCTATATAAACTAGTTCTAATTGATTTTGTTTTCTTTCATTATTAGTAAGCATTTTTCCTCCGTAGGAGCCCTAACGGGCTAAAAGATTTATTGTTCTAAAATATATATTCTACATAAACACTAAAAATCCTTTTTGTAATAAATGTAAAAAGGCTGTTGACAAATTATGTTTATCAACAGCCTGACTAGAATTATTGATAAATTCTAGTTTTATTTATATTCTATTAAACTTTTTATAATTTTATTTATTGTTTTCTTCTTTACTTACTTCTGTTTTGTTAACTTTATTCTTTGAACCTACAAATATGGATGCAATCATTGTTAAAGCTGCAACACATGCTATTATTTTTCTTTTCTTCATATAGACCCCACCTTATACATAAATGTTTTTTAATTATTATCTTATATTAAATATAAAATATTCCACCTTTTAAATCAACTTAATTTTTTAAAAGTTTTTTTGAACTTTAATATATTTATGTATTTTAATAAAAAAAGTCTAGAATTTCATAAGAAATTCTAGACTTATATGTTTAATCTATTACTCTAATTAATGACTTAAATTATTTTGCAAGGTTTGCAAAGTATTTTAAAGTTCTGATTAATTGAGAAGTGTAAGACATTTCGTTGTCATACCAAGAAGCAACTTTAACTAATTGTTGTCCGTTTACTTCCATAACTTTAGTTTGTGTAGCATCGAATAATGAACCGAAGTTGATTCCGATTATATCTGTAGATACGATTGGTTCTTCAGTGTATCCGAAAGATTCAGTAGCTGCTGCTTTCATAGCTGCATTTACTTCTTCTACAGTTACTTTTTTGTCTAATGTACAAACTAATTCAGTTAAAGAACCAGTTATTACAGGAACACGTTGAGCTCCACCATCTAATTTTCCTTTTAATTCAGGAATAACTAAACCGATTGCTTTAGCAGCTCCAGTTGAGTTAGGAATGATACTAGCAGCAGCAGCTCTAGCTCTTCTTAAATCACCTTTTCTGTGAGGACCATCTAAAGTGTTTTGGTCATTAGTGTAAGCGTGGATTGTAGTCATGAATCCTTTAGTTAATGTAAAGTTGTCATGAAGTGCTTTAGCCATTGGTGCTAAGCAGTTTGTAGTACAAGATGCACCAGATATAACTGTTTCAGAACCATCTAAAACGTCTTGGTTAACGTTGAATACAACTGTTTTGATATCTCCTTTAGCAGGTGCTGAGATAACAACTTTTTTAGCTCCAGCTTTGATGTGAGCTTCAGCTTTTTCTTTATCAGTGAATAATCCTGTACATTCAAGAACTATATCAACTCCTAGTTCTCCCCATGGTAGGTCTGCAGGATTCTTTTCTGCAACAACTTTGATTTCTTTTCCGTTAACGATGAAAGCTCCTTCTTTAACTTCGATTTCACCATTGAAACGTCCTTGAGATGAATCATATTTGAATAAGTGTGCTAATGTTGCAGCATCAGTTAAGTCGTTTATTGCAACCACTTCTAATTCAGGGTTGTCGATCATTAATCTTAATGCTAATCTTCCTATTCTTCCAAAACCATTAATCGCTACTTTTGTCATTGAAAATACCTCCTAAAAATTTTATATTAATTATATTTTATATAATTTATAACTTAGTTAATTAAAGACTATCTGTAATATTATTATCTCTTTTTATAATATTTATAATGTCTTTTGCAGCGCCTTCATCTGTTATTAGTATGTTATTTTTATTATAACTTTGTACTCCTAAGATAGCTTGTGCTTTACTCTTTCCTCCTGCTATTGCTATAAGTTTATTGATCTTCTTAGCATCTTCACCTTTTATTCCAGCAGTTGGAGTTGAGAATACTATTTCTCCATTATTATTAAAATAACAACCAAAAGCTTCTCCTACAGCGCCTTTTTCTTTTAATCTAAGGATTTCTTCTTCATCTAATCCTCTTTTTCTAGCCATTTCATCAGCCTTGCCAATTCCATATATCAATATATCTGCCTTATGTATCTTCTCAACTACTTCTTTTATACTTTCTTCATTTAAGATTTCATATATTTCAGCATAATCAACATTATCTATAAGTTGTAACATTCTATAATCAGCGGATAATTTTTCTGCTAATTTTGCAACCAATGTATTTGATTGTATTTCTACATTTCTTCCTATACCACCTCTAGCAGGTAACACTAAAATATCTTTATGTTCTGTTATCTTAGGCATGTTATCTACTAGCCTTTTAACACTTGTCCCACCAGTTAATGCTATTGTACATTTATTTTTGAGTATTCCTTTTAGATAATTTGCTGCACTTTTTCCTATTTCCTCTAAAACAAGTTCATTTTCATCTACATCACCAGGAACAACTAATACATGATTTAAATTTAGATGATCCTTTAAAAACTTCTCCATTTCCGACAATCCTCTTAGGTCATGAATAAATATCTTTAAAGCATCCAATACTTGTTTACCTTCGTAATTAACTTTCATTCCATCGGCATTAATATCAATTAAGCCTTGTTTTTTGAAAAAATCTATTTCATTTCTTACTATTCTCTCACCCATTCCAAGTTGATTTGCAAGCATTCTGCGTCCTATGGGCTGGTTATAATAAATATTGGTCAATATGTTATATCGTTTATCTAGCATTTCCAATAGTTCTGGAACTACTTTTTTTTGGACATCTAAGTATTTCACTTAAAACACCTCTCTGGTCTATTAATGTCCCGGTAGTATGATTAATGTCCCACCTATATTATAAATCAAATACTAGTTTTTTTAAAGAGATTTTGTAAAAAAAGTTATCAAAATTTTATTATATGTTATTTTAGGAAATTTTTATAAATAATAATCTAATTTTTAAGTTACTATTCCTTATTATTATTTATTAAAATTTATTATTTTATTCTAACTAAAATCTTTTTCTTTTACTTGAAGATGGTATACCCGCTTCTTCTCTATACTTAGCAACTGTTCTTCTAGAAATACTTACACCTTTCTTCTGCAAAAAATCACAAATTTTTTGATCTGATAAAGGCTTCTTTTTATCCTCTTTTTCTATTAATTTCTTTATATAGCCTTTAACTGTAATTGTTGACACATCTTCAAGGCTATCCATTTTAAACATCTTTGTGGTAAATAAATCTTTTATTTTTATGGTTCCATGTTTTGTATGAATATATTTATCCTTAATGGCTCTACTAACAGTTGATTCATGTATATCTAATTCATCTGCTAATTCTTTTAAGGTCATTGGTTTTAATGACTCTTGTCCATATTCAAAGTATTCTGGTTGCATTTCAACTATTTTTGTTAGTATTTTGTATATTGTACTTTCTCTTTGATTAATACTTTTTATTAAAAATACTGCTTTATCCAACTTTTCTTTAATGAAATCTTTCACTTCTTTGTTTTTATTTTCATTAAACATTTGTTTATAGGCTTTATTTATATTTAAAGTTGGTATATTTTCATTGTTCATTATTACGTAGTATTTATCGTTTATTCTTTTTATATATGCTTCTGGTATTATATAGTTTGTCTCTTCTCCTGTAAAAAATCCTCTTGATGGCTTAGGTTCTAAAGATTTTATAATATCCCCATAACTTTGAGCTAGTTTTACACTTATATTTAATTTTTTAGCTATTACATTGTATTTATTATCAGCTATTAGCGGAAGATAATTGTCTATAATTTTTACTATATCTTCATCATATATTTTTTTCATATTCAATTGAATTTTTAAACATTCTTTTAAATCTCTAGCTCCAACTCCATATGGTTCTAAGGACTGTACAATTTTTAAAGCTTCATAAGCACTATTTTTAGATATATTAATCTCTTTTTCTATATCATCTAAGTTTATATTTACATATCCTCTATCATCAATGTTTTCTACTATATATTCACATGCTTTTTTTATAGTTTTTTTATGACTTTGTACCAATATTTGTTCTTTTAAATATTCCTTTAGAGATTTCTTTTCACCTATAAAATTAAGTGGGGATACATAATCCTCATCTTTACTGTAGTTATTGTTATTATAATAATCAAATTCTAGATGTTTTAAAAATTTAGTATACTCTATGAAATCCTTTTCCTTTATAGCAAACTCCTTATTATCCTCCGCATCTAAAACCGGATTTTCCTGTATCTCTTTTTCCATATATTTTTGAATTTCTAAATTAGACATTTGAAGGAGTTTTATGGATAATTGCATTTGCTGTGTCATTATTAACTTTTGATGTTGTACTAGTTCTAGATTAAAATTCATCTTCATTTTTATCACCATCTCACACTCTAATTACTACTTTGTTATAATTATAACATAATAAAAAATTTTTAAAATTCTATAATTTCAAAAAAATTTATAATAAAAAAACAACATACGTTAATTAACATATGTTAGTTTTTTTATTTATTTAATATTCTTCTATAAATGCTACACCACAAGCGTTAGGTCCTGAATGTGTACCAACTACACATCCTACATCACACACTATAAAATCAACATTTTTTTCTTTTAATTCTTCTTCTAAAGCATATCTTATGTCAGTGTTATCTATTTGAAGTAAAATACTAGGTTCATTCTTGTCCATCTTTTCTAAATGGCTCAAAATTGTTTTTATTGCTTTTTTAGTACCTCTAACTTTATCAATTACAGCCATCTCTCCATCTACAACAGCTAGAATTAATTTTATATTTAAAAGATTACCTATAGCACCAATAGCCTTTGGAAGCCTTCCACCTTTAACTAGGTTGTCCAAACTTGCAAATGCATATGCATTTTTCACATGCGGTCTTTTTTCTTTTACTACTTCTTCAATTTGCTCTATTGTATAATTTTGTCCCGCAAGTTCTGCTGCTTTTATTACAAGTAATCCTAATCCTGATGTTACATTTAGGCTATCTATTACTACTATGTCATTAGTCTCTAAAATTTCTTTAGCCATACATGCGGATTGATATGTTCCACTCATTTTTGACGAAAGATGAATAGAAACAATTTTATAACCTTGATCTAAATATTTTTTATAGTATTCACAGAACTTATGTGGATTTATTCCAGATGTAGTGGGGAATATACATTCTTCATCCATTTTTCTTAAGAATTCCCTTGTGTCAATATCAACACCATCAAGGTAACTTTCTTCGCCAAAATTAACTATTAAAGGAATTACTTCTATATCATACTTTTCTATAGTTTCTTTGTTTAAATCGCATGTACTATCAGTAATTATTTTGATTTTTTCCATAGTAGTTCCCCCCTATTTCATATCCGGAAATCCTAATTGTCTTAAAGCTTCATAAGCAACTATTGATACCGTATTTGAAAGATTTAATGATCTTGTTGTAGTCTTAATCATAGGAACTCTTATTCTATTTTCTACATATCTATCTCTAATATATTCTGGTAATCCGGAAGATTCTCTACCGAAAACAATAAAATCTCCTGTTTTATATTTTACTTCGTCGTGATGATATTTAGCTTCTTTTGTTGTTGATAAATAAATATTGGCATCAGGATACTTCTTTATCATGTCATCAAAAGATTCATGTACTTCAACATCAAGATGAGGCCAATAATCAAGTCCCGCTCTTTTTAAACTTTTATCGTCTATTCTAAATCCTAATGGTTTTATTAAATGTAATTTACTATTAGTTAATACACAAGTTCTTCCTATATTTCCTGTATTCTGTGGAATTTCTGGCTCAAACAATACTATATTTAAATTTGGTGTATCTAACATTATACTATTCCCCCTATTTGATTTTAAATAAAATTGTACGTTTAACATTATATAATGTAATTTATCGCATCTTCACCAAAATATTTCGTTATATTATTGGTGAAAAACTCTTTCATATAGTCCAGTTGTTCTTTATTATATATGTACTTTCCATAACCAAACTGACCATATTTAAATTTTCTAAGGCTCTCTTCCATTGGAAGAAGAGTTTCCGGAAAAATATTTTGTATGTTTTCCTTTGCCCTTTTAGTAAATCTATGCGATATAACCTCAAACTCAAGTGGTACACCCATAAATTTATCAGCAATGTTGCTTATAAGATTTTTATATTCACTTTCCCAATTTTCATATAAAAACACTGGTGCAATTATAAATCCTATTTTATAACCACTTTTCGAAACTTTCAATGCTGCTTCTATTCTTTTTTCTAGAATAGGTGTTCTGTGTTCAAATTTTTTTATCGCATCATTTGTATTTAAACTAAATCTAATCATAGTTCTATTGTTATGTTGTAAATTTAGTAAACTATCAACATCTGTATATTTGGTTACAAATCTAAATTTCCCATGTGGATTAGTTCCAAAAAATTCAATAGCATCTTTAAGTGCATGAGAATATGACTCTACTGGTATAGGATCAGATGTAGCAGCGCCTTCAAATATTGTTATTTCAGGTTTTCTAGAATTTATATATTCATTTGCTTTATTTAAAATTTCATCATTATTCACATGTATCTTTATGTATGGTTTCTTTCCCATTTGAGTATTTAAATAACAATATTCGCACATTCCCATACATCCACTTACAAGTGGTAATTGATAATGAGCTGATGGTTTACAAGTCTGAAACTCAAGGGCTTTTCTTATCCCAACTACTAAAGTTTCTTTTCCCTCTTTATACATTTCTCCATGTTGTTTACCGGGTATTCCTGTTATTCTTCCATTTTTAGATATTTTAATTTCTATATTTTCATTTTTACAAAATTGATTATAAAGTTCTTTTCCTAATTTATATTCTAAGGCCTTTTCCTCAAAAATAACTCTTCGTGGTTTAAACATATACACTATCCTCTCATTTATTGTTAAAGATAGTATTAGTTTATAATCACTACTATATTCAATTATTTAGTCTAGTACAAATTCTTCTATAACTTTGGCTACCCCATCATTATCATTTGTATCTGCAATGTAATCTGCATATTTTTTAATAGCATCCGGTGCATTTTCCATAACAACTCCAAGTCCTGCATACTTTATCATAGATAAATCATTTTCTCCATCACCCATGCATATTACTTCATCTTGACTTATGCCATAAAAATCAGCTAATACTTTAACTCCCTTACCTTTTGAAACATCTTTGTTCATTATTTCAAAATTATCTCCAAGTGAACTTACAATTTCTAAATTTCCTAGTCTCTCAATCTCTTTTCTTGCATTTTCTAGTATTTCTCTGTTATCACTTATACAAATTGCTTTTACAATCTGTCCATTTCTATTTGTTGCTTCTTCTTCTAGATTTGTATTAACTTCTAAATGTACCTTCATGTTATCTGGCAATTCATTTGACATTTCAAGATATGTATATCCCTTAGGATAAGGTTTTGCAGATATAATTGTATCAAAAGTATTTAGATAAAAATGAAATTCATAATTTTTTGCTATATTTATAATGTCCTTACACAAACTTTCATCTATAGGTGATTTATATATAATTTCTTCTTTATCTTTTTCTCTAATATAAGCTCCATTTGAAGCAATAATCGGTGCTGATATTCCTAACATGTTCGCATAATATTTTGCTGAAATAAATACTCTTCCAGTTGATATAGCGATTTTAACTCCTTTTTCATGAGCTTTTTTTATAGCATTTTTTGTTCTATCACTAATTTTCTTATTTGTATCTAATAATGTTCCATCCATATCTAGACAGATAAGCTTATATGCCATGTTAATCTCTCCTTAATCATCAAGTAAAAATCTATAATATCACGTATTTAGAGTTAATAAAAATATTATATCATACTTGCTTTAATATAGCCCATTAAATAACTTTTCAATATATTTTTAAATTTTTTATAATTAAAATAGGTTATAAGTATATAATATGAAATCTATACTTATAACCTATTTTAATTTTATCCCATTTTTTAAACTTAAACTAATTTAAACTCTACTTTCTAGTACCTCTTTTTACAACACCATTCACAGGTACATAATAATCATTTGCGATTAATTCTTTTGCTACAAATTTTCCGTCTTTGTATATACTTCTGTATGATTTAACTCTATATCCTGTATGACCACTTTTTACAACTTCCATTGCTCCAGCTGGTAAGTTAGAATCATTGATGTATTCTGTTCTAGGTTCTATCTTTTTATAAACTTCAGATGTTATTTCACATCTTGTTCTAGCAAGTTCTGAGTTAGAATATATGTTAAAACCAACTTCTCTACCACCTGTATATCCTTGTATGTATATCGGATATTTGAACGTATTTTTAAATTTAAGGTCTATATTTCCCCAGTCTACTGTAGCGTCCAATCCTGTTGGTACATAACTTGACGGGAATGTATGATGTACTCTTTCTGTCATTTTTATATTTGATCTTAAAAGAGCATTATAAAGAGTAGATGAAACTTGACATACTCCTCCACCAAAACCTGATTCTAATTTTTGATTTACTATTACTCCAGCTTCTTTGTATCCTCTTGCTCTAGTTCTCTCTCCAACTACTTCATTAAAACTAAAAGTTTCTCCTGGCATTACTACTTTTCCATCAATGCTTCTTGTAGCAACTGCAACATTAGTAGCTCTAGCTTCAGATGATGTTGCGTAATTAGTTGAATATGAGCCTAACTTTGAATTAACAGACTTTAATACTTCAGCTGTTACTTTTGAAGCTATAACTTTAAAAGGGGCATTTATAACCACAACATCTTGGTGTTTATCATTAATATTAGAAATAATTTCTTTCTTTAATTTTTCTTTTTCTAATTCTACACCTTTCTTATCCTCTTTTACTCCAAAACTTCCGCCATCAAAACTAAGTTTCGCATCTACTGGCTTTACATTTGTTTCTTTTGCAATCTTATCTATCATTTTATCAATAGGCTTAACATCATATGATAACTCTAATTCATATATTTTGCTCTTCTTGCCTTTTATAATCATGTACTTAGAAAACATATTCTTATCTTTTCCATAATTCATTGCATGATTTACTGTATCATCAATGTTATATCTAGCTTTTAACTCTGGATAATTTATGAAATAATCTTTATCCTTTGCCTTGATATTTATTTTTTTATTTAACATTGCATCAGAATACTTTTCTCTTAAAATCTTCATTGCTTCATCTTTTGTGGCTCCTGATAAATTAACTTCTTCTACCTGAACCCCAGGGAAAATACTATCATTAAACTTTTGCACAGTAAAATATACGTAACTTACAACAGCACAAACTATAACTAGTATAATTGCAATGGATAATTTAAATATTTTTTTATTACTTTTTGCATTAGTTGAGCTTCCTTTTTTTCTTGCCATTTAATCTCTCCCCTCTTTCTTGTATATTATACTACAAAATTTGTACAGTTACATATAAAAATTGTTACATTTATTCTATTTTTATATTATGGTAAAATTTATTAGGAGAGGTGATTATTTTATGAATTACAATACTGATAAATTAATGAATTATATGCAGAATCTTCTAAGCGAACCCAGCCCAACTGGATATACAGAAGATGTTCTTAATTATGTAAAAGAACAACTAAACTTATTAAAAGCTCCATACATAGTTACAAACAAAGGTGCTGTAATAGTTTCCCTAAAAGGTGAAAATCAAGACTATGAAAGAACTTTTTCAGCCCATATTGACACACTTGGTGCTATGGTAAAAGAAATAAAATCTAATGGTACACTTGGAATTACTTTAATTGGTGGTTATATGTGCAATTCAATAGAAGGAGAAAATTGCACAGTTCTAACATTAGATGACAAAAAATATTCTGGAACAATCCAAACTATTAAGCCATCTGTTCATATAAGTGGAGATGATGCTCGTAATTTAACTAGAAGCGAAGAAAATATGGAATTAATTTTAGATGAAAAGGTTTTTTCAAAAGAAGATGTATTAAATCTTGGAATTAATGTTGGTGATTTCATAGCTTTAGATCCTAGAACAACAATTACTGAAAATGGCTTTATAAAAAGTAGACATCTTGATGATAAAGCAAGTGCAGCAATTTTATTATATACAATTGAATATATAATAACTAATAATATAGAATTGCCTTATACAACAAACTTCTTCTTTAGTAACTATGAAGAAGTAGGTCATGGAGCATCTGCTTGTGTACCAGATAAAACTAAAGAATTTATATCTGTAGATATGGGAGCCCCTGGACTAAATCAAAACTCATCTGAATACAGTGTATGCATTTGTGCTAAGGATTCTTCTGGTCCTTATGACTATTCACTTAGAAAAACTCTTGTAAATTTATGCAAAGAAAAAAATATCGATTTCAAAATAGACATATATCCTCACTACGGTTCAGATGCATCTGCTGCACTTAGAGCAGGACACGATATAAAAACTGCTTTAATTGGACCTGGAGTTTTCGCATCACACGCTTATGAAAGAACTCATGTAGATTCTGTAATATCCACATTAAGTTTAGTATTATCTTATTGTCAAACAAAATAAATAATAAAAGACATTGCCTGGGCAATGTCTTTTTACATATACTTACATATTACAATTTTAATATTCTTATTTCTATATTTTTTAGAGGATTTTCTCCATTTAAATAGAATTATTAGTATAAAAGTAATTTTTTGGCATATAATTTGCTTTATTTTTAGCTAAGGAGATGATTATTTTCTATGGACTACAAAGAAATATGTTTTTCATTATTAAATTCTCTAGAGACTCCAATAATTATAATTGACAATAACTACAAAATAAAAAATATAAATGAGAATGGCGTAAAAATTTTAAAGAAATTAAATCCTATTAATTTAAATATTAAAAATAACTTAAATTTAAAACTTCCTAATGAATTAGAAATCTTAATAAAAAAATTTATAAATAGTAATCTAAATGAACTTATGAAAGAAAAAAGTTTTTTTATAAATAATGAACTTTATTATCTTAAGTTAAAACTAAATAAAGTAGTAAGTTACTCAAATTCATCTAACAAAATTCTTATATCAATTACAAACATAACCGAACAAAAAAAAGCAGAAAAAATTTTACAAGAAAATACCTTAGAATTAAAAACCCTTTTTAAAGTTTTACCTGATACATATTTAAAAATTAATAAAAATGGTACACTCATATCTTTTATTAATAATAACAATAATAATGATTTAATATACACATCACAAGAATTTATAGGTGAAAATTTAGACACTTTTGTTCCATATAAACTCAGTTTAAAATTTAAATCAGCAATATTAAAATCAATAAAAACTAAATCGATTATTGTTTTTGAATATAAAGTTAAAGCTATTACTAATATTACGAATTTTTTTGAAGCTAGACTAGTTCCTCTATCCGATGATGAGGTGATATGTATAGTTCGAAATGTAACTCAAAAAAAACAAACTGAAGAAGAACTTTTAAAAATGGAAAAGTTAAATTCTATAAGCACCTTAGCTGGTGGTGTAGCTCATGACTTTAATAATATACTCACTATAATTCTTGGAAATATCTCTTTAATAAAAACAAATTTTGATACTGAAAATAAGCTATATGAAAAACTTATAACTATAGAAAAAATTATTCTACAAGCTAAAGACTTAACAAAACAACTTCTATCATTTTCAAAGTCTAGCAATCCAGTAAAAAAAATATGCTATATAGGTGATTTAATTAAAGAAACAACTAATCTTTCTTTAAGTGGCTCTAATGTATGTGAAAAATCTTATATTTCTGATGATTTATGGCCTGTTGAAGTAGATGTATCACAAATAAATCAAGTATTAAGTAACCTAATAATAAATTCTTGCCAAGCTATGCCTAATGGTGGAATTTTAACTGTGCGTTGCAAAAATATGATTTTAAAAGAAAATGAAATAGTAGGCTTACCAAAAGGTAAATACGTTAATATTTCTATAAAAGATCAGGGTTATGGTATATCTGAAGAAAACTTATTAAAAGTATTTGACCCCTACTTTACAACTAAAGATACTGGAATGGGCCTTGGGTTATTTTCTGCATATTCCATAATAAAAAATCATAATGGGCACATTTCAGTTAAATCTCGTGTAGGTAAAGGCACTATATTTCAAATTTATTTACCTGCTTGTAACATGATTCCTATAGAAATTAAAGCACCTACACCCAAGATATTCCACGGCAAGAGTAAAATACTCATAATGGATGATGATGAAGACATACTAGATATATTAAAATCCATGTTAAATTATTTAGGTCACACAACGGAAGTATCTAAAGATGGTAATGAAGCAATTTCCTTATATAAAAAATCACTGAAAGATAATAGTCCTTTTGATGCCGTAATTATGGATTTAACCATACCTGGCGGAATGGGCGGAGAAGAAACAATAAAACATATTCTAAAAATAGATCCTAATGTAAAAGCTATTGTTTCTAGTGGATACTATTCAAGAGGGATTATCTCCAATTATAAAGAACATGGATTTAAAGGGGTAATAAATAAACCCTATACTATAGAAGAACTTAGTACAGAACTTAACAAAATTTTAAGCAGTAGTTAAAATTAACTACTGCTTATTTTTATATTATATATTCACAATATGGTGCCACAGGACATTGGTCACATTGTGGTTTTCTAGCCTTACATATTTTTCTCCCATGCCATATTAAGTAGTGATGAGTATCACTCCACTTTTCTTTAGGAATATTCTTCATAAGTTCCTTTTCTACTATATCCACATTTTTTCCTTTAGCTATTCCTATTCTATTAGATACCCGAAACACATGTGTATCCACTGCAATGGCAGGTATTCCAAAAGCATTTGAAAGAACTACATTAGCTGTTTTACGTCCTACTCCAGGAAGGGAAACTAAATCTTCCATGGTATTTGGAACTTTTCCATTAAACTTATTTAAAATATCCTGTGATGCAGCTAATATATTCTTGCTTTTATTTTTATATAATCCACAACTTTTTATCTTTTCTCCTATTTCTTCCTGAGTTAATGTAACCATAGCTTCAGCTGAATTATACTTTTTAAACAATTCTTCCGTAACAACATTTACTCTTTCGTCAGTACACTGTGCTGAAAGCATAGTTGCTATTAATAGCTCATATGGATTTTTAAAATTTAATCCACACTTTGCACCTTTATAAGTATGTTCTAAAACATTTATTACATTTTCTATGTTTTCTTTTTTCATTTTATCACCTATTTATAAGTATTCTCCCTTATATTCATCTGGCAACAACTCAGCTATATTATTCATAATCATTTCCATAGCTCTTTCATCATATTCTTTCTTAGATTCACCTTCTAATCTAGGTGGAAGGGTAAATTGCTCTCCTATTTTAACATTTATGTCTGCATGGTGGAATTTTTCTTGTTCCATTTTTCCTTCCATGTTAATAGGTAAAAGCTTTTCTGTACCTGTAATACCAATTGGAACAATAGGAATATTGCATTTTTTTGCAATTAATACTATTCCTTTTTTACCCTTTATCATTTTTCCAGTTCTACTTCTAGTTCCTTCAGGAAAAATCAAAACATTTTTACCCTCATTAGCTATGTTTATAATTCTTTTTAACCCTTCTTTATCTGGAGAATTTGGATGAAGTGGTGTTGTTTTCACCACATCAATTCCAAGCTTAGTAAGTGAATTATCACTAAGCTTTACACCAGCTACAAAAGTAACATCAAAATCTTTTAAAACTCTATTTAAAACTAATCCATCTGAGTTACTAAGATGATTACATATAAAAACTACTGGTGTAGATACATTGTTTAAGTTTTCTAAATTTTCAACCTTTATATTGGCATACTTACTTACATATCCATTTATTATCCTATTCGCTAAAAAACTAACTAACTTTTTAGGTAATAATCCTATAAATTTCGCCATGGATGGAGATATCATTATAAATTCCACCTTTCCTATTTATATGCTTATATAATATCATATCTTTAAATTTTTCAAAAGTTTATTGTAATAATTTTGAACATATGGAGAAGTAAACTTTATTTCATCTTTATCATTTAAAATATTAAAATAATACATATTAATTAGTAAATTTCTCTGAATAATATTTTTTCCTCTCCATCCACAGGACGTTAATTTATACTTATCATTAAATTCTTTTTTTCCCATGTTAATAATATAGTCTATATCTATATCCTTCATAAAATCTAAGGGTTTAAACTCATCTATATTTGATTTTTCAGCCTCTTTGTTGTAAGGACATACATTTTGACAAGTGTCACATCCAAACATTCTCCCTTTAAATTTTTCAAACCAATATTCTTCTATATCCTTCTTTTGAGTTATATATGATAAACATATATTAGAATTATTTTCTCCTGATTTACATATAGCTCCTGTGGGACAAGCTTTTATACATAGATCACATTCTCCGCATCTATTTTTAATGGGCTCATCGCTTTCTATTTTTAAGTCTGTTATTATCTCTCCTAAAAATATATAAGAGCCATATTTCTTGCTAATAAGCATATTATTTTTTCCTATAAAACCTATTCCACTTAAATAAGCAATATATCTTTCAGGTAGAGAATTACTATCTACAAAAGAAATAGCTTCTCCACCAATACTCTTTATATAATCACATATTTGTTTTAGATAATACTCAACAACTTCATGATAATCTTTACCTAGTGTATACTTAGAAAAATATATTTTTGAATACTGAACTTTTTCATACATATAAGGAAAAGCAATAGATATTATTGTTTTTCCATTTTCCATATAAATAAATGGATTTATTCTTTTTTCTATATCATCTTCTTCAAATTCATTTTGAAGATTTTTTTCTTTTCTATTTTTATATTTTTCTCTTAACTCATCAAAAACTCTACATTTTGTAAATCCAATTAAGTCTAACCCTAATTTATTACAATACGTTGTTATTTTTTCTTTGTAATTCATACGCTTCTTCTTTCCTATTAAATCTATCAACTTTTATAACTTCAGCAGGCTTAGGTTTTGGATATACTACTTTTCCTGGAATTCCAACTACTGTTGAACCTTCTGGTATATCCTTTAAAACTACAGAATTTGCACCTACTTTAGAATTATCTCCTATATTTATAGGACCAAGTATTTTAGCCCCAGAACCTACAAGAATATTATTGCCAAGAGTAGGATGTCTTTTACCTTTATCTTTACCAGTACCACCAAGTGTTACTCCATGGTATAAAGTTACATTGTCTCCAACTTCCGCTGTTTCCCCTATTACTACTCCCATTCCGTGATCAATAAATAGTCCCTTTCCTATTTTAGCCCCTGGATGTATTTCTATTCCTGTAAGGAATCTTGCAAATTGCGAAATAAGTCTAGCTATAAAAAAGCATTTTTTACTGTAAAAAAAATGTGCTATTCTATAGTGGATTAATGCATTGATACATGGATATAATAGAAATACTTCCACCCTATTTCTTGCTGCTGGATCATTTTCTAAAACATTATCTATATCATATTTTAAAGTCTTAAAAAATTTAAACATACACACACCCCACCTCTAAAAATATATATAAAAAAAGCTCTATCTCTAGTAATCTAGAGACAAAGCTATTATACTCTGCGGTTCCACCCTAATTGAATAAAATTCCACCTTTTCAAGCACCGTCATTTAAAATATAATTTAAATTTTATGCTCTATTACTATAACGGGTAATCCCGTTGCAGCCTACTTTATTCGGTGCAAAACTCCAAAGGGCACTTCACATAAATCTTACATAGAAATCTCACAGCATATGATTTCCTCTCTGAATGCACAATTTATATTACTTTCCTTCTTCACTGTATTTCATACTATTTCACTAAGGATTATATTTTTATTATATGAATTTAGTATTAAATTGTCAATAACTTTTATTTTTAAAAATAACTAACTACAGAATCTGTGCTTTCCTATTATTTTTATAAGAGGTCTGGACCAAATCCATCCACTAGTTGCTGTATCAGGATTAAAATAATATACTGCTCCATCTGATGGATCCCATCCATTTAATGCATCTCTTGCTGCTTTAATTGAACTTTGCTGTATTTCTGCATTTATTTGTCCATCAACAATAGCAGTAAATGCTCCTGGTTGATATATTACTCCTGCAATGCTTGAAGGAAATCTAGCATCTCTAGTTCTATTTAATACTACTGCTCCTACTGCCACTTGCCCTTCATATGGCTCTCCTCTTGCTTCACCATTTATTAATCTTGCAAGTAACATCACATCTGAATTATTAGTTGTTGAGGTGTTTGAAGTATTTGAAGATACTTTTGATGTCCCCCCACCTGTTCCATCATTTATGCCAAGTGCAGATAGTGTAGAATCACCTACTATTCCGTCTACTGTAAGACCATTTTTTCTTTGAAAATCCTTTACTGCCAAATATGTTTCATATCCATATTTTCCATCAAGTGCTCCTTCATAATAATCCCATGCCTTTAATCTTCTTTGTATTTCCGTTACAATATTATTCTTTGAACCATATTTATACACAGAAGTTTTCATACTATTAAAATATGGAATTACCTGTTGAGGAATACTTGCATATGAAAATAGCATTAGTATTATTAATACAGATACTCTTTTCCAATCTAACTTATTTTTCATTAAAAGTCTCCTCCTAAAAATATTGAGTATGATTTCTTGTACTTATAGTTTGCTCATTTCTTTTTAAAAATACTCTTTAAATTAAAAAAGTCAGTGTAATTTTAAAATTACACTGACTTTTTTATAAAAGATTAACTAGCTTTTTTTGTTTTTCTTTTTATCTTTTCTCCTAAAAATTCTTCAAATATATCATTTATTATAACTATACCTTGTAGTTTTTCTTCCGCATCAATTACTGGAATTGTTATAAGATCATACTTAATAAATTTTTTAATAGCTTTATCTATATTTTCATCATCTTTTAACTTTATAATTTCTGTTTTCATTATATCTTTTATCTTTTTATTTGCATCACAAAAAACAAGTTGTCTTAATGATACAACACCTTGCAACTTACCTTTTTCATCTGTTATATATATATAATGACTTATCTTCTCTTCTGGTGATATTTCTTTTAAAAGTTCAATAGTTTCTGATGCCGTAATATTTACGTTAAAAGAAACAAAATCAGTATTCATAACACTACCTACTGTTTCTTCTTCATATCTCATAAGATCTCTTACTTTTTCTTCATCATCACTTTCAAGGGTCATAAGAAGCTTTTCTGCCATTTCCTCATCAACTTCTTCTAATATATCTGCTATTTCATCATTGGACATATTATTTAAAATTCTAGAAGCCTTACTTTGATTCATAGTTTCTAATATATCTGCCTGAATCTCTGGCTCAATTTCTTCCAAAGTATCAGCGGCTAAATGTTCATCTAAGCTTTCAAATATTTTATTTCTATACTTTAAATCAACTTCTTCTAATATATCCGCAATATCCGCTGGATGCAATTCAGATATCTTTTTGTAAGGAACTGAAATCTTTAAACTATCATCTATCATTTCTAAAGATTCAACATCATCCCACATTATAGTTTTATCATAAATAGGCTTTTTTAAAATTTTATAAAAAACTTTTACTAATGAATCTATGCCATATCTCCTGCTCAATGCTAAAAAACCAGTTTCAACAGCTATAACTCTAATATCAAAAGTAATATTAGCCATTATAAGATCATTAACCCTAACAACCTTCTTGCCATTTATATCTACTATTTGTTTATCTAGCAATTGTTTTGATAAAAGGTATGAATACGCTCTAGGAATTATATCTTTTACTCCCCTAACTCTTATAATTATTTTTCCATTGTCCTCATAAACCTGAACACTTCTGAATTCATAATTATAAATTTCTCCACCTTTTTTAACTTTATATCCTATTGCTTTAGGATATCCATCTCCAGCAGTAACATATATATCGACTAGTCTTCCTATGCAATCATTATATTCGTCATAAATACTTTTATGGAGTGCTTGACTTAAATAAAAACTATTAAGTTTATTCATGGATATTCCTCCCTTTATATAGAGAAACTCCTTTTATACTACTAAGGTTAATATTTGACAACTGACACATTAAAAAGTCTGTATTATCAATTCTCAATTATCAACTCTAATAATCAATCGTCAATTACAAACCATACATTAATATAAATCTATTCTCTATATATTGCTTATTATTTAGTTTTAAATTTGTATTAGATCTCCTTCTAAGGGGACCACCTTCCATTTATACCTCACCTCTCATAGCATAAGTTTATGCAATATATTAAAACTTATTTTTTTCTACTCTATAATAAATTATATTATACTTTTCTTAAAATGCAAATGTATTTGCGAAATTCCATTATTTTATTTGTTTATATCATTTTATTTAACTCTCAAATAAAATTTCAACGTTTTTCTTTAGTTTTTATTAATTTTCCTAATATTATTATATGATATGTATTTAAAATGTTTTATTTATATTTTGAATTTATTATGTTAATATTATTACTAGATTTGGAGGGACTTAATATTATGAAATTAAATAAAGAATTTTTACCTATTTGTAAAAAAGACTTAGAAAATAAAAATATAGATCAATTAGATTTTATCATAATAACTGGGGATGCATATGTTGATCACCCTTCCTTTGGTACTGCAATAATAGGGCGTGTTTTAGAAAGCCAAGGTTTTACTGTAGGGGTTATATCTCAACCTAACTGGCACGATGTAGAGGATTTTAGAAAACTCGGAAAACCTAAATATGCTTTTTTAATTAACTCTGGAAACATGGACTCTATGGTAAATCACTATACTGCCGCTAAAAAGAAAAGACATAATGATTTATTCTCTCCAGGAGGCGAAAGTGGCCATAGACCAGATAGAGCTATAATTGTTTATTGTAATAAAGCCCGTGAAGCTTACAAAGGAGTTCCTATAATTATAGGTGGTATCGAGGCAAGTCTTAGAAGATTTGTTCACTATGATTATTGGGACAACAAACTTAGACGTAGCCTTCTTTTAGATTCTAAAGCAGATTTATTGATATATGGAATGGGCGAAAAAACAGTAGTTCAAATTGCTGACTTACTTAAATACGGAATGAATATAAAAAATATAACAAATGTTCAAGGTACTGTTTATACAACAAATACTTTAGACAATGTTGATAATTATATAGAAGTTCCTTCATATGAGGAATGTGTTAACAGCAAAAAAGCATATGCTGAAAGCTATAAATTAGAATACTATGAACAAGATAGTATTAACGGAAAAAATATAGTTCAAAAACATGGCAATAGATATATTGTTCAAAATAAACCACAAGACACTTTAACTGAAACTGAAATGGATGAAGTTTATAATCTTCCTTATGCAAGAACTTATCATCCTATCTATGAAGAAAAAGGTGGAATACCTGCTATTAACGAGGTTAAGTTCTCAATTACTAGTCATAGAGGATGTTATGGTGGATGTTCTTTCTGTGCTTTAAACTTCCATCAAGGTAGAACAATCCAAAATAGAAGTCAACAATCTGTAATTGATGAAGCTAAACTACTTACAACTTTTGAAGACTTTAAAGGATATATACATGATATAGGTGGTCCTACAGCAAACTTTAGACACAAAGCTTGTGAAAAACAGAAAAAACACGGAGTATGTAAAAACAAACAATGTCTTTTCCCAACTCCATGTAAAAACTTAAAAGTAGACCACAGCGAATATTTAGATTTATTAAGAAAAGTTAGAAAGCTACCTAAAATTAAAAAAGTATTTATAAGATCTGGTATAAGATTTGATTACTTAATTGCAGACAAAAAGGATACTTTCTTTAAAGAATTATGTGAACATCACATAAGTGGTCAATTAAAGGTTGCCCCTGAACACATAAACGATACTGTTCTTAGTGCTATGGGAAAACCTAAAAATGAGGTTTATGAAAAATTTGAAGCTAAATATAAAGCTATAAATGAAAGACTTGGTAAAAAACAATTTTTAGTTCCATACCTTATATCAAGTCACCCTGGTAGTGATCTTAATATAGCAATCGAACTTGCATGTTATATAAAACATATGGGACATAGCCCAGAACAAGTACAAGATTTTTATCCTACTCCAGGAAGTTTATCTACTACTATGTACTATACAGAAATAAACCCTTTAACTGGAGAACATATTTATGTTCCTAAAACTTTTGAAGAAAAGTCTATGCAAAGAGCATTACTTCAATTTTCAAAACCTGAAAATTATAATTTAGTAAAAAAAGCTCTTATAAAAGCTGGTAGAGAAGATTTAATAGGATTCGGTAAAGACTGTCTTATACCACCAAGACCAATGAAAAGTAAAAATAAAAAATCAAATTCCAAAGGTAAATCTTCTAATAAAAGAACAAAGAAGTCAGGGAGATAATTATTTCCCTGGCTTCTTTAATTTACTTATTCCATAATTTAAAGTTAACATCCATAAGATATCTCCAATAACTAATTCTATAAATACACCCTTGCCTATTACAAAAAATAAGGTTTCTAATACGGTAATCATTGAAGATACTATTACAAATACTATTCCTTTTTTATCTAAGTTAGGCTTATATATATTTATAGCTAGTACGATTAATATAATATTCATCAGCATATATCCAATGTATATGTAAACACTGTTTTCTAATCTCATATAATACCCGTACATAATATCAACTTTTACTATTAAATTATATGTATTAACTATAAACCCATATAAAATTGATAATGCAATGGTTATTGGAAATATTAAAGAAAACTTTATTTTATAATCTCTCATAAATATATAAATTACAACAAGTCCGGTTATAGGTATAGATAATAAATTTAAAAAATACCCATATTTAAAAAGATAAAGATAACGTATATTTTGCACAAAGAAAAATCCAAATAAAGTTAAATATCGTATAAACATTATTAAGAATGCAAATATGCATATTAACTTAATTTTATGAGGAGATTCTTTTAAATTATCCTTAAAGCCTTTATAAATTATAAATAACATAACTGTTAAAAGTATTAAATAAATATATCCTTTCAATGTTTTATCACCCTAAAATTATTGTTATTTATAACTATTATATTTTTTCACTATTTATTACTGTTATTTATCTTTTGTACTCCTAAAACCTTAATTCCACCTTTAATGCATCTTATTGTTACAGGGAAATCAGGTCCTCTCTCTCCATCTATATCCGTTACTATGTCCTCATGGCACTCAATTTCTAATTTGTCAGTTTTAAAGTATACAAGCCCTTTTGTACCTTCTAAGTGTTCTCCCTTTAAAATTCTTATAAACAACCCTATTATATCTTTTATCATTCCTGCTTTTACTATAATTACATCAAGCATACCATCAGATAAATCAGCTTTATATGCTAAATGAAAATTCCCAGCTGTTTCTCCATTGAATACAAGCATAAGATACATATTATCATCAAAGTTCATATGTTCTGATTTAACTTTTATCTTTAGCTTTCTAAAACTCGGTATTTGCTCTATTCCCTTTACATAATAAGCAAGTTTTCCTATGGTGTTTTTTAAATTTACATCCGTCTTTTGAGAAACATCTGTAAAAAGTCCTGTACTTGCAACATTTATAAAATATTTTTCATTGATTTTTCCTATATCTAATGCTGTTGGTTTGCTACTTAATATTTGTTCACAGGCCTGTGATACATTGGTTGACATTCCTATAAACTTAGCGAAATCATTTGCCGTACCCATAGGAAGAATGCCTATTGGCAAATCTATATTTAATGTTTTCATGCAATTTACAACACTATCTACAGTTCCATCTCCCCCTGCTATTAATATGTATTTAAAAGTATCGTCTATATTATCAAAAGCACATTTTAGTTCTATATTTTTAGAAATTCTAAATGGCTCTACTATATACCCATATTTTTGATGGATCATTATTACTTTATCTATTTCATTTATAATTGCATTTTCCCCCGAGTAAGGATTGTAAATAAACTTAACTTTATTCATTCTTAATTCTCCTATTCAATTGTTCCCTAAAATTTGATGAATACTCTATAATATATATATTTATTTATATATTATAATATCATTATAAAAATTTAACAATTTATATTTAATTTATAGTATTAATGCCTTTAACTCGATTATTTTACTGTAAACATAAAAAGGCCTATGAAATTACAATGCAACTCATAGGCTTTTTTATAGATATCTATATAATATATTGTTAAATATTAGGGGTAGCTGGAGTTGATATTTCACCTAAAGTATTTTCAGATTGATTTAAACAACCTGACTCTACTGCTAAATCACCTAAAGCCACTATTCCAACAACTTTTTCATCTTCAACTACTGGAAGCCTTCTTATTTGTCTTTCTCCCATTATTCTTGCAACTTCATTTGTATCCATAGTTGGATTTACAACCACTGGATTTGAAGTCATTATATCCTTAACCTTTTGTTGATGCACATTTTTTCCCTCAGCAGATGATCTTAATGTAATATCTCTGTCCGTAACTATACCAACTACTTTTTCTCCTCTACATACTGGAATAGAGCCAACATTGTATTCGCTCATCATTTGAGCAGCACGTTCTACTGAGTCTTCTGGATTTATAGTTGCTACGGTTTTAGTCATTATATTTTTTATTTCCATCCAAGACACCTCCTAAAAATATTTTGCCCTGAAAACCGTAATATATTAAGTTTTTATAAAAAATATTATTTTACTCTTAAATATTTGTCTCAAATACTATATAATTATAAATATATATATATACTATTATTTATATTTAATAATTTTTAGGAGTGATATTATAATGATAAAAAAGGCAGTTCCAAATGCCTTCACTTTAGGTAATTTAGCTTGTGGTCTTATATCCTTAATAATGACATTTGAAGATAAATTTAGTGCTGCTTGTATCTTTATCCTATTAGCTGGTCTTATGGATAGATATGATGGTAGAATAGCTAGATATTTAGATGTTTCTAGTGAGATTGGAAAAGAATTAGATTCACTTGCTGACTTAGTTTCCTTTGGTGTAGCACCAGCTATATTAATTTTTCAACTATACAACTTTATCAATTTAGGAATTATAGGTTATTTATTAGTATTAATTTTTCCATTATCAGGTGCTTACAGACTAGCAAGATACAATTGTTCAGAATTTGAGGGTACTTTCATGGGAATACCTATAACTATAGCCGGAATGTTAATGGCAGTATATGCATTTATAAATATTAATCATACTTCTAACGTTTTAGTTACAAGTATATTAATGGTTGTTTTATCATACCTTATGGTAAGTAAATTAAAAATAAAAAAAGTGTGATTTTCTTTCACACTTTTTTTATTCATTAAAGCTCAGTTGCTCATTAATTTCTGATACTATATAATTCTCATTTATAGTATTTTTTATTATCTCAGATTTCAATTCACAATAATCCATATAATTGTCTCCTGACTGCTCTAAAACAGTTATAATTTCATCGATTATCCTTCCAAGCCTTCTAGCTCTTTGAAGCGTATCTTTTACTTGACCTTTTTTTGATAAAGCCATGCTATTTAACTGGGTACTACTGCTCACTAAAACTTGATATGATGTAACTAGTTTGCCAAGTAAATCTGCAAGTCCATTAATATCTACCTTATATGCTTCTATAACTTTTCTGCTTCCCACCACATCACCTTTATACTTAATTTCAATACTTATTATATTAGGTTTATAACAAAATAATACCTTTTTAACTGTATTTTATTACTTAACATTACATTTAATATTTATAAAAACAACTTCCTCCTACAAATTCCCTCACTATGGAATTCTCAGGAACTAAATTTTTATCTACATCTTTAAAGAAGTGTAAGAAACTCTTTAATCTCATAGCTTCATAATAAACAGGACTTTCTTCGCTTATCTTAGAAAGTTCAGGTTCTGCATATTTTTTTAACACACATAACTCATATATCAAGCTTGAATTAAACATAACATCGGCTTCTTCCTGGAATACAAATATATTTTTTTCTTCCCCACGTCTTATAGAAGGCCACATTTTCAAAGTATCTTCAGCACCATATCCTCGAGATAAACTATCCCTTACTATTCTTCTTATCATTCTCACATCAGTTGTAGCAATTCTATTATGATTATCTAGGTTTAATTGAGTTAAAGCACTTATATATATTTTAAACTTATTTTCTTTTGCAATAGACGCTGTCAACATTTCATTTAATCCATGGATTCCTTCAATTAAAAGAACTGCATTTTTAGGCAACTCTAAAGTCTCTTTTTTCCAACGTCTACTTCCTGTTTTAAAATCAAATTCAGGTACTACTGTTTTTTTACCTTCCATTAGATCACATAAATTTTTATTAAATAATTCTAAATCTAAAGCATATATAGATTCAAAATCATAGTTTCCAAATTCATCTTTAGGAGTCTTTTCTCTATCCACAAAGTAATCATCAAGAGAGATTGGAACTGGCATAAGTCCATTAACTCTTAACTGTATTGCAAGTCTTTTTGCAAAGGTTGTTTTCCCTGAAGATGATGGTCCCGCAATTAATACTACTTTTACATTTTTTCTATTATTAATCATGTCGGCAATATATGCAACTTTCTTCTCATGTAATGCTTCAACAACTCTTATAAGTGATGAAATATCCCCACTTTTAACATGGTCGTTTAAAGCTCCAACATCCCCAACATCTATTATCTGTGCCCATTTTTCACTTTCATAAAATATTTTTGCTAGTTTCTTTTGTTCAATAAATTTAGGTAACTTGTCACAATTATCTATAGTAGGTCCTCTTAAAATAAATCCTGGTTCATAGTACATTAAATCAAATAATCTAACATGTCCTGTTGAGTATGCCATTGGTCCATAAAAATAATCATACATTCCATCTAATTCATACAAAGTTACATTTTTATTATCCACATGAGCAAACATTCTGAGTTTTGCATCCATATCATATTCTTTAAATATTTCTATTGCCTTTTCCTTAGGAACAGAAAGCTTATGAATAACTATATCTTTATCTATAATTTCTTGCATTCTGTTTTTTATGTTTTTTACATCCTCCTGAGTTAAAGGAGTTTCCTTACTAACTTCCCCAAAAATACCTTTACTTAAAGAATGCTCTATACGCACCTTTACACCTGGATATAAATCTCTAACAGACTTTATTAAAATAAATTGTAATGTTCTCATATAAGCAAGTACTGATATTTTTCTCTTAGGATCAACTATTTCAAAGTTACCATCTTCATATACTTTATGATTAAGTTCATATATTTTTCCATTAAACCATGCAAGTATTGGAACTTTTTTATCTGGTACATGAAAAAATTTTGATATTTCATATAAGTTTGTACCTTTGCTTACAGAAATCTTCTTATTATCTTTAAAAGTTATATTTATATTACACATAATATCCCTCCATAAACAGCTGTAAAAATATATTTTCATATTTCATTCTATTCTCAAATAATCATAATTTCCTTCATAAATTTATTCTTTTAGGAAAAAATACATTTATGAAAGGAGTTTTTTTATGTTTATAGTGCTTATAAGAACAATTATATTGTATATTTTAGTAGTCGTTGTTATGCGTTTAATGGGTAAAAGACAAATTGGTCAATTAGAGCCATTTGAACTTGTTATTGCAATAATGATATCTGACCTTGCTTCATTACCTATGCAAGATCTTAGAATTCCACTTATTCACGGTATTATACCTATAATTACATTACTTGTACTACAATCTTTAATAACCTTGCTAGAATTGAAAAGTGAAAAATTTGGTTCAATTTTAACAGGTACCCCTAGCATACTAATTGAACACGGAAAAATAAATATAAAAGAACTTCGTAACCAAAGAATGGGGTTTAACGATTTAATAGAAAAAATAAGATTATGTGGTTACTATAATATATCAGATATCGAATATGCAATATTAGAGACCAGTGGACAATTATCCGTAATTCCAAAAAGTAAAGTAACACCTACAACTAGAGAAGATCTAAATATAGTACGTCCAGAAGAAAATTTACCCGTAACCTTAATATTAGATGGGAAAATTCATGGACACAATCTAGCAATAATAAATAAAGATAATAACTGGTTATACACACAACTAAAAGCTAACAATATATCTTCTGAAAAAGAAGTATTTTTAGCTACTTTAGATTCTAGTGGACAATTTTTCTATCAACTAAATGATGATAATAACTAAATTGGAAGGAGCATTGTAAATGAAAAATATTTTTACCTCATTTGTAATATTTATACTTCTAATTATTACTATATCAATTTCAATACATTATCTCAACACAAAATACTACTATTATGAAGAAAAAGTTAATTCATTAGAACAAATGGTTTCCGATGAACAATGGAATAAAGCATATGATGAATCTATAAGTTTTTTAGATTCTTGGAAAAAAGATTCTAAATTACTTACAGCTTACATACATCATGTACATGTAGAATCTATAAGCTCCGATTTACTACAATTAACCCAATATATAAAGTATGAAGAAAAAGTTGACGCCTTAGCTTCAATACATGAAATCAAATTTTTATTGAAGGAAATTACAGAAATCCAAAAAGTAAACATAACCAACGTTTTTTAAAAAAATTTTTTTATTATGTTTACGTTTTTATTGCATTATACGCTATGGTAAATATATTACTAATGGGGTATAATAACTTTGATAGCATTAGTCTCTAAAATATAACTAAAGATAATATAATCCTAATAATTATTTGGAAGGTGGAATTAGTATGGCATTAGTAACAACTAAAGAAATGTTCAAAAAAGCTTATGAGGGGAATTATGCTATTGGTGCTTTCAATATGAATAACATGGAAATACTTCAAGGTATTGTTGAAGCTGCCAAAGCACAAAAGTCTCCTGTAATAATCCAAGTTTCTAAGGGAGCATTAACTTATGCTGGTCCTAAATATGTAAGAGCTTTAGTAGAAGCTGCTGCTGAAGATAGCGGAGTAGATATGGCTCTTCACTTAGATCACGGTCCAGACCTAGAAACTATAAAAGTTTGTATAGAAAACGGATTTACTTCTGTAATGTTTGATGGTTCTCATCTAGATTATGAAGAAAATGTAAGAAAAACTAAAGAAGTTGTTGATTATGCTCATGCTCACGGAGTAGTTGTAGAAGCTGAACTTGGAGTTCTAGCTGGAGTAGAAGAACATGTAAAGAGCGATGTACATGTTTATACTGATCCAGACCAAGCAGTTGATTTCGTTAATAGAACTGGTTGTGATTCTTTAGCAATCGCCATTGGAACTAGCCATGGTGCATTTAAATTTGAAGGTGAAGCAAAATTAAAATTTGACATCTTAGAAGAAATTCAAAATAAATTACCTGGATTCCCTATAGTTCTTCATGGTGCATCTTCAGTTGATTCTGAACTTGTTAAGATTTGTAACGAATTTGGTGGAGAAATCCCATCAAAAGCAAAAGGAGTTCCAGCTGATATGTTAAGAAAAGCAGCTTCTATGGCAGTATGTAAAATAAACGTTGATACTGACTTAAGACTTGCTATGACTGCTGGTATCAGAAAATCATTAGGAGAAAAACCTTCTGAGTTTGACCCAAGAAAATATTTAGGACCTGGAAGAGAATTAATCAAAGGCCTAGTTGAAAAGAAAATCGTTAACGTATTTGGTTCAAACGACAGACTTTAATTTTAAGTACTAGAAAAAGGATATTGCTTAATTGCAATATCCTTTTCTTATATTTTAAATACTATTATCTTAAATTACTATTTTTCTATATAATTTGAAATATGCTTTATAACCATATTAATAGTCCCGTCTCCATTTCTAATTATCTCAAATCTACTATTATCATTATAAGCATCCTCATTTAAATATACATCTATATCCTTATCAATTTTAAGCCTTATTCTTTTAAACTTCTTATCTACCCACTCTTTATCTACAGCTACCTTTTCAACTCCGCCCTCCTCTTTAACAAAGTTCACAAAGCTTTCTTTAACAACTGTTTCATCTCCAAACAAATCTTCAGCAACTTCTTTTACATCAAACTCTTCTTCTTCACGAAGCTTCTTTTTAATAGTATTTCTGATGTTTTCTTGAGCTTCTGCATTTTCCTTTAAATTTGTTCTGGTCCACTTTTCTGCAGTTTCAACAAAACTTTTTGTAATATCTCTTTCATTGTCTATTACTCGGCACCCTAAATAATTTCCTATAAAATAATTTGAACCATATTCTTCACTTTTCTTATTTTTAGTTTGTTTATCTATTACCATAAGATCATATTCATTATCATCTCTAATTGGTTTAATAAAAGCACACTTATTTATTTTTTGTCCACTGGCTGGTAGCCCTGTGTACTGTGGAATTATATTAATATCTATTTTTTCATCTACTACCTCTACTGTATGAAAATAATTTTTTATATAATCCATTTTCATAACTCCAAGCATAGAACCATACTCTGTAGATATATGAACCACTACAAGATCGCAAGATGCTATACTTCCCTTTGATCTCATAAGTATAAACATTTGTCTTGCAAGTTCTTTTGACGCTTCTAAAAACTCACATTCCTTACTTAAAAACTCTTGAGATACATCCTTAACAATATTTCTTTCATCATTAAAAACAGCATATTTAAGTTCTTCATCTTTAAAACATTTTTGTATATGCTTAGTTAAAAATGTATATACCTCATCATTTAGTTCTAATTTATACTCATTTAAAATTGGCTCATCAGCATTATTATCAAGAATATGTATTACAGCCTCATTTATAGTAATATCATTTATATATTCCAAATCATTCACTCCTAAAAATCATAATAAACTATAACCCTAATTATATCATAAAACTTTTTGTCCTTATGGTATTTTTTATTTATGATATAATTATAAAATAACTATAAATGAGGTGAATTAAAATGAATGAAATAGAAACTAGAATAATAGATATTGATGTAGATGATGTAAGATCCAAAATGTTATCTGTAGGTGCAACTAAAGTAAAACAAGAAAATCAAATTAATAACATATATGACTTTGAAGATAGACGCCTTTTAAAAGAAAAAGGATATGCAAGAATAAGAATAGTAAAAGATGAACTTAATAATAAAGATGTTTACTTTATGACTACCAAAAAACTTTTAAGTCAAGATAAATATAAATTAATGAGTGAAAATGAAGTTACTATTAACAATGCACAAGAAGGAGCAAATATTTTTACCTCTCTTGGATTAAAACTATTTGAATCCATAAAAAAATATAGAGAAAGCTACAAATATAAGAATGCTCTTGTGGAAATTGATATAAACGAAAAAAGCTTTTGCCCATTTCCATATATAGAAATAGAAACTTCCGTTGAAGAAGAATTAGAAGAAGTAGTATCAATTTTAGGATATACTATGAAAGATACAACCTCTAAAACTATATATCAAATATTAGAAGAAAGAAATTCTAAATAGTATGTTCGGTTACGTTTTTCCATATAAAATGGAACTTAAAATAAAGGATTACGAAAAATTTAAAGCATATTATTGTGGACTTTGTTTATCATTAAAAAATAACTTTGGAAATCTTCCAAGATTATCATTAAATTATGATATGACATTTCTGTCAATCCTTTTAGACTCCTTAGATAAAACAAAAACCAACTATAATAATCATACTTGCATAGTTCATCCTATAAAAAGCAGAATCTTTGTTGTAAATAATAAAGCTTTAGATTATGCAGCATTCTGCAACGTATGTTTAACCTATTATAAACTTTTAGATGATTATAATGATGACAATTCATTACAAAGCAAACTAGTTTCTCTTATATTAAAAAAGTATTTGAAAAAACAACCTAATTACAATGAACTTAAAATCTATATTGAAAAAAAACTAAACCAATTAAACTCTTTAGAAAAAAATCCTCAAGATAAAAACTTAGATGAATTTGCTCATCCTTTTGCTGATTTAACTGGATTTATTATATCTTATTATATAGAAAATACAGATTATAAACTTGACCTATACTGGTTAGGATATAATTTAGGGAAATGGATATATATTATAGATGCTTATGACGACCTCGAAAAAGATATGAAAAGTCATAAATTTAATCCTATTAATCTATGTATAAATAAAGATAACTTGCCCTACTCAGAATTAGTAAAAGTTATAAGTTCTAGAATTGACTTTATTCTTTGTAATTGTGCAATGGAATGTTATAGCTATTTTCAAAATCTTCCTATACAAAAGAACTATGATTTACTTGAAAATATTCTTCACTATGGTTTACTTGAAAAAATGAATATAATATTTAAAAGGAGCGAATCTAACAATGAAAAATCCTTATGAAATTCTTGAAATAAATGAAAATGCTACAGAAGAAGAAATCAAACAAGCTTATAGAAAACTTGCAAAAAAATATCATCCTGATCAATACGGAGATAACCCCTTAAAAGATCTTGCAGAAGAAAAAATGCGTGAATTAAATGAAGCTTATGATTACCTTATGAAAAATCATCAAAATACTTCCTTTAATAATAATTCTGATTTTGGTAATTTTACAAACGCAACATCATTTAATGAAATTAGAATGCATATAAATAGAGGTAATATAAGTTACGCTGAAGCTCAATTAAATAATATGACAAATCATAATGCTGAGTGGAACTATTTAATGGGATTAGTTAATTTAAAAAAAGGATGGTATGACGCTGGAATTAATTATATAAGTATAGCTTGTAATTTAGATCCATATAATAAGGAATATATTAATGCTTTAAATATGCTGAAAAATAGGAATAATACATTTAGACAGGGATATAATACTAGTCGTAGAAGTGATTCTGATTTCTGTGATTGTTGTGTAAAACTTTGGTGTCTAGATACTATGTGTGAATGTTGTTGTGATGGTAATATAATTTCTTGTTGTTAAAGGAGATGTTTTTATTATGAAAGTATCTAACATTACAAAAGGTGGTATACTTATAGCTTTAACATTAATCTTTATTTATTTAAGCTCCATAATACCTACCAATAAATTATCCTTAATGACAATAACCTCTTTTATAATAATACTTTCAATTATCAGTTTAGGAGTAAAAACTGGTTTATTAGTCTTTGTTGCCAGTTCTATTTTGAGCTTTTTTATAGTTTCACCTAAAGAAATAGTTTTTACTTATATATTATTTTTCGGATTATATGGTTTTGTAAAATACTATATAGAACATTTTAATAATGTACCATTAGAATTATTTTTGAAACTTATTTATTTTAATGTTTCTATGTTTATATTATTTTACTTATATAAAACACTGTTTATAGGAGATTTTAGTTCCTATAAAATGTATTTCCCTATATATACAATTATAATTTTTGGTGAAATAATCTTCTTTATATTCGATTATGTACTAACATTATTTGTATCATATTATAATAAACACTTTGCATCTAAATTCTAAAATTATCTAAAATATTGACTTTTTATGAAAAAATGGTATAATTTATAACTGTTAATATTTTAAATATTGCCCAATAGCCAAGCGGTAAGGCACCTGACTCTGACTCAGGCACTCCGTAGGTTCGAATCCTGCTTGGGCAGCCAAACTTTATAAATTAGATTTAAAAGAGGCCTCTATAATAGAAGCCTCTTTTAACCTTTAATCATAAATTAAATATATTAACTTTTATATAAAAAACTAAAACTTAAAATTCTTTAATAAGTCTGCAAATGCAAAGTTTCCTTCATCTTCATCATTATATTTTTCTATTTCTTCTGCAACTTTATTTTCTGCATCTTTAATTGATAATGCTATTCTCTTATCGTTTTCATTTATTTCAAGTATTTTTACTTTTACTTTATCACCCTTCTTTAAAACATCTGAAGGTTTTGCTATATTTTCATCAGTTATTTCTGTAATATGAACTAATCCTTCTACTCCACCTAATATTTCAACAAATGCACCAAAATCTAAAAGTTTTACAACTTTTCCTTCAACTATATCATTAACTTTAAACTTAGAAGAAACATTATTCCATGGATCTTCTTCTACATTTTTAAGACTTAATGCAATTTTTCCTGTGTCCTTATGAAAATCAAGTACATAAACTTCTACTTTGTCTCCAACCTTTACAACATCTGAAGGATTATTTACTCTTTCCCAAGATAAATCTGAATTATGAATTAATCCATCTACTCCTCCTAAGTCTACAAATGCACCAAACTTTGCAAGTCTTCTTACAACACCACTTCTTTTTTCTCCTTTTTTAAGTGAAGCTAAAACCTTTTGTTTCTTATTTTCTATTTCTTTTAATTCAACTTCCTTAGCTGATAGAACTACTTTATTTTTCTTTCCATCAAATTCAATTACTTTAACCTTTAAAGTTTTACCTAAAAATACTTTTACGTCCTTAACAAAACTAGCTGATATTTGAGATGCTGGTATAAATGCTCTTATTCCATTTATATAACTTACAACTCCGCCTTTTACAACTTCATCTACTTTAGCTTCTAATATTGTTCCATTTTTAAATGCATCTTTTAATGTATCCCATGCTTTAACACTATCAGCTTTCTTTTTAGATAATAATACATTTCCCTCTCCATCATTTATCTTAACTATATATACATCTACCTTATCACCTGATTTTAAAATATCTTTAAGCTCTTCATCATCACTGCATACTTCATTCTTTTTTATAACTCCATCAGTTATATATCCTATATTCACTAAAACTTCATTTTGAGATACAGAAATTACTTCTCCTTCAATAATATCTCCAACATAAATCGGTTCCATAGTCTTATCTATAGCTTCCATAATATCTTGCATTGATTCTTCTTGTACTTTATCTTTTTCCATATGTATCTCCCCTTACTTTTATATTAAAATTCTTTTATACATTTAGTATACCAAAATACACTATATTAATAAATCTTATACATATGTTGAATAAAACCTTCTTATACTTGACATAATATACATATTACTTTATTTATATACAAATACCCTTGACAGTATTTCCTATTTACTCTATAATTAAAAAACAAAAGTTATATGTTATTGCTTTGAAAAGGAGTAGTAGTATTTTTTTCAATTTAAGAGAGTTGTCGGTAGCTGCAAGACAATATTGATAATTTACGAACTTGCCTTTGAGCTTATCTGTAAGAAGCAGATACGGATTAAACCGTTATATTTTTTAAAGTGAAGCTTTAAGCTTAATTAGAGTGGTACCGCGGAAATTACACCTTTCGTCTCTTTATTAAAAGAGATGAAAGGTTTTTTATTTTAAATTAATATTTTATTAAACTTATAAGGAGGTTATTTTATGGGAAACTACGGAACAACAGTAGATGAAAAATGGCAAAAGAAATGGGAAGAGTCTGGACTACATAATTTTGACGAAAATGCTCCAGGTGAAAAATTATACGTACTTGAAATGTTCTCTTATCCATCAGCTGCAAAATTGCATGCTGGTCACTGGTTTAACTATGGTCCAACAGATTCTTGGGCAAGATTTAAAAAAATGAATGGTTATAATGTATTTCAACCAATGGGTTTTGATGCATTTGGTCTTCCTGCTGAAAACTTTGCAATAAAGACAGGAATTCATCCTCAAGATTCAACAATGAAAAATATAGAAAACATGGAAGAGCAATTAAGATCAATGGGAGCTATGTTTAATTGGGATCATGAAATCATAACTTGTCTTCCTGATTATTACAAATGGACTCAATGGGTATTCTTAAAATTATATGAAAAAGGACTTGCATACAGAAAAAATGCTCCAGTAAATTGGTGCCCTAGCTGTAACACTGTTTTAGCTAACGAACAAGTATTAGATGGTCATTGTGAAAGATGTGATTCTTTAGTTGAAAAGAAAGCATTAACTCAATGGTTTTTAAAAATAACAGATTATGCTGATGAGCTTTTAGAAAAATTAGATGGTCTTGATTGGCCTGAAAAAACTAAAGCAATGCAAAAACACTGGATTGGAAAATCAAAAGGTGTTGAAGCAACTTTTAAAGTAGAAAATTCAGATATAACATTTGATGTATTCACTACTAGAGTTGATACTCTAAATGGTGTTACTTACGTAGTTCTAGCACCTGAAAATGAACTTGTTGATAGTCTTACAACTGAAGAAAACAAAGCTGCTGTTGAAGCATACAAAATAGAAGCTCAAAAACAATCAGATATAGAAAGACAATCTTCAACAAGAGAAAAAACAGGAGTATTCACAGGATCATATGCTATAAACCCTATAAACGGAAATAAAGTTCCTATTTGGGTTGGTGACTATGTACTTGCAACATACGGTACTGGTTGTGTAATGGCAGTTCCTGCTCACGATGAACGTGACTATGCTTTTGCAACTAAATATGATCTTCCAATAGTTAGAGTTATTGAAGGAGGAGATTCTCTTCCATTCACTGAATACGGTTCTCTAGTAAACAGTGGAGAATTTGATGGTTTATATGGTGAAGAAGCTAAAGAAGCTATTGTTAAGAAACTACAAGAACAAAAACTTGGAAATTGGAAAGTAAACTATAGACTTCGTGATTGGCTTGTATCAAGACAAAGATATTGGGGAGCTCCAATTCCTGTTGTTTATTGTGATAAATGTGGAACTGTAGCTGTTCCTGAAGAACAACTACCAGTTGAACTTCCATATAACATAGAATTTACTCCAGATGGTAAATCACCATTATCAAAAAGTGAAGAATTCTTACATACTACTTGTCCTAAATGCGGAGGTCATGCTGTTCGTGAAACTGATACTTTAGATACATTTGTATGTTCTTCATGGTATTATTTAAGATATGTTGATAACAATAACTCTGAAAAAGCATTTGACATAGATAAAGTTAATAAAATGCTTCCAGTAGATAAATATGTTGGTGGACCAGAACACGCTTGTATGCATCTTCTTTATGCAAGATTCATAACAAAAGCTCTTAGAGATATGGGATACTTAAACTTTGATGAACCATTTACTTCTCTTACTCACCAAGGATTAATACTTGGACCAGACGGACTTAAAATGAGTAAATCTAAAGGAAATACAATAGCTCCAGATGATTATATTAAAGAATATGGTGCTGATGTATTTAGAATGTACCTAATGTTCGGTTTTGCTTACTCTGAAGGTGGCGCATGGTCAGATGATGCTATAAAATCAATGAGCAAATTCGTAGATAAAGTTGAAAGAATTTTAGCTGATTCTAGAACACAAATGGCTGATTCTAAAAATACAAAAACAACTATTGAAAAAGCTGAAAAAGAATTAAATTACACAAGACACTACGCGATACAACACGTTACTGAAGATACAGAAAAGTTCCAATTCAACACTGCTATTGCTAGAATTATGGAATACACTAATTCTTTATCAAAATATTTAAATGAAGAAAACTTAAATGTTGAATTCCTAAAAGAAGCTTTAACTGATTACATTAAACTTCTAGCTCCTTTTGCTCCTCACTTCTCAGAAGAACAATGGGAACTTTTAGGTAATACATCTTCAGTATTCACTACATCTTGGCCAAAATTTGATCCTAAAGCTTTAGTTAAAGATGAAGTAGAAATAGCTATCCAAATTCTTGGTAAAATAAAAGCTAGAATGAACATTGCAACAAATCTTACAGACGAAGAAATAAAAGAAGCTGCACTTAACAATGAAACTATCAAGGGACTTCTTGAAGGAAAGAATATAATTAAAGTAATAGTTGTTAAAGGTAGCCTTGTAAATATAGTAGCTAAATAAATTTAAAATAAAACCTACAACCATAAAACATGGTTGTAGGTTTTACTCAGGCTGTTGATAAGCATAATTTGTCAACAGCCTTTTTACATTTATTACAAAAAGGATTTTTAGTGTTTATGTAGAATATATATTTTAGAACAATAAATCTTTTAGCCCGTTAGGGCTCCTACGGAGGAAAAATGCTTACTAATAATGAAAGAAAACAAAATCAATTAGAACTAGTTTATATAGAAAATTTAGTACCTGAAAATCACATACTTAGAAAGATAGATAAATACATAGACTTTTCATTTATAAGAGATTTAACTAAGGATTTATATTGTGCTGATAATGGCAGACCTTCAGTGGATCCAGTTGTATTATTTAAAATGCTTTTTATAGGATACCTATTCGGTATACGTTCAGAGCGTCAGCTTGTAAAAGAAATCCAGGTAAATGTAGCTTACAGATGGTTTTTAGGATATGGACTTACTGATAAAATACCAAGTCATTCCACTATAAGCCAGAATAGAACAAAAAGATTTAGTAATACAAATATACATCAAGAAATATTTGATAATATTGTATTTCAAGCTATTAATAGAAACTTGGTTGATGGCAAAATTCTATATACTCATTCTACTCACTTAAAAGCTAACGCTAATAAACATAAATTTATTAAAAAAGAAATAACTAAATCCACAAAGGAATACTTTGATGAATTAGAGAATGACATTAATAAAGATAGAATTAATCATAATAAAAAGCCTCTAAAAAAAAAGACTAAAATAGCTAAAACTAAGGAAATAAAAGTAAGTACAACTGATCCAGACAGTGGATATATGGTTAGAGATGGAAAACCTAAAGGCTTTTTTTATTTAGATCATAGAACTGTTGACGGAAAGTATAATATTATAACAGACGTTCATGTTACTCCCGGGAATATAAACGATGTAGATCCTTATGTTAAAAGAATAGAAACTCAAATAGAAAAGTTTAATTTTAATACAAAATATTTAGTAGCAGATGCCGGATATTCTACGAATCCTATTTGTAAACAAATTTCAGACAAAAATTATCAAGGTGTTTTTGGGTTCCGTTTAGGACCCCATGTTAAAGGAAAATATACAAAATATAGATTTCAGTATGTTAAAGAATTAGATGGATATGTGTGTATTAATAATTGCTTTTTAAAATATAGAACTACTACGAGGGAAGGTTATAAAGAATATTTAAGTAATGCGGAGCATTGTGCTTATTGCAAATATAAAAATAATTGCTTAACATCTGATAAATCCATTAATAGAACTATACGTCGTCATGTTTGGGAAGACTATAAAGATCAAATTTTTAGATTTACTAAAACAGAAAAAGGTAAAAGTATTTACAAACGACGTAAAGAAAAGATTGAGCGTAGCTTTGCTGATTCAAAAGAATTACATGGGCTACGTTATTGTCGCATGCGAGGAATTAAAAATGTTTCTGAGCAGTGCCTACTTACAGCGGCAGTTCAAAATATGAAAAAGATAGCCATGGTGCTATCGCATTATTTTTTGTGTACATTAATTCAAATTTATTCCAAATTAACATACATAATAAATATTTTTCGAATGCTATCGCATAAAAGAATTTTGGCGTAAACAAAAGCCCCCAATTGTTGGGGGCTTTTTGAACAATCTGAATAAAACCTACAACCATAAAACATGGTTGTAGGTTTTACTTATTTATAACTTTATATTTTTATTTATATATCTTTAAACTTTTTTCTGTAGATTTAAGTAAAGCATTTAATTCAAAGACTTCTCCCTCTGATAATACATCATTTAATTGATTTTGGAAACTCTCCGCTTCTACATTTCTTCCAGATGATATTAGTGCAAAAATATTATTCATAATATCTGATACTAAACTTGATTTAACCTCAAATAATTTTTGTGCATCCATTATTTCATCTTTTATCTCTAGCATTTCAGTATCTAATTTAAATGCTGCATCTGCGGCACCTTTTAACTTATCCTTTATCTCTTCTGGTATTTTATGTTTATACTTATAATTTAGAGAATGCTCAACTGTAGCCCAAAAGTTCATAGCAAGTGTTCTTATTTGAAATTCTGCTAATATTTCTTTTACCCCATCAGCCATATTTACAGGATATTTAACAATTATATGATAACTTCTATAACCACTTGCCTTAACATCAGTTATATAATCTTTTTCATACATTATCTGCATATCTTTTCTTTTTCTAATAAGATCCACAACTCTATAAATATCATCAACAAACTGACACATTATTCTAATGCCAGCTATATCCTCTAGTTCATATTCAATACGTTCTATAGGTATGTTAAATTTATTTGCTTTTTCAAGCATACTAGATAATTCTTTTACCCTTCCTGTTACAAACTCTATAGGTGAATTTTCATTTTTTCTTCTATATTCTCTTCTAATACTTTTAAACTTAACTTTTAGCTCCTCTACAGCTTGTTCATAGGGTATTCGAAATTCATTCCATTTTCTAACCGCCATATTCCCCACCCTTTATTTATGTATTTCATAAATTTTATATAATTCTAAACTTACAATATAATTATAATATATGATATATACTTAAACAATTGTTTTCAATAACATGATTTTTATATGGAAATTTGATATAATTTATTAATGGTAAATTTTTATACTCTGAGGTGAAAAAATAACAATGAAGAATATTTTTGCTGGACTTGATAAGCTTGGATTTGACGACGTAAATAATGTTGACTTATATAGAAATAAAAATAAAATAGAACAAGAAAATGATAATATTATAGAAGATAATACACCAGAAGAACTTCACCACCTGTATGATAAAAGTATTTCATGTCCTGTTTGTGATAATGAATTTACAGTAAAAGCAATCAAAACCTCTTCATATAAAATGAAAAGTAGAGATAGCGACTTTTTTATTAGATATGAACTTATAAATCCTTATTTTTATGATGTTTGGTTATGTAATAGTTGTGGATATGCCGCTATGAAATCAGATTTTTTAAGAATTCGTAGTTATCAAAAGGATGATGTATTAAATAATATAACATCAAGATGGAAAGGAAGGGAATACCCCGTACCTTATGATATAGATATAGCTATTGAACGTTATAAACTTTCTTTATTAAATTATTTCTATATGGATGCTCGTGATAGTCAAAAGGCTATGAATTGTTTAAAACTTTCATGGATGTATAGGCTCAAAGAGGATGAGGAAAATGAACTACTTTATTTAAAAGAAGCATTAGAAGGTTTTAAAGAAGCTTATTTTAACGAAGACTTCCCTATATTCGGCATGAAACGTTTTACCGTAATGTACCTTATAGGGGAACTTAATAGACGTGTTAAAAATAATAAAGATGCTCTAGTATGGTTTGGAAATGTCATAACATCCCAAGCTGCTGAAAGAAAAATTAAAGACCTTGCTCGTGATCAAAGAGATTTAATAAAAACCCCCGACCAACTAGATAAATCTTCTACTAATGATAGTAAACCTAAAAAGAAAAAGGGATTTTTTTCATCCTTATTCGAATAAAAATATTATCCTATAAAATAATAATTACATAAATATATTTTATAGGATAATTTAATAGGATTCTTAATTTAATTTTCTATAATATTTTTATTGGATCAAAGTCTATATAATCACATGAAGTCATTATATATTCTACTCCTTCATGTTCTCCTTCAAATATATTTTTTAAAGAAGGACCGTGTAAGTGTCCATATATAACTTTTTCTACATTATACTCATTAAATATTTCCGTTAATTCCGTTTTTTCAAACTTATCATTTACAGGTGGATAATGAACCATAACAATTATCTTCTCAAATCCCGCCTTTTTAGCAGCATCTAAAGATATTCTTAATCTTATTTGTTCTCTTTTATATATTTTATCATCATGTTCACTATACTTATCAGTTGGCGGATTCCATCCTCTTGTCCCACATATAGCATAATCTTCATATACAAAAAAGTTATTTTGTATAAATCTTATATCATCATACAAACTATTTAGCTTACTTATACTTCCCCACCAATAATCATGGTTTCCCTTTGAAATTATCTTTCTTCCTGGCAACTTATGTATCCATTCTAAATCCGCCATTCCATCTTCCATTTTCATTGACCATGAAATATCTCCTGCAATTAAAACAGTATCTTCATTTGTAATTTTGTTTATCCAATTTTCTTTTATTCTATTATCATGATTCATCCAATGGTCTCCAAATACATCCATAGGCTTATCACAATTTAAAGATAAATGTAAATCTGATATTGCGTACAGCGCCAAATTTTATCACCTTCCATTAGCAAGTTTATCTACATCCATTATATAAGCTATTACTTCCGCCACTGCATTATATAATTCTTCTGGTATATAGCTTCCTACATCAACATTTGTTAATAATTCTGCTAATTCTTTATTATATACTACAGGCACTTCATTTTTTTTAGCTTCTTCAATAATTTTATCAGCTACATATCCCATGCCAGCCGCACTAACTATAGGTGCATCATAATTCATTTCATATTTTAAAGCCGCTGCCTTTTTTCTATTGGATTTATCCATAATAAACACTCCAATTTTAACTTATACTTTAAAATTTATTCTTGCAAAATCGTTATCTTCAAAGAAATCATTGCATTCAACTAAATTTACTTCACTCTGTCTTTCATCTACCTTAACTCCTGCTATATATCCTACTTCATTTAACTTATTAATTATTTTATCTTTAGATTTTTCTAAAAGTTTTATCCATTTATCTTCACATTTTATATCAATATTTATATTTGAATTCATAACTTTTATATATGCATCTACAACTCCCATGTTTATGGTTTTAACACAAACTGCAAATTTAACGTTAGTTGAATCTATTTTCTTACCATTTTTTCTATCATCTTTTATTATTAATTTACATGGATATTGTTGTTCATTTATATTTACTGGAACATCTAAATAATAATATTGATTAGATAATGAATTAAAAATCTTAAAGTCATTCATTTTTCCTTGCAAACTCTGAAAAACTTTTCCCACAATAGAAGAATCTTTTTCTCCACTTTCTCCTAGAACTTGCTTTATTATTTGTTTCATTTCATTTGTTTTATTTTCTATTTGTTCTTTAATATTTTCAGCAGTTTCCATAGGTTTGTTATTTAATTTATCTAAAACTTTCTTTTCTAATTGTACTTCTTGATTTTTAGATTGTTCATTTGTTTTATTTTCTACACTACTAGTAGTAGTTTTTACTTCTACCGATTTATCCTGAGAGGTCATTTTTTCTTGTATACTACTATTATTTTCACTTTGTAATTCTTGCTCTTGCCCTTCTACTCCAAGTAGTCTTCTTAAAATTTCCTTTCCATCAATAGCACTATTATCATTTGTATAAGCTTTTGAATTATAGGCATTATTTTTGTTTGAAGTATTATTTGAATTTTCCTCCAAATTATTATTTGAATTTGAAGTATTGTTTTCATTATTAATGTTCTTAGTCTCTATTTCCTTAGATACGATATCATTTTCAAGTTCATCTAAAATGTTGCTACCATCTAATATTTCTTCATATATGGTCATAGAACCTTTATTTATATTGTTAAAACTTTTTATATTTTCTTCTGTAAGTTCTATTTTATTTTCAACTAATGTAAAAATTTCATCAACCTTTAACTTTTTAAATTCCTTAAAAAATCCCTTTAATATATTTTTAATGTCTTGCCCTTCTTCACTATTTAAACTAATATTTTTATTATTCAAATATTTTTCAATAAATTGTTCTTCTTCATTAGGATTTTCATTAATTTTACTTTGAAAGTCTATTAAAGTTTTCATCTTCGAAATATTTTCTTTAGTTAGTGGCATATTATATTTTATCATTTTTTTTAAAATATTATAATCTTCTTTTTTTACATTTACCCCTTGTTCTTCTAAAACATCAATTAAAGATTGTTCACCTTTTTTATTTTCTTCACCTATTAGTTGTAATAATATTTTCCCTTTATCATATCCTTCAACTACAAACTTTACTAATCCTTCTGGCGTGAAATCTATAGGCTCTTTTATTTGTGCTGAAAATTGCCATCCATCTAAAAGTTTTAATATAGCTTCGTTCGTTTCACCATCTATATTTATTATTCTAGCCAAAAATCTTTCTCCTATATCAAAAGATAATTTTTTATGGCTCTTACCTGAATTTACATTATAAGCATTACTTATGTTTGAAATAACTGCCACAAGTTTCACATCCTTTATAAAATATACTATTTATTAGTTATCGTAGTAATTAGAAAAATATTCATAAAAAAATGTGGGCCATGCCCACATTTAATAATACTGTATCTTATTTTACAACTATTCTATAGTATTTTTTCTTTCCTTTTTTAATTAATGTACTTCCATCTTTTAAATCTGATTCTTGTAGAACAGTATTAGGGTCTGTTACATTTTCATCGTTCATGTAAAGTCCACCTTGTTCTATTAATCTTCTACCTTCTTTTTTAGATGGAATTGCTTTTCCATTTAGAAGTATTTCTAATAATGATGTTCCAATAGCATCTTTTTCTACTTCTATAGTTGGAACATTGCTCATATCAGCTCCACCATTAAATAATGCTTCTGCTGCTGTTTGTGCTTTTTTAGCTTCTTCTTCACCATGAACAAGTTTTGTTACTTCAAATGCTAAAACTTTCTTAGCTTCATTTATAGCAGCACCTTCAAGAGAGCTTAATCTTTTAACTTCATCCATAGGTACAAATGTAAGTAATGATAAACATTTTTCAACGTCTGCATCAGCTACATTTCTCCAGTATTGATAAAAGTCATATGGAGAAGTTTTTTCAGCATCAAGCCATAATGCTCCACCAACTGTTTTACCCATCTTTTGTCCTTCACTATTTGTTAAAAGACTGCAAGTCATAGCAAAGGCCGGTTTTCTTTCTTTTCTTCTTATAAGATCCATTCCAGCGATCATATTTGACCATTGGTCATCTCCACCAAGCTCCATTACACAACCATATTTTCTGTTTAATTCTAAGAAATCATATGCTTGCATTAACATGTAATTAAATTCTAAGAAAGATAATCCTTTTTCTAATCTTTGCTTGAAGCATTCAGCAGTAAGCATTTTATTTACTGAGAAATGAACCCCAATTTCTCTTATAAATTCAACGTATTTAGCACCTAGAAGCCAATCAGCATTGTTTACTAAGATAGCTTTATCATCTGAAAAATCTATAAATCTTGAAAGTTGCTTCTTTATACCAGCTACATTAGCTTGTATTTGCTCTTCTGAAAGCATCTTTCTCATATCAGTTTTTCCACTTGGATCTCCTATCATTGCAGTTCCGCCACCAACTAATGCAATTGGTCTATGTCCTGCTTTTTGCATATGAGACATAAACATCATAGCTATAAAGTGTCCTACATGTAAGCTGTCTGCTGTTGGGTCAAATCCTATATAAAATGTAATTTTTTCTTTTCCTAGTAATTCTCTTATTTCTTCTTCATGTGTTGTTTGTTTTATGTATCCACGTTCCATTAACGTATCAAATACATTTACATTTTCCATTGTTATTCCTCCTAATTCAGTTTGTTTTTATAAAATAAAAAGTCCCTTTATAAATTAATATAAAGGGACGAAATTTTTCCGTGGTACCACCCAAGTTAATATGTTTATACATATTCGCTCATTTCCCTATAACGTTGGGATATCCGTATCAACCTACTAAGTTTAAACCGTTCAGTATAAAATTCAAGAATGTATTTCACTAAACTCATCAACTAGTTCACACCAACCACTAGCTCTCTTCATGAATCATAAAGCTACTTCTTTCCATCAAAATCTTTCTTCTTTATTCATTTAGATACTATTATATAAATAAACTTCCCAAATTGCAAGGAAATAAATGATTTAATTTTTAATATGTTTAATATGTGATTAAGCTATATATTTTTTCATAAATTCAGGAACTTCGTGTTTTTCAATATTTATATTAAGATAAAAGTCAACATTATACTTTTGTGATAATTTTTCTATTTTAGAAAACAAATGCGCCGTATCATCTATCTTTCTTTCTATGATGTTAAACAATCCATCTACATATACAACTGATACATCATAGTCTTGGGATAGAATACCGCACAAAAATCCGTAAAAATGATTACTGTCTTTTAAATCATATTCTTCTGTTGAAATGAACCTAATTTTATTATCTAATTGAAAAATAGGCCCATTATCGTCATCAATATAAACCACATTTCCTTTTGAATTAATGGCCATTTTGTTTGCAGATTCAATTAATGATTTAGTTTTTCCACTTCCTTTTCTATCACAAAAAATATGCAACATGTCAACCACTCCTTTTTTCTTATTTCTAATTATAAATTTCTTATCTTAATTATACAATATTCTGAATTTTCTATCAATATTATTATACCCTATATTTTACTGTTATTACTTTATAATGCATCTACACCTGGGTAAATTACTTTAAAGCTATTATCTCTCAAAGAATTTATAAATTTAACCTTTCCTATATCTTTAAAAGCTTTTTTCATTTTTGAAAATCCTCTTCCAGATTGCAAAAATATTTTTCTATTATCAAGTGTTATTATCTTTTCATATATCCACATGTTTCTTTTTATATAATTATGTGATAAATTCTCTGTTTCTTTATTTGTATCTCTTATTATAATTCCTGGACTAATTACTTCTAAACTATTGTTTTTTATTATTATTTCTATTTCTTTATTAATAATTGTATAGTCTCTATATAAGACTGCATTTTTAACTCCTTCATAGACAGCAAAAGTAGGATACTCCTTTGGTAATATATCATTTATAATTTCATTACTCTTTTCAAGCATACTCAATAAGTCTCCTTGAATTATAATAACTTCATCCTTACTTTTATCTATTTTATTTACTATTTTTATCATGTTATTAGGAGCATATATATAATTTATTTTAGAAAAAACTAAAAGACCACCTAATGTAGCATAATATCTTTTTTCTTCATTATCCATGCATATTATCTTAGAATTTTCCATAAGTATTTTTCTATTTTCATCATTAGTTGTTATATTGTGATTTGCAAAGTATTTATCAACTAAATATATATCTAAGTCTTCTATACTACTTTTAACCACTGGTGTAAGCTCTATGTTTAAACTCATGTTTTCTTGAAATGCAGTTATTAATTCCTGCTTTCTCATAGTATCTGTAGTAGAACCTCTTCTTATATAAAACGCACCATTATCCCTTGTTTGATGAGGCTTTTGATTACTTTGATATATAGTTATAACACCTACATCTTTTCCATAAATCTCTACAAAGTCTAAACTTATAGGTACAGGTGGTTCACATCTTGAAGATATTATCTGTTGTACTTGTTCCTCTGTAATTGAGTTTTTATCCATACCAACTACTTTCTTTGTCTTGTCCTCTACTCCTATTATAAGATGTCCTCTTCCCCCTCTTGAATTAGCTATCGCACATATATCCTTTGAAAATTCTTTTTTACCACTTTCCATACATAAATCCAATTTTAATTTGTAGTCTAATTTAACCCCTTCACGTCTTTTTAATAAGCTCAGTAATTTTTTCCTATTCATAAATATACCCTCAACTTTATAAATTAATTACACATTATTTTATTAAAAAAATAGCGATGAATACTCATCATCGCTTACTTATAAATTACTACATTCTTATTCGCCTTTTTTGCAATATATAACCTATTATCTGCCACAGATATTACACTATTTAAACTTTTTCCATCTTCCATGTAATATGCAATTCCGAAACTAGCTGTAATAGATACTTTCATTCCTTCATACTTAATAATATTTTCACTTATTTTTTTTCTTATACCATTAACGATATTGTATACGTCTTCTTTACTGCTGAAATTTGAAACATACATAATTATCTCTTCTCCACCATAACGTGCTACTATATCCTCTTTATTTAAATTGTCTACTATAATTTTTCCTGTCTCTTTTAAAACCTCATCACCTACTTGATGACCATACTTATCATTAACCTTTTTAAAGTCATCAATATCCATCATAACGATGGCAAACCGTTTACTAGCTTTATCTTTTTTTATTTTTTCTTCTACAATATTAAAAAAGTGCTTTCTATTATATATTCCTATTAAAGGATCTCTAATGGCTATTTGTCTTATCTTATTATATAGGGAGTTATTTTCTAAGGCTATTGCTATCTGATTTGCTATAGTTAAAATAAAGCTTATATGCTCGTGACTGAAAAAATTATTTAAAGTGTGTTTTACAACTATATATCCTATGAATTTTTCCCTTAAATATATAGGAACTCCTATTAAAGAATGTATATCATTCTTTAATACATTTTTTTTAACTAAAGGTTTTTTAGAATTTATTATAAAGTACTTTCCATTAAATAATTCCTTATATTCTTCATCATTATAAAAATCATAATCTAAATTTTCGATATTAGTAGCTTTTATCTTCAATTTTTCATCTTCAACTATATATATGGAAGAATAAGTTGCCCCTAGTATTCCTATTATCATATCATTAATCATGGGAATTAAATTTTCATTACTGAGAGAAACATTTATATATTTACTAATTTCCACTATGTTAATCATAGCATCTAATTTTTTTTCAATCTTTATATTCTTTTCAGTTATCATTTGAATTGTACTTTCAGCAAAGTTTTGATATGTTTCAAATTCCTCTTTTAATTTATTATATTCTTCCTCCATATTACTTTTCGAATCAGGTTGGTAAAACTTCATGTTATTTAACATTCCCCCACTTTAAATTTTATACACATATATATATATAGTGTTATTATATACTTACTATTTTACCATAAAATTTAAAAATAAGGAAATTCAAGAACCATTCTAATTTTTAATTGTTTTCTTTAATATTAAACTTAACGGAAGTGCTATAATAATTCCAGCAACTATTTGTGATATGTTACCTGGAATATCTTTCAAAGCTATTAAACATGCTTCATTTAATGTGGCTGCTTTGTAAACTAAAAATCTTGCCATTACAACACCACTTAAATAATAAGCTGTAATCATAAATATACCGGCTAAAATAAATCCAAATAAATTATTTATAAAGTTCTTTCCACCATAAGATTTTCTATAACATATATATCCTGCTATATATGCCATTACTCCTTTTATAATAAAGGTAAATGGCGCCCATAATACATATCCATGTAATATATCAAATAAACTCATTCCTATGGCTGATGCCATAGCGCCTTTCTTTCTTCCTAAAAGTATAGCTGCTAAAAATACCATACTATCACCTAAATGCACAACACCCATAATTGATGGAATATGCACTATAGATGTTGCAACAAATACTATGGCTGCCATTATTCCTACTTGTATTAAATCAATTACCTTAAGTCCACTTGAACTCATCCCCTGTTTTTGGTGTTTATGTTCCATAATTACTCCCCCTTAAAATTATCTCCTTTTTAACTATTATATGAATTTTTCAAACTTACGCAAATGTATGCATACATTAACTTTAATTTTTTATTTTCCTTCATACTATAACGAATAGCACTAAAGGTATAGGAATTAGAAACTAGGGGGTAGGACGTAGGAAATTTCATAAAATAAAAAAAACCAAAAAATTCAATAGAACATTATTCTATGATTTTAAGGTTTTTTCATTTTATTAAGCTTTACTTATATCTGATAATACAAGTCCATCATTATGTTCTAATGCCCAGTTTATTCCCCAGTCATTGCTGAAGATAAGTAACTGTTCATCTTTTAAGTCTTTAACAACTTTAGTATCACTAGTTATATTAAGATCATCTGGTTTAATTTTTGTCTCTTCAATCCATCTTATATATCTGTATGGAAGTCTTTCCATCTTAATATCAACATTGTACTCATTTTTCATTCTGTATTCTAAAACTTCAAATTGAAGTACACCAACAACACCAACTATGATTTCTTCAATTCCTATGTGAAGTTCTTTAAATACTTGAATTGCACCTTCTTGAGCAATTTCAGTCATACCTTTTATAAACTGTTTTCTTTTCATTGTATCTACAGTTCTAACTCTTGCAAAATGTTCTGGAGCAAACACAGGTATTCCATCAAATTTAAACTTGTTTGATGCTGAGCAAAGTGTATCTCCAATTCTAAACATACCTGGATCAAATACACCTATAATATCTCCAGCATAAGCTTCATCTACAATTTCTCTTTCCTCAGCTAAGAATTGTTGAGGTTGAGCAAGTCTAACTTTTTTACCTTGTTCCATATGGAATACTTCCATACCTTTTGTAAATTTACCTGAACAAATTCTCATAAATGCAATTCTATCTCTATGAGCTTTATTCATGTTCGCTTGAATTTTAAATACAAATGCTGTAAAATCTTCACTAAATGCATCAATTTCTCCAATATCAGAATGTCTATTTAATGGAGGTGGTGTAAGTTTTAAGAATCCTTCAAGGAAAGGTTGCACACCAAAGTTAGTTAATGCACTACCAAAGAATACTGGAGTTAATTCTCCATTTGCTATTTTTTCTAAGTCAAATTCTTCTCCAGCCTCATCAAGAAGTTCAATTTCATCAATTAACTTCTCATGAAGCTCCTCACCTATAGTTTCAATAATACTTGGATCATCTAAACTACCTTCTATTATGCTTACAGCACTAGAACCGTGATTTCCTCCATTGAAAAGTAATACTTGCTTTTTAAATCTGTCATATACACCTTTAAAATGAGCTCCACATCCTATAGGCCAATTCATAGGATAAGACTTTATTCCAAGTTCCTCTTCTATGTCTTCTAATAATTCAAAAGGGTCTCTCGCTTCTCTATCTAACTTATTTATAAAAGTAAATATAGGAATATCTCTTAAACTACATACATGGAACAACTTTCTTGTTTGATCTTCCACACCTTTTGCTCCGTCAATTACCATTACTGCACTATCTGCAGCCATAAGAGTTCTATATGTATCTTCACTAAAGTCTTGGTGACCTGGTGTATCTAGTATGTTTATACAATGGTTGTCATAGTTAAATTGTAAAACTGAAGATGTAACAGAAATACCTCTTTGCTTTTCTATTTCCATCCAGTCAGATACAGCATGCTTTGAAGCTCTTCTACCTTTAACAGACCCAGCTTCTCTTATAGCTCCTCCGTATAATAGAAGTTTTTCTGTAAGTGTGGTTTTACCAGCATCCGGGTGAGATATGATAGCAAAAGTTCTTCTTTTTTCTATTTCGCTTCTCAAATTTGCCACTTGCGTCTCCTCTTTCTCCTTTATTTTTACAGTTCATTTATGATTTTAGCTTTAATAAAAATTCCTGTCAAACATATATAATACCACAAATATAAACCTGCTAAAAGTTGTAACTAATAAAATAACTGTGATAGAATTTAAATTAATATATGAAGGTATAATATAATTATTACTTATTATATAAATTTTAATTCTCAAACAATAACTTAAAAATTTTAAACGCTTAAAATTTCTACAATAATTTATAAATTTGGAGGTATTGTATGTATAAGTTAATAGCTTTAGATATGGACAACACTCTTTTAGATAGTAGCAAAATGATAACATCTGATAATAAAACAGCAATTAATAAAGCTAGTGAAAAAGGTGTTAAAGTTGTACTTGCAACTGGTAGATTTATAACAGGTATTTCTAAATACCTAAAAGAATTAAACTTAGACAATAAAGACAATTATTGTGTTACTTGTAATGGAGCAATAGTAATAAATGCTGGAACACATGAAATCCTTTCCAAAACTTTACTAGAATATGATGATCTTTGTTACCTATATAACCTTAGTAAAAAACTCGGAGTTTATGTTCATGCACTTACACCTGAAAAATGCATTGTTCCTAAATATAATGAATTTAGCGCTATAGAAATTGGCATGAATCAAGTTGAATTTGAAGAAATGTCCTTTAGTGAATTAGAGCCTTCTGTAGAAATAATAAAAATTTTATTTGTAGGTCCAAAAGAAAAAATCGCCTCAATAATGAATACATTACCAAAAGAAGTTTATGAAAAATATACAGTTATGAGAAGTCACGATAACTTTTTAGAATTTCTAAATAAAAAAATAAATAAAGGATTCGGTGTTGAATGTCTTGGAGAAAAACTGGGCATAAAGAAAGAAGAAATTATTTGTGTTGGAGATGCGGAAAATGATCTTCACATGATTGAATATGCTGGTCTTGGTGTTGCTATGGGCAATGCTTTTCCCGATGTAAAAAAGGCCGCTGATTATATTACTTATACAAATGATGAAAGTGGCGTTGCACACGTTATAAACAAATTTATATTAAAAGAAGAAGATTAACTTAAAGCTAAGATAGGGGATGGATAAATGTATAAACTTATTGGAATTGATATAGATGGTACTTTAGTAAAAAATGATAAAACTCTTTCGCAAAAAACAATTGAAGCCATTGAAAAAGCTAGAAAAAAAGGTGTAAAAATTGTACTAATAACTGGTCGTCCCATTGAAGGTTTGCTTCGTTATACAACTAAGCTGAATTTAAACTCAGACAATGATTATGGTATTGCATGTAGTGGTGGATTTATTCAATGTCTTGGAAATAAACAAGTTCTATTTGAAAGTTCCATTACGCTAAAAGATTTTAATTATATATATAACGTAGCTAACAATTTACAAATTACATTAAACATATTATCTAAAGATACAATATACACTCCAACTTTAAATTTAACCACTCAAATTGAATCTTTTTTATCCAACATACCTATGGAAATAATAGATTTTAACAATCTTAAAGATGACATTTGTATAAATAGAGTTGTATATATAAACGAAAATAAAAGATTTACAGATCATTTACTGAACATAATAAAAAGACATAACATGGAGTATAAATCTTCTGATAAACTTTACGGAAATAATGATTTAATATTAGATGAAAACTCTTTACCAAGTGAACTTATAAATAATTTCACAGTATTAAGACCTTCATCTGGAACACTAGAAATCCAAGCAAAAGGAGTTAATAAAGGTTCTTCCTTAAAAATACTTGGAGAAAAATTAGGTATAAAACGTGATGAAATGATAGCTATTGGTGACTCAGGAAATGATATAGATATGATAAAATACGCAGGTCTTGGAGTTGCCATGGGAAATGCCCATGAAAAGGTTAAAGCAATTGCAGATTACATCACTTATACTAACGAAGAAGATGGTCTTGCTCATGTTATTGAAAAATTTATACTTAATAAATAGGTCTTGAATAATAAAACCTTAAGATTAACTCAAGGTTTTATTATTGGGAAAGCCCCCAACCATTGGGGGCTTTTGTTTATGTCATAATTTCCTTATGGATTAGAACTTTAAAAATATTTATTTTGTATGTTAATTTGATATAAAACATATATTCTACATAAACACTAAAAATACTTTTTATAACAAATACAAAAAATGCTAACAAATTATATTCATCAACAATATGACAATTTAAGACTGTATTTTAATTTATATATATTTTAAATTTATATATTTTTTTACATATTATATAACATTTAGATTTATTTATGGTATTATTTATAGTGGAATATTTTGTTATATAATAAGAGGGGGTTACTATGTTAAAAAAAATAATAAAATCTATATTAATAAGTTCAATTTTTGTAATAGGAGGAGGTTTGTATAATTGTCATAATGTATATGGATATGAAATAGATTTATCCCAATCGAAAAAAGCACCAGATACTTTATTAGTTGATTATCAATTTAAGAATTATGCAGAAAAAAATAATGCATTAATTGTAGACAATAATAAAGTTTGGGAAATAAAATTTAATAATAAATTATCAATAAATAATGATATGTATAATTATATTTATGTTTTAGATAAAAATAATAAAAAAGTTCCTATTACACTAAAACTTAAAGATAATGATTCTTGTACTATTCAGGTAATTCCTAAAAATAATTATATATTTGAAAAGGAATATGAATTAGTATTAGCTAAGGGATTAAACGGAGTAAATTCTGTATTAAAAAATAAAACAATAAAAAAATTTAAAATAGCTCCTAATATAAAATCTTTTTGTATGTTTCAAGTACCATTATATTCAAGTTGTCGTTGTTGTTCTTTAAGCGAATTAAACTCTATGTTTAAACCAGAAGGATTAGATAGTTATATAATGGTTAAAGCCACACAAAATGTAGATAATATATATCATTGGCCTATTGAATGGAATAAAGAGGATATAGAAAAAATACCTAAATATAAGTTTTGTGGAGATTTAGAAACAAATTTTATTGTTACTGTTGTAAAACCTGGAACTTATTATGTAAGAGGTCATTTTGCTGGATTTGATCCAAAATCACCAACTTATTCTTTTACACAAAAATTTGAAATAGACAAAGACTCTGATAAATATTATAGAGAACATAATTTATTAAAAGATAAGGAATAGAAATAAAAAAACAAGATTTTAGTTATAAAACCTTCAGATTATCCAAAAGCCTCCATCTATTGGAGGCTTTTGTTTACTTCAAAATCATTATAAATTTTTAAATACAAATCACTATGACTTAATAATTTTATCTTGGAATAAATCCAACTTTCTTTTGCATTTTTCTAAGAGTTTTATTAGCTATATAGTTAGCTTTTTCAGCACCTTTTTTGTATATACTTTCTAAGTATGATTTATCAGATACTAATTCTTTAACTTTTTCTTGAATTGGAGCTAATTCTCCAACTATAGCTTCTGCTACATCTTTTTTAAATTGAGCGTATCCTTGACCTTCATAATCTTTTTCTATTTCTTCTGGAGTTTTACCTGTAATTGCACTTAATATTGTAATTAAGTTTTTAACTCCTGGTTGATCATCTGAGTACTTAACAACTCCTAAACTATCAGTTACAGCTCTAGAAATTTTCTTTCTTATAACTTCTGGTGGGTCCATAATTAAAATAAATGAGTTAGGATTATCCGATGACTTAGACATCTTTTTAGTTGGTTCTTGAAGATCCATGATTTTTGCACCAGCTTCTGGTATATATGGTTCTGGCACTTTAAAAGTAGGACTATATGCATTATTAAATCTTTCCGCAAGATCACGAGTTAATTCTAAATGTTGTTTTTGGTCTTTTCCTACTGGCACTAAATCTGCTTGATATAATAATATATCTGAAGCCATTAAAACTGGATATGTAAATAAACCTACACCTATGTGATTTCCATATTTTTGAGATTTATCTTTGTATTGTGTCATTCTAGAAAGTTCACCCATATAAGAGTTACAGTTTAAAATCCAAGAACATTCTGCATGAGCTGGTACATGTGACTGTATGAATAATGTATTTTTTTCTGGATCAATTCCAGCAGCGATGTATATAGAAAGAAGTTCTAAAGTTCTTCTTCTTAAATCTTTTGGCTCTTGTCTTACAGTTATAGCATGCATATCAACTATACAGTAATAGCAATCATATTCATCTTGAAGTTTAACCCAATTTTTTAAAGCTCCCAAATAGTTTCCTAAAGTTAAATCTCCTGAAGGTTGTATTCCACTGAAAATAACCTTTTTTTGTTCTGCCTCTTGCACTTAGTATCCCTCCATTTAATTTGTTTTAATTTAGTTTTTATTTTAATTTTCTTAAGTTTTAGATATAACAGTAAATATTTATTATATATTATTATAAGACTAAATACTCTATATAACAATTATATTATCAACTACATAACAATTATATTATCATATGTACATAATTTTTGTATTTTCTTTTCTATATTTTCCTCTAAAGTTTTTATTGTTTTGTGGAATACTAATATAAAAGCTTCTTTAAATATAGAAAGGAGAAAAAAATTATGAGTAATCATATGAATAACCACTCAGGTAAAACTAACAAAAATAATTCTATTTATGCACCTAATATAAGAGGATTTATGGATAGTGATCCTAAACAGGTTCATTCTTGTTCAAAAGACGGAAAAAGTTGTGTTAAACTTCCAAACCACGTTACAGACCCTATTATATGTAATAATATTGCCACTTGGGAATTTGATTATACCTACAATGATGACAGTTTATTTCATGAAGACTTCCATAAATAAACTAGTTTTTTAATTCATTTTAAAAAGACTGTTGATAAAAATTTTATCAACAGTCTTTTATAACGGTCAAAGAATAGTAACCTTTGACCGTTATATTTTTATTTATATTATAACTTTTACGTTATGCACTCCACTTTCCATTAAAGGTATTATGTTGTTTCCTAATTCTTTATTATCCACTATGACCTTTTTAGTATCTCCTCTAGTTATGTCTATAATATATTTGCAATTATCCTTATTATATTCTATTTGGAAGGATTCCCAGCTATGTGGTACGTTAGGCTCTACAACAAAGCCTTCTTTTCCTTTGAATTTAAGTCCTAATATACCCTCTATTGCTACTCTATACATCCATCCAGCAGCACCTGTATACCAACTCCATCCGCCTCTACCTACATATGGCTCTCTTCCATATATATCTGCTGCTATTACATATGGCTCTACTTTATATCTTTCACATTCAAAATAAGACTTAGTATGATTTATAGGATTTAGCATATTAAATACTCTCCATGCCTTATCTCCTTCTCCTAACATTGCCATTGCAAGCACAACCCAAGTTGAAGCGTGAGTATACTGTCCTCCATTTTCTCTAACTCCTGGTACATATCCTTTAATATACCCAGGTTCTAATTTACTACTTTCAAATGGTGGAGTTAATAAAAGCACCATTCCTGTATCCTTCTTAACTAGATATTTTTCTAAAGATTCCATTGCAATTTTAACTTTATCTTCATTTCCTGCTCCTGATATAACAGCCCATGATTGAGCTAAAGAATCTATTTTACATTCATCATTTTCAATAGATCCTAATGGAATTCCATTATCGAAATAAGCTCTTCTATACCATTTTCCATCCCAAGCATTTTCATTTAGATTTTCCTTTAAAAATTCTTGCATTTCCTCATATCTATTAGCTTTCTCTTCATCATTTCTAACTTTACTGATTTCTTTGAATCCGTCTAATATACTATATAAAAACCATCCAAGCCATACACTTTCACCTGTACCCTTGTTTCCTACTTCACTCATACCATCATTCCAATCTCCAGAACCCATTAATGGTATATTATGAGGACCAAACTTTAATCCTCTTTCTATGGCTTTTATACAATGTTCATATATGGTTCCTTTTTTATCAGATTTTTGAGATACAGTATATCTTTCATCTTCTCCATCTTCTAGTGGTCTATCTTCAAGATATCCCACTTCTTCATCCAATATACTGTAATCTCCTGTTCTCTTTATATAATCCACTGTAACATAAGGTAACCATAAAAGGTCATCAGAAAATCTAGTTCTAATACCACTATCTACTACTGGATGCCACCAGTGTTGAACATCTCCTTCTACAAATTGCCTTGTGGCACTATATAAAATGTGATCTCTCATAAACTTAGGATTTACATACCCTGCTGCCATTACATCTTGAAGTTGGTCTCTAAATCCAAATGCTCCTCCTGATTGATAAAATGCACTTCTAGCCCATATTCTACAACTTATAGTTTGATATAATAACCACCCATTTAACATTAAATCCATAGTTTCATCAGGAGTTTTTACTTTAATTGTATGAAGAGACTTTCTCCAATAACTTTTGCTATTTTGAAGCTCTTCTGTAGCTTTACTTATATCCTCATATTTATCTACGATTTTTTCTATAGCTTCTATATTTTCATCTTCTCCAAGAATTATAAGTAGTTTTTTATCTTCTCCAGCTTTTATGGTAAACTTAGAATTTTCTCCAAAACAAGGATCCATTCCAGCACCAACACTATTTGAAAGTCTTATATTTTCTAGTGCTTTCGGATTTTTAAGAGATTCCCCTTTTCCTATAAATTCACTTCTATCACCAGTAAAGCTTTCTTCACTTCCACCTATAATTTTTAGATAAGCTGTTAAATTTCCAAAAGAATCACTGTATGGATTTCTAGCATAAATATACTTCTTTTCTTCATTTAGATAAGTTACAACATGAATATCTGTTTTTTGAGGTACAACACCTAATACTAGTTGAGCATAGTATGTTAAAGATAAATTTCTATCAACATCACAAATATTTTTTAAATCAACTTCACATATCTTAACATTTTCATTCATAGGCACAAACATATTTATATTACCTACAATTCCATGTGATTGATGCTGGAATTTTGAATATCCAAATCCATGATGTATTACATACTCTCCATTTTCTCTAATAGGTTCTGGTGTAATACTCCAAACTTCTCCCGTATCCTCATCTCTTACATAAATAACTTCTGCCGGTGGGTCTGTAATCCAATCATTTGACCATGTAGTTATTTTATTTTCTCTACTATTTTTATACCAAGTATATGGCGAACCACTAGCTGAAACTAAGAAACCAAAGTTCTCATTTGCTATAACATTTACCCATGGTGCTGGTGTTGTTTTTTCGTCTTTTAAAACAATAACATACTCATCATTTTCTAAATCGAATCCACCTATATCGTTATAGTATTCTAATTTGTTTATATCAAAATCATCAAAACTATAATTGTAATCTTTCTTAGAAACATTAAGTTTTTCTAATTGTTCTTTATCTAACTCTTCTGTTTGAATTTGTTTAGATAATAATCCCTTTTCTCCTTCTAAAACAAGAGCTGATATTGCCATTAAAAGATCGATATCTTCCTTTTCCATTGAGGACTTATTATTTAAAAATACTCCCCCACTTATATTTTCTTTATCTCGAGCATAACTAGCTGCTATTAAATCTCTTATATTATCTTGTAGTGGTTGGATGTATGCTATATCTTGCATATTTAAAATAACAAGATCAAACTTTAATCCTTTCCTTCTTATATACTCATGAGCATTTAATACTTGGCGAATTAAATCTATTTCTTCTTCGTCTTTTATAACAACAAGAACAATAGGCAAATCTCCGGATATACCATATTTCCATAAAGCTTGTTGTCCTCTTGTAATATTCTTTATATATTCTTCTCTTTCTTTGTAAGAATCACTTATAAACAAGATTTTTGATGCCATATCCTGATATAAATTTGCCTGTGGAGACTTTAATCCTAAATATCTCATATCCACAATGGTTTGACTTCGTGATAATTCAAATGCTCTATCTATATTTGCAAATTCTCTATACTTTTTAGCTATTTCTATTGCATCATCACGAGAATCAACTACAGCAGTAGTATATGCTATTTTACAAGTCTCTCCTGGAGCAATTTTCACTCTTTTTCTAATACTTATTATTGGATCTAAAACAGCTCCCTCACTGTTTTTAAGAGCCATATTATGTTCCATAGCTAAAGGACTAATTAAATCTCTATCTCTTCCAATAAAGTTAACTCTACTAGTCTCATATTGAGCCATCTCCATATCTTCCCCTTCAATACAAACGCATTGAAGTACATGTGGCTTTTTCTGCCCTTTTGCTCTTGGTCTTCTATTTGCAATTACACATTCTAAATCATTTAAAAATTCAGTTCTTATAAATAAATTACTAAATGCCGGATGAACTACATCAGCATCAAATGGTGCTAAAGTAACTTCACAGTAAGATGTTATTTCTATTATTTTGTCTTCATTAGAGTTATTAGTTAATGAAATTCTTCTAACTTCCGCATTGTCCTCACTAGATACAGTAACTTCAACATTAGATGTTATATCATTTTGAGATTTTTTAAACTCAGCTTTATACTGTGAAAATATAACCTCATATGAATCATTATCCTGTTTGCATGGTTCATATGTGGCACTCCAAAATTCATTTGTCTTTACATCTTTTATATAAAAGAACATTCCTCCTAAATCTAAAGTATTATCCCTTTTCCATCTGTATATGGTCATATCTTCTCTTTTTCCATATCCACTACCACTAGCTGTTATCATAGAAGAATAACTTCCATTAGACATTAATTGTATCTTTGGAATATTAGTTTTAGACGTCCTATATCCTCTAGCTATAATATGAGTTTTTTCATGGTCATTTTCTGTAGCCTCAAACTTCTGTTGTCTTTCATATACAATTTTGTTCGGAACTTTTTCTTCTAATAATACTTCTGTAGCTTTTACTTTAGGACTATTATGAAATCTCTTTCTAAAAATATTATCATTTAATACATTATCTAAAGACATTAAACTCATCCCCTCATGGTGAATCATAAAACATTTTACAATTCCACTTTCAACATTTCTCGGAAGTCTATCTTTTGTATAATCTATTGCTTCATATAAGCCGTATCTTCCCTCTAGCCCATTATTAATTAATCTATTAATATTTTCAATTGAACTATCTAAATCTACTTGTAGTGCCATAATTGTAGAATATGGTGAAATTACAAGCTCATCTTTAAGTCCTCTTTTAAGACCAATACCTGGTATTCCAAATGCCTTATATTGATAATTCATACTTACATCAAAGGCTCTATATGCTGACTCTGAAATACCCCAAGGAACCTTTTTTATTCTTCCATATCTCTTTTGCCCAGCTACAATGGACTTATAAGTTTCATCTAAAAGAGTATTTGGGTAAGGCTTCATAATAAGTAATGGCATCAAATACTCAAACATAGTTCCAGTCCAAGATACAAGCCCTTTATTCATTCCTATAGCCGCCATAGCTCTACCTAATTTAAACCAATGTGTTGTTTCTACTTCTCCTTTAGCTATGGCAACAAAACTTGCTTGCCTTGCCTCTGAAGCTAATAAATCATAATAACTGTTAGATAATGATTGATTTTCTATATCATATCCAATAGAAAACAATCCTCTTTTTTCATCATATAACATCTTAAAATCCATGTTTTGCACAAACACTTCACATTTTTTTATTAAATTATTAATTTCATCTATTAAAATGTGGATAGTTTCTTTAGTTTCTTCTATTGATTTTAGTGTATCTTCTTCAATATTGTTATTTTCACTAATAAATTTATCTAAAAATTTATTCACATTTTTTATTGATATATTAAACACAATCTTATCTACACTATTATCTTCTATTTCTTCTATCCATCCAAAGTTTTTTTGCACATTATAGTAATATCTTTTTACATCCTGTTTAAGTTTACTATTCCAGTAAAGTTCAGTATCATTTGCACTTTCTTCAATTATTACAAACTTTTTAGCTATGTTTTTTAAGAATTCAATCCAAAATTTTAAGCTAAAGTCACTTTCTTTTATATTATTTATATCATCAACATAAAAATCATTTATACCGAGTTTTAAATGAACTTCTTCATTTGCAAGTTCTAAAGTATCACATATTCCTTTTTTTACTGATGAATTTAAATATGAGGAATTTAAATATTCTTTTAAACTTTCTTCTAAAACCCACATATACGCAGCTAAATTACCACTATCTACAGTTGAAATATATCTAGGCATTAATGGAGCTTTAGTTAAAGTGTCATACCAGTTATATAAATGACCTTTATATTTTTCTAAACTCTCTAAACTCTCCATAATTTTAGATATTCTATCTACACTTTCTGTCATATCAATATATCCAAAATCATATGCTGCTAAACTTGATGTAAATCCCATACCAATGTTTGTAGGAGAAGTTCTATTTGCCACTCCCCTATATGGCTTAACTTGATAGTTATCTGGAGCTAACCAATTGTTTTCTTCATTAACAAAGTCATCAAAATATCCCCAAGTTTCTCTTGCCAATCTTCTTAACATATTTTCATCATCAGGAGATATATTATATGTCTTATTATCATTTTCCCGTCCTATATACCATGCAATTATAGGACTTAAAATCCATAATGTTGCTATTGGAATCATAAGTATTCCATTATTTCTACTATCCATAAAAGCTAGATAAAGTATAATTAATGCAATTAAGCTTCCTTGCCACATAAATGAAATATAGTTACTTAATGTTTTTCCTGAAGTTCTTTCAGCATCATCTGCTGTTTGCCACTGCAATAAATTTTTTTTGCTAAAAAACACTCTATATAAAGTTCTTATAATAGCATCCACCATCAAATACGCATTAAACGGTAAGAAACAAACAATAAGAAATATTTGCTCTATTAATGTTTTTCCTGTATTTATTTTTCCCGATAAACTAATTCCTCTTATGGGCATTGCTAAATTCTCTGTAATGTCAAAGATTAATGGAGTTATAAGTGATAAGATAGCTGCAACTATCCATTTATCTGTTCCATCTGGCAAAATGTTATACGAGAATGCACTAAGCAAAATTATAGATGGAGTAAGTAAACTTCTTCTTAGATTGTCTAGCATCTTCCATTTAGACAATCCATTAATAGATCTTTTTTTCTTAAACCAAGGTAGTAGTTGCCAATCTCCTCTAACCCAACGATGAAGTCTTTTACTACTTGAATTAAAATAAGCAGGATATCCATCAATAACTTCCACATCTGTTATAAGAGCAGTTCTAACATAAGATCCTTCAAGTAAATCATGGCTTAATACAGAGTTTTCAGGTATCTCATCTTCTAACATATAGTTAAATACATCTATATTATAAATTCCCTTTCCTGTAAAAATACCTTCTCCAAAGACATCTTGATACACATCTGAAACCGCCGTACTATAGGTATCTATACCTGCTTCTCCTGAAAATATTTTAGAAAAGATTGTTTTATTACTGCTTACAGTATCAATAGCTACTCTTGGTTGCATTATTCCATACCCACGAACAACTTTCTTTTTATCTTTATTTATATGAGCTATATTTAAAATATGGCTCATAGCTCCTATTAATTTTCTAGCACTATCTCTAGGCAGTTTTGTATCTGAATCTAAAGTTATTATATATTTAGCCTTACAAAGTTCATCTATATTAGAACTTATAACGTTATAGCTTGTGCTTTTATCCCCTCTAAGCAAATGATTAAACTCAACAAGTTTTCCTCTTTTTCTTTCCCAGCCTAACCATTTACCTTCCTTTTCATTAAATTTTCTACTTCTGCTAAAAAAATAGAATATATCATCTCTATCCTTTGCATATTTTTTATTTAACTTCTTAACGGCTTCTAAGGCTACATCAACTATTTTATTATCATTATCTTCTATTTCTTTGTGACTATCCTTAAAATCACTTAAAATAGCAAAATATAAATTTTCATCTCTATTTGCTAAATAATAAACTTCCATATTTGAAACTAACTCTTCGGCTCTTTTTGCATTATTGATAATTGTTGGAATAACTACTACAGTTCTATTTTCTGCTCCAATACCATGTCTTAAATCTAGTTTAGGAATAAATTTAGGATCAAGTATATTTGTTATAATCCAATTCAAAACAGAAATTACAATTTCACTACAAGGCACCACTAAAACTAATGTTGCAACTATATATCTCCACAACATTCTATTGGTGTCATTGGCATAACTTAAACATAAAAATACTCCGATAAAAAATATAGTTCCAAATATTATTGTTCCTATATAAGCTCCAAATGCACTTTCTCTTAAATTATCATTAAAAGATCCACTAAGCTTTTTACGTTGAAATATTTTTCTTTTTAGTGTCACTACTCCCTTGTCTATAAGATAGTATCCTACGTGTTTTCTGTATTCTTCTCCTTTTACGCTATCAGCTTCTTCTGCACACTCTATAGCTTTTTTCACTATAAATACTTCAGATTTATTTAAACTTTTAGCTAATTTTTCAACTTTATGTCTATAATAATCTCTTGATTCAAAATCCATATTTGAATATATATTTGTTGGATCTTTTCTTAAATATTTTTCAACAAAACTCATTTTTTCAAAAAGTTCTTTCCAACTCAATCCATCAATTTCTCTAATAGAATTTATACTATTTCCCATGGCAATTTGTTGAGATGCCTGTTTTAAATGCTCAGAATTTATTATTTTTTCAAAGTTATTATTTTCTACTTCTAATTTATCAAATATCCAATCATATATAGCTTTATTATCTATTCCATTGTCTCTTAAAATCTTTAATAATCTTTCCGTAAACTGTGTGGTAAAGTTTATATCTTCTTTAGTTATATTTTCTATTTCTATATATGAATTTTTACTATGTACAGCGCTTATTATTCTATCTGCTATATTGTCAGCTTTAATTCTTTCTTTAGAATAAAAAACCAAGTTATTTGTTATTTTACTTATATTTTGTATCAAAGCTATTCTAAGCATTATTGGTAAAGCCCAAAGTTCCCCACTAGTTAAAATAGTATTTGTTTGGTATGCACCTATAACTTCTTCTATGATACTCTCATCTATTTTAGAATTTATATGAGATACTATTTCTACTGCTATATGATAAATTCTAGGATAACCTTTCATAATACCTCTATCTATTACAGGAAGATCCTTATAATAAGACTTTGGCATATTATATTTTATATGTTTATACTCTTTTTCTATTAAATATAAATTGTCCAAAAGCCATTCTGAAGCTGGAGTTACTTCTTTTTTTTCTTTAAGGGTTTTATCTATGTATTCATGTCCATCTAATATTTTCTTATAGCTTTTATCTAAGCTTTTTATTAATTTCTTTCTACAATTACTATTGCCTTTAGTTGAATAATTGGCTATTTCTAAGGCATGTTTTTTTAGTTCTTCTTTACTTATATTTATAGCTGGAATATCTTCTAATATATTTTCTTCACTATTTTTTCTGCAATTATTTCCCTTTATACCTACAAATATAGCGAGCAATATAAATAAAATCCCTATACTGATATAAAGCATTTAAAGTCACTCCTCTACGATTTTTACATTATAATTTCTACAAATTAACTTCATTTTACCTAAATATTATTCCCAATCTTCCCTATATTTAAACAAAAAATAAAAGAAGAAAAGAACCCCTTAATTTTTAGGTGTTCTTTTCTTAAATGTATATAATATATTTTAAATTTGAATAACTTATTTATATATTTAAAGTTCTAATTCACCTGATACTAAATCTTCATAAGATTGTCTCTTGCAAATTAGTTTACTTTGTCCTCTATTTACAAAAACCACTGCTGGTCTTGGTATCTTATTATAGTTACTAGACATAGAATATCCGTAAGCTCCTGTTGTTAATACAGCTAAAATATCTCCACTTTCTGCATGAGACACTTTAACATTTTCAAGTAAAATATCCCCTGATTCACAACACTTACCTGATATTGTTACCTTTTCTTTCGATTTAGCTTTTACGTTATTGGCAACTAAACATTCATAACTAGCTCTATAAAGTGCTGGTCTTATATTATCAGTCATTCCACCATCAACAGAAACATACTTTCTTATTTCAGGTATTTCTTTTATAGACCCTACTGTGTAAAGGGTAGTTCCTGCATTTCCAACAATTGATCTACCCGGTTCTATAACTAATGAAGGTAATTCTATATCTAATTCTTTAGAAACTTTAACAGCTTCTTCTAAAATAGCACTACAAAAATCTTCAATCTTTTTAGGAGAATCTCCTTTTCCATAGTAAATTCCAAATCCTCCACCAAGGTCTAATTCTTTTATTGTGCATCCTAGCTTTTCTTTCACTTCTTTTATTAATGCTAGCATTATTCTAACTTCATCTCTATATGGCTCTATCTCAAATATTTGAGAACCTATATGACAATGAAAACCTACAAATTCTATATTGGAAAATTTATTTGCCATTTCAACAGCTTTTAATGTTTGATTTTGAAGCAAAGTAAATCCAAATTTTGAATCTATTTGTCCAGTTTTTATATAATCATGAGTATGAGCTTCTATTCCTGGAGTAATTCTTAAAAGTATCTTTTGAACTTTATCATATTTTTTAGCTATTTTATTTATATTCTCTATTTCATAAAAATTATCAGCAACAAATCTTCCAACTCCAAGTCTAACACCCATGTCAATTTCTTCTAAAGTTTTATTATTTCCGTGGAAATATATCTTTTCCATAGGAAATTCACTTTTATATGCAGTATATAATTCCCCACCAGATACTACATCTAGACACATACCTTCCTCATTAATAAGTTGACACATTGCTATTGTTAAAAAGGCTTTCCCTGCATATGCAACTTTATTCACTTCATTATTTCCTTTGAAGTTTTCACGGTATCGTCTGCAATTTTCTCTAATTAGTTCTTCGTCCATTACATATAAAGGAGTTTTAAATTCACTTGCTAATTCTCTTGTACCTACTCCCCCTATATATAATTCATTATCCATAACTTCCATAGTTCCAAATAATCTCATCTTATATGCCCCCATTTATTAATTTCAATGTTTAAGTTTTCTCTAATAATTTCTGCCCCTGTTAAAAAATGTTACCATTCATTATATAAAAAAATATTGCGTCAAGGAACACCCTGATCGCAATATTTTATACTCCGAACTTAGTGTAACCTTGTAGCTCTCCATATTAATAACAACATGACAGCGTCATACATATTATGCATAACGCCAGATAATAAATTTGCCAATTTGATTATCTTCGGCTGTAATCCCTTTTTTTACTTATCTTAATCTGCCGACTACTAGTAAATACTCTTAATTACAGCACCTCTACCTTAGGTAACTAATTTTTATTTTATTTTTTAATTTCATTCATTTAAATTATTCATAGTCTAACATAAAAGTTGAAACTATGCAATAATTTATTTAAATGGAATTTCAATTATTTCTGGATTTATGTTTTTTTCATCTAAATTTAATATGCCAAGTGAAATTGGTAATTTAAATCTACGTGGACCTGCACTTCCTGGATTAAAGTATAATACATCATCAATTGTTTTTTCACAAGATTTATGAGAATGTCCACTAATTACAACATTAAATCCAGCTTCTTTAGGCTCTAAATCTAATTCATCTAGATTATGTAATACATATATATTTATATCTCCAACTTCTAACACTTCTGTTCTTTTTAATATATATCCAAGTTCTCCATTATCACAATTTCCTCTAACCACTGTGACAGGAGCGATTTTTCTCAGTTCTTGTATTATAGATGAATCGCCTACATCTCCTGCATGGATAATAAAGTCCACTCCATTAAATACTTTTAAAACTTCTGGTCTTAATAATCCGTGAGTATCTGAAATTACTCCTATTTTATATTTGTTCATTAAAAGTTTCTCCTTAAAAATATATTAATTAGCCACAAATTGATTGGTTTCTGATTGGTATTTATAGCCTACATTATTGAGCTTATTTTTAAGTTCTTCTACAGTAACTTCAAAATCCTCACATAAATCATCTAAACTACTAAATTGATCTCTTAATTTCATATTAATTATGCTTAATAACATATACGGATCCATTTTCATTACTCTATCTCTATTCAAAACTCTCACCTACTTTTAATATAAATTTACCCTTTAATTTATATTATACCTTATATATTACATGTTAATAAGTTTTTACTAAGAAAATAACTTTTGCAGATTTTTAATTGCCTCATTAAATTCACCATAGTTATCTATAACTATATTAATAGATTCATTTTGTTGTCTTACTGAATTTAATGTATCTTCTACAGCTGATGTATTTTCCTCAGTGATAGCTGACATATTTGATATTTCTTTGCTTATATTCACTGATGTTTCATTGATTTGTTTTATAAAATCATTTACTGTACTTGTTTCATTAGCTAAACTTTCAATACTAATATTTATATTATTAAAAGTAGCTTGAACATTCTTTAATGATTCCAAATTTACCGACAATATATCTTGAGCAGAATTTGCAGAAGAATCAGTGTCTTTAGCTTGTACTTGTATATTTTGTAGTATATCTCCTATTTCTTGAACAGAATTACTTGAGTGTTCAGCAAGTTTTCTTATTTCTTCTGCAACAACGGCAAATCCTTTACCTTGCTCTCCAGCTCTTGCAGCTTCTATTGCAGCATTTAATGCAAGTAAATTTGTTTGTGATGCTAAATCATTAATTATACTTAATATATCTCCTATTTTTATGGTATTATCTTTTAATCTTTTAGTATTATCCTTTGTAACATCCATTATTCCTTTTACTTCTATCATTTTTTTAGATAGCATATCTACTTCTTCAATTCCTTCTTTTACAGAATTCATAGTGGACTTAGATGTATCATTCATTACACTTGATGCATTTACAAGGGTATTCATTTGATGTCCACTATCTATAACCGAATTATTTATCTCATTAATACTATTTGCTTGAGATTCTATACTCTCTGCAATTTCATTAAAAATTTCAGTTAATTTTTTTGATGTTTCCTGTGTGTAATTTATATTTCCTTTTAAATTTTCATTAAACTCCATAAATTCTATTACTGAATTCTTTACCTTCTCTAAAATTAATTCTACTTGTTTTTTAGCTTCTAAAGCATTCTTTTGAGAATCATTATTAGATTTTCTTAATTTATTACTAAATGTCTCTTGTATAATTAATAAAGCTAATATTATTACTATCATAAAATTATATATGATAATTCCTTTACTTGATTCTCTAACAATAAAATCAACTTTGTCTACAAAATATAAATAGTTATTCAATAACAAAACTAAAATGCCAGTAGTAATTGTAGCTTTTATATTTTGATATAAAAAAATTAACATCATGAAAAAAAATATACATGTATACATAGATGCAAATGGTATATATTTAAACAATACATATAAAAATATTGTCATTCCTACAATAAATATATACATAGTTTGCACTATAAATACTCTTTTCAATGTTAATATTGTCATAATACTACATATTATAATCCCCAAAATAATTAATGTAGCTATATGTACAATAGGCAATTGTAACACATAAAATAAAATTGATGCTGCAAATAAAGATGGCCATAATAGTTTAACTAATAACTTGTTTTGTTGATAAATTAACCCCAAGTCCTCCATTCCACTTCCCCCTATTAAAAATAATTTAATGCAATATTTTATCTAGCCATAATTTTTATTAAAAAAATATGTTTTCTTTTACATTATACAACCTTTTACGTAATTAAAGAATACCTTTTTATAATTTTTACCTTTTATTGATTTATACTCCTCATATGCCAATTTATATATGCACTCAATCCATCTAAATCAGGAAATAATGACAACCTATTAATTCCATAATAGGACAAATCAAATAATAATTCTTTCCTATATGTTTTATCGATAATAATTCTTTCTAGTATACAATTATCACTTATATTTTTTTCTAAACTTAAATTAGCAGGGCCATGGACTGTAAATATAGCACACTGTCTTACTATTCTTTGAATATCTCCATTAGGTACAAACTTACTTATCCCCTTATTTTTAAACAATCTATTTTCTTTTGGCACAATTGTTTTAGGATCAAAATATGCATATATTACAGCATCTGAATCATAATATTTATTTACAGCAAAATAAGCTGCAATTAATGGATTATGTGTCCAGTCTAAAAATCTAGTTGCAAATCCGTAATGTTGTGCTATAGCAAGTAAATTCCAATCATCATATTTGCCAGTATCTATAAATTCTGTAGCACCCCTTTTCCACTCCTTAAAAAATTTTTCATCGTTTGATTTATTATAGGGCATCCTTCCAGCCTTAGGTACTAGCTTCCATGATGCTTTACCCTGTCCTCTAAATATCCATTTGTCATCATTTTTATATTTTAATAATGCACTATGTAATTGCTGAAAATTTTCTATTTTAACTTCTTTCATACTATTACCTCACATCATTTATAAACTTATAATTTACCTATACTTGATTATGATGTGTTTTTTTTATGTATTATATTAATAAAAAAACCTTTTAATAATAAATAATTATTTAAAAGGTTTTAATGAAATTATTGAAATTTATATGGCCTATTTGGTCTAGATTTTAAATCTAGCACTTCTTTTGCGTCAAAGAACTTTAAAAACTTGCTTCTTCTATTTCTCATACTTACTCCATCTATAGCCAATCTTCCACCATGTACAACAGGTATATTTTTAGACATTATCTCTGTTGATGCACTGTCTACAGAATAAAATAAATTAAATCCCTTTGATCTAAGATATTTAAACTTTTCACCGTTTTCTTTTATACTATCCCCATGAGGATATATGTAAATTTGAGTATCTCCAACTACATTTTTGACCTCATTTTCCCAATGATCAGCATCAATTTTTAATTTTTCAGCTGAAACCTTATCGTGTGGATTATGTCCATAACTATGACTTGCAAAACTCCATCCATTTTCTTTTAATTTATTAGCAACTTTTTTAGCTTCTGCTATTTCAGATTCACGATTAGGAGATGTTCTTTCTGTTCTATATCCAAAAACACCTTCATAACCAGTTAAAGCTATTACTCCTTTAGTACCATCTAAAGAAAAGTCCGGATGTGTTTTTATAAAGTCATCTATTATTATTACTGTTTCATTATATCCTATTTGTACTTTACCACTCTTATCTTTTCTATATGTTGCAAGATCTCCCTTATCATCTATTATAAGTTTTAGGGCAGTTGCTTTTCTCATTCCTTCATTGTACGATAAGTCATCTATTGATAAAATTAATGGTTTCTTTCCTTTTGGTATCATTAAAGATTTTCTTCTTAATAATTCTTTTCCATCCTTTTGATACTTCTCGTAAAGTTTATTAGGATCAACTAATACATAACCTTTTTCATATATAGCATTTAAAATATTCTTAAATTCATCTACAGTTACAAACCAATCATCCATATCATCAGTTTGCCACTTAGGACCGTGAAAAGCTTCATAATTGTCCAAAATTAAAGGATGAAAAAATACATGTTCAATAACCCCATTATATTGCTCCATCTCAACATTTTTATTATCCTTTTTATTCTTTAGACCCTTTTCACTGTCTATATCTTTTGTAACCCCTATATTCTTTTCAAACTTATTTGCAGCTATGCTTTTTTCATTATTTATTAGCTTGTACAATTTAATACCACTTAAAAAAGCTACTAAAATTACTATTGGAATAATAATTTTTATTAATTTATTATTTTTCACCTGTATACCTCCAGCTATTAGTTAAATTACTAAATAAAATATTACTCTATACAATTCATAAATTGTTTACAAATTTGTGACTTTTTAAATTGTTTGAATTTTTTTATTATATATTAGCTTATAAAAAAACTACTTTAATTTAAGAATCATAATTTAAAGTAGTTTTTTATAACCCCTAATCTTATTATTTATAAATTATAAAATTCTTTAAAAACTTTCATTCCATAATAATGGTCATCTACTCCACAAAGTTCTCTTATAGAATGCATAGCTAAGAGTGGTGTTCCAATATCAACTGATCTTATATTTAAATGAGTTGAAGATATTGGTCCTATAGTAGAACCTCCTCTTTCATCAGAACGATTTACAAATTCTTGAACTGGAACATCTGCTTTACTGCACAAAGCTTTAAATACTGAAGATGAATTACTATCTGATGTGTAGCTTTGGCTTGCTGCTATTTTTATAGCCGGTCCTTTATTTAATTTTGGTCTATTAGTTGGATCACACTTTTCTCCCTTATTAGGATGTACAGCATGAGCTGAATCTGATGATATTATAAAAGATTTTGATAATGCTCTAAAAAAATCTTCACGATCTCCATTTAAAGAAATCACTATTCTTTCTAGTACATTAGCTAACATATTAGAATCTGCACCTTGTTTTGTAGAACTTCCAACTTCTTCGTTATCAAAACAAACTAAAACATTAGTTGCCTTTGAAACATTAGACTGAGTTAAGCCTTCTAATGCAGCATGCACTGCTTCTAAATCATCTAATCTTCCTGATGATACAAATTCATTTTCTATTCCAATAATGCTTCCTTTTTCATATTCGTATAAGAATAAATCAAAATCAATAATTTCTTTATAATCAACATCTAGTTCCTTTGCAATTGCCTTTAAAAGATAATCATTCTTTTCAAATTTATCATTTATAAGTCCTAAAATCGGAAGTGTATCTACTTGTCTATTTAGCTCTATTCCTTGATTTATATTTCTGTTCATATGAATAGCTAAATTAGGAATTATCATTATAGGTTTATTAATATTAACTAATTTAGTTTCAGGAAATAATATATTTTCTCCCTTTAATGTTACTCTACCTGCAACAGCTAGTGGTCTATCAATCCATGTATTTAGAATAGGTCCTCCATACACTTCTGTATTAAGCTTTATATAACTTTGTTCTGATGTCATTTCTGGATTTGGTTTTATTCTAAATGTAGGAGAATCTGTATGCGCTCCTATTATTTTAAATCCATCTTCATGAACTTCTCCATTTCCAACAACAAAAGCAACTATAGCTGAATCATTTTTTGTCATATAATATTTTTTACCTTTTTCAATATTCCATTTTTCACATTCTTTTAATTCACTAAATCCCTCTTTATTAAGAACTTTCTTTATAGTATCCACTGCATGAAAAGCTGTTGGACTTTTATATATAAAATCTAAAAGTTCATTTGCAAATTTTATTTTATTCTTCATAAAGATTTCCTCCCATATTATGCAAAATTTAATTATATCAATTATATAAATTTAATATTTACTAATTCTTCATAATTAAGTATACCAAAATATACAAATAAAGTCCTACCATATTCAAAAACATTTGATTTTAATAATAAAAATGTTATTATATATAACATAATTATTAAAATTTGGAGGAAGTATTATGTTATCAAAGTTTTTAGTATCTAAATTTATAAAAGATCATGAAAATATTTCCGATACCAAAGTTCGTGATTCTTATGGATATCTAGGAGGTATAATTGGTGTAATAGTAAATATGGCTCTTTTCCTTATAAAACTATCCGTTGGTCTTATAGTTAAAAGTATAGCTATTACTGCTGATGCATTTAATAACCTGTCTGATGCGTTATCCTCAATTATTACAATAGCTGGATTTAAAATAGCATCAAAACCTGCAGATGAAAAACATCCTTTTGGACATGGAAGAATAGAATACTTGTCTGGACTTATAGTTGCCTTCATGGTTATGCTAGTTGGTTTTCAATTTACTAAATCCTCGTTTAATAGAATTATGAATCCAGAAAAAGTTTATTTTCAAGCTATACCTTTTATATTAATACTTATATCAATTCTAGCTAAAATATGGTTAAGTAGATTTAATAAATATATAGGAATAAAAATTAACTCTTCAGCACTTCAAGCCTCTGCTTTAGATGCACTTGGAGATGTTATAACTTCTAGCACAGTAGCTTTATCACTATTATTATCTAAGTGGATTGATTTCCCTATAGATGGATACATAGGAATAGTGGTATCCTTATTTATATTGTATTCTGGTTTTTCTTTAGTAAAAGAAACAGTAGATCCTCTTTTAGGAGAAGCTCCAGATCCTGAATTTATACAACAATTAGAGAATGATATATTAAGCTATGATAATATATGCGGTGTTCATGATATAATAATTCACAATTATGGTCCTGGAAGAATAATGGGATCCCTTCATGCGGAAGTACCTTGTGATATATCAATAGTCACTATTCATGAAATTATAGATAAAGCTGAAAAAGAATTATCCTCAAAGTACGGATTGTTTTTAGTTATACATATGGATCCAATAAATACAGATGACAAAGATATTAATCGCACTAGAAATTACGTTGAAAAGATCCTAAAACAGTTTCCTGAAATAGAATCATTTCATGACTTTAGAATGGTTGGAGAGGGAGAATATAAGAATTTAATTTTTGATGTAGTAGTAAATTGTGATTTTGATGTTGAAAATAATGGTGAAGATATGTGTAAGAGAATAGATTCTGAATTAAAAAAACTTCACCCTAACTTTAATGCTGTAATAACAATTGACAAACATTTTTGTTAAATAAATCATAAAAATATACCTTAAAATACCAATAACTATTTTTAAGGTATATTTTTTATAAATTATTGGAAAAAATACACTTCTTGTTTAATATACTATATAAGATGTTAAAAAGGAGTGTGATTTTAATGAAAGGTGAATTTAAGCATTTTTTCCCTGGTGCTAATACATCAAGGGGCTTTTATTCTTTATTTGATTATATTTTACCAAAGGAAACAGCCACAAGAATTTTTTGTATAAAAGGTGGACCTGGTACAGGTAAATCATATCTTATGAAAAAAGTAGGGCAATATTTTAATGAAAAAGGATATAACATAGAATACCATCATTGTTCATCAGATAGTGATTCATTAGATGCTGTAGTAATAAAAAAATTAAAAATCGCTTTATTAGATGGTACATCACCTCATATTGTAGACCCTAAATATCCTGGTGTAATAGATGAAGTTTTAAACATGGGAGATTGTTGGAGGGAAAGTGGATTTTCATCTTATAGAACCGATATAATCTCTATTAACAAAGATATTAAAAATACTTTTAATCGTGCTTACAGATACTTTGCAGCTGCTAAAAGTATTCATGATGATTGGAGTTTTTACAATTCTGATGCATTAGATTTATCTAAACTAAATCTCTTAAAAGAAAATTTAAAAACAGAAATACTAAATAATATTGAAGTTTCATCTCTTGGACATGATAGACATCTTTTCGCTACTAGTTTCACTCCAAAAGGAATCATAACTTATATTGATACATTAATTAATAATTATAAGAGAATTTATGTGCTAAATGGTGGTCCTGGAACCTCAAAAACAAACGTACTAGATTATCTATGTAAAGAATCTATAAAACGAGGATTAAATGTTGAAGTATACCATGATCCTTTAATTCCAGAACGTATAGAACATATACTAATTCCATCCTTAAGTATAGCTATTGTAACATCCAATGAAATAAATCAGAAAAAATTTGTGGGTAATCAAATTTACATGGAAGAATTATGTGATAGTGCTTTATTAAAGAAATATTCTAACAACATAAATCAATCTAAAGAAAATTTCTACTCATTATTAAATCAAGGATTAGATATCTTAGCCTCTGAAAAACCTCTTCACGATAAACTCGAAGAATGCTATACTCCAAATATGAACTTTGAAAAAAATGAAACTAAGTTTAATGAAGTTATAAATAAAATTTTAAAATACGAAAAAGAATATAGATCTAAATTATAAATTAAAGGAGCTTCTTTAGATTAAAGAAGCTCAGATTGTTCAAAAAGCCCCCAACAATTGGGGGCTTTTGTTTACGCCAAAATTCTTTTATGCGATAGCATTCGAAAAATATTTATTATGTATGTTAATTTGGAATAAATTTGAATTAATGTACACAAAAAATAATGCGATAGCACCATGGCTATCTTTTTCATATTCTGAACTGCCGCTGTAAGTAGGCACTGTTCAGAAACATTTTTAATTCCTCGCATGCGACAATAACGTAGCCCATGTAATTCTTTTGAATCAGCAAAGCTACGCTCAATCTTTTCTTTACGTCGTTTGTAAATATTTTTACCTTTTTCTGTTTTAGTAAATCTAAAAATTTGATCTTTATAGTCTTCCCAAACATGACGACGTATAGTTCTATTAATGGATTTATCAGATGTTAAGCAATTATTTTTATATTTGCAAGAAGCACAATGCTCCGCATTACTTACGTATTCTTTATAACCTTCCCTTGTAGTAGTTCTATATTTTAAAAAGCAATTATTAATACACACATATCCATCTAATTCTTTAACATACTGAAATCTATATTTTGTATATTTTCCTTTAACATGGGGTCCTAAACGGAACCCAAAAACACCTTGATAATTTTTGTCTGAAATTTGTTTACAAATAGGATTCGTAGAATATCCGGCATCTGCTACTAAATATTTTGTATTAAAATTAAACTTTTCTATTTGAGTTTCTATTCTTTTAACATAAGGATCTACATCGTTTATATTCCCGGGAGTAACATGAACGTCCGTTATAATATTATACTTTCCGTCAACAGTTCTATGATCTAAATAAAAAAAGCCTTTAGGTTTTCCATCTCTAACCATATATCCACTGTCTGGATCAGTTGTACTTACTTTTATTTCCTTAGTTTCAGCTATTTTAGTCTTTTTTTTTAGAGGTTTTTTATTATGATTAATTCTATCTTTATTAATGTCATTCTCTAATTCATCAAAGTATTCCTTTGTGGATTTAGTTATTTCTTTTTTAATAAATTTATGTTTATTAGCGTTAGCTTTTAAGTGAGTAGAATCAGTATATAGAATTTTGCCATCAACCAAGTTTCTATTAATAGCTTGAAATACAATATTATCAAATATTTCTTGATGTATATTTGTATTACTAAATCTTTTTGTTCTATTCTGGCTTATAGTGGAATGACTTGGTATTTTATCAGTAAGTCCATATCCCAAAAACCATCTGTAAGCTACATTTACCTGGATTTCTTTTACAAGCTGACGCTCTGAACGTATACCAAATAGGTATCCGATAAAAAGCATTTTAAATAATACAACTGGGTCTACTGAAGGTCTTCCATTATCAGGACAATATAAATCCTTAGTTAAATCTCTTATAAATGAAAAGTCTATGTATTTATCTATCTTTCTAAGTATGTGATTTTCAGGTACTAAATTTTCTATATAAACTAGTTCTAATTGATTTTGTTTTCTTTCATTATTAGTAAGCATTTTTCCTCCGTAGGAGCCCTAACGGGCTAAAAGATTTATTGTTCTAAAATATATATTCTACATAAACACTAAAAATCCTTTTTGTAATAAATGTAAAAAGGCTGTTGACAAATTATGTTTATCAACAGCCTGAGCTTCTTTAGATTAAAGAAGCTCCTTTAATTTATTTATTTAAATACTCACTTATAGTTTCAACATCCTTATCTCCTCTACCGGATAAATTAACAACTATAATTTTATCTTTATCCATATTAGGAGCAAGTTTCATAGTATAAGCTATTGCATGTGAACTTTCTAATGCTGGAATTATTCCTTCATTAGCACATAAATACTTAAAAGCTTCAACTGCTTCTTCATCTGTTATAGATACATACTTTGCTCTTCCAATATCATTTAAATATGCATGCTCAGGTCCAACTCCTGGATAATCAAGTCCTGCTGAAATAGAATATGCTTCTTTTACATTGCCATTATCATCTTCCATAATAACTGTCTTCATTCCATGAATTACTCCAACTCTTCCATCAGCAAATGCTGCCCCATGTTCTCCTGTTTCTACACCTTTTCCTCCAGCTTCAACTCCTATTATTTCAATATTCTCATCTTTAATAAAAGGATAAAATAATCCTATTGCATTACTTCCTCCTCCAACACACGCAATTAAAGTATCTGGGAGTCTTCCTTCCATCCTCAATATCTGATCTTTTGTTTCTTCTCCAATTATCTTTTGAAATTCTCTTACCATAGTTGGATATGGGTGTGGTCCTACTGCCGAACCTAATACATAAAAAGTATCATCAGAACTTTTCACCCACTGTTTTATTGCCTCATCTACTGCATCTTTTAAAGTTCCATTTCCTGATTTTACAGGCTTAATCTTTGCCCCTAATAACTCCATTTTAAAAGTATTCAATTTTTGTCTTTTTATATCTTCTTCTCCCATGAATATAGTACATTCCATTCCGAATAGTGCAGCTGCTGTAGCTGTAGCAACACCATGTTGTCCTGCCCCTGTTTCTGCAATTACTTTTTTCTTTCCCATACGTTTTGCCAAAAGTATTTGACCAATAGCATTGTTTATCTTATGAGCACCTGTGTGATTCAAATCTTCTCTCTTTAAATATATCTTTGCCCCCCCTAAAGATTTTGTAAGTCTTTTTGCATAATAAAGTAACGATGGTCTTCCTATATAATTATTTAAATAATATATATATTCTTTTTTAAAATCATCATCATTACAATACTTAAAAAAATTTTCCTCCAAATTCTTTAATGTGCTAGTTAATTCTTTTGATACATATTGTCCTCCAAATTTTCCAAACTGTTTTTTCATAGAATGTTGCCCCTTTCTTATTTTTTAATTTATAAATAAAAAAACTCCATCCCAAATATATTGGGACGAAGTTTTATAATCGTTGTGCCACCCGAATTTAAAATATACCTTAAAATAAATTTAAAAGGTATTATACCTGAAAAAGATATAATACCTATACTATCTAAAATATATTTTCTCTTTTCAGATACGAAGTAAATAAATTACCATATATCCTATCTCTATAACGTGAGAATCACGGCATTAGCTACTCTAAAAAATTTCACCTAGCGTCTCATGGATCCATTCACTATAAGATTTGTTATTGGACATCACACCTAACTCCAACTCGCTGAAACAAATACTTAAAGCTACTACTTCCAGTCAATGACTTGTTTAACAAAATTTATTATATATTAACTCTTTATTTTATATTAGTCAATACTTTTATTTTATATTATATACATACAATTCATGTAATGCTCTTGTTGCCATAACATACATCATTTTATCTTCTTCTAAATCTATATCATAATGATTTATAACTATTACAGCATCAAACTCTAATCCTTTAGCAAAGTATGATGGTATAATAATTTCTCCTTTATTAAATATCATATCTTCACTATCTAAAACTTTTAAATTTACCTTTTGTTTTAATATCGAATGAACTTCTCTTGCTTTTTCTATATCCTTACAAATTACAGCAATACTTTCAAAGCCTTCTTTTCTAAGGGCATGTAAAGTTTTATCTACTTCTTCTACTAATTCATCATTGCTTGTAAAATCTTTTTCTACAACTTCTTTTCCTTGTCTTACAATAGGAACTATTTTATCTTCACTTAAGTATTTATTAGCATACTTCATAATTTGTTCAGTGGATCTATAGCTTTTATTTAATTTAAACTCTTCAACATTATCAAAGATTTCCTTTAATTTAGTCATAGGAACTTCATCAATAACTGGAATAAGTCTTTGATTTCTATCTCCAACTATAGTGTATCCATTGCAGTTTGTTAACTCTTTAATTACATTAAATTGAATTAAACTATAATCTTGAGCTTCATCAATTACAACATGCTTTATATCATCCTCTAACTTCAATCCTTCTAATTTTATTTTTAAATATAGAATTGGAGCTAAATCATCTACTGTTAATTCTTTGTCTCCATTTAATTCGTTATAAAGTTCAGAAGGACTTTCATTATCTAACCAGCCTAGAGATTTCTTAGCTATTATTACGCTTTTTATAACTTCTCTTATTTTAAGCTTTCTTTTATAATCTAAATCTCCTTCTTCTATACTTTTATCATCACCTTGAATGAACTCTAAGGATTTTTTATACCAAGCTTCTATATCTCTTACTTTAGCATCTCTTACATCTTTGATTTTTGAAAACAATATTCTTCTTATTTTCGCACTTCTTCTAAAAAGAGGCATTGATTTATAATAATCAAATAATTCTTCTATTGCATCCTTTGGAACTATAACTTCATTATCAAAATATAAATCTTCAATTATAAAATACTCATTGTTTAATACTTGAACAAACTTATCTAATTCATTTACAAATTGCTCTGAAGTTTTAAATAATATATTTTTTACAAACTCTTCATCCTTATTTACTACCTTCTCCATATATTCTTTAAAACTCATTACATCCTTTAGTTCTAATATCTCTTGGGCAAATTCCCTGAATGTTTGTTGTCTTACCCCTATTTCCCCTAAACTAGGAAGAACAGTTGAGATATACTCCATAAATATATCATTAGGTCCTAGTATTAGAACTTTGTCTTGAAGTATTTTACGATAATTGTATAAAAGATATGCAACCCTATGTAATGCTATAGTTGTCTTTCCACTTCCAGCAGTTCCATCAACTACTAAAGTTTTTTCCCTTGGTTGTCTTATAATGCTATCTTGTTCCTGTTGAATAGTCATTATTATATCTTTAAGCTTTTCTCCAGCTTTCTTACTTAAAACCATTTGAAGTATTTCATCTTTGACATCTAACTCTGAATCAAACATTCCAAGAAGATTTTCTTTTTTTATTATAAATTGTCTTTTACCTAATATATCTACATCTACATCTCCCATAGGAGCCTTGTAAGTTGCATCTCCAAGCTTTCCTGCATAAAATAAAGATGCAACAGGTGCTCTCCAATCAACAACTATAGGTTCGTAAGCCGCTTCATCTGTAACTCCAAATCTGCCTATATAAATATCTTCATTGTCATCAAATTCTTTTTCTTTAAAATTTACTTTTCCAAAATAAGGTGATGGCTGAAGAATTGTAAGTTCCTTAAAACGTCTATCTATAGCTTTAAAGCTTTCTTCTGCCACAAATCTTTCATGGTCAAAGAACTCTATTAATTTATCTTCATCATCTTTATACTCTTCAACAGCTTGTTTTCTAGCATCAACTAAATGCTCAGATAATTCTTTTCTTTTATCTATATAATTTAATATTTCTTTTTTTATTGTACTAACAGTTTCTTTAACTCTTTGACTTTCAAGTTCAAAGTCTAATTCTTGTTGAATTTCCTTTTCTAGTTCATTATTCTTCAATAGTATCATCCTTCTTATAACTATTTATTATATCCATAAACTCTTCACCCATTAAAGTTTCTTTTTCTATAAGTTTTTCAGATATAACAGTTAGTAATTCTTTATTTTCATTTAATATATCTATAGCCTTTTTGTGTGCTTTTTTTATTATAGTTAAAGTTTCCTCATCTGCAAGGGCTTGTGTTTGAGGACTACAATTTTCAACTGGTGTTCCATCTAAGTATGTGTTAGACATTGATTCTAATGCCATCATGTCAAATTTTTCTGTCATACCATATATAGTTACCATATTTCTAGCAGTTTGAGTTGCTTTTTCAATATCATTTGATGCTCCTGTTGATATTGAATTAAATTCAACTTCTTCAGCTGATCTTCCTCCAAGCATTACAGATATTTGATCAAGCATCTCTTCCTTACTAACCAAATACTTCTCTGCCTCTGGGAGTTGCATTGTATACCCTAATGCACCAGTAGTTCTAGGTATTATAGTTATTTTGTGAACAGGATCTGTATTTTTAAGTAATGCCGCAACTAATGCATGACCCACTTCATGGAATGCAACTCTTCTTTTTTCTGAGTCAGACATAATCCTATCTTTCTTTTCTTTACCTGCAATTATTATATCAATTGCTTCTTCAAGATCTTCTTGAATAACACTTTTTCTATCTTTTTTTACTGCTAAAAGTGCAGCTTCATTTACCATATTAGCAAGGTCTGCTCCAACAGCTCCTGGAGTAGATTTAGCTATTTCATCAAGATTAACATCTTCAGACATTTTTACATCCTTTGCATGGACTTTAAGTATAGCTTCTCTTCCCTTTAAATCTGGAATGTCAACAATTACTCGTCTATCAAATCTACCTGGTCTTAAAAGAGCTTTATCTAATACTTCTGGTCTATTTGTAGCTGCTAAAATAACAACTCCCTTTGAACCATCAAATCCATCCATCTCTGCTAGAAGTTGATTTAAAGTTTGTTCTCTTTCATCATTTCCTCCGCCAACGTTTCCATCTCTGCTCTTTCCAATTGCATCTATTTCATCTATAAAGATTATACATGGTGCTTTCTGTTTCGCTTGCTCAAATAAATCTCTAACTCTTGAAGCTCCCATTCCAACAAACATCTCTACAAAACTAGAACCTGAAAGAGAAAAAAACGGAACTTTAGCTTCTCCTGCAACAGCTTTTGCAAGAAGAGTTTTACCTGTTCCTGGAGGGCCAACTAACAAGGCTCCTTTAGGTAATTTTGCCCCAATTGCAACATATTTATCTGGATTATGAAGAAAATCAACGATTTCAATTAAAGATTCCTTAGCTTCATCTTGTCCAGCTACATCATTAAAAGTTTTTCCCGTTTCATTTTCAGCATAAATTTTTGCGTTATTTTTTCCAAAAGACATAACTCCACTGCCCATTCTTTTTTCCATAGAACCAAATATAATCCTACCTATAATCATAAAAATTAAAATAGGTAATATCCACTCAATAAAAAACTTCTTAATTGGATCATTATTACTTATAGGTCCATCAAATTCTACTCCTGCTTTTTTCAATTTATCTATAAGTGGTGTCATGTTTAATTTTTCAATATTGGTTGTATATTTCACTTTAGATTTTACATCTTTTTGTTCCTTAGGAATAATTATTATTTGATCATGAGTAAATTGAACTTCTTGAATAGTTTTTTGCTCTATCATTTTTTCAAAAGTACTATACTTTATATGTTCTGTTTTAGAACTTCTAAGCACCGAATTTAATACAAGAAGCAATACCATAACACCCATAACATAATACGCTAAGTATTTAAATTTCTTATTGCTAAACATCCTCTGCCTCCTAATTATATTTAATACTTAATGTTACTTTAAAATAAACCTTTATTGATTATTATACATTTAATAATTATACCCTACAAGGTTTTATATTATGTGGTATTTTATAACATTTTATAAACATTTTTTCTAATACATAAATATTTTTCTTTTAAATAAATATTTTTCTTATTAATTAAAAATATGCTAATACTTTTATTGACATTAAAATAAACTAATAATACAATATAAAGTAAGAATAAAATTTTTAATAAGCAATAGTTTATAATCCGATATATTAAATAACTTTTTAATATTATTAATATATAAACCACAAGTCATACATGGAACAGAAATCTAGTATTTCCCTCCCACCTCCATGTATGACATTTTTTACAGCAAAAATAAAGGTACCAGTAAAATCTGATACCTTTATTCAATATATTATTTTTCGACTGATTCTCCTATTTTAAACTTACCAGCTCTACTAAATGGGAATACTATAAATTGAGCTTTCCCTTTTATATCTTCTTCTGGAATATAAGTTTGATTCCAATATCTAGCATCCCAAGAATTAGCTCTATTGTCACCTAAGAAAAAGTAACATCCCTTTGGAACCTTATACTCTCCTGTTTTTCCTCCATTATAAACTACATATTGTTCATCAATTTCTTGTCCATTTATATGTACTCTTCCATCTATATCTACAATAATATTATCCCCTGGTAATCCAACTAATCTTTTTATAAGTGTTTTATCTAATTCTTTTGAGTAAAATACAACTATATCGCCTCTTTGTAACTTTTCTTTTTTGTATACTCTCGAAACAATTATTCTATCCCCTGTCTTTATTGTAGGATACATTGATCTCGTAGGAACTGATACTTGAAAAAATAAAAATTTATGTATTAATAATACAAGAATTACAGCAAAACCTATAGGCATTACCCATTCATTAAAAATCTTTTTTGAATTCATAAATAACATCTCCTTTTACATTAATAATTTTATCATAAATATTAAAATTTACTAGAATTATTTTATTATTTAATACTCTGTTTTAAAATCTAAATTAATTTTTATAAAAAAACTAAGTACCTTTTTGTATTCATTGAATACATTATATTATAAGCAAAATTCGTGAGGTGAAATTTTTGGCTTATTCTGATAGAGAACTTTTAGCTAGAATTATAAAATGTGAAGCTGGTGGCGAAGGTGAAGATGGTATGAAAGCTGTAGCCACTGTAATAATGAACAGAGTTAGAGTACCTTATGGTGAATACAATAGAATCTGTCAAGGTGATATAAGAAAAGTAATTTATCAAGAGGGACAATTTGACTGTGTTCGTTCAGTACTTGGGGGACAGCCTAACCCACAAACAATTTGGTCTAACCCTCCAGAACAAATTCACTATGACATAGCTGATTGGGCACTTGCTGGAAATAGACTATATAACATAGGTTATTCCTTATGGTATTTTAATCCATTCGCACCTAGTTGTCCATATAACTTTCCTTACAATGGTACAGGATCATTTCAAATTAGAGTAGTACAACACTGTTTTTATAATCCAACGGAACTTTATGCTGAAACTTAGACTATAATTAAAAATTTATAAATATATATTAATTATTTTTAGGAGGATTTTTTTATGGAAAATTGGTTAGATTTCGATTATAGACAAATGCCTGAGGTTCAAAATCCTATGATGCAACAAATGGGAACATATGCTCAACCTATGATGCCCGTAACTCCTGGGATGCCTTGTAATAAACAAGCTTCAAACCCTTTAGAATATCCACCAAGTCCAGTTCCAACTGCATCAACTAACGCAGCTGGTAATACTAATGTTCCAGTACAAGAAAACCCAAACTATCTACAAGGATACTTAAGAAGTCAAATTGGTAAAAATGTAAGAGTTGATTTTCTAATAGGAACAGGTATGCTTACCGACCGTGCAGGTAGATTAGTCTCTGTTGGTATAGATTATATTATACTAAATCCTGCTGGATCAAATAATTTACAAGTTTGTGACCTTTATTCTATAAAATTTGTAGAAGTTTTCGGTGGAGCAAACCAAACACGTTCTGAAAATACAGATAAATAATATTAAAATATGCCCTTAAAATTTTAAGGGCATATTTTTAAAATTTAAAATTTAAAGTATAAAAACGGATTATATGTATCATTTACAAGATAAGCTGTAGAAATAAACATTATAATTAAATATGCTACAGGTAAAGCTACGGAACTAATAGTATTTAATTTTTTCTTTATAAATGATATAACCTTCATAGGTAATGGTGTCGAACAAATGATTAAAATCACAAATAATATCCAATTAGTATACATATAGTACATTGCTTGTGTATTTACAATTGCATTTTTTCCAAATCCAAATAATACTTTCATAAAACTAATACAAGCACTCATATCGTCAAATTCGAATAAAACCCATCCTATAATAACTAAAAACATAGTATATATATGTGATATAAATTTAGGACTCTTTTTTAACAATTTTAAAATAAATATTTTTTCTAATGTTACAAAAACCCCAAAGTAAAGTCCCCATAAAACAAAGTTCCAACTAGCACCATGCCATAGTCCTGTTAAGAACCAAACTACAAATAAATTTCTATATTGTTTCAAAGCCCCATTTTTATTTCCACCTAAAGGTATATATACATATTCTCTAAACCAAGATCCTAATGACATGTGCCATCTTCTCCAAAATTCTGTAATACTTCTTGAAATGTATGGATAATCAAAGTTTTTAATAAGATCAAAACCAAACATTTTTCCAAGTCCTATTGCCATATCAGAATATCCGCTAAAATCGAAATAAATTTGAAATGTAAATCCAATTATTCCAATCCACGCAGATACTATTGATAATTCACCTAGTGGAGTTGTTTTTATACTTCTCCATAGTAATCCTACATTATTGGCTAAAAGAACCTTCTTACCAAGACCAATTATAAATAGTTGTGCCCCATCTCCAAATTTGTTTAAACTCTCTTTTCTCTTATTTAATTGCTTTGCAATATCTCCATACTTAACTATAGGTCCAGCTACCAACTGCGGAAACATAGTTACATATGTTCCAAAAGATATAATATTTTTTTGAACCTCTACTTTTTCAAAGTACAAATCAATTACATAAGACATTGTTTGAAAAGTATAAAAAGATATTCCTATAGGTAATGGAAAACTTGTTGTAGCTATATTTATATGTAAAATATCGTTTATGTTGCCTATTAAAAAATTATAATATTTAAAAAATCCTAATATACCTAAATTAACAATCATAGAATTTAAAAACACACATCTTGTAATTTTTTTATTGTCTTTGAACTTATCTATAAGAAGTCCATTACAATAATCAAATACAGTAGAAAATATCATGATTAATATATAAATAGGTTCTCCCCAAGCATAAAATACAAGACTAGCTAAAAATATCACTAAATTTCTAAAAGATTTTGGTGACAAATAATACAATATAAGTGTTATAGGTAGAAATACAAACATAAATGTCAAACTACTAAAAACCAAATGTATATCCCTCCATATATTTGTATGTATATTTATTCATTTTATTTAAACTATTTAAAACTTTCATCAATAGCTTTTTCAATTTTATCAACATCTTTTGATACTACTAGTATTACATAATTTCCATTTTCTTTTAAAACATGTTTTTCTAATACTGCATATTCTTCTGGAATATAATCTTTAAAGCTTGCCGTTTGTTTATTAAGTCTTTTTTCTACTTTTTCTTTTACTTCTTTAACTTTACTTGAATCTTTAACTTTTATTACAGCTATTTCGTCAGCTTTAATATTTGATGGTGCTGTATAAAGAATAAACTCTTCAACTTCACTAGGATCTATTTTGTATAGCTTTTTAAGTTTAGAATCATCTCCTTGTTTCATTTTAGATACATCTGTACTTTTAGAGATTTTTTGTCCAAGTTCACTTATTGACACGTCTTTTTTTGTCTCCTTTGAACATGCTAGTAAAACACTAGATGAAAAGATAAGTGTAAATAACACTAATAAAGTTTTCTTAAAATTTTTTCTTACATTACTCATATTAATCTCTCCTTTATTTATAATTTATTTTTAAATAATCTAACCATATTTTATAAAAAGGCTCTTTGAAATGAATTCCATCTGGTTCATAAACCCTCTTATCCAAATCCTTGATCATAGGCGATAGATCAATAAATTTTACATTTTCTTTTTCACAAACTTGTTTTAAATTATCATTGAAATTTTTTATGTTATCTGGTGATAGATATTTATGTTTTAGAGCTGCTTTTTCAGTAGCAGGAAGAACTCCTTGAATATATATTTTTGTATTTGGCATTTTTTCTTTTAATTTCTCTATTAATTGTGTGTAATTATTCATATTCATATCCATATTGTTCTCTAAATCATTATGTCCTAACATAATAAATAATTTATCAGGATTTCTATTCTTTATTTTATCAACATTGACAATAGCTTTTTTTATTGTAAGACCTATAATTCCCATTACATTTTCTTCATCTAAATCACCAAAAAAAGACATTGCTTCTATTATAGAATCTCCTAAAAATAAGGAATCTTTAAAATAAACCTTATTTTCCACTTCAATTTCTTTAGGTTTATTATCAGCTACAGCATCATTACTTTTTTCACTATTAACTATTTGATTTTGTAACTTTTCATTAACTTCATTTTTACTAGATACTTTAGCTGAAACATTTGCCTCTTTAGGTATTTTATGGGTTGCAACTAGGGAAATTCCAGTAAAAATCATAAAGATACATATTATATTTATTAAAAACCTTTTAAGACTCTTAATTCTTACCCTTCGCTTTGACATTTGTATTCTGTTATCCTCCTCAATTTATTAATATGTATTCAATATTTTATAAATAAAATATTTCCCAAACAACATTATAGTATATTTTTACTCCAAAAGGTTACATTTACTTTAAAAAGTACAAAAAAAATCCTTATATCTTTATATTATTTTAATTTTCTACACATAATTAATGTATATTTAATTACATTCTTCTTTAATTAATACATGTTTTTTGATAAAATTATTTCATAATTATATAAAAATATTTAAGGAGGCTAACTTAATGAAAACTAGAGAAACTTTCTCTGGGAAACTTGGCTTTGTTCTTGCGTGTTTAGGTTCTGCTATAGGACTAGGTAACATATGGATGTTTCCCTGGAGATTAGGTCAATTTGGGGGTGCCGCGTTTCTCATTCCCTACTTTATTTGCGTTTTTATTTTAGGTACTACGGGGCTTATTATAGAATTTAGTTTTGGAAGATCTAGAAGATGTGGTTCTTTGAAAGGAATTCAAGATACTTTTGAAGAAAAAAATAAACCCTTTGGTAAAATCTTAAGTATAATACCTACTCTTGCGGTAGCTTGTACACTAATTTTCTACTCTGTGGTTGTTGGATGGATATTTAAATATTTCTTCCTATCACTAAACGGTCGTATATATAAAGAAAATATAGGAAGCTATTTTGATAGCTTTGCAGGTACTTCTTCTAGTATTCCTTGGCACTTATTAGCACTTGTAATTACAGTTGCTATTGTTCTACTAGGAATAACTAAAGGAATCGAAAAAGCTAACAAAATTCTAATGCCTGGACTTTTCATAGTATTTATTATTCTTCTTATAAGATCAGTTACACTAAAAGGTGCTATTGCTGGACTTGAATATTTATTAGTTCCTCATTGGGAATTTTTATTAAAACCTATGACTTGGATTATGGCTTTAGGTCAAGCCTTTTTTACTGTTTCTTTAAATGGTGCAGGTATGGTTGTTTACGGTAGTTACTTAAAAGATAAAGAAGATATACCTTCTGCAGCTTTAAATGTAGCTATTTTTGATACTATTTCAGCATTACTTGCTGCATTTATTATAATGCCAGCAGTATTTTCTTTTGGACTTGATCCAACATCTGGTCCATCATTATTATTTATCACTATGCCACACATATTTAATTCTATGCCTTTAGGATACTTATTTGGAATACTATTTTTCTTAAGTATAATATTTGCTGGAGTTTCCTCTGCTATGAATATGCTTGAAGCTCCATCTGAAGCACTTATAAGTAAGTTCAAGTTTAAAAGAATTTTTGCAGTTTTACTTGTTGCAGTTATTGCATTTTTAATAGGACTTCCTTTAGATTTAAGCATGGATAGATTCGGTAAATGGGCTGATTTTGTTACTATTTATTTAGCACCAATAGGCTCAATTATAGCATCTATAACTTTTATTTGGGTATATGGATTCGATAATGCCATAAAAGATATTAATAAAGGTTCTAAAAAACCTTTAGGCAAATGGTTTAAACCAATGTCTACTATATTTATAGCAGCAGCTACATTAGTATTAATTCTTGGAATTATCTACAATGGAATAGGTTAAATATTAAAGCTCTCGATTTTAAATTCGAGAGCTTTATTTATTTGTTATCTAATATTTTTATAAGTTCATCTTTATTTCTAGGTATATTATCTTGTAATTCTATGTATCCTTTTTCAACTAACTTTTCATATACTTCTAGTACAATAGGCTTATCTAAATAAACATCCTTTATAAAATCATCATCCTTAAAAATTCCAACAGGTTCTCCTGATTTTACTACTTTTCCATCTTTCATAACTATAATATAATCTGCCCATGAATATGCAATTTCAACATCATGTGTTGATAATATTACTGTTATTCCAACTTCATTTATCTCATTAAATATCTCAACAATTTGCTTAGCGTGTTTTGGATCTAAGCTTGAAGTAGATTCATCAAATATTATGATTTCAGGTTCCATAACTAGTATATCTGCTATTGAAACCCTCTTTTTCTGACCATAACTTAAAAAGTGAACCGCTTTATCCTTGTATTCATACATATTAACACTTTTTAAACCCTCATCTACTCTTTTTCTAACTTCCGTCTCCTCTAAATCTAAATTCATAGCTCCAAAGGAAACTTCTTGGTAAACATTTGCTGAAAAAAGCTGATTATCTGGATCTTGAAATACAATTCCTATATTCTTTCTAAGTTCATTTAAGTATGAATGAGTATACTTTATTTTTTCTCCTTTGTATAAGACTTCTCCTGAACTTGGTTTTAATATACCATTAAAGTTTAAAAATAAAGTAGATTTCCCAGCACCATTTACCCCTAAGAAAGCTATCTTTTTTCCCTTTTCTATTTTTAAACTTATATTATTTAAAGCATTGGTTCCATCTTCATATTTAAAACTTAAATTTTTAGTTTCTAATATGTACTCTTTCATTAATTTTCCTCCAAATATTTAATATAGCCACAGATAATAAACTCTGTGGCTTTAAATATAAAAAATCTATAGTTAAATTTACATTTAAAATTTATACTTTACAATCAATAAAACTATCTGAAAAAATATTATCATTCCTATGTTTTTATAAGATATTTTATATCTTTTTTCTATTACATTAATCTCACCATTATAACATCTTGCTTCCATTGCAGTATACATATCTTGTGACTTTTTATAAGCTCTAACAAACAAAGTAGTTACCAATTGTCCTAATGACTTATACCCCTTTTTTACAGTAGAATAACCAAGTCTACCTGTTTGAGATATATAAATTGTATTCATAGTTTCAAAAAGTACAAATATAAGTCTATATATAAGTCCCATAAGTTCTATAAATAATTTAGGAACTCTTAACTTTTTTAGAACAGATAAAATTTCAACTATTGGCGTTGTAAGTGCAAGAAAATATAAGCATGATACTGATGCCATTGATTTAAATAATATCTGCATAGCATTATATATTCCCTCTTTTGTGCATCCCATAGTGAATCCAAAAATTTTAAAACTAAATAAAAACTCATTATTATACCCAATATTTATAGCTATTGTTATGATTCCTATAACCAAAAATACTAATGGTATTAATATTAATTTATAATAAGATATAAATGGTATCTTAGCTTTATACAATGTCATAAAAGACATTACTAAAAATATAATTATAGACACTAATATGTTATTTAAAAATATTCCACAAAACATAGTAATCATAGAAAATAAAAATTTTTCCATTGGATTTACATATCTTAATTTTGATATGTATGATAATTTATCTATTGAAATCATTATTTCTCACTTTCGTTATTTTTCTTTTTTCCCTTTGCATATCCAAAGTAATATCCTACTATTCCTGCACCAATAGCAGCTTGAAGTGCAAATAGTAAACTTTCTATTTCTCCACTTGGTGGTTCCCATACAGGTGAAAACCATGGTTTATAATTTTTATCTACTTGTGTAATAGCTTCTTCTGCTTGGTCATCTGAACCTGCAAATTCAGCACCTTTTGTAAAAATCAAAGGAGCAACAGCTATTACTACAACTAAAATTCCAAGAAATATATTCTTTTTAAACATAGATTTATTATTTGTTTTCTTTTCAGTATTCATACTATACCTCCTTTGAAATAACATCTAATTCTTCAAGTTCATTTTTGTTATAATTGAATAGAAGATTAAATACTATAACAGTTAAAATTCCTTCACTTATTGCAAGTGGTATTTGAGTTATAGCAAATATACCCATAAACTTTCCAAGTGACATCATAAATCCACCAGTCTTATCAGGGAATGCTAGTGAAAGTTGTATAGAAGTTGTAACATAAGTCATTAAATCCCCTAATGCTGCTGCAAAAAATATTGATATACTTCTTGATAAGTTTAATTTTCTTAATAGCTTGTACAAATAATATGATACTATAGGTCCTATAACTGCCATAGAAAATGTGTTAGCACCAAGAGTTGTTATTCCACCATGGGCAAGAAGTAATGCTTGGAATATGAGAACAATTAATCCTAAAACACTCATAACTGCTGGTCCAAATAAAATAGCTCCAAGACCAACTCCTGTTGGATGTGAACAACTTCCTGTAACTGATGGTATTTTTAAAGCTGATAGTACAAAGGCAAATGCTCCAGCCATAGCAATAAGCATTTTTATTTTGGGGTTTATATTTACCTTTTTCTTTATAGATATAAGTCCTTTAATTACAAAAGGTACACATAAAGCACCCCAAATTCCACACCACATTGGTGGTAAAAATCCTTCCATTATATGCATGGCATACGCTGTTCTAACAGTAAACATGCCCACAAAGAACACTAATAGAAACAATTGATACTTTCTTTTTAATTTCATTTACTAACCTCTCCTTTTTTTAGTTTAACAACATTTTGACTTTAGGTTTTTTCCAAAAAAGAAAACCCCTTCCAATAAACGTCAAGAGGTCAAAAAAAGTGTATAATATTTCATTAAAACACCCCCTATCATCCGTAGAGTTCATTGGTGTACAAAAATAGGCAGGTCTTCTGACTTGAGTATCATAATTTTTCTACCCTTCCCAATATCTTAAGATACCAGTGGTTTTGTTAAGAAAAACTCCTCTCTTACAGCGGCGGGACCGTGTGGGACTTTCACCCAGCTTCCCTTTTCACCAGTTCATAATCAAACTTTCAATTATAACTGACACCTACTTTGTATGTATTTTATATTTTGTTGTCGATATTGATTTTATATTGTTTTTAAACAAATTGTCAAGTTATTCCTCAACTTTTATAACAATAAGTATTTATATACTCTACAAAAATTCTTATAATTCAACTTATTTATAAACTTGTCCATATCATGTTTCCCACTTATGCCAACTCTGCTTATTTTATAGATTTCTTCATTTCTATCTGTCCATTTACAGTGAGTTGTAACAGCCATTTTATATCCAGCAGCTTTAACTGCCTTTATACTATCTTCATTATATTTTCCATATGGATAAGCTATATATTTTACTTTTTTATTTAATAGCTTTTCTAATTTTTCTTTAGAATCTAAAAACATCTTATATTGAGCCTGATAACTTTCTTTAGTTAATTTATTATGATTTGTTGTATGGCTTTCTATATCAAAACCATCCTTTTGCATTTCTTTAAGCTGATCTAAAGTTAAATATTCACCTGTTCCTATATAGTCACTTATCATAAAAAATGTGGCTTTAAAATTATATTTTTTTAGTATAGGTATAGCTGTTTCGTAATTATCCTTGTACCCATCATCAAATGTAAGCACTATGGACTTTTTAGGAATAGGTTTATTATTTTCTAAAAAATCATATAGTTCATCTAATGTCAAAGTATTATAATTATTATCTTTTAAATAGTTCATTTGCTCTTCAAATTTTTCCTTTGGAAGTCTTACAGGATTTCCTTTTTCGTACTTTATAGAATGATACATAAGTACAGGTATACTTTCATTTTTCTCAATTGATACATCATTTGTAGGATTTCTAAGCACTACAGTTTTAACACCAAATCTAACTAATGCTAATGCAATCACAAATAATACTAAAAATAATAGTCTTTTCTTCATAATTTCAATTCCTTTTAATTAATTTTTATAATATTAAATTTTATAATCTTTATTATATCATATTGTTTTTTAGCTGTATAAAATATAAATAATTATATATAAGTTTCTTTTTAGATTATATACAAAAAGAGAGTACATAATATTTTTTATATACTCTCGTAATTATTTTATTTATTATAATTTTTTATCAACATTTTCCTTAGCACGTAAAACATATTTAATTATGTCTTCTTTTAATCTTTCCTCTGAAAAATTCATATATGGTGACATTGGATAAGCCTTTATAGCTGCTATAGGTTCTCCATACTGTGATAATCTAAACTTACTTGTAAAGCTAAGAGCTGGTCCATTTTCCTCAAACATCATTCTTTCAAGTTCATTTGCAATTTTATTTTGGTACTCATTATATTTTTTTAATTGCTCTTTATAATCTGGATTAGTAAATTCATTTTTGTACTGTTCTTCAGCAAAATTTACTTTATTTATATTTTCTTTTAATTTATCTGGATATACTCTAAATAAAGTAACTAATCCATTATCTTTTTCATTTACACAAACAAGATTTGGTTCTTCTTTTATAACATTTCGTAAAGACATTTCACATTCTATTAAGTTTCCTAATATAACTCTATATCCTTCTAAGCCAAAGTACTGCAAATTACACCAAGCTGAAAGAGCATATCCTCCCCCTCTAGAACATTCTAATGTGTATTCTCCAGGAGTATACGCACTTGAATGGTATAGATAAGCCATCTGATCTTTATCTCTAGTTAGCATATCTATATCATTACAGTCTTTAATGCAAATCATGCTACAATTATAACAAGTAAATCCTGTTTTATGAAAATCTATTCCTATAGCGTCAGCTAAATTTAAATTTCTTATATTTGCTACACTTTTTTCTATAGATCTTAAAGTTTTTTCTGAAAACTCCATAGAATTTTCTTTAAAGTCATATGAATTAAATACACTCCATGCCCATCCTATTACTGCATCTGCATATATAAACGGTCTCTTTTTTAGATTATGCTTCCTTACAAATCTATCACAGATTTCTACTATACCTTTTATATTATCTACAGCAAAGGCATCTGTAGTTCCCATAGTGGCAACAATCATAGCTATAGGCTTTCCTTCTTTATAACATTGTTCCATAACTTCTTCTAAATGATTAAGATCCATGGAACTATCTTCATTAAGATTTATATTTCTTACGTTATTAGTTCCAAGTCCAGTCCAATCACTACAATTTTTCATTGCATAGTGACCTACATTAGATACTAATATTTGTGCATCACTTCTTATTCCGTTTTTTCTACTTTCTTTTCCAAGTAACTTAGTTAATGCAAGTTTAGTGGCAAACAAGTATGCCCCTGTTCCTCCAAATGTAAAATGTCCTGTAGCCTTTTTATAATCATATCCTACAAGTTTTGAAATTATTGCTGCAACCTCTATTTCAAGAGCTGCTATATTTCCTGAATACTCTTGCTCAACTATATTAGGATTAAAGATAGCTCCCATTAAACTTCCCGCAATTGATGGAATAGCAGCTGGAGGAGCTACATTAACCATTGATTTTGGATGCACCCAATTAAACATACCATCAAAATATTTTGAAGCACTTTTTATTACTTCTTCTATAGAAGATGATTTTTCTGGTATATTAGCGTTTCTCTTTACCTTATTAATTTCTCTATAATTTGATATACAACAATTTGATTTTCCTAAAAATGATTTTCCCTCTTCTTTACTTCCTTTTAACTCATTTAAAGTATATAATGTGTCATTAATTACATTTTTAAACTCTTCTTCTTTATTCTTTTCTTTCCAAGGTATTATAAATCCTGGATGTACTTTTTCCCTTAAAATTTTCTGCCATATTAATTCGCTTTTATTTTCTGTCAATTTCATCCCTACCTTCTAACTATTTTTCACTTAAAAAGCGTTAATAATATTATTAAAATTTATATAATATAAATTTATATCTATATTAGTCGTACATACCAAATATATTTTAATACTTATTGGTAATTTTATCTAACGCATCAATTTACAAATTTACCTATTATACTTATAAAATTTTATATAAATAAAAAAAACTACCCTAATTCAATAATAAATTTAAGGTAGTTTTTTTATATTATTTAGTCTTTTTTATATTTAATTATCTCCAAATATAAATCCATATATTGCATATCATTATCTATAGCCTCTTGTGTATACTTATATTTCAACGCCTTATTATAACAAGTTACTATATTAGTTTTTTAATAAGTTTTTCTAATATACTTACACAAATATTTATTTTTCTTTGATTAACTGTTCCGCTATTTTCTTGCAATCATCTAATGTAAAATTAGCTGTATTTGTAAATATAGTATAGTTTATGCCGTCCTCTTCCCATAATACAGATTTAAAATTATTAGCTTCTAAAATTTCTCCATCAAATCCTCTCACCTTAACTTTTTCAGCTATATCTAATTTTATTTCATCTTCTTCATTATCACTTTTTATAGCCTTTTTTGCAGAAATATTAAAAACTTCTACTCCCCTGTTGTCTACATATATTTCATTAATTTCATTACTTGTTTTATCAGCATCTTCTATACAGCATATTTTATCTAAATTATAGTCTATTCCTTTGTATATAAGTATTTCTTTTCCTATCTTTTTACTAGCATCCTTCACTGTTATACTTTTATTAACTTCCTTTTTATCTAAGTTTTCAACTTTAACACCTTTAGGTATTTTTTGAGTAAACATACTATTATCTATGTTAGGCTTAAAATTAACATTTAAATACTCAGAAACAACTCTAATATTTTCATTTTTACTATCACATTTCACTATAAACCAATTATCTTTGTCTATCCAATAATCAATTTTTCCTGCTGAAATTCCCTTTTTATTTATATCTTTAGGTTTAGCATACAAATGATATGTATTTCTGTTATTTACAACTTCTTCTCCCTTAATTTCAATTGTATGAGTTTTTGTTATATTAGCCATTTCATCCATAGCAAATTTTTTAGGGCTCTTACTCATAACCCAATTTTCTTTTATAATATTTGTACTTTGCATATAAACATCATTATTACGTAAAATCATTTTCTTTCCATCACAAGTCATTATAGCTTTATCAAATTTCCCATCACCTAAATCACTTGTAACTTCTCTTCTAACCTTATTTCCTGGTAAACTCCATTCTTTTAAATTTACAGTTGAAACTTTTTTTCCATTTTCATAAGTATCCATTTTACTTTCACCATAAAATGTCTTATTTTCTTTATCTAAGTTTACTACATTAGATATAATATCCTCTGGAATAATTGCAGAATTAGAATTGCATCCTGTAAAAATCATTGAACTTATACTTATAATCCCCAATAGCGCTAACCCTATTTTTTTTATTTTCATAGTCACCATTCCTCTTTAACTTTTCCTTTTTATAAAACATCCTACTAGTGTTCCAAAGCCATCTTTTGAAAAAATCTTAACACTTCCCTGATGTTTGTCCATTATAACCTTTACTATGCTAAGACCAAGACCTACACCACCACTTAAAGACTTACTTCTAGAATTATCTGATTGATAAAAGGCTTTAAAAATCTTTGATTGTTCCGATTCTGGTATTGCATCACCATTATTACTTACAAATACAAACATATTTTCTTTTATATTTTTATTTATTTCTCTCACTAATTCATCTGGTAAAAATTTAGGTAAATTTCCTTCTTCCGAATACGCTCCTAAATATATTTTCCCTCCGTTTTTTGTATACCTAATAGAATTACTTATTAAATTGTCAATTACTCTTATCATGGAATTTACATCTAAACAATAGTTTCCACGAACATCTATATTCTTGATGAGAATTATATTATTTTTTTCACATAATTCATCATATCCATAAAAAAGCATCTCTAAAAATTCTTCGCCATCTACTTCTACTAAATTCAATTCTTCTTCAGTTGTAAGAAGAGTATAGGCTAAAAGATCCTCAAGCATCTTTTTCATATAATCACTTTTATTTATGATTATTGAACTATAATCTTTTATTGTATCCTCGCTTAAATTATCATATCTATTAATAGCTTCAGAATAAGCCCTTATTGCCGTTAACGGAGTTTTTAAATCATGTGAAAGTGCAGCTATTAAATATTCTTTTTCTTTATGTTGTCTTTCTATTTCTTTTTTATTTACCTCAATTTCACCTTTTAGCTCATTAAAATGATTTATTAAATCCCCAACTTCATCACTTTTGTTATACTCAAATTGTATAGTAGGATCTCCCCTAGTATATGCTTTCATATCTTTAACAAGCATAGACATTGGGTTTAGAATTTTTTTATTTAGAAAATGAATAGTTCCTACAAATACTTCGATTAATGCTAATATAAATACTATTATAGATAAAATTACAACTGAATTTATATTATTTACTACATCATTTTTTAATATCTTTATTTTATAAAATCCTACTATTTTATCACCACTAAATACGGGTCTTTTTATAACATTGTAATTATATTCTCTCTTAATTACATATAAGTTTTTATACAATTCATCTATATTAACACTATTAGATACTATGGAATTTTTGTCTTCTGAAGAATATATTAAAGTTCCATAATTATCATATACATCTATTTCTATTAAACCGTTATCTTCTTTATCTAATAAGTTTACTTTTTCATGTAAATTCTTGTATATAGACAAATTTTCAAGTCTATTTTCATACTTTGAAATTATTCCTAGGGTATTTAAATAATACTCCAATTCAACTCTATTACTGCAAAACTTAATTCCATTATATACCATTATCGCTATAATTATCGGAAGTATCATAACAACTATGTAAGAACTTATAAGCCAATTTTTTAACTTCATATTATTTTTTCTCCGATAAACTTATACCCCGTTCCCCATACTGTTTGAATATACTTAGGGTTTTTAACATTATCTTTTAGTTTTTGTCTTAGCCCTTTAACATGAACAGTTATAGTATTATTTCCTTCTAAGTTATCTTGATTCCAAACATTTTCATATAGTTCTTTCTTTGTAAATACCTTATGTTCATTTTGAGCTAATACTACTAATAAAGAAAATTCCTTAGATGTAAGCTCTATTTCTTTATCATCAATTAAAACCTTCATTTCATCTTTTATTATCGTAAGTCCATTTTTATATCTCCATATACTATTGTCATCTGTTTTTTTATTATAACCTTTATATCTTTTTATGTTATTTTCAACTCTAGCTTCCAGTTCTATTAAACTAAATGGCTTTGTTATGTAATCATCTGCCCCAAGTTTAAGTCCCTTTACCTTGTCCACTTCTTGTTTCTTAGCACTTAATATTAATATAGGAACATTACTTAATAATCTAATATTTTTACAAACAGTAAATCCATCGATTTCTGGTAGCATAATATCTAATATAATTAAGTCATATGTATCTTTCTTAAAATCTTCTAACCCTTCTTTTCCTGTAGATGACCAATTCACACTATAATTTTCTCGTGTAAGATGACTTTGTATGATATTAGCTATTTCAACGTCATCCTCTATTACAAGTATCTTTCCATTCATTTTTCTCCCCCTTACAAACACAATTTTAAAAATCTATTTTATCTTCAAGTTTTCTAAAATAAGAATTCTCAAGATGTTTTATCTCTACAATATCAATAAGATTTGATGAATGAAAATCTATATTATAAGTACATAAATTCTTTCTTCTCTGAAAATAGTTAGAAGACATACTTATTGATTGTATGCTTTGAATTTTAATATAGATAGTTTCTTTTCTAAATCCTTTTGAAGAAAAAACAGCTATATCATCATTAAACCCTATACCTGCATTTTTATAATTTAAGTATCTATTTATCATAACAATAGGTACTAAAATGAAACTAAAACTTAATTTAACTTTTATAAATGATAGTAAAGAACATATTAATATTGTTATAACTGTTGGAAGCATCATATATTTCATAATGGCCTTTTTAGGAGCTTTATTAAATCCTCCACTATACTTAAACTCTGGAATTAAAGAATCTATTATATCTTCTAGCTTTTTCTTATTAGCTATTGGATAAAGTATAGCTTCTTCAGAATCCTCATCTCCATATCCAACCGTTGCAACTTCAATCCTGTATAAATTAAATTTTTGTTTTATTAAATTTTGTTTTAACTTTATTGCATGAATATTTTCCACATGTAATGAGTATGATTTTTTATTAAAAAATCCGTATTCTATAAATATAGTGTTATTTTTTCTATAAACACTAAAACCGTAATACTTTATTATAGTACCAATAACAGAACATGCTATGCTTACAATTAAAAACAAAATAAAAATTCCAAGTATAAAATATATAATGTATAGCATTGAATAATCATCAAATTTTGCTACATGTTTATACTTAGAAAATTTTGATGCTATATCAACTTTTAGTAGATCCTTTATTTTGTCTAAACCTTTTCGTACCGCAACTAATAATCCTATTCCATAAGCCAAATTATTGCCCGTAACTGCGGATAAAAAAAGTTCCTTATTCTTTACAGTTAGTTTATTTATAGGTTTCTCTGATACTTTATCGTATTCTTTTTCATGAGAAATTTTTTCATATATAACATCTTCATCATAATCATAAGTATTATTTCTTAAAACTTCTCTAAGTACAAAAGCTGACTTTTTCTTTAAAACAATTTTTATCTCACTACCATCTTTATTTAATCCAAGACTTCCACTATCTATTTTTACTTTATAAACATTAAAAATTCTTTCAAATAAATCCTGTTCAAGATCTATAGTAGTTATTTTATCTATTGGAACACTTACTCTTTGCTTAGATACTATTCCACTATTATAATTCAACATTCCATTTTCTATGGTAAACTTAGTAGTTCTCCACTTTAAAAAATTTTTTATAAATAAGTAACCGCACATTAAACCACATATTATAATAGCTTTACTTGTAGTTACTTTTATCAAAATTACAATAGCAAAGGCAATAAATGTCCTTAATTCTTTTATTATATTTATAATCATAGTGCAAAAATGATTTCTATACTCTTTATTCATAGTTCTTTTCCTCATTTCCTGCACTTAATTTTTCCTTTACTTTAACTTGAATTCTCTCTTTTATGTATTCACTAATTTCTTGAGCTTTTTCCTTTGGAATACCCTCTATTTTATGCACTCCCCCCGCTGTATGAATAGTTATTTTAGCAAGTTTATACATTCTATTTATTGGTCCTTCTTCAATATCTATATGTTGAATTCTTACCATAGGAATTATTGTAGTAGTTAAAAAATATATTCCATGGACAAATTCAATTCTATCCTCTGTTATTATATACTTCCACTGCTTATACTCTATTATTGGATTTATTAAAACATCAACAATAAGCAAAAATATTATTACTCCTACAATTATACTAGCCACAAACCCGTATTTACCTAACTTGTGATTAAATACAATTCTAAGTCCTATGGCTATTGCACTTACTATTATTAGTACTATAAAATTTGAAAGTCTCCATGCTTTTTTAGCATTTTCATTTAACTTATTATATTCCATTTATAATTATCCTTTCTCATTAAAATCCCATTATTTTCAGTATAACATAATTGATTTTTTAAACTTAAACTTTATAGTTTTTTTATATTTCAATAACACATACTACTTTAACCACTATAACTTGTTTTATATAAAAGAATGGATATAATAAAATAATGTACATATTTTATTAAATTAAATTTTTTTTAAAAAAGTAAGGAGATTAGTATGAAAATATTAGTTGTAGATGACGAAATAAGTATATTACAACTTATTGAAATGACTTTAGAACTTGAAAACTATGAAGTTATGACGGCAAAAACAGGATTAGATGCGCTAAATATTTTATCTAAAGAAAATATACAATTAATAATACTTGATGCAATGTTACCTGACATTAATGGATTTAATCTAATACCTAAAATAAAAAATATTTCTGATATTCCTATAATAATGTTAACTGCCAAAAATGATATAAACGATAAAATACTCGGACTTCAATTAGGCGCTGATGACTATATAACAAAACCATTTAATAGCACAGAATTAATACTACGAATAAAAATTGCTTCCAAACGAGTAAAAAAAGATATTGTTAACGAAAAAAATGAAATTATATTAGGTTCTCTTAGAATTTTAAAAAAGGAAAGAAAACTTATTATAAATTCTACTGAAGTGACTTTAACATATAAAGAATTTGAAGTTTTAAGTTACCTATGTGAAAACAAAGAAAAAGTTTTTTCTAGAGAAGAACTTTTAAGCAAAGTCTGGGGCTATGACTTTGAAGGAACTACACGTGCTGTAGACATATTAATTCAAAGATTAAGAAAGAAACTTGGGAAATGTCAAAATTATATAAAAACACTCTATAAAGCTGGTTACAAAATAGAAGTGGATAATAATGAATCTTAAATTAAACCTAAAGAGAAAAATAATTTTAACAAACATACTTATACTAGCCCCAATAATAGTTTTTATATACTTTATTACTGTAAGTACATTATCAAAAAATATAATAAAAAATTCTGTAGATTACTTATTAAATGAAAATAATTCTGCTCAAATATATATAAAAAACATATTAAGCTTAAAAAAACTTCAAGATCCAGAAGATGTATTAAAGGACAGTGCTCCCTTTATAGTAACTACCCTAAGCGAAAAATTTAATCTTAGAGTTCAAATGTTTAATACTTCAGGACAGCTAATTTATGACTCAGATAAAGACAAAATTAGTTTATATAATGAAGATATAAGTAATGCTTTAGAAAATAAAAAAGCTTATATAATAAAAAAAGTAGACGGTACTCCATATATATTTTTATCGAGTCCAATCCTTTATAATAATAAACTTTGTGGAACATTACGACTTATACTTCAGGAATCTGGAGAATTAAAAGTTATAAATAATACATTAATAATGATGATTATTGGTGGAATTATAGCCCTAATGCTTGGAATCATTTTAATACATAGTTTTGCAAAGGAAATTGTAAATCCTCTGACCACTTTAGAAAATCACTCAAATAAAATAGCCAAAGGTAACTTTTCTGAAAAAATCGAAATCAATAGTGGAGATGAAATAGAAGATCTTGCAAATACATTTAATTACATGAGCGAAAGCCTTGAAAAATATATTTCCGAATTGAAGGAAGCTAAAAATAATCAAAAGAAATTTTTTGATAATATATCTCATGAATTCAAAACCCCACTTACAGCAATTATAGGTTTTTCGGAAATTATCCCAAAACTAAAAGATAACAATAAAATTTCAGAAAGCTCTATGCTTATACGTAAAGAAGGAAAACGTCTTTTAAACTTAGTAGAAGAAATTTTATTGCTTTCTAAATTAAATACCAATGAATTTAAAATAGAATACACCTATGTAAACATTAAGTCATTAATTGATGATGTTATAAAAATGCTTTACATACGTCTTGAGAAATATCACATATGTGTTGAAACTAATTATGAAGCTCTTTTTATCTATGCTGACTACAATAAAACCAAACAAGTTCTTATAAATATATTAGATAACGCAATAAAATATAGCGGTTGTGAAAATATATTTATATCTTCTAAAATGTTTGATGATAAAATTCAAATTTCAATACGTGATGATGGTGTTGGGTTCGATGTTACAAGTCCAATAAAACACAATGGAAACGGCTTTGGACTTAACATATGTAGAGAAATATTAAACAATGAAAATGGAGCATTTGAAATCAAAAGCAACCTAGATTTAGGTACAGAAATAATTTTAACTTTTTATAGATAATTTTTTAATGAAAGGAGGCTATCATAGTTGATACGAAAAAAGATAATTTTACTATACATACTTTTGTTTTTAATGTGTATATCTTCTTTTATATACTACAACAAAATTATTTATAATAAAGTCAATATAATATCAAATTCCAGTAATATGCATGAACCACTAGACAATAAACTTCCTAATAAAATTAAAATTTCAAATTCAATACTGGGTTCAACAGAAATTACTGATAAGTTTTTATTAAACGATATACTTAAATATATTAGAATTATTTCTAATTCTAACACTAAATCCTCTGCCAATTTATCAACTAATAACGTAATATCCTTAAAAGGCACTATAGTTTATCTAAATGGAGAATTTGACAACTTTGAAATAGATAATCGTTTGCTTATGAACGGTAATTATATATCTAGCAATTCATATTTAATAAGTATACTTAGAAATATGTTAGTAGACTCACTATATAAATTCAATAATTTGTTAAATATATTAAATAAGGATACAAGTTCAATAATATTCTCCAATTCAAATTCTGAATTTTTATTGAATGATAGTAGCAAAAAAAAGTTAGTTGCAAACTTTAAAAAATTAAAGATAATGAGCAACAATAAAGATTTTTTAGAAACTAATTTAAATGAAAACCCTAAATTCCATTTGAAAATATACATAGATAACAAAGAAAAACTTACTTCTGAAAATATTATACTTTTGGATGTATATGAAAACTACGTAATAATTCAATATTTAGGTGATGAAAACGGAAAAAATATATATGTAAAGGGGAATATTAATGAGAACTTTTACAAATAAACGCTACTTAATATCAGTTATATTAAGTGTTGTTTTAATTTTTTTTATTTACCTCTCCTTCTCTTTAAATTCCAATTTAAGTTATCCTGATCTTAGAAATAAACACATAGTAGTGTATGTTGCACTTAGAGAAGAAGAAGCTAAATATCTTTTAGAACTATTTAAGCAAAAAACCGGTTGTACATATGAATATATAAAACTTCCAACAGAAGAAGCAGTAATGAGAATACTTGACGAAAAATCCAATCCCCAGGGCAATATATTTATAGGTGGAACAGCCGATGGGTATGAGCTTTTAAAAAGTTACGGTGTACTTTCAAAGTATAAATCACCTAATGCTAAAAATATATCTTCAAACTATAAAGATAGTGATAATTATTGGACCGGATTTGAAATTGAACCTCTTTCTATAGGTATAAATAAAAATACTTGGAATAAACAATTTGGTTCTAAAATTCCTATGCCAAAAACCTTTGAAGATTTAACGAATCCATTATATAAAGATAAAATTATATTGCCAGACCCTAAGTCTTCAGGAACAGGATATACTTTTTTAGCTAATTTATATCAACAAATGAACGAAAAGTCATTTTCTCAGCTTATAACTGCACTAAAAAATAATACAAATAAGCTAACAATAAGTGGATTTAACTCTATTCAAAGGGTTTCCTCTGGAGAATATACAATGACAGTTAATTTTCTTGGTGATCAAAAAATAATGGGTAAATCCAATAAAGATATTGTTACTATTATTCCTAAAAATACAGGTTGGAATGTAAATGCTATTGCTGCTATAAAAAATTCTAAAAATACCAAGGAAGCTAAAGCATTTATAGACTTTTGTTTATCAGATGAAATTGCTGAAAAACTCTCTAGGTTTTCTATGGCAACTTCAACGAAAAATTACGAAAACATAAATTATGATATATATAAAAAGTATAGTTTTGAAAAAGCTGCCTATGATAGAAACAAAATTATGAAAATTTGGGACAATAAATAGCCAAATTATTATTTTTTTTAGAAATCTCTCAAATGTTACATTTACGAAACATTTGAGAGATTTTGTTGTATATTCTTTCTTTTATTATTTATGTATAGAGTTCAATTGTGAAAACATTACCAGTACCAATTGAAACATTTACACAAATTCAAGGAGGATTTTATATGTTTAACTTTTTAAAATCTGCACCTGCAAAAGAAAGGCTTCCAGAAAACAAAATAGCCTCAACATATAAGCTTTATAGAATTCGTATGTTTTTAATGATTTTCATAGGCTATTCTGGGTACTATCTAGTAAGAAAGAACTTTGCAGTTGCATCACCGTTTTTAATGACTCATTTTAATTTTACTAAAACTCAAATCGGTTTAATAAGTACCGGACTTGCTGTTGCATATGGTCTAAGTAAATTTATATTAGGTGGATTGTCGGATAAGTCCAATGTTAAGTATTTTATAGGTATCGGACTTTTAGCTTCATCTGTAGTTAGTATTTTAATGGGATTCACAAGTTCTGTTGGATTATTCTTACTACTTATGATATTTAATGGATTCTTCCAAGGTATGGGTGCTCCACCTTGTTCTATAGTTATCGGAAAATGGTTCTCTCAAAGAGAAAGAGGACTTAAAATGGGAATTTGGAATACCTCTCACAATATAGGTGGAGGGCTTATTGCACCAATCGCTACTTTATGTTTATTTATATTTGGTGAAAAATACTTCCAAAGCATATTCTTTATTCCTGCTTTTATTTGTATCGCAATCGCTATATTTGTATTTTTAATCGGAGCTGATACTCCAGAATCAGTTGGATTACCTCCAATAGAAGAATTTAACAATGATTATCCTGAAGTTAAAGAAGAAGTAGCACCAACACACTTATCTTCAAAAGAAATCATGGTTAAATATGTACTTAAAAATAAATACGTTTGGTACTTAGCATTAGCTAATATATTTGTTTATTTAATAAGACAAGGAATTGTAAACTGGATTCCAATATACTTAAAGCAACAAAAAGGATTTTCTATTGCAAACGCTAACTCAGCTATGTTCTTATTTGAATATGCAGCTATTCCAGCATCTATATTACTTGGATGGCTTTCAGATGTATTATTTAAAGGTAAAAGAGCTCCACTTAGCATACTTTGTATGATAGGAGTTATAATAGCTACACTAGCATATTGGCAAACTTCAAACTACTTAATAACAATGATATCCGTTGCATTTATCGGTTGCTTCATCTATGGTCCACAATTATTAATAGGTATGAATCTTATAGATGTTGTTCCAAGCTTTGCTGTTGGTTCCGCTACTGGTTTCTCAGGACTTTGTGGTTACCTATGCGGAGAACTTATGGCTGACTTAGTTCTAGGAGCTATTGCTGATAAATTTGGATGGAATGGTGCATTCATATTCATCTTATGCGGATCAATAATAGCACTTGTATTATTATCAATGACTTTAAAAATTAAGAAAGTTGATAATAACTGTGTAGCCGCTGACGCTTAGTTCTTAAATTTATATATACTTAAAAACCACAAAAAAAGTCTCCAAATAATTGGAGGCTTTTTTATTTATTATATTTTAACTAAAGAACATTATGTACCACGTTTAAAATTTCTTTAAGTTCTTTTACTTGTAGTTGGCCTGGTGCTGAAGCTTTTTTACTAGCTCCAAAAGTTACTGCTGATCCAAAAACCTCTCCTGATATGCGACTTATCATTCCAACGCCCTTCATTGACATTGTTATAAATGGAGTTTTTGCATACTTTATTTTCATATCATTTGTAGCCTCAAGCAATGTTAATACATCTGACGAACCTTTAGGCATTACAGCAATCTTAGTAACATCCGCTCCAAGTTCTTGCATTTTTACTAAACGTGAAATCATTTCTTCCTTTGGTGGAGTTTTGTGAAAATCATGATTAGACATAACTACTTTAACATCTTCATCATGTGCAATTTTTATTAATTCTAATATACTTTCTTCCTCATTAAACAATTCAATATCTATAGCATCTATAAGCTTTGTTTTTATTATTTCTTTATTAAGCTTACAATAAAATTCACTTTCAACTTCTCTTTCTCCGCCTTCTTTGGCACTTCTAAATGTAAATAATATTGGTTTTTCCTTTAATGCTTCTCTAATTTCTAAAAGCACCTCTTTAACCTTTTGAATATTTTCTACATGTTCAAAAAAATCTGCTCGAAATTCTACTAAATCACAATCTATATCTTTAAGTAAATTTATTTCTTCTCTTAATTCTTTTAAACTTCTTCCAACTAAAGGTGTACAAACTTTTGGTATACCTTCACCTAGAATTACCCCTCTTATATTTACAGTTTTCATAAAAATACCCCTCCGAATGTTTAACTTTTATGTATATACTATTATATATAAATTTTTTATTTTATGTAATATAAAAATACTCTTAGAATATTCTAAGAGTATTTTAAATAAAATTTTATCTAGCTTTATCCATATTTAATGATCCTACTTGAACTTTACTTTTAAAGAATTTTAGAACTAATCCTAAAGCACAACCCACTACTGTAGGCATTACCCATCCAAGTCCTTGTGAATAAAGTGGTAGTTTACTAAACATAGTTTCTACAAATCCAAGATTTAATCCGGCACCCTTTAGGGCATAAACAACACTTACACATCCAGTAAATAATATTGTACTACAATAAACTATATTACTTTCACCAAACAAACCATCAACCATAGAAAGTAGTATAAGTACTATAGCTATAGGATATATTGCATCTAATACTGGTACAGATACTGCAAGTATTTTAGTAAGCCCCATGTTGGCTAAAACCATACTTGAAAGAGATAATCCTCTTACAAAAGTTATATACTTTACACTTGGTATTATTGTTACAAAATATTGACTACATGAAGTTATAAGTCCTACACATGTTGTTAAACAAGCTAATGTAAATATTACTGACAATAATACAAGTCCTGGCTTTCCAAATATATACTGCATTATATTTGCTAATGTTTGTGCTCCATTTTCTGTTGCTCCAAATCTTCCTCCACTTGTTGCTCCTAAATGTGCAAGCATTGAATATATAAATATTAATAAAGAACCTGCTATTAATCCTGCCTTTATAGAATTGTTTATAATTGCTTTTTGAGATTTAACTCCTTTAGCTTTTACAGCTAATGATATTACTATTCCAAAATTTAAAGCTGCTATTGTATCCATTGTCAAATATCCATCTAAAAATCCCTTAACTAAAGGTGATTTTACATATTCTCCAGTTGCTTCACCGTATCCACCTAATGGTTTAAATAAACTTGCTAAAAATATACCTGCTATTAATGTTAACAATGTTGGTGTTAAAACTTTTCCCATACGATTTACGAGTTTTGATGGTGTTAAACATAACCAATAGGCTACTGAAAAAAATACAAATGTATATAAAAATAATGCCAATCTATTAGATATAAGTCCTTCTGGTAAAAATGGTGATACTGCCATTTCAAATGGCAAACTTCCAGCTCTAGGTATTCCAAGACATGGTCCTATTGATAAATATATTAATACTGTAAATACAACTGCAAATACTGGATGAACCTTTTTTGATAAGGCATGAAGTCCACCTGATTTTGCAACAGCTATTACTCCAAGTATAGGAAATCCTACTGCCGTAACGAAAAATCCTAGCATAGCTATCCAAGTATGTCCTCCAGCTGCTTGACCTAAGAATGGAGGAAATATTAAATTTCCGGCTCCGAAAAATAGTGAAAAAAGCATTAAGCTTACAAGTAATAAATTTTTAGTTGATAATTTATCTGTTTTATTCATTTTAAAATCCCCCTATTTTATTTCTAATCTTTTCTGTTAATTCTAATATCAATGTCTCCTTCTATATCCATAAAACTGCCCCCTTAAAAATTAATTCCTAAAAAAATATAAAAAAACCTCATCCCTAATAAAAGGGACGAGGTATATTCGCGTTACCACCCTAATTCTATAAAAATATAAAACTAAACTATATTTTCATAGCACTCAATTACGTACTAAATAATACGCTTTTCTTTTAACGGTGAAATTTCCGATAAAACTTACTAAACTTTCAGCTTTACTTCTCAGAGATGATTTTCAAATATACATCGAACATTGGCTTTCAGCAAATCACCAACTCTCTTTGGAACAACAATATATCCTACTTTTTCTCTTCATAGAATTTAATTAAATTTTCCATTTGTTATATATTATACCTTTTTTGCTTTTCATTGTCAATATATTTTTATTAAAATTTCTGTATGTTTCTAATTTGTTTAGATATTGAAATAAATTTATCAGTATATTATCATCTCCTAATTATTTTTACTAAGAGCTAATAGCAAAAAACAAAAAACTGCAATAAAACACATATTACAGGTGTTTTATTGCAGTAAAATTTTTTAATTATCACTTTATAATATACTATTAGTAAATCAATAATTTTTTAGATAATATATAGCAAGTTGCGTTCTATCTCTTAATTGTAACTTTTGAAGTAAATTGGTTATGTAATTTCTAATGGTTCCTTCACTTAAATAAACCTTTTTAGATATTTCTTTATTAGAAAGACCTTGTCCTATAAGTGCAAGTATTTCAAGCTCTCTCTCTGTTAAGTTTATTTTATTAGAAGATTTCTTTTTATTTTTAATCATGCACATTAGAGAATTTAAAATATCTCTTTGAAAAACCCCATTCCCATTATAAACTGTCCTAAGACATTCAATAATACTATCTGAATTTTGATTTTTAAGTATATATCCTTCTGCTCCATTCTTTATAGCTTCTGCTATATATTCATCATCTTTGAATGTAGTCAAAATGATTATTTTAATATCCTTTTGTTGTTCTTTGATTTTTTTTGTTGCAAGTACCCCATCTAATATAGGCATTCTTATATCCATAAGAACTACATCTGGAGAATACCTTCTAGAGCAATCTATTACTTCTTGACCATTTTTAGCAGTTGCAACCACTTCAATATCGTCCTCAAGTTCTAAAATTAATTTAAGACTATCTCTTATTAATCCATCATCATCAGCTATTACAACCTTCAAATATCTCACCTCTAAAATTATTAATAGGGATAACACATACTATCAAAAATCCATCCTTAGAATCAATTGATATACTTCCACCAATGTTTTTTATTCTTTCTTTCATACCACTTATGCCTAATCCCTCTTTTATATTTTGGCATCCTATCCCATTATCTTTTATATAAAGTCTTATATAATTTTCATTTGCATCTAAATTTATATAAACATTATCCGCCATAGAATATTTAGAAACATTAGTTAGCGCTTCTTTTATATTAGTTGATATAATTTCCATAACATTAGAAGATACATTATTGAAGTTTCCCGTTCTCGCAAATTTTACTGTACAATATTTGAAATCTTCTACTATTTTCATAATATATTCTATTCCTACTGTTTCTACAGGTTTTATATTATACACCGTATCTTTAAGCAAAGATAAAATATTGGAAAGTTCATCTACAGATTTATCAACTAGTTCATCTGATTTTTCTTTGTTTTTACCTCTTATTTTTGATGCTGCTTGTAGTTGCATATATAGTCCTGCTATGCTATGACCTACAGTATCATGTATTTCCCTTGCTATTCTATTTCTTTCTTTAATCTCGGTTAAATGTTCTACTTGTGATGAATATTGAATAAGCCTATTCTTTGTTCCTTCTAGTTCATATCTTATTCTTCTTTCATTATCATATAAAAATTTATACTTTTTTTGTTGTGCTATATATTTATTATAAATGTACCCATAGAAATTACTAATAAGAAATAATAATACATTTATAAACATTTGTTGTAATGATAAGATTTTCATAATAGGCACAATAAAAATCACTCCTAAATAATCTTCTCTTTTCATAAGTTCATAAGAACATAGATTTAAAAGTACAATAAAATTTGGATTATAATAACTTACAATTATTATAATAATTGATTGAAAATATATAAAAATTTTATATGGTATATATCTTTCAATGAGAATATCCATAATTATTATTAATAAAAAAGATGCAACACACAGATATGTTACATTCTTTTCTATTATACTTGTGGATATTACAAAACTATAAAAACATAGTTTAAATATATACTCCACAGATTTCACCCCAAACTTTATAAATTAACTATATCTTTTCTTCGCCATGATGCTAATAGTAAAAATACTATGGAAAAAAGAACTATTATAGATATTTCCTTCAAAATACTCAATAAACTATTATTATATAATAACTTATTTATGGCCTCCATCATCCATGTCACAGGAATAAATTTAGAAACTTGTTGCAAAACACTTGGCATTATTTCTACTGGCCAAAAACACCCTCCTAACATAGCCATAGGAATAGCTGTACCTCTAGAAATAATTGAAACTGTTCTTGAATTATCGGATATATTAGAGATAAATAAACTATAGGCAACAACAAATACTCCAAAAATTAAAAACATTAAAAATATGCTTTTTAAGTTGGGAATACTTATATTTAATATGGCTACTATAAATGTAAGTAGTATGATTATTTGAATAATAAGTACAACAAAAAAACTCATAAGATTTTGTAATGTATAATTTTGTGGTTTAATTGGAGATACAAATATTCTATAGTACACCCTACTTATTTTATCTTTAATTATTATTGGGGCCATATTAATTCCTAGCATAAGCATATTAAATATTAGAATCCCTACACAAAATTCTATATTATTCTGATTTATTGGACTTTTATCCATGTTTTCTAAACTTACATCCAAAATTCCCTCTCTATATTTTTCTAATGCATTATAAAAAAGTTTTTCATTTCCTTTAACATACTTTCCTATATCTTTTGATGTACTTATAAAGTTTTCTATATTAAATTTTAATGCACTAGACGCATTTATTCCATCAATTTCATACCCTTTTATCTTTTTATCATGTCCATTTATAACTTCCTTTGTAAATCCTTTTGGTATTTCTATTATATAATCATTTTGAAAATTAACTAATGACTTATCTATATCTTTTTGATTTAAATAATTTATTTTACTATCCTTACCAATCTCTTTTGCTAAAATTTCTGTAAAACTTGTATTATCATAATCTACAATTCCTAAGGAAAATCTTCTTCCTCCTCTATTAATTGAAATCATAAATATTATTAATACCACAGGTAGTATAACCATAAAAAAAATGTTTGTTTTTGATTTAAAAATTCTTTTTAAGTTACTTATAAATATAGTCATATTACCCCTCCCTTTTTCTTGCTAATAACGATGATATAGTAATTAAAAAAATTATTGCAATCCACATAGATAAAATGCTTGAAATAACTATATTTTTATTAAATCCATATATACAATTAAACATGGCATTATGCGCCATCATATTAGGTACAAATTTAATAACCTTATTGTATATATGGTTATTTATGTTCATTGGCGTATATCCACCTGATACAAAGGTACAAACAATAACAATAACATCTACCACATAAAATTCGCCTTTATAATTTCTTTTAATCACGGCAATTGTCATTCCTATAAAATTTGATAATACAGACATTGTAAATATAATAAATATTATTAATGGCATGTTATTTCCATAATTAGCTTTAAAAATATACTTGGCTATTATCATAATTAAAACTCCTGAAGCAAATACAGTAATAACTGATGATGAAATATATCCAATTAAAATTTCAAATTTTTTTATTGGCGCAATTTGAATTCTTTTTCCCGCTTCCTGATTATATATCTCTTCTATTGCATACTTACCATAACTTGCACCATACATTAATGTCATAACTAACATAGTTATAGCGTAATAATCTATAGCTCTTGGAGTTTTTCCATGAATATTAATTTTAGAAGTTACTAATGTATTTTTTGTTGGAACATATTTTGCTTGTCCTCCAATACTATAAATCGCATAAATTGAATTTACATTACTTGCAAAACCCTCCAAAATATTTTTAACAATTTGTGTTTGTATAGTACCTTTTTCATTATATAAAAATATTCCTTGTTTCTTACCCTCACTTATGTCTTTAGAAAAGTTATTAGGTACATATACAAATGTAGCATAGTTATCCTTTTTTATAAGGTCAAGCCCCTCCTTTTCACTACATACCTTTGTTACATCAACTAAATGTTTTAATTTGTCACAAGATATATATGAATATAATCCATCTGAAATATTCTTGTTATCTTCTGAATAATAATAGACTTTAGCCTTTTTTATATTTTCAGGAATATATGCATTTTTTAATGCCATACCAAGTATAAATATAAATATTGAAGGAATAAGTATCATATTTATTAGATCTTTTTTATCTCTAAAATTTCTTTTTAAATTATAAAATATAATATATAAAATTCTCATACTATCCTCCTAATCTCTTAATTTTCTACCTGTAAGTGTTAAAAATACTCCTTCTAGTGAAGGCTTATCCATATTTATTTTATTTATCTCTGCTCCATAATCTACAATTATATCTATTATTTCAGATAAATTTGCACTTCCATTTTTTGAAATAATATTTATAACATTATTGTCTATAACACATTCCTTTACACCTTGTACTTTTTTTATCTTATCTATTATGCTGTAGCTTATGTTAGAAACCCCTATACTCACCTTATCCTCTGTAGCTATAAGTTCTTTTAATTCTTCCTTTGTACCTTTTGCAATAACTTTTCCCTTATCCATTATTACTATTTCATCACATAGATCCTCTATTTCTTCCATGTAATGAGATGTGTATATTATAGTAGATCCCATTTTATTTAATTTTTTTATGGAATTTAATATATGCTTTCTTGATTGAGGATCTATTCCAACTGTAGGCTCATCCATAATTATTAGTTTAGGTTTGTGAACTATAGCACATGCAATATTAAGTCTTCTTTTCATACCACCTGAATATTGTTTTGGATAATCCTTTCTTCTATCCCAAAGTTCTGTAAATTCTAAGGCTTCTTTTACCCCATCTTTGAGTTCTTTACCTTTAAGCCCATATAATCTACCAAAGAAAGTAACATTCTCATATGCCGTTAAATCATGAAATAATGCAGCTTCTTGTGGTGCAATTCCTATTTGCGATTTTATATACATTTCATCCTTTACTAAATCTTTTCCAAAAACATTTACTTCACCAGAATATGATTTTAAAAGTCCTACTATAATATTTATAAGCGTAGTCTTACCAGCTCCATTAGGTCCTAAAAGTCCAAAAATCTCTCCTTCTCTCACAGATAAACTGGCATTATCTATTGCTAAATGTTCTCCATATCTTTTTACTATATTTTTTGCTTCAAGTATCAATATTTTCACCCCTCAACTTTAGTTTCTAGAATCTAATACCATATTACTATACTATTGATTTGTAACGTAGTGAATTAAGTATTGATTTGTATATGACAAATGTCATAACTTTTATAAAAACAATATTCTATAAATTTCAATGATGATAATTTGTATACTTTATATATTCATGGAACTTCACACTGATTATATATAAAAATTTATCGTCAATCATTATAAAAATAATGATTGACGATAAATTTTAAACAACTTCATGATTTTTAAAATTGTAAAAAGCAATAGGTACAAATATACAAATTCCTATAACAGAAAGTATTGTTATTAATTGAGGTGCTAATAAAACTATATTTTTAAAAACATAGGTATCGTATGAAGAAAAATTTACAAAAGCATTAACTGCATTTCCTGGAAACAAGTTCATAACTCTATTCAATGCTAAATTCTCTTTATCTCTTCGAACTAATATTGGAACAAAAATCAATAATCCACTAATGACCATAATAGCTGGTGTTTTAATCTTTGATGATAATAACATAATAAACGAAGAAAATGCCAATATAACTAAATATCCTATAGCAACTCCTAGTAAATAAACCTCTAATACAGAATAAGGATATACTGATTTAATAGATATAACTTGAAAAGAAGCATTCCACCCATATGTTCCATAACACCATAACATACCTAATGTAAATATAATAACAACTGTAAAATAAATAAAAGTTACACATAAAAGCACAGCCAAAATCTTTGCTATAATTAATTTATTCTTTCCATACCTTGTAGATAAAATAACTGAATCCGCTCCTGTTTGATATTCTAATGCAAATATAGGGGCAACACATATGCTTGTAACCAAAGTAATGAGCATTGCCATTACTGGAAATAACATTTTCAAAATATCCTCCCATCCATTAAAATAGTTAAAATAAAATGGTCTGGAAATTTTTTGATTTAAAGAAATCACATAATCTTTTTCACTTTGTGAATAGCTTCCATGTGCATATTTTTTATTTAATATTTCTTTAACTTTTTCATCACGTCTTTTATAAAAATCTTTCACATCTTTATTAGACAATGAATCTATAATGTCATAATTATATTTATCAGCATAAGAAAAATCTTGACGTAAAAGATCTAAAATTTCATGCTTATCAACATACTTTGCAAAAGCTTCATTCTTTAACCACTTTGAATTAGGTTGATAATTTTTACTGTCCTTAATTATTTTTTGATAATCATTAAATACATTTGTTAATTTATCTTTGGATAAATATCCTTCATGTTTTGTTACTGCTACTTTCTTTAATTCAATAGATTTTAATCCATTAATCCCTTTTCCACTTTTATCTGTATAATCATTGTCTTTTATAATAATACTACCCCAACATAATAGCCATAATAACATAACTACTAAAGATACCTTAGTACTTTTTCTTCTAAAAATTTTTTTAAGTTCGTATTTTATTAACGTTCCCATTTATTATATCTCCTCATAAGACTGTTCATCTTGAAAATAATATAGATATAAGTCTTCTAAAGTTGGAATTTCAGGTAATGCATCTTCTATTGGTTTCTCTTTAGAAATAATTCTAAGTTTAACCTTCCCATTTAAATGATGTAAATTTCCAATACAATATTTGCTTTGATACTTTTCAACTTCTCGTGAATCAACTACACACTCCCAAACATATCCCTTCGCTAATGCTATAAGCTCATCAACAGTTCCCTGCATAATAAAATTTCCTTCTTTCATAATAAAAATTTTATCTGCTATATATTCTATATCCGAAACAATATGTGTAGATAAAATAACTATTTTATCCTTTGCAAAATTAGCTACTAAATTTCTAAAACGAACTCGTTCTTTAGGATCAAGTCCCGCTGTAGGTTCATCTAAAATTAATATTTTAGGATCATTTAAAACAGCTTGTGCTATTCCTAAACGTTGTTTCATTCCACCTGAAAAAGTACCAATTTTTTTATTTGCAACTTTTGATAATGCTACCATTTCTAATAATTCTTTTGTTTTTACTTTAGCTCTTTTAGTATTAATACCTTTTAAAGCGGCAATATAATACATAAACTCCTTTGCCGTAAAATCTGGATAATAACCAAAATCTTGTGGTAAATATCCAAGTAAATTTCTATATTCTTCTCCAAGGTCATGTATATTATTATTATCCAATAATATCTCACCTGATGTAGGATTTATAACACCACAAATCATGCGCATAAGTGTTGTTTTCCCAGCACCATTGGCCCCAAGCAATCCATAAACTCCAGTTGAAATCTTTGTTGATATCTCATTTACAGCTATTTTATCATTAAATTTTCTTGTTAATTTATTAAAAGTAAGTTCCATAACCTCTCCCCCTAATTTGTATATATAGACCCTGAATTTTCGCTACAATTTTTCACCAATTTATACACCTCTGCAATAACTCCAATAAATGCGACTATGAATAAAACTCCCCACAATAAATAAGCTGAAGGTTTATATAAATTAGGCCAAAACGCTGCTGTAACTGTAATTAAAGCTACCGTAGCTATTCCCATTACTGTACACATATAATTACAATCTGTATTTTTAAAATAATTTAAGATAAATAGTGAAGTGAAACACGTAACTAAAAATGGTACAAATATATATAATATCAATACAATTAAATTTAGATTAAGATTTATTCCTGATAAAATTAACACAATAGTTAAAATAAAAATATCTACTAATCCTAAAATTGTAATACGAGTAAGAATAAGTTGTTTAAATGAATATATTGTTGATAATTCAATTTCAAGAGTTTTATATTTATAGGATCTAGTTACTTCCTGTATTCCTGCAAGTATTAATAATGGTGCTGTAGAAGAAATCATGACTAATGTATCAATTCCATCTGAAAAGCAAACTAATCTTATACTGCACAATAAAACAATTAACATTTGAATTATCCAAACCTTTTTTCTAATTAAACTAAATTGAGCCAAAAAGAATTGTGGGAAGGATGTTCTAGTCTGCTGATGTTGTACCACCAACTGACGTACTTTTAAAATTGTTTCTTCAAGACCATCTTCTTTTGAACAAGATGGCACAGAATCATATAATGATTTAATACTCTCCTGTAGGTCTTTTTTCATAGTCAATACCTCCTTCTTTTAATTTTTTCTTTAAAATTGCTAATGATTTTTTTATTCTATATTGTACAGTAAATCTTGTGGTATCAGTTATAATTGCAATTTCTCCAAGTTTTAATCCTTGTCCAAACCTTAATAATATAACTTCTTGTTGTTCTTTTGAAAGTTCCCCTATAAGTTTTTGCAAAGTAATCTTATCAATAATATTTTCAAAAATATCCCCTGTTATTGAGTTAATAATTATTTCATCAGAATTCAAAACCTCTCTATTACATTTTTTATACTCATTAATGCACAAATTCTTAGCAATGGTATACAAGTAGGCTCTCGGCTTCCCGCGTTCCGAATAACAACCAATATTTTTAATAAATTTTAAGAAAACTTCTTGGGTAATGTCTTCTGCCTTTTCACTACTTCCTACTTTCCAATAACAATATTTATAAATATCCTTATAATTTTCCCTAACAATGCTTTCAGCTAAATCCGCATCTCCATTTTTAATATCTCTTATTGGTTGTTGTGCCACATAATCACCTCCCATAATGTATAACAACTGAAGTGCATAAAATGTGTAAAGTTTTTCAAACTACCTCATGATTTCTAAAATTATAAAACGCAATAGGTACAAATATACAAATTCCTATAACAGAAAGTATTGCGGTTAATTGGGGTGCTAGTAAAACTAGATTTTTAAAAGCATATGTATCACATGAAGAAAAGTTTCTAAAAGCATTAACTGCATTTCCTGGAAACAAGTTCGTAAATCTATTCAATACTAAATTTTCTTTATTTCTTTGAAAAAATATTGGTATAAAAATCAATAATCCACTAATTACCATAATAGATGATGTTTTAATCTTTGATGATAATACCATAATAAACGAAGAAAATGCTAAAGCAACCAAGTATCCTAAGGCAACCCCTAGTAAATAACCCTCTAATACTGAAAAAGGATAAACTGATTTAATAAATATAACTTGAAGTGAAGCATTCCATCCATGTATTCCATAAATCCACAACATACATACCGTAAATATTAATACTAATCCAAAGTAAACAAAGGTTGTACACAAAAATACAGCTAAAATCTTTGCTATAATTAACTTATTCTTTCCATACCTTGTGGATAAAATAATAGAATCTGCTCCCGTTTCATACTCCAATGCAAATATAGGTGCAACCCATATACCTATCACAAAAATAATACTAATCAATATTATGTGAAATAATTCTCTAAAAATCCCTTCCCATCCATCAGAATAATCAAAATAAAAAGGCTTTGAGATTTTATTGTTTATAGCGCATACATATTTTTTCTCACTTTCTGAATAACTTCCATGTGAATACTTCTTATTTAATATTTCTTTGATTTTTGTGTCACGTCTTTTATAAAAACTTTTTATATCTTTATTTGATAATGAATCAATATCATAATTGTACTTATCAGCATAAGAAAAATCTTGACGTATAAGATCTAAAATTTCATCTTTATTCATAATATACTTTCCAAAAACTTCATCCTTTAACCACTTTGAATTAGGCTTATAACTTTTACTGTCCTTATTTATCTTCTGATAATCATTAAATATATTTGTTAATTTATCTTCTGATAAATATCCAGCATGCTTTGTTACTTGTTCTCTTTTTAATTCAATAGCCTTTAATCCATGAATCTCATTACCCATTTCATCCACATACAATCTATGTTTTATATTGGAGACCACCGAACATGCCATCAATAATAGAATAACTATTAAAGAAACCTTAGTACTTCTTGTCTTAAAAATTTTTCTAAGTTCATATTTTATTAACGTTCCCATTTAAATACACCTTCTATAATTTCCATAACTGTCCCTCCTAAATTGAAGTATCTAAAATGTGTACTTTTTTAACAATTTTAGGTCTTGACTAATATTTATTTAAGCATTTTTATTTATTCTTTTTGAAAATATGATAGGTGAAAATATTATTCCTGTGATTGAACAAAGTATGGAAATAAGCAAAATTACATATGCAGTAAGCGCTTTATACGATCCTAATTGATAGATTAATAAGCTATTCATAAAAGGAACCAAACTAACTCCATTTATAGGTTGTACACATAAATATCTTTGAATTTTTGCCGATACTAGTGTATTGTTTTTTAAAAACATTGGAGTAACTGTTAAAAATGCCGCTATTGTCAATGATGCATATGTTTTTTGTATGATAGAATTGATAAATGCTCCAATAAGTGCTACAGATAATATGCTTATCCAAGCAATTATAAAATGATTAATAAACATCTTTCCAATAAACCAATTATATATATTTGCAAAAAATTTCGGTAAGATTTGTATTTGACAGTTCCAACCACTAGCACCAAACATTCCAACAATAATAGTTGTACAAATAACAGTACATAGTATAAATTCTAAAGTCAAGTAAGCTATCATAGCAAATATTTTTCTTAATCCTATGCTTACAAGTTTTTTTCTACCTGCAGAATTTAATATAATATCCATATTATTTTCTTTCTCGAATGAGAAAAGCTGATTTGATATTAAAATTCCAGATAAAATTATAAATATATATACTAATAGTAAGGACTTAATTAAAATTGTCCATTGATCAACAAATTCAATATTATAGGGTTTACTTATACTAGCTGCCCTATTTATTCCTTCTTGCTTTTCACTTGTGGAAATAACATTCTTACCAAATAAATTTATCTTTTCTTCTACTCTTTCTGTACTTTTGTTGTAAAAATTATCAGCATTTTGTATACTACTAACATCAAATGAACTTCCACTTCCATAAGGCGCATATGCATCCTTTAAAAAAGAATACATTCCAGGATATTTGTCTTCTATTTTAAAATATGCATCATCTCCTTTTGGCTGAGATTTATAAAAATTAAGGGCTTTATTCAGTTTATCTGTACTCAAAATTCCAGAAACTTTTTGCATCTGTTGTTTTCTATAATTAAGTCCCTTAACACCTTCTATTACAACTTCCTTTCCATTAGAATAGTCGTAACTTGCATAATCATATATAAATAAAATAGGCATTCCTATTGCTAATACTACCGATAAAACAAGAGAAATTATTATAGCTGTATTTTTATAAAACTTCTTCATTTCAGAAAACATAATCTACCTCCCTTTGATATTTAAATAATAAAATATCTTATGCATTTTTTATTTTGGCAAAAAACAGACGGGGTGATATAAATATACAAATTCCTAAAATTATCATAGCGTTAACAATAATAGCAGTCATAGTAAGTGCATGAAAAAATATAAAATTAAATATTTGAAGGGATTCTAAATTTCCAATGATAGAAAATGCATTTATTGGTTGCATCTTAAAAAACTTTGTTATAATAACTGGAAACATATCTAATTTTACAGCAATCATTGGAATAAACGTTATAATAACTCCAAGAAATAAGGTAGTATAAGATTTTTGCTTATAAGCATTTAAAGTTGCAGTAAACATTCCTATAGCTATAATACTAACCCATCCAGTAAATATAATTAATAAGTATGCTTGTCCAAAGGTCAAATTGTATATTGAAGTAAAATATTTTATTTGTATTTGACTATTCCAAGCACTAATTCCAGTATTTGAAAACATCATAACTGATACTATACTTACGCTTATTAAAAGCTCAACTGTTAAAAAAGTAATCAATGCTTTTATCTTATTTATTCCAATTTTTCTAAGAGATTCATCTCCAAGAGAAACCAATAAAACATCCATATTTTTGTCTTTTTCATAAGAAAATAAGCGTGAACCTATTACAATAGCAGAAATAGCAATGACCATAAAACAAATTATAAAACATGTATATACTAGTTCCCAGTGTTTATTAAAATCAATATTAAATGGTTTATTAATATTTTTTGCTTTTTCAATAATAATATTTTTTTCCCAAGATTCATAGTTATTTTTTTCATTATTTAGCTTTTCTGTAATTACTTTTATATTTCTAGTGTAAAAATCATTCATGTCCTTCAGTTTATGAAAGACAGCTGATTCTTTTTGAAATATGAATGATTCTTGTGTATCATCATATATATAAGCTTTTTCCATTAAATGCAAAACCACCGGATACTTAATATCTGTTTCTAAAAATGCTGTTTCACAATCTGGCTTTGACTTATAATATTTTAAAGCCTTATTAAGTGTATCTATTGTAAGAATTCCCTTAGTATTCTTATATTGTTCTTTCATTAAAGGTATTGCAGCTTTACCTTCTATCATTTTAGAATCTGTAGATTTTAGTACAAAAAAGCAATTACTATTACTAGCGGAATGTGCTGTAGCAATTGATACTAAAATAACAAGTAAAATTAAAATTTTTATATGAAGTTTGCTTGTAAATTTTTTAAGCTCATTTAGCATTAGCTTGTGCCTCCTTTTTAAAATTAAAAAGATATATGTCATTTAAAGTTGGAACTACGTTTATGGCATTAGGTACAGGAGGTTTCTCACTAACAACTCTAGCCTTTGTTATTCCACCATCATCATAAATCATTGAAATAGTATAATCCTTTAGGCGATTATGTAATTCCATTTCATTTTTGAAACTTGCTTCCCACACAAGATTATTGCAACGTTCAACTAATTGTTTTTCGTTTCCTTTCATTACAAAGTTACCATCTTTCAATATAAATATTTCTTTTGCTATAAATTCTAAATCACTAACAATATGCGTAGAAACTAATATTGTTTGCTCTCGACCAAACTCTGAAATATAATTTTTAAACCTTATTCTTTCTGTTGGATCAAGTCCTGTTGTAGGTTCATCAAGCATTACAATTTTGGGATTTAATAAAAAAGCTTGAGCAAGACCTACTCTTCTTAGCTGTCCACCAGATAAAGTTTTAAGTTTCTTATTTTTAAAATCCGTTAAACCAAACAACTCTAGTTTTTCATCAATTTCTTTATTGATTATATTTTTTGAAGCATTAGCCTTAATACCTCCTATATACTTCAAAAATTCCTGAACAGCCATCTCTGGATAACCAGTAAAACTTTGTGGCAGAAATCCTAATAAAGTTTCATTTTTATCATTAAGTTTAGGATAAACTACCTTTCCTTTGTAATCCGTTAAAAAACCACTAATTACCTTAAACAAAGTAGTTTTTCCAACACCATTAGCTCCTAAAAGTCCATAAATACCATTTTCAAGTTCAAGATTAATGTTGTCCAGTATTACATTGTTGCCATAAGACTTTGTAACATTTTCTAATTTTAAACCCATTACTGTATCCTCCTAACAAATTAAATATTTTGAAGAATATATATCCACATTTTTAACATTTCTTAGCGGTTATTATCTCTCCATAATGTATAACAATCGAAGTGCATAAAATGTGTAAAATTTTTTTAAAATATTTATTTATGTTTTTCATAAAAAACTCCCCACAACATAGATTTTAAAATCTATGTTGTGGGGAGTTAAATACCCAATTAATCTTTCATATAGATTTACTATTTAGCTTTTTATACCTTTATTATTTAAATGATTTTATTTATAAATAACTAAAGACATTTCCACTAAAAGCAGAAATGTCTTTAAAATTTTACATATTACACCTTAAGTTACCACTGAATTATTTTACAATAATATTTCATAACAAACTAATTTTACCTCTTCATCTCTACTACTTAATTTTTTATCTTCTTGATCTAAGTCTATATAACTTAAAATCTCATCTAATCTATCCATAAGTTCATCATCATTAAACTGCTCTATTTTCAATGACTTTAATTTCATAATTGTACCTTTATGAAGTGGCTTTCTTATCTTTTTTCTTATAAGTCTTTGTTCACTAGTAATCCTACTTCTATATTTTGCCTTTAAAAACATATTCTCAATACGTTCAGCTACTTCTCTTTGAACTTTACCAATTTCAGTTGGAGCTATTTGACTTTGTATTATGTCTTGTACTTTTTCACATACAATTTTTCTACCTTTTTCAAGAATTCCTTCTACATCAATAGGAATCTTTTTCCTTATAGGTTTAAATTCTAAAAAATTACCTGAAGAAATAATACTATATATCTTAGCTTTATTAGTTATAAATTCATCAGTTAATATATCATAAAATAACAAATAATTTTCTTTTCCAACTTTATAATACATATATATTCCTTTATTTTCTGTTGAAGTTTTTATTGAATATATTCCATCCCCCATTTGGTTAACTTTTTTAATATTATCTGTGTTGTTAAATAAGTAGTTTTTATAATCTTCTTGCATCTCCTCTTCTGACGGTAAAATATTGTCTTGTTTATTTTCTATATCATTTATAATTTCCGATTTATTTTCTTTATTTTTTAGTTTTCTTAATGTTTCAGTATCTTCTTCATCATTAAATATTTTATCATTTGTTAACTCTGTAGAAGTAAGTATTTTACTCTCATTTCCTACAGTTTCATTTATGTATTTTATCTTAATATTAATTTTATCAACTAAGTTAAGCAAGTTTTCTAATTTATCTTCAGGCATAAAATTGTAAATAAATATTTTATCAAATTCTGTAGTAATTCTATCTATTCTACCTTCCCTTTGAATAATCTTCACTGGGTTCCATGATAAATCATAATTTATAATAATATTACAATCTTGGAGATTTTGACCTTCAGCTAAAACATCTGTGCTAACTAAAACATCTATCTCTTTTTCATTAATTGCGAGTTCATAATTATTGGCTTTAGGTGCAAAACGATTTACTATTTTTATTTTACTCATCTTATTACTACTATCTAATTCAGCTACTTCTACATTTATATTATTTTTAATATAATTATATATATATTTAGCTGTATCTTTAAACTCTGTAAATATAATTACCTTTTTTCCTTTTAGATCCCACTGTAGCTTATTTATTAACATTTGGAGTTTTGCATCTTTTTTTTCGTTTATATTTTCAATTTTCTCTAGAATATATTTAAAATCATAATAATCACTTTTTATATTACTAATTAGTTTTTCTACATCTCCATCATATTGTGATAATTCTATTTTATTAAATTCATCAATTTGATAGAAGTCCTCCACACTATCTGACATAATATATTTTTTAGATACTAAATACCCTTGATTTATTGAATCAATTAAAATATCACAGTATTTAATTTGCTTTTTAATTGATTCTCTAAATGCTTCAATAGAACTTTCCAACCTTTTAAGGAACATTTTTCTAATTAGACCAATCATTAACGCAATTTGTTTTGAAGATAATTTTTCATCTGTTATAACCGGCAAATTTAAATTTTGTAATTTTTCTGATATGTCTTCATACAAATTTGAACCATATACATTTGCTATTGAATAATTAATATTTTCTATTTTTCTTGAAGGGAACTTTAATTTTTTACAATTTATTATCAACTCATTGTTTTTCCCATATTTTTTTCTTATAAAGCTTCTGCTTCGTCTTATCAATATCTCACTTAAAATATTTTCAACCTTATCTTTATTTTGAGGATAATTATTAAATAAGTCTCTAAGCCTCGGAATTCCAAACTTTTCTTTGAATTCATCTTCTTTTACAAATAAAGTCATTATATTATATAAATCAAATATTGAGTTATTTATAGGTGTAGCTGTTAGTTCAACTATTTTTTTTCCCATTGTACCTTTTATTAATTCCTTAAATCTACTTGCATTTTCATTTCTAAAATTATGTGCTTCATCAATTATTATAGACTGTACATTATTTACTATTCTAAAATCAATACCATTTACCCCTATGCTTTCTTGACTAATAACATTTACTCCTATAGATAAATTTTTGGATTCAGTAGTCCACATATTTTTTAATGAAGCTGGACATATAATTAATGTATCATTTTCTATATTTTCAAAGTATTTTAGTAACCCTTTTGCTACATATGTTTTACCTAATCCTACACTATCAGCTATTATTACCCCATTATACTTATTTAAAATTCTAATGGCTCTTTTTACAGCAAAAGCTTGAAACTCTGTTAATTCATGTAAATTTAAATTTTTTACCTCTTCAAATGTATTATCATCTTTATAAAGATTATATAATGTCTTTAAAATTATATCCATTGGTGAATATGTAAGCTTTTCTACTTTTAAATTTCTCTCTATGATATCCAAAAGTTCCATGTTAAAATCTTCTGATTCATTCCAAATATCTTCATACCACTTTTTAACTTCATTTATTGCAGAGTGTTGTCTTAATACTGCATTTAATTCTGTATTACTTCCAGCACATGTCTCAGCTCCAAATCCCCTTTTTGTGAAATTACTTGAACCAATAATTGCATAACTATCTTTAACATCTCCATCATTGTATTCAACATCAAAAATATAAGCCTTAGAATGAAATTTTTCTTTAGTATATATCTTAAAATTAACTCTACCTGCTTTTATCATTTCTGATAAATCGTATATTCTTTCTTCTTGTTCTTCATTTATATTATGAAAAGATTTTTCCATAGAATGTGCAATATAATCTGAAAGAGGATTTATGCTTTTTTTTGCATAACCCTCTTCAATTGTAGCAGCAGTTAATTCATCAGTTTCAGTTCCAATAATAATATCAAGAGTACAATTTTCGCCTATATTTTCCTTTACTAGTTCAAATCCATTCAAATAAAAATATCCTGCTGCTATTCTAGCTTTTACTGAATATTTTATAATTTGATTAATTACATCTTTTAACTTATATTTTCTATTATCAATTATTTCAGGTATTTCCGCCATAATATTCACTCCTAAATATTTATGCCATAAAGTTTATACACAAAGTCATCTACCTTTTGTTGAATCTCATCTAACTTATCTTTAGTTTCCTTTTCAGATATTTCTCCATTAAATTGTTTCTTCTTAATTTGCATAGCTTCATCAACTATATTATTTATATAAGTTAATTGTTTTTTATTTGGAATAATTACTGGTACTTTTCTAGCATCATTAATTTGAAAATGTGAAGTACCATTTAAAAATTCTTGAACAAATTCGCTCATAAATTTAGAATTAATTAAAGATACTATATATTTTTCAGTAATAACATTATCTTTTAGCATACTAAATAAGCTCATACTTAAAACATCATGAACACTTATTGTTTTTATCCTTGATTTTAAATATACTGAATTCACATCTGTCCAACAAAAACCTTCTCTAAAATAATAATCCTTATTTCTAACTACTGGCATTCCTGATCCTTTTTTTCCCGAATTATTCATTAAAAATTCAACACTTGGCTTACTCCAATTTATATAATAAGGAGTTTCTAAATACCATCTATTTCCATCTTTATCGCCTTTATCATAAGGTGCATATATTCTTTTATCATCAAGAATTCCAATAGTTTTTTCTTCATCAGTTAATTTATATATATCAGCAATTTCTTCTTTAGATATAATCCTGAATAAATATCCTTGCCCAAAAACATCCCTACCAAATTTCTCTTTTAAATCATCAAAAAGACTTCTTATTTCATATTCAGATAAACCTTTTAAAAATTCTTCAACATTATTTTTAGTTGTAATCTTAGAGTATTGAGGATAAATTTCTATGAACTTTTGCCTATTTATTTGTTTTTTAATTATTGCTTCATAGAATTTCTTAATTCTAGACTGCTTAATTTTTTCAGCCCACTTGCTTCCTTCTATAACTCCAACAAATTTTCCATTATCCCCTGTTTGAAGTCCAACTCCACCATCAGTAATTAATCCAAGTAAAGTAAAGTCCCCTGCTTTTAAATTTTCTCTATATTCATTTAATTCATTTTTATTATTTTTGATCTCCCTACTTGTGCTTATTTTATTCCACCACATATCATAAAGCTTTTTAATTTTTGAAATATGCTTTTTATAAATCTGCATATTTATATTATCTGGTTTAAAAAATACTTTCATAAGATTATTTCTAAATATTTTTATTTCTACATTGTATTTATTAATAATGTCATTTTTTAAAAACAATGAATCCATATTGTAAAAGTCTTCCACCGACGCCTTTGTAGCATCTATAAAGTCAAATTCATAGCTACTTTTAATATCTTTATTTCTTACTATAAATATAGCAGTATCAACTAAAGCCTGAAACGCTTTAGGTGTTATAATAAGTTCTTTTAAATGCTTTTCTTGAAGTAATTGCCTCATATTTAATTTTGTTTGAATAGTTAAAAATGTATTTGATGTAATAAATGCTAATGTTCCATTTTCTTTAAGTAATCTAAACCCTTTAAACGTAAAGTGATTGTATAAATCATCTCTAAAACCATATGTTTTCTCCAAAACCTTCTTGTACTCTAGTTTATTTACATCCTTTGTATTTACATAAGGTGGATTACCAATGATAATGTCAAATCCTCTATCATTATTATCTTTATTTACAAAAACATCCGAAAAATTTAATCCCCATGAAAAAAACATATCTTTTTGATATCTTAACATTTCTTCAACTTGTTCATCAGATTCAAATTTATTTACCTGCTTAAGTATTTCCTTTATTAAATTAAATTCGGATTCAAATATCTTTTTTTCAAGTTGTTTTTTATTTGCAGTTGCTGAAAAATATTGCTCTTTATTTTGAATTATTATACTAAAATGTTCCCTAAATATTTCCGGAAACAAAGTTAATTGATGTATGTTATTTTTAATGCTAAATATTCTTTCATCAAAGTCAATACCTTCAAATTCAGATATTAAACTATTTCCCTGCATAATTTTATATGTTAAATTTGGAAGTGGTTTTATATCTTCTATAGATTTAGCATCATATTCGACCGCTAAAGAAAGCCATAATCTTAAATGTGCAATCTCCGTTGCCCCTTCCTGTATATCAACTCCATATAAATTATTTTTTATTATCTCTTTTTTAGTTTCATATAAATCTATATTTTTATTATAACAATAATAATTTAACTTTTTCTTTAATATAACAAGCAATTGCAACATTCCCAATATAAACGCACCTGACCCAACTGACGGATCGCAAATTTTTACATTATCAAGTAAAATAATTATGCGCTGCATTTCATCTTTTGTCATTAAATATGTACTTCCATCAACAATAGTTTTTCCCTTTGTCGTTTTATTTACTGTTATAGTTCTATCTTTTGAGTATATTCCTTCTTCTTCTATGCTATCAATCAAATAAATAATCTTTTGAGACTGTATATTTTTTAAATTCTGAATTAAATATTCTTTTATACTTTGTTTGCACATATAACTAATAATTGCTCTTGGGGTATAAAAACTACCTGTAGTTTTTCTTTCCTCTGAATTTATCATATTTTCAAATATTCTTCCTAACAGTTCTGGGTCCACAGCTACATCTGCATCATATCCCAAATCTTCTCTTACTGTGAAATTGTATTTTTCCAACAAATTTTCAAGAATTTCTTTAAAAACATTATTTTCTATGCTTATTTTTGTATCAATCTCATACTTAGGATGTCTTTCAAATAATCCACCATTTAAATATGGAATTCCTTGATACTGAGAATCACATATTATATCTGTCTGTGATTCAAAATTTTCATATAACTTTTTAGCTTTTTCACTTCTATTTTTTATCATTCCTACATCCATTGGTGTATTTAAGCAATCAAAAAACAAAGGTTCTAGTATTTCATTAAAATAATTTAATTGTGGTGTTGAATTTATACAGTACTTGTACCTATCAAATAAAAAGTCTTTTTTTCCATTAAGCCATTTTTTCTTTTGAATAAAATATAAAAACACTAGTCTGCTTGCTAAAAGAACAGCATAGTTTCTTCTATCTTGTTTATTTTCAAGTCCATATACATGCTTTTCAATATTGTCAATTTCTCTTTTAAATTCAGCAAAAAATTTCTTGGTAACTTCCTCTATATCAAATGCTTTTCTATACTCTAATTCTATATCAAGATCATCTATAACTTTTTTATTTTTAATACCTATTGAATATAAAATATCCAAATCAGTCCTTGTAAACCGACAGTCTTCAATATTAAGTCTTCTTATCTTTAATTTTTCTTTTTCCTCCTTATAATAATGTAAAAATGTTATTTCACTATATGTTTTATTAGAAAAAATTAATAAATTATATTCAAACGGGTTACTATTATATAATTTACTTGCAACCTTATTCATTGTATCAGTTTTTATAACTTCCATTTCAAAAATCCATATCTTAAAATCTAACGTATCACTTAAAAGATGTACACTTTTAATTTCATCAATACTATTAAGTTTAATTTTTGATTTATCATAATTAAAATATGGATTATTTTTATAACCTAATTCATCTATAAAAAATTGGAGTAAATCTTCTTTACATTTTATACTTAAGCTCATTTTATCACCTACGAACATTATTTTTGTATATATTATAACTTGCATAAAAACGTATTAAAAACTAATTATTTTCTTTCCAGCTTCACTACGCACTCAACATGACCTGTTTGAGGGAACATGTCAACTGGTTGAACTTCTTTAGTTGCATATCCTAATTCACCTAAAATGGCTAAGTCCCTTGCAAGTGTGCCTGGATCGCAGGATACATATACTATTCTGTCTGGTTTCATGTTTCCTATGGCATCTAGTAGTGCTTTATCACAGCCTTTTCTTGGTGGATCTACTACAACTACATCAGCCTTTATTCCTTGATTAATTAAGTTTGGTATAACTTCTTCTGATTTACCAACTATAAATTCAGCATTATCTACGTTGTTTTCTTTTGCATTTATTTTTGCATTTTCAATAGCTGCATCTACTATTTCTACACCATATACTTTTTTTGCATTTTTAGATAGGAATAGTGATATTGTTCCTGTTCCACAGTAAGCATCAAATACTACTTCATTTCCTGTTAATGCTGCATATTCCAATGCTTTATTGTACAATACTTCTGTTTGTATTGGATTAACCTGAAAGAAGGATAACGGTGATATATTAAATTTAAATTCACCTATATAGTCACTTATATAGTCCTTTCCATATAAAGTTATGTTTTCTAATCCTAATATTACATTAGTTTTTTTAGAGTTTATGTTTTGAACTATACTAGTTATTCCGTCTATTTTCTTTAATATTAATTCTACTAATTCTTCTTTGTGTGGTAATTCATTTGTTCTAGTAACTAAAACAATCATAACTTCATTTGTATTAAAGCCACGTCTAACCATTATATGTCTTACAATACCAGTGTTTTTTTCTTCATTGTAAGGTTTTATATTGTAAGTTTTCATCCACTGTTTTATTAAACTTACTATAGTATCTCCAACTTCATCTTGTATATGACAAATGTCCATATCAATTATGTCATGGCTTCTTGGAGCATAAAATCCTACTTTAATTTCTCCATTTTCTTCTCCAACAGGAAGTTGAACCTTATTTCTATATCTATAAGGATTTTTCATTCCTAGTGTATCATGAAGTATAATTCCTTTATTTTCATCACAACCGTTACCAGTTTCTTCATTATTAATAGAAACTTCTAATTTTCCTATTCTCTCTAAACAATCTTTAACTCTGTTTTTCTTAAATTCTAATTGAGATTTATAATTGAAATGTTGAATGCTACATCCACCACATCTTTTATAAATATCACATACTGGTTTTTCTCTATCTCTTGATTCCTCTAATATATCAATTAGTTTTCCGTAGGCAAAATTCTTTTTTACCTTAACTATTTTTATCTTAACCTTTTCCCCAACTAATGCATCTTTAATAAATATTGTATAATTATCTATTTTTGCAATTCCTTCTCCTTCAAAACCTAGAGATGAAATTTCTACAATATATTCTTTATTTTTTTCAACAGGTATAACTTTATTCATTAAATCTTCTACCTTTCTTTTTCGTTTTATCCTCTTGTATATTATAAACTGTTTTTTGCATTAAAGTAATGTATTTTATAATAATTTAATATAAACAAAAATAAGCACCCTTATAATAAGGGTGCCAAAATGGAATCAGTTGCTTTCATATTGAATTATTCTAACCAATAATATTATGATTATACCAAAATAATTTCAATATTTAAAGCTTCTAATTAAATTTTTTTATTACTATTTTCCTACAACGTGTACTTTGATCATGTTAGTAGTGCCTGATTCATGTATTGGAAGTCCAGCAGCTACAACAACAGTATCTCCATCTTTAACGTGTCCTGCTTCTTTAGCAAATGCAACTGATTTTTCGATCATTTCATCAGTTGAGTTGAATGCTGTAGCAGTTATTGGATATACTCCGCTTGATAAAGATAATCTTCTTGTTATCTTATCTTCTGGTGTTACAGCGATGATTGGGCATGCTGGTCTATATTTAGCGATCATTCTAGCAGTTGCTCCAGATTTAGTTGGAACGATGATTGCAGCAGCGTTTAATTCCATAGCTGCTTCACAAGCGCTTAAGCTTATAGCGTCTGCTACATTAGTTACTTTTTCTGCTTTTCTCTTTTCTAGAGCAGCTTTGTGATCAACATACTTTTCTGCAGTTTGAGCTATTCTAGCCATAGTTTGAGCTGCTTGGATTGGGTAATCTCCGTTTGCAGATTCTCCACTTAGCATTGTAGCATCTGTTCCATCAAATATAGCGTTTGCTACGTCTGATGCTTCTGCTCTTGTTGGTCTTGGGTTTCTGATCATAGAATCTAACATTTGTGTTGCTGTTATAACTGGTTTTCCAGCTTTGTTACATTTGTTGATTATCATTTTTTGAACTATTGGAACTTGTTCTATAGGAATTTCAACTCCCATGTCTCCTCTAGCTACCATGATACCATCAGATGCTTCTAATATTTCATCAACATTATCTACACCTTCTTGGTTTTCTATTTTAGAGAATATTCTTATGTGGCTTCCACCATTTTCTTCTAAAACTTTTCTTATAGCTTTAACATCATCTGCTTTTCTTATGAATGAAGCAGCAACCATATCAACTTCTTCTTGACAACCGAAGATTAAATCTCCCTTGTCTTTTTCAGTGATAGCTGGAAGTTTGATGCTTACGTTTGGAACGTTAACTCCCTTTTTGCTAGATACAACACCGTCGTTTGCAACTACACAGTGGATTTTAGTATCTTCGATTGATTCTACAGTAAGAGCTACTAAACCATCATCTATTAAGATAGTGTTTCCTGGTTTAACGTCTTTGTATAGTTCAGTGTAAGTGATGCTACATTTAGTTGCATCTCCCATTACGTCTTCTGTACAATATACAGTGAATTTGCTTCCTTTAACTAATTGTACTTTTCCATCAAATTCTTTAGTTCTGATTTCAGGTCCTTTAGTATCTAGAACTATAGCTACTTGCTTGTTTAATTCTTTTCTTAATTCTCTTATAGTCTTAATTCTTGCACCATGTTCTTCAAAATCACCATGTGAAAAGTTAAGTCTAGCTGCACTCATTCCAGCTAAAATAAGTTCTCTTAAATATTCTTTGTTCTCACTTGCAGGTCCAATTGTAAAAACCATCTTAGTTCTTTGCATAAATCACTTACTCCCCTTTAAGTTAATTTTTATTTTATATTTATATTTTAATAAGATAGTATTTTTGCTATATCATATAGTTCATCATCAAATTTGCTTTTCATTGATAACGCTTCATCTATATCATCATCAACTACCTTATTATTACGTAAACCAACTACTCTTGAAGATTTTCCTTCTAGTAATAATTCAACAGCTTTAACTCCTAATCTAGAAGCTAGAATTCTATCAAATGCAGAAGGGCTTCCTCCTCTTTGTAAATGTCCTAAAGTTGTTAATCTAGTTTGTATTCCTGTTGTTTCTTGAACTTTTTTAGTTAGAGCTTCTCCTCCACCTACACCTTCTGCTAAGATGATAAGGTTGTGAAGTTTTCCTCTTAACTTACCTTCTAATATTGTTTTACATAATTCATCTTCATTGAATTCTTTTTCTGGAACGATTACGCTTTCAGCTCCTCCACCTATTCCTGCGAATAGTGCTAAGTCACCGCATCCTCTTCCCATAACTTCAACTATACTAACTCTTTCATGAGAAGATGAAGTATCTCTTAATTTATTGATAGCATCTAAAACTGTGTTAGTGGCAGTGTCAAAACCAATAGTATAATCTGTATATGCTAGGTCATTATCTATAGTACCTGGTATTCCTATTGTTTTAACTCCTAATTTTGATAGCAATTGTGCTCCTTGGAAAGATCCATCTCCACCTATTACAACAACTCCATCAATACCAAAAGCTTTTAAAATATTAACACCTTTTTTTCTTCCAGCTTCTGTCTTAAATTCTTCACAACGAGCTGTTCTTAAAATTGTCCCGCCTCTATGTATTATATCGGCAACACTGTAGCGGTGCATTTCAAAAATTTCTCCGTTTATTAAACCACTGTATCCTCTTTGTATTCCCATTACTTTTAGACCCTTGTCTAATCCTGTTCTTACAACTGCTCTAATTGCAGCATTCATTCCAGGTGCATCTCCACCACTTGTTAAAACGGCAATTGTTTTCATCACTTATTACCTCCCAAAAACACTGGGACATTTTTTATCCCATAAAGCATGTAAATTGTTAATTTTAAGTTTTTTATTAGCTATGAATAGTATACCACCATATTTATAATTTTGCATTTAAAATTTAATTAAAATAGGAAATTTAGCGTTAATTCTTTCAATTTTATTAATTTTTATATTTAGATTATATATATTTTGTACATCCTTAGTTTGTTTTTATTTATGATAAATATACTATATATTTTTAGATAATTAATATTTATAAAAGCTTTACGTTTTCTTCACCATATTTTTGTTTAATAATTTTTAAAACATCTTCATTTTCATTAATCCAAAATTCTCTGGATATTAAAAATTTTTTTCTTTCTTCTTTTGTACAGATGTATATTGGTATATTCCCATTATTTAAAATAGCAATTTTTTTTATGTCACTCTTAGTTTGTGAAAGCATTTTTTTATTTTCAATTTGAATATAAAGTTTTTTTGATGAGAAATTAAATACTCTCTCTATATAATCACAAATAATTTTAGGTTGTTCATCTTCTCTCTTTGTAACTCTTCCCTTTATTAGTACAATTTCATCTTCCATTATTATTTTATTGAACTGTTCTAAAGTTTTTGGGAATATTATAACTTCAATAGAACTATATAAATCTTCTAAAGTTATAAAAGCCATCATGCTATTTGTTCTTGTTATTTTTCTAGTTACATTAGTGATAAGTCCACCTATTATTACTTTATCGCCATCTTTTATTTTTGAGTTTTGTTCTTCAATATGAAGAGTTACTTCATCTATAAGTTCTTCTTCTAATGATTCATCTACTATAATGTCAGTAGTTTTTGCACTAGTTCTATTTTTTAGTACTTCTTCATAATCTTCTAGTGGATGACCTGTTAAATATAGACCTGTCATTTCTTTTTCCATTGCTAATTTACTTTTTTTATCAAACTCGTCTATGGCAGGATATTTTATTTCCGTATCTTTAAATTCATCATCAAAACTTCCAAATAAACTCATTTGTCCATCTATATTTTTCTTTCTTTGATTTACTACAGAATCTATTATTTTTTCATACACAGCTAAAATTTGTGAACGGTAAATTCCAAAACAATCAAAGGCTCCTGCTTTAACTAAGCTTTCAACCATTCTCTTATTTATACTTCCTGATGAAATTTTGTTGCAAAAGTCCACAAATGAATTAAATTCTCCCTTTTCCTCTCTAACCTTTGCTATATTATCAACTACATTTTCACCTACATTTTTTATAGCAGATAATCCAAAGCGTATTTTACCATTTTGAACAGTAAATTTACCAAAACTTTTATTTATCTTAGGAGGCAGTACTTCTATTTCCATTTGTTTTGCTGCTCTTATATAAGCTGCAACTTTATCACTATTTCCTCTTACACTATTTAAAATCGCCGCCATAAATTCTGTTGGATAATAATAAACCAAATAAGCTGTGTAGTAGGCTACAACTGCATATGCCGCAGCATGGGATTTATTAAATGCATAACTTGCAAAGTCCATCATTTGATCATAAATTTTATTTGCAACTTCTTCACTAATACCATTTCTTAAGCATCCTGGTACTATTACATTTCCTTTTTCATCTTCAATGCCGTATATAAAGTTTTTTCTTTCTTCTTCCATGACTTTATGTTTCTTTTTAGACATGGCACGACGAACCAAATCACTTCTTCCCATAGAATATCCTGCAAGATCTCTAACTATTTGCATAACTTGCTCTTGATACACCATAACTCCATAAGTTACATTTAATATTGGTTCAAGCTTAGGTGTTAAATATTCTATATCTTTAGGGTTGTTTTTATTTTTTATATACTTTGGTATTTCCGCCATAGGACCTGGTCTGTAAAGACTTATTCCAGCTATTATGTCTTCTAAGCTTTCTGGTTTAAGCTCTTTCATGAAGTTTGTCATTCCAGCTGATTCTAATTGGAAAACACCAACCGTCTTTCCTTTTCCAAGCATTGCATATACATTTTCATCTTCGAAATTTATTTTATCTAGGTCTATTTCAGTCCCAGTCTTTTTCTTAACAAGATCTATTGCATCTCTTATAACTGTTAAAGTTCTAAGTCCTAAAAAGTCCATTTTTAAAAGTCCAAGTTCCTCAAGTGTTGTCATTGTAAATTGAGTAACTATTGCTTCTTCATTTTTAGAAAGTGGCACATAATTAACAAGTGGTTGGGATGCTATAACTACACCAGCTGCATGTGTTGATGTATGTCTTGGTAGTCCCTCAAGATCTCTTGCTACATCTATAAGTTCTTTTACCCTACTATCAATGTCATAAGCTTCTTTTAACTCTGGATTCATTTCTAATGCTTTATCTATTGTTATACCAAGCACCGTTGGAATCATTTTAGCTATTCTATCTACTTCTGCATAAGAATAATTCATTGCTCTTCCAACATCTCTTATACAAGCTCTAGGAGCCATCGTTCCAAATGTAACAATTTGAGATACATTATCTTTTCCATACTTTTCAACTACATAATCAATAACTTCTCCACGTCTTTCGTAACAAAAATCCGAATCTATATCAGGCATAGATACACGTTCTGGATTTAAAAATCTTTCAAATATTAAATTATATTTAATTGGGTCTATCTTTGTAATTCCTAAAGTGTAGGCAACAAGGGACCCTGCTGCTGAACCCCTTCCTGGACCTGTCATTATTCCTTTTTCATGAGAAAATCTAAAAAAGTCCCATACAATTAAGAAATAATCTACATACCCCATTTGCTTTATAACCCCAAGTTCATATTCTAGTCTTTCCTTTAACTCTGGAGTTATTTCCGGATATCTAACTTTAAGTCCCTTGTAACATAACTCTTTCATATATTCAAAATGATCCTTACTTTCTGGAAGTGGGAAGTTTGGAAGTTTAGACTCATGAAATACATAATCAAAATTACACTCTTCAGCTATTTTAACTGTATTTTCTAAAGCCTCTGGTACATATGAAAAAGTATCGTACATTTCCTCAGGTGATTTTAAATAAAAGTTTTGAGGTTCATATCTCATTCTATCTGTATCATCTAATGTTTTTCCTGTTTGAATGCAAAGTAATACATCATGAGATTTTGCATCTTCTTTTTTTATATAGTGAACGTCATTTGTTGCAACTAGTGGAATATCTAACTCCCTTGATAATTCTATTAACATCTCATTTACTCTAAGTTGTTTATCTATTCCATGATATTGAAGTTCTAAATAAAAGCCATCTTTAAATATATCTTTATAAAATAAAGCAACCTCTCTTGCTTTTTCTTTAGTTCCATTTAATAAATTATAGGAAACTTCTCCTGCAAGACAAGCACTTAGTGCTATAAGTCCTTCACTATGTTCCCTTAAATATTCATGATCTACTCTTGGTTTATAATAAAATCCATCTATAGCTGCTTTTGATACTATTTTCATAAGATTTTTATATCCAATTTCATTCTTTACTAAAAGAACTAAATGATGATTTTTATTTTCTCTATCATTTCTTTTAATATTCATGGACTTTGAAGCTACATATATTTCCGACCCTATAATAGGTTTTATTCCAGCTTCTTTAGCTTTTTTATAAAAATCTACACATCCAAACATAGTTCCATGATCCGTTATTGCTAAACTATCCATACCTAATTCTTTTGCTCTTTCTATTAATCCACCAATTTTACCGGAACCATCTAACAGACTATATTCTGTATGGGTATGTAAATGAACGAACTTCTGTCCTTTCATATTTTCCTCCTTATATTAATAAACATAACTTATATATTAATGTTATTTTTAATTGTTACCTAAAAGATTAATATTTAAATTTTAAAACTATTTTAAATAATAAACTTAATTTTAAAATATCATATATTAGATTTTAACACATAATATTAAATTTTTAGTTATTTACATACAAAAAACTGTTGATAAATTATGTTTATCAACAGTTTCTTCAACAGTTTCTCTATACCTTTATAAATTATTTTATACTTAAACTATACTTTCCACCATTCTCACTTATCTTATATACACTTATATAATATTTTCCTGGCTCTGTAATAAATTTATTACTCATATTATTTCCATTCTTTAATGCATAGAACTTATAGTTAGTTAAATCATTAGCACTGAATACTAGCCAATTAATCTCTCCACTACCTAGTTTAGATAAATTTATACTTACTTCTCTTTTGTCTTTTATATCAAATGTATATATATCCATATAATCATTTTTACTTACTTCACCTAATATTGTATCACCTAACTTTAACTTATTAGCTTGTTCAAAGCAATTATTGGGTTCTGATTCAGCTACCATTTCCTCATCATTAAGTCCATCTATTTTAAAGTTATAATCTACTGTTTCTTTTGAGTACTTGTATACAACTAAATAATACTTACCTTTTTTACTAACATGAATTTTTCCATTTAAAAACTTACCATTAATATTAGGATATCCAATGCAATCGTCTATATTTTCTTCACTATATACCTTCCATGCTATTTTTTCATTACTTTTATTCTCTAAGTTTATATCTATATCTGTTGGTTTATCTATATTAAAATAATATATTTGCTTATAATTTTCTTTTAAAGTACCTAAAATATTATTTGATTTTATTGGTCCTATAGCATCTTCAAAAGAACTTCCGTTTTTCACTTCTGATTTTCGTTCATTTATAGTTTTACCATCTTCTTTAACATCTTTTGAACTTTTAGTATCTGGATCCTTTTTATTATCAGTTACATGTACCTCATCTTTTAGTATTCCATGGAATACTATATCATACTCTAAATTTCCTAATTTATTTACTCTAGGATTTACAAAATAGCAAGTTAAAGTTTTATAGCCAGACCAGTTAAGCTTTTCTAAATCATTTAAAAACTTATTGCATAAATTGTTCATATCATTCCAATCTTGCATCTCATCATTACTCGTAGATTTTTCGTAAGTTCCTCTTAATGTAAATGTATTAAAAAATTCTCCTTTTTCTTCTGATATCTTAATATCTTTTAAATTACAAGTCTTTTCTATATCAGAGTAAACTTCCTTTGAAGTTTTATTCGGATGTTCTTTTAAATAATCATCTGATACTAATGGCGTTGTTAAGTTATCATAGTTTTCAAATAACTTTTGCATATGATTTTGATATTTTTTATTAAGATTTTCTCTAGCACTTAATTTTTCTATATAACTTTCATATCCTTTAACATCATTTTGCTTTATATAATTAACCAAATTATTTAATATATCTTTTTTGTTATTATAAATATAATCATTAAATGCAAATCCATAATTATAGAAATCAAAGGATCCATATTGAGAATGTAAAAGCTTTGTTACACTAAATCTTCTTTCAGGACTCCATGATATTCCCTTTACTTCTGATTTTCTTGGCAATATATTATCTTTTCTTGTAGCTCCTGCAAAAAATTCCGCTGAGCCTTCCTCAAACCAAGTAAGTCTACAATTATTACCTTTATAAAAATCACTAACACCCCACATACCTGGAACCAAGTATCTTCCTTGAAGATAATGCGTAAACTCATGTCTAAATAATTCTTCTAGGCTAAAAATACTATCCTTCTCTGTTCTTTCATAAGTAAAAAATGTTCCTTTATTTTCAATGTATATACCACCATTATCTGTACTATATCCATACAAAATAGTATTAACTTTGTATTCCTTTGGATTATTATAAATAACTATATTTAGTATATCATCTGGATGCCCTTTTTCTAATGGATTATCACTTCCAATTACTCTATGAAATTGAGCCTTTACCTCTTTAGATGCCCAATAAAGTCTTTTTATCTTTTCTTCTGAAACCTTATCTCCTGCTTTAATAACTACACTACCATTATCAAATTTATATGTTTTAGGAGTATACTTTTTCTTTGCTTCTTCTTTTATATTACTTAAATCTATTTTACTTCCATCTAACTTTGTACCATTAAATTTATATGCTATAGTCTCTACTGCCTTTAAATAATGATCACTTAAATATGGATATACTTCTAATGCTTTTTCTAATGTTTTTTGAGGAACTCTCATATCACTATGAGCCTTAGCTAATCTTCCACTATAATATATACCATTATCTATAAGCCATTCATTATCATCTGTAATATTATTTATTAAAGAAAGTTTTGAAACTTCATTAATAAAACCATCTATATTTTTAAACCATACAGTATTATCTACTTTAACATTGGACTTATCCAAGTATGATTCTATAGAATAGCTAACCCCCTCTATAATATTATATATAGCTTGTCCTTTAGTATAATCTTTAACATTTTCATCCACATTACTATTATATTGAACTAATATAGGTGTTAACTTATTTACTATCTTCTCATCACATGTAGTATTACTTATTAATAATCCTACACTTTTTATAATTTCGTTTTGACAAGGTGTACCTAATTTAAAATTAGAATTATTTATTACAGAATTAATCGCTGGAATACATCTTTCCTTATACTTTATACTGTCAAAATCACTTAATTGTTTATTATAGAATCCCAAATAAAATCCAGCTCTTAAAACCTCTATTAATGTTGGAATACCTTTATCATTTTCTTCAGTATATTGTGAGCCTCTTTCTTTTATTGCATTTATAATAGCTTGTACCCTACTGTAATCAGAATAAAATTTTCTAGCTCCATCATTATATTGCATAAAATCTGTTATATCATTCCACTTTATCTTTGAAAGAGTATCTATAAGTTTTTCATTTGATAACTTTTCTAATTCACCTATAGAATATTTTTTATTAATAGTATTTTCTCTACTTACAACAATATTATTTTGAATATTATCTACTGCTAAAACGTTTACTGATAAACTACTTGAAACTAATCCTACAGCTATTAAATTGCACATAAGCTTTAACATCTTTCTTTTCATTATTGTACCCCCTAAATTTTTCTTTGGTTGAATTATTAACATGTTATAATTTTTTCCATTAATAATATTCGAACTAAATATATAAATTTAAATAAATAAAGTAAAAAAATCAGAAAATTTTCTGATTTTTTTACTTTATTTAATAATATTATTATCTTTCCGCAAATGTCACATCTAACTTATCTATTTCAAGCCCAGTCATTGCCTCACCTAATCCTTCTGAAACCTCAGCTATTTTTAAAGGATTATTATAATTTTTAACGGCTTCAACTATAGCTTTAGCTCTCTTAGTTGGATTTTCTGATTTAAATATTCCAGAACCAACAAACACACCATCGCAACCAAGTTGCATCATAAGTGCTGCATCTGCTGGTGTTGCAATTCCCCCTGCTGCAAAATTTATAACAGGTAGCTTCCCATTTTCTCTTACATATTCAACCAAATCATAAGGTGCACCCAGTTCCTTTGCAGCTATCATAAGTTCCTCTTTAGGCATAACTTTAAGTTTTCTTATTTGAGATTGAATTGTTCTCATATGTCTTACCGCTTCAATTACATTTCCAGTACCTGCTTCCCCTTTTGTTCTTATCATACAAGCACCTTCTCCAATTCTTCTTAAAGCTTCCCCAAGATTTCTAGCACCACAAACAAAAGGTACATTAAATTCTTTCTTGTTTATATGAAACAAATCATCTGCTGGAGTTAATACTTCACTTTCATCAATATAATCAATTCCTATAGCTTGTAAAATTTGTGCTTCAACTACATGCCCTATTCTCACCTTTGCCATTACAGGAATTGAAACTGCATCTATAATTTCCTTTATCATTTTAGGATCTGACATTCTAGATACTCCACCTTCTTTTCTTATATCGGATGGTACTCTCTCTAATGCCATTACAGCAACTGCTCCTGCTTCTTCAGCAATTTTAGCTTGCTCCTTGTTTACAACATCCATTATAACTCCGCCAATTAATCTTTCATTTACTTCGCACTTAGTATTCAATTTGATTCCCCCTATTTATTAAATACATTGTACGTACAATATTTATTCTCATGAGTATGTATATATTTTCGCTCAAATTTTACCATAAGTCAATTGTATGGATACATTATAAACACCACACTATTTTTAAATATTTGTAATACAAAAAGAGACACCATTAAGGCATCTCCTTTTTTGTAGTTGTATTTATTTTTTGGATAACTAATTTCCTTCACATGAAACTTCTAATTCTGCTTCTTCTTCCTTAGAATTATCGTGTACATTCCAAGTAAGTCCAAAGAATACTATTGCTAATGCTGCTGAAGCCATTAATGTGATAAATCCTCCATTCCAGCTAAACTTATCAACTACAGCTCCCATTGCTGCTTCTGCTAATACTTGGCCACCTAAGTAACCAAATAATCCAGTAAATCCTGCTGCAGTTCCTGCTGCTTTTTTAGGTACTAAGTCAAGGGCACTAACTCCGATTAACATAACTGGTCCATATATTAATGCTCCTATTAAAGATAATGCTATATTAATAGACATAACGCTTGAGCTTTTCCAGTAAACGAATACTCCTGCAATAACACCTATCATACAGAATACACCCATTGGTGCACGTCTTCCATGGAATACTTTATCACTTAACCATCCAACAACTATAGTTCCTGGTATAGCTGCATATTCAAATAATGAAAATGCTAATGTAGATTCTTTTACTGAAAAATGTTTTACTTGTTCAAGGTATATTGGTACCCAGTTTACTACACCGTATCTTACAAAGTATACAAAAACGTTTGCAAAAGCTATAAACCATAAGAATTTATTCTTTAATACATACTTAACTAATATTTCTTTTGCTGATAATTCTTTTTCTCTATCTTCAACTTCAACAACAAGGTCTGGATAATCATCTTTATATTCTTCAATTGGAGGTAATCCTACAGATTGAGGAGTATCTTTTGCGAAAATCATGAATAGTATACCAACAACGATAGCTATGATTCCTGGGAAGTAGAATGCTCCCTTCCAACCTCCAAAAGTATTAACACCATAGACAACGATTACAGCTATAAGTCCGCCACCTACATTATGTGCAGTGTTCCAAATTGACATCTTAACTCCACGTTCTTTATCTGAGAACCAGTGAGTCATTGTTCTACCACATGGAGGCCATCCCATACCTTGGAACCATCCATTAAGTAACATTAAAACAAACATAACTATATTACTAGTAGTTGTTGCAAAAAGAACATTTACAATACCTGATAAAATAAGTCCTGCTGCCAAGAAATATCTCGGATTCGACCTATCAGATACATTTCCCATGATAAATTTACTTATACCATAAGCAATTCCAAGTCCAGATGCTATAAATCCTAATTGTGCTATTGAAAATCCTTCTTTTACTAAGTACATTTTAGCAACTGAAAAGTTACTTCTTACAAAATAGAATGTTAAATATCCAATATATATACTTAAAAATACTTGTATACGATATCTTTTATAACTAGCATCTATTTTTTCTTTAGGTAATCGATCAACATGAGGTGCTGGTTTAAATAAGTTCATATAAATTCATCCTCTCTTCATCTTATTGTTTATCCTTACATAATCTTTTTTAATTCTTCTAAAAGTTCACTTCTATCCTTTGCTGCTTTATTAAAGTTATATGTACTACTCAACTTATAAAGTTCAGTATTCTTATTATCTGCGTTATCATTAGTTGTAGGTATTGCCATTGAAAATTCTCTTAATGCTTCCATGGCTTCTTTGCTTGTACAATACTCTATAAAAGCATTGGCAACCTTTTCATTCTGGCTATTCCTTATTTTTGCTACTGGACATATAGTCCATCCTGCATCCTTTGGAACAATGGACTCTATTTTAAATCCTGAATTTTTTACTATTAACTGTTGATTTATAAAATCTACTGTTAATAGATATTCTCCCAGTCCAACCTTTTTTGCTGGTGTAAATCCACTATCCGTAAATTGACCTACATTATTTTTTAATTTCTTAAAGAATTCTAGTCCTTTATCTTTTCCCATGCTCTGCACTATATAAGATAAAAAAGTATATCCTGTACCAGATGTTCTAGGGTCAGGTAAAACGATTTCTCCTTTAAATCTAGGATTTAATAAATCTTCTAATTTAGTTGGTTTTTTTAAATCTTTAAATTCTTTATTCCATCTTTCCTCATTTATTCCTATAGAAAGAGGTTCTATATAAAGACCTGTCCAATAACCGTCATTGTCTCTGTACTGTTCTGATATTTTTTTGGTATTTTCAATGACATATTTATCTAAACAGTTATTATTCTTTAGTAGCTCAATAGCATCAGCCGTTCCCCCTAAAAATATATCAGCCTTCTGAAACTGTATTTCCCTAACTACATTTTCTGCTGCTTCCTCAGTTGGAAATCTTAAAAAAGAATAATCACATCCTGTTTTTTCTTTAAACCCTTCCAGTAATACTTTTGCTTCATCTTCATTAAAAGCTACATAAACTAAAAGTTTTTTTCCCTTAAAATTAGGTAAACGGTTACTAGACTTTTGAAGTAAATTAAACCCAATTATACCGGTTAATATAATTAATAAACTAAACAACATAAGACTAAAATATCTCTTATTAATCTTCACTTTAATTCCCCCATTTGTATATTAACGTTTTAATATACTTTTGCAAACATTAGTCAAATTACCTTCCATGCAAAAAGTGTCCACTGTATCATTACCATAATCTCTAATAACTGCACAATTATTTTCATAAACGCTTATACTTATAATGTCATAATTATCTTGTTTTATCTTGGATAAATTAATATTACTTCCATTGGAGTTTTCCATATATATCTTTATATGATAATTAAGCTTTCCCTTGCTTGTTATTGTTTTTTGGAGTTTTTCATTATTGCTAATTCTTCTTAACTTAGTGATTTCATTTTTAATTAAAGTTTTATCATTGCTTCCACACTTACTAGCTTCACTTAATTTATCTTCGATTATGACTTTATTCTTATCGTTTACAATAGATGCAAGCATAGATGGTGTACACATAATATCATTGATATAATTTCTTAATCTATTTATATATGCATAACCTCTTTCGCCACCGTAATAACTATCATCTATTTTTAAATTATGATTTAAACACATAGTACTTCTTTTTCCATTTAAGTAGAAAATTGTCCCTATTATGTCATTGGGTGAATTCTCAATTTTAGTAGATCCATAAAAGTTTTTACTTCTAGGCATAGACTCAACAATATCCCAAAATTCCTTTAATGAATTATTATAAGTTATAGATGTCTTGCCCCATCTTTTACTATAAAGTTCAATCTTTACAGGAATAGAATTTGATGAATATTGAATCACTTGTTCCTTATCATCAAATACAACTAATTTATTACTTATTGACTTCCTTAGATATATACCCATGATTATCATTATTAAAAATGATATAATATATAGGCATAATATTTTTTTGTATTTAAAGCTTGTCATGACGTCACTTCACCTTATCTTATTTATTATAATACTCTCTAATCTTTTCATAATTTCATCATAATTGTGTCAAAATTGTAACGGTTACATGTCAAAATCAATTTTAAATGTTAAAATTACTTTTGCTCCATCTTCATTTTGCATTTCTATATCTCCAAACTGCTTAGTCATAATTTCTTTACAAATAGCAAGACCAAGACCACTTCCCCCATGCTTATTCTGTAAACTTTTATGAGCAGTATAAAAATGCTCGAATACTTTTTTTAAATCTTTCTCTGGTATGCCTTGTCCATCATCTTTTATGTATAATTTCACAAATTCCTCATTGTAGTCCATATTTATTAAAATCTTATCGCATTCACTATACTTTATAGCGTTATCCAAAACATTTAATATAACTTGCTCTGTCTTTTTTACATCTGCAATTATATTTTTAGACTCAATATTAATGTCTATATCTATACCAAATTTACTCATTCTTGGCTTTAATAGCATTGCAGCATTTTCTACTATAGGCTTTATATCTGTGGTTTCAGTATTAAGTTCAAATTGATTTTTATTTAATACTGATAACTCTAACAATTGTTCAACAAGATTTAATAATCTATCACTACTCTTTTTTATGTACTTTATACACTCTTTTGTATCTTTTTCATCTTTAACTCTAAAAAGTAAATCTGAATATCCCATTACAGCCGCAACAGGTGTCTTAAATTCATGTGTTATATTATCTAAAAATCTTTTTTGATTTTCTTTTTCTTCCTTTAATTTTGCAATCATGTTTTCTATGTTGTTAGACATTATATTAAATGATTCCGCCAAATCTTCTATTTCATCATTACTGCTTATTTTAAATCGTTTAGAAAAATCCCCAAGAGACACTTGTCTTGCAAGTTTTCGAAGCATAACTATTGGTTTTACTATTTCATTTGAAAATGAATTACTCATAAATATAGAAATTAATACTGAAATTATAGTAAAAAAAGTCATACTTATAACTGTATCTAATATTATTTTGTTTTCGTTTTTTAAGTTATAAACATATCTTATGCATCCAATCTGATCTTCCTTATTATAAATGGGACTTGAAAATAACACATAATATTGTCCACTTATTTTTCTTATGATGTACGCTTTTTTTCCCATTAATGCCTCATTTACGTCACTGTCTCTTTTTATAGTTGGATAATTTTCTGAGTCTCCTATAATAGAAGTTTTGTTATACATTTGTACTCTAACTTTACTTTTACTAGATAAATAGCTTGAAATAAAAGGACTCATATCATTTAAAACCTTTTCTATGTCGTCCTTATTTTCATTTTGCAAGTATTCCATAACAAAAGCCTGGCTACTATAACTTTCTTTTTTTAACATCTCTATAGAGTTGTTTGTTATTCTAGTATATAATTCATATATTGTTACAACATATATTCCTACAATGGCTATTATCAAAACGCAAATATTCATAAATAGTATTTTTCTTTTAATTCCAAATTTCATAATGTTATACCTCGAATCTATACCCAACCCCATATATAGTTTTTATAGCGTCCTCGTGCTCTAATAATTTTTTTCTAATTCTTTTAATGTGAATATCTACAGCTCTTGTGTTTCCTGAAAAATCATATCCCCATATTTTATCTAAAAGTTCTTCTCTTGTAAAAACTTTATATGAATTCTTTACCATAAGAACTAACATCTCAAATTCAATATGAGTAAATATAACTTCCTTTGAGTCAATAAAAACTCGTCTTTCATCTTTCATTATTTTTATAAAACCCTTTTCAATAATGCTACTTTGTTTTTTATTACTTAATAATTTAGCCTTGTTTATTCTTCTTGATATAGCCCTAATCCTCAATATTAATTCTCTACTGTCAAAAGGTTTTGTTATATAGTCATCTGCTCCTAACTGTAATCCTAAAAGTCTATCATTTATTTGATTTTTAGCACTAAGAACTATTATTGGAACCTCATTGTTGATTTCCTGGATTGCATGAATAACTTGAAACCCATCTATATCCGGAAGCATCAAATCCAAAACTACTAAATCTGGGGATTGAGTTTGAAATAGTTCTATTGCAGTTTTTCCACATTCTGCAGTGATAACTTCGTAGTTTTCAAACATAAGATTTATTTTTACTAAGTTTAAAAGTGATTCTTCATCGTCTACTAATAAAATTTTCATTTCCCATACCCCTTTTCAAAACAGATTTATTTTTAATTACTTGCTTGTATTTTTTAAGACTTATAAAAACAAATAATTGTCGCATTATGACTATAATTATTTAATTTTAACATAAGATTACAAAAGCACTTGTGCTATGATTATATCACCAATTAAACATTTTCAAAATACCTATAATAATTTTAAAAATATTCGTAAAAAATACACAGAACCCAAATAGAGTTCTGTGTATTTTAATAATTTCTATAATAAAGTTATACCTAATTCTTCACATTCCTTAATAACATCTTCTGACCATATTGATGCTTGAACTTCACCTATATGTGCTTTTCTTAAGAAGAACATGCATATTCTAGATTGACCAATTCCTCCACCTACTGTATAAGGAAGTTTCTTTTCTAAAAGCATTTTGTGGAATTCAAGTTCAGCTCTTTCTTCACAGTTAGCTTTCTTTAATTGATATTTTAGTGCATCTTCATCAACTCTAATACCCATAGAAGATAACTCAAGCGCACAGTTTAAAACAGGATACCAGAATAATATATCTCCATTTAAACTCCAATCATCATAATCTGGAGCTCTTCCATCATGTTTTTCTCCTGATGCTAATGTATCTCCTATTTTCATTAGGAATACTGCTCCCTTTTCTTTTGTTATGGTATTTTCTCTTTCCTTTGGTGTTAAGTTTGGATACATATTTTCTAATTCTTGTGAAGTTATAAATGTTATTTTTTCTGGAAGTGTTTTATCTATTTCAGGATATTTATCACTTACAAAGTTTTCAGTGCTTTTGAACACTTCATATATTCCTTCTACTATTTCTTTTAATTTTGCTTCAGTTCTATCTTCTTTTTTTATAACCTTTTCCCAGTCCCATTGGTCAACATACATAGAGTGAATGTTATCTAATTCTTCATCACGTCTTATAGCATTCATATCTGTGTATAATCCTTCACCTGGTTTAAATCCATATCTATGAAGAGCCATTCTCTTCCACTTAGCTAGAGAATGTACTATTTGAATTTCTTCTTTTTTTATATCTAATGCATCAAATGCTACCGGTCTTTCAATACCATTTAAATTATCATTAAGCCCACTAGATTCTTTTACAAATAATGGAGCTGATACTCTTATTAAATTTAATTTATATGCAAGCTCTCTTTCGAAAAAATCCTTAAGCTGTTTTATAGCTATTTCTGTTTTCTTTAAATCCATACTTGATTTATATCCTTCTTTGACTATGAATTTCTTTTGTGTTGTCATAATACATCCTCCTTATACTACTCCGTTTCAATTTAATAAAAATTATACTTGACTACTTTTAATATGTCAATTATATTTGATAATATTTAATTATTTAATAATATTATGCCATTTTTATTATTATTTTATTATTTTATCCCTATTTTTTGACACTATAATGTTGATTTAATAATAAAATAAAATTTCCTTTACCTAAAAGATAAAGGAAATTTATTTCATCTTAATATTTTTGCCGAAAGCATACATCTTGCTATTAATTCTTTTTTCTTATGGATATTTACTTCAACTTTACAGAAATTTCTTCCCATATCTATAATTTTAGTAAATATATCAATTATACTGTCCATTTGCACAGGTTTCATAAAATAAGTAACTATACTATCTACAGATATATTAATGCTATTTTTATGTCTTAAAGTTAGTATTCCAACAGTAGATAGTAACATATTCATAGAACTCCATGAAGCTGTTCCTAATTGATCCAACATTTCAGGTATTATTTTTCCTGTAAAATGCATTACATCATCTTCTACTTTATATTGAAAGTTTTTAAGAATTAAGTCTTCTAATGTTTCTCCAACTTGAGGTTGTCTTGATATATGTTGAATAGCTTTTAATATGTCTTCTGTACTTACAACTCCTATTAGTTGTCTTCCTTGTACAACTGGACATAATTCTATACCTTCCCATCCCATTATATGTGCAGCATAAGCAACTGTAGTTTTTTCAGTTACAGTTATTAGCTCTTTACTCATTATTTCTTTCACTAACTTATTATCATTTTGCTTTTGTAAATCTTTTATGGTTATAATTCCAACAACATTTTTGTTATTGTCCACCACTGGATATCTTTGATGCTTATTTTTTTCTATAATATTTTTAAAGTTCTCTATAGTATCATCGAATTTAACATATATAGGATCTGTAATCATTATATCCTCAATTAGTACAATATCTTTTTTTATCAAACTTTCTGATATTGCTCTATTTATCATAGTCGCTACTGCAAAGCTGTCATATGTAGAGGATATTATAGGTAACTGTCTTTCGTTACCTATTTTCTTTATTCTATCACTGCAATCAAATCCACCTGTTATTAATACTGCGCATCCATTTTTAAGTGCCTCTTCTTGCATGTCTTCTCTATTTCCTACTATAACTAAACATCCTGGAACCATATACTTTTTAGCATCTTCTACTTGCATGGCACCCATTATAAATTTGTTCAATCTCTCATGAATACCATCTTTTCCTCCAAGTAAAGTTCCATCAACTATATTTACAACTTCTGCATAACTAAGAGATGTTATATTCTTCTTTTTTACTTTTTCAATTCTTACTGTACCAACTCTAGGTATAGTTGAAACAATACCTAACACTTCTGCATCTTTAATAGCTCTATAGGCAGTTCCTTCACTAACACTTAACTTACTTGCTATACGTCTAACAGATATCCTTGTTCCAACACTTAAAGTAGATATGTGCTTTATTATTTCTTCGTGTTTTGACATGTAAAACTTCCTACTTTCCTTCTTTTCTTAATTCCTCCGCTATTTTTTCTATTCTTCTAAGTCTATGATTAATCCCTGATTTACCAACCGGAGGATCTAACATTTGTCCTAGTTCTTTTAAAGATTCATTTGGGAAATTTAATCTAAGTTCTGCAACTTCTCTTAAATTTTCTGGAAGTCTTTGTAATCCAATTTCCTCTTCTATAAGTTTAATACTTCCTATTTGTCTTACAGCAGCATTTACAGTCTTACTCAAATTGGCCGTCTCACAATTAACTAATCTATTAACATTGTTTCTCATTTCTTTCATTATTCTAACATTTTCAAGCTCTAAAAGAGAATCATGAGCTCCTATTATATTTAATAAGTCTACTATTTGTTCTCCCTCTTTTAGATATATTACAAAGCTACTTTTTCTTTGAATAACTTTTGAGTTTAAACCATATGTGTTGATTACTTCACTTAATTCTTTTGCATAATCTTCATGGTGTGTTACAAACTCTAGATGATATGTTTTTTCAGGATTGCTTATGCTACCTCCCCCTAAAAATACTCCTCTTATGAATACTCTTCTACAATTATCATCTCTAACCATTCTTTCAGGAACACTATAATCTAAAGTTATCATTCCCTCTTCTTCTTTTAGTACTCCAACTTCTTTTAAAAGGTCTTTAACACCCATATTATTATCTATAACAACTAAATATATATTATTTTTCTTTAATGAATTGCTCTTTTTCACAAATATTTTTGTGTGAATATTAAAATGATCTTTAAGTAGTTTAAATGTAAGTCTTGCAATGGCTGGATTTTCTGTTGATACTCTAAAATTCATTTTCATATCACCACTAAATCCTAAAGTTCCACTTACTTTCATTATTCCTGAAAGTTCTGCTATGGCTTCTTCTCTACTTAATTCCGTATATCTACATATCTCATTTTTTACTTTTGAAGAAAATGACATGTCTTTCTACCCCTTACTTCTCTTGTTTTCCTTTAATCTTTGAGACAAATAAAAATACTCTAATATCTTCCTTTTGTCATATAAAAGTTTTTTATCCATTATTGTCTCCATTAAAAATTTGGCTAATTTATCTGGATCATGTCTTACAAATCCATTTTTTATAGTCACAAATTCTCCTTCTACTATTTTTACACCTAAATCTTCTATATTCTTTTCATCTACTTCTACTTGCTTAGCATTTTTTTCTAGATACTTTTCCATCATAATATTATTTATATCTTTAGTATTAGTAGCTACATAATCTATAATTCCATTTCCACCATGTTTAAAAATAGCTTTTATATGATGAGATACTTTATAATTATCAGTTTCCCCTTCTTGTGTCATTATATTAGAAACATATAATTTTAAAGCTTTAGTATCTTTTAATGCTGATGAAATATCCTTTACTAAAAGATTAGGAATAACACTAGTATATAGACTTCCTGGTCCTAAAATTATGGCATCAGCATCTAATATTGCTTCAACTGCTTCACTTAATGCCTTTGCATCACTTGGTTCTATAAAAATTCTTTCTATAGCACTTTTTTGTTTTTTTACTTCACTAGGAATATTAGATTCTCCCTCAACTACATTGCCATTTTTAAGTTTCGCTTTTAATACCATATCATCCAAAGTGACAGGTAAAACTCTACCTGTCACCGCTAATACAGAACTCATTTTTTGAACAGCTTCTTCAAAATTTCCTGAAACTCCATCCATGGCTGCTAAAAATAGATTCCCAAAACTTTGATTTTTTAAGTTTCCCTCTTTAAATCTATATTGAAGCAAATCTTCCATTAGTGGCTCAGTGTCCGCTAATGCTAATATGCAATTTCTTATGTCTCCTGGTGGTAATATACCAAGTTCTTCTCTTAAAGCTCCGGATCCTCCGCCGTCATCTCCCACTGTTACTATAGCGGTTATGTTTGATGTATAATATTTTAGTCCTCTAAGCATTGTAGAAAGTCCAGTTCCGCCTCCTATAGTAACTATCTTAGGTCCCCTTACTAAAAGCCTTTTTTCACAAATAAGATTTTCAAGTCTTGTTGAATCTATTGATATATTTAAATATCCTTGATTTATTAAAGATATAATTGATTGAATTCCTTGATTAATAGAAATATATAAAATAAATATTCCTGAAATTATTAGGAAAATATAAAAAAACATATATCCCTTATCAGTAATATTTTTGGTAAAAAACTCAACTGCTGCAAATACTATAAAAAGTATTCCCATGCCTCCAAGTGCAATCCACCTTTTGAGTTTAATTCCGGGCTTTAACCACTTTACTATTTTCATAGCTTTCTTCCACCCTTTTTTATATCCTCATTTATATCTCTGTGTTCTTTACTTACTTTGTGTCCTTTTTCTTTTAGTCTATCATATATAGCATTTGCTATAGTAACCGAACGGTGTCTTCCTCCAGTACAACCTATTGCAACTACTAATTGTATCTTTCCTTCTTTTATATAATTCGGTATTAAAAATTTTAACATATCATCTAATTTAGCAATAAACTCTTTAGTTTCCTTAAAACCTAATACATAATCTTGTATTTCTTTATCATCGCCTGAGAACTGTTTAAGTTCTGGAATATAATATGGATTTGGTAAAAATCTAACGTCAAATACTAAATCAGCATCAACTGGTATACCATATTTAAATCCAAAGGATAAAACATCTATTATAAGTCTATTTTCTATTTGTTCATCGTCACCATAGATTCTCCATATTTTTTCTCTAAGTTGCATTTGAGTCATATTAGATGTATCTATTATATTGTTTGCCTTGTATTTAACTTCATTTAATCTTCTTCTTTCAAGTTCAATTCCTTGAATTAATCTTCCTCCTGGTGCTAATGGATGTGTTCTTCTTGATTCTTTATATCTCTTAACTAATACTTTATCACTAGCATCTAAGAATAGTATTTCATATCTATAATTTTGCTCTTTTAAGTATTTTAGATTTTCAAATAAATCATCAAAGAATTCTCCGCCCCTAATGTCAATAACCAAAGCTATTTTATCTATTTTTCCATCCGTCTGGTAGCAGGCTTCTGCAAACTTTCCCATTAAAGTTGGAGGTAAATTATCTACACAAAAATATCCTAAATCTTCCAAGCTTCTAATTGCTTGACTTTTTCCAGCTCCCGACAATCCTGTTACAATTACAAATCTCATATTTATCCCTCCTACATTAATAAAGTTATATTTATATTATATCATGTTTTTTATATAAATTCTTTAATTTATCCCTTGCCTTGCTTTATAAAAAAAGAACTAATATAGGCTATTTCCTATACTAGTTCTCACTTTCCTCGCCAACTATTCTAACCTCTGTATTTAATTCAACATTAAATTTCTCTTTAACAGTTTTTTTAACTACTTCAATTAAATCCAGTATATCTTTTGCAGATGCTTTTCCTTTGTTTATTAAAAATCCTGAATGTTTTATAGAAACTTCTGCATCTCCAACATGTGTTCCTTTAAGCCCAGAATCTTCTATAAGCTTTGCAGCAAAATATCCTTCTGGTCTTTTAAATGTACTTCCTGCTGATGGATATTCTAATGGTTGTTTTTCTTTTCTTCTTCTCATTAAATCGTCCATTCTACCTTTTATAGCATCATGGTCTCCCTTTTGTAATGCAAATGTAGCATTTAAAACAACATATCCATTTTTTAATATTATACTATTTCTATAACTTAAATCTAGTTCTTCTTTAGATAATTTTATTATCTTACCATTATTATCAATTACAGTGGCACTTTCTATAACTTGAGAAATCTCTCCATTATATGCTCCTGCATTCATAGTAACAGCTCCCCCTACACTTCCTGGTATCCCATGAGCAAATTCTAATCCTGTTAAGTCACTCTTTAATGCAGTATTTGCTACCATAGAAAGAAGCGTTCCACTTTCAGCAATAACCTTATTTCCTTCAGCATAAACTTTGTTAAGCTTATTGAAGCTAACAACTACGCCTCTAATTCCTCCATCTCTTACTAGTACATTGGAGCCATTCCCCAAAATAAAATATGGTATGTTATTTTCTTTACAAATGTTTATTACTCCTTTAACCTTTTCATAGCTATTAGGTGTAACAAATATGTCTGCAGGTCCTCCAACTTTAAATGAAGTATAGTTTTTCATTAAAATGTTGTTTTTTATTTCTTCTTTGTCTAAAATACTCTCTAATTTTTTATTAATATCTATACTCTGAACCATTCGCTTCTCCTTGATAATTATTATTATGTATTAATTGTTATAATATTTTATTAATTAATCAATAACTAAGTCTTTTAATTTTCCTTTACTTTTTAGATATGTTAAAAGTTTTTTCTCATCAGTGTTTATTATTAGTTCTTTAGGCATATCTATACTATCTAAAATTTCTTGTATCTTGTCAAAGTTACCAATAGTAAAGCATACATGAGAATCACTACCTAGTATTATATTAACACCATGTTTTTTGCATAGTTTTACGATTTCAGTACAATTAGGCACGCTTCCTATACGCGATGTCTTAAAAGAACTATTATTTATTTCTATTAGTATATTTTTTTCCTTAGCCTTTTTTACAACTTCTTCTGCATTTATTGGATAAGCAGGATTTCCAGGATGTCCTATAATATCAACATATGGATTATCCATAACATTTAAAATAGCAGCTGTATTTTCTTCAATTGTTCCAGGCGTTACACATGGTTCATGTAAACTTGCTATTACTATGTCTAAATCTTTTACAATATCTTCTGGTAAATCTAAGTTTCCCTTATAATCAACCACATTTACCTCACATCCATGTAGCATTGTAACACCATATATTTTTCTTGGCAATACTTTATAATTATAAAAGTACCATATATGTGGTGCATGTGGCATTTTCGGACCATGCTCTGTAGTTCCTAGTACCTTTAATCCTATTTCTGAAGCATATTTAGCATTTTCTAATAATGTAGTATACGCATGACCACTAGCTACTGTATGTGTATGTACATCTAAAACATATTTCATTTGTATCTTCCTCCTTATTTAGCATTATTAAAGTAATCTATTATGCTTTTTGCTGCCTTTTGATTTATTGAGTTAGTATCTAATAATTCATCATAAGAAGCTTTTTTTATATTTTCCACACTTCCAAATTTTTGGAGCAATTCTTTTCTTCTTTTCTCACCAATGTTCGGTATATCCTCTAATACAGAATGTAAAACTCTTCTGTTTCTAAGACTTCTATGATAAGTTATAGCAAATCTATGAACCTCATCTTGTACTCTCGTGATAAATTGCATAATTTTATTATTAGATTTTATATTTATTTCCTTATTATTATATACCAAACCTCTTGTTTTGTGTTTATCATCTTTAACCATACCACAAACAGGTATATTAATATTTAACTTTTCTAACACTTCTAAAGCAATATTTACCTGACCTTTCCCACCATCCATTAATATTAAATCAGGAAATACACTGAATTTAGCTCCACTTAGTAAAAGGTTTCTTTTTTGTATTTCTTTTATTTCTTCAAGTCCATGAGTAAATCTTCTTGTAAGTATTTCTCTCATGCTATCATAGTCATTAGCGCCTTTTACTGTTTTTATTTTAAATCTTCTATAATCACTATTTTTAGGCTTACCTTTGTCAAATACTATCATAGAGCCAACTGAATCTACTCCTTGTATGTTTGATATGTCGTAAGCTTCTATTCTGTTTGGTATCTCTTCAAGTTCTAATATATTTTGTAACTCTTTTAAAGTATTACTGTAAAGCTCTTTATCTACTTTTAACTTTAATTTAAACTGTTCCAATGTATTTTTGGCATTGCTCTCAACTAAATCAAGTATCTTTTTCTTTTCGCCTTTTTGAGGTATTTTTATTGATACTTTAGAGCCTTTTTTAGATGAAAGCCAATTCTCTAACAGTTCTATATCCATGACTTCTGGAACATATATAGTTTTAGGTATAAAAGCAGTTCCTCCATAAAAATCTTTTATAAAATTAGATATTATATCTGCATTATTACCAAATATACTTCTATCCAATATAAAATGCTCTCTACCCATTATTTTCCCATCTCTTACAAAGAAGATTTGAGCGCATAAATCTATCTCTTCACTGTACATATTTATGAAATCTTCATTTTCGAAGTTACTGCTAATTATTTTCTGTCTTTCTCTTATTTTTTCAACTGCTAATAATTTATCTCTAAATGAAGCAGCTTCTTCAAACTTTAATTCACTAGAAGCCTTCTCCATTTTTATTTTTAAATCATTAATTACCTCGTTATCTTTTCCGTTTAGAAGATCTATTATTTTTTTTATGGTTTTTCCGTATTCTTCTCTACTTATGTATCCTGCACAAGGTGCTGTGCATAATTTTATATGATAATTTAAACAAGGCTTTACAGGTTCTCCATTCTCTTTTATATTTAATCTACAAGTTCTAAGAGGAAATATCTTTTTTATGAGTTCTATGGTTTCATAAACTGCAGATGTTTCTGGATAAGGCCCTAAATATCTTGCTCCATCTTTCGCCCTAACCCTTGTAACAAATATTCTTGGGAAATCTTCATTAGTTGTGATTTTTAAAAAGGGATAATGTTTGTCATCTTTAAGTAAAATATTGTATCTAGGTCTATACTTTTTTATTAGATTACATTCTAAAATGAGAGCTTCCATTTCAGAATCTGTAATTATGTATTCAAATTCAGCAATATTTTTAACCATTGCTCGAACTTTACTTCCATGATTCTTAGAGTTTTGAAAGTATTGACGCACTCTATTTTTTAGCACTTTTGCCTTTCCTACATATATAACTTCTCCTAAAGAATTTTTCATAAGATATACCCCTGGTTTCTCTGGTATAATCTTTAACTGATATTCAAAGTCAAACATATTTTAGCACCTCTTTTTCACTAAAAAATACCCGGTAATCTATATATTATGTAAACAAGGGAAATGATTATTAAAAGTTCTTCTAAATCATTACCTCTTTTAGAGTTAACATTATAAGTAAATGGTAGCTTATACTTTTTATTTATAAATGGATAAAACATTGGTATTCCCATTTTGGTTGCCATATCACAAAATAAATGCATTCCGTAACCAATAACAAAATAATATGCACTTGCAGGAATGGCATAACTTTTTCCTACATAGCTTGCTATTATAGTAAATGATATTAATCCTATTAAGCTATGAGTTAATCCATTTCTATGTGAAGATACTGCTATAAATATAAACGCTATACCTATAGCTTTTGAAACAGGTGATTTTGTATACATATAATCGGAATATAATACAATTACAGCTAAAGCTAAATATACTGCTGTTTTGGTTTTTTTATTTTTAAATGGCAATATGTATTTGTTTATAATACTTTTAGGATGATCTATATCCGGTAATAAAGATGCAATCGCTACTATAAACACCCCTAAATAATTAAATCCTCCAGGTACTCTATCATATACAGACATAAATGTAGCCATACCTATAGCCGCATGAGTTTTTCCTTTCATCTTTTCTCCTCTGTATTTCTTATTTTTAAATATAAAAAGCCAAGATTAAAGCGTCTTGACTTTATTATATCATTTATTTTATTTTTCACGTAGTGCTTCTCTTATTACTTTTCCCGCTATCTCTGTGGATATTCCTCCACCTACACCACCGTTTTCCACAATAACCGCTACAGCTACTTGAGGATTTTCATATGGTGCAAATCCAATAAACCAAGAATGAGGTTTTTCTCCTGATCTTCCTGTATCAGCAGTACCTGTCTTACCACAAACGGCTATTGAGTCTACAGCAGCTGCACCTGCTGTTCCTCTACTTACAGTATCCTTCATATATTTTTTTACAAGCTTTGCGTTTTCAACAGTTGTAACAGTATTAACAACTTCATTTTTTATTTTTTTAACACTATCTCCTGATGGATTTAAAACTTCACTTACTAAATAAGGTTTCATTAATACACCATCATTTGCTATAGTTGATGCAACAAGTGCCATTTGAATTGGAGATGCTAAAACTTCTCCTTGACCTATAGCACTTTGAGCCATATTTCCTTTTTCATAAGACTTTAAATTTGGAAATTTACTCTTTTTAGCTAGGAAGCCATTACTAGGTATTACATTGTTAAAACAGAACTTCTCTGCTGTTCCTCGAAGTGCGCTATTTCCTAATTCTATACCAAGTCCACCAAACACAACATTACTAGACTTTACAAGAGCACCTTCTAAATCTAAACTTCCATATACATGTCCGTTATAGTTTTTTAAAGATTGCTTAGAATTAAATACTAAAGCTCCGTTATCCTGAAAAGTTCTATTAGATACATTTTTAATATTATCTAATGCACTTACTGTAGTTACTACTTTAAATGTAGAACCTGGAGGATATAGTCCAAGTATAGCTCTGTTGTATAGTGGTATGTTTTTATCACTATTTATTTGCTTCCAATTTTCTTGAAGATTATTAGGATCAAAGGACGGTTTAGAAACCATTGCTAAAACTTCTCCTGATTTAGGATTAAGCACCACAACTGAACCTTTGTTATCTCCTAATAATTCAAACGCCTTTTGTTGAACCTTAGAATCTAATGTTGTTCTAATATTATATCCTAACTTTGGTTGCTCTTTCATAGATGTTAAGAACTTTTTGAAATCCATAGTATCTGTACCCGTAAGAACAGAATCATATTCCTTTTCAAGTCCTGTTATTCCATATTGAGGGTGAACGTAACCTAATACATGTGCAAAAGCTTCTCCCCCAGTATATGTTCTCTTTTGATTTAGAGTATTCTTTCTTTTACTTTCAGTTAATGTCTTCATGTTTCTATCATATATAGTTCCTCTTAAAACTTCATTTCTCTTAGCTTGAATTCTTCTATTATAAGGACTTTTTACAAGCTGATCAGATTTAAATATCTGAAAATATGTTATATATGATATAAGTCCAATAAAGCATAATAAAAATACTGCAAGAACTAATTTTATATTTCTAGAAATATCATTCAACTGCTGTTCCCTCCTCAGAAATCTTTTGAAGTATACCTAATGCAAAGAATGTGGTAATCATAGAACTTCCACCATAACTTATCAAAGGTAATGTTATTCCTGTTAAAGGAATCATGTTTATAACTCCTCCAACTATAACTAAGACCTGAGTTGCTATCATTGAACTATATCCAACTGCAACTAATGCAGAAAATTTATCTTCTGTGTATACCGCAGCTCTCATACTTCTGTACAATAATAAGAAGTATAATATTAAAACTGCAAATGCCATAAGTCCACCCATTTCTTCACTTAAAATAGCAAAGATGAAGTCTGTTGTATTTATTGGAACAAACTGTGGATAACCTTGTCCTAGCCCAACACCAAATAATCCTCCTGATGCAATTGCAATCATTGATTGAACTATTTGATATCCTTGAGTGTGCACATAGTTCCAAACATTATTCCATATATCAAATCTAACCCTTACATGGGGAAATAATTTATAACTTATAACAGAACCAGCTGCAAACAGCCCAAAACATGTAAGTACATATTTAACTTTCGATGTAGCTATATAAAGCATAGTTACTGATATACCAAAGAATAATAATGCAGATCCCAAATCCTTTTGCAGTACCATAAATCCCAAGCATATCATAACTACAATAGCTGGTTGTATTAAATCTTTATATTTTTTGTAATTCTTTAGAGAAGATGCTAAATAAGCAACTAAAAACAACTTTCCAAATTCCGATGGCTGAAACACAACTCCACCTATTGATATCCAGTTTTTAGAACCATTAGTGGCTTTAGCAAAAAGTGTACCCATAGCCATTAGAATTACAGTAAACACCAAATAGACATATTTATATTTAGCAAACCTTTTTAAATCAGGCAATAATACCACTATCATTATGAAACCTACCATGCCCACAGTAAACCATATAATTTGTTTTATGGCATGACCACTATCTATTCTATATAATAACACTATACCTATTACTGTAAGTATACTTGCGAAAATCTGTATATACTTATCTCCATCGGGAAAAAATTTTCTAATTACAAAGTGAGCATAAGCTATAAGTACACAAACTATTAATCCAATAATTATTGCATTCTTATCAAAATTTTCTCTTGGCCAACGTAGAATACCTAGGTTGACAAAACACACCAAGCAAAAAATATAAGTAAATCTTAAAAGTTTCTTTTCATCACGCATACTATTCATAAAGTTATTCACCAATCTTTCTAACCAATGACTTTAAATACATACTCACCAATAGTAATCTCATCATCTACTTTTAATGCTTTCGATTTTTCTAATTTCTTATTGTTAAGTAATGTACCATTTGTACTATTTAAGTCTTTTATATAATAGGTATCATTTTTTACAAAAGCTACTGCATGATTTCCCGAAACATATTGATCATGTAAAACTAACATATTGTCTTCTTTTCTTCCTATGGTAAGTTTAGCGTGTATCGGTATCACAGAACCAACCTTTAAGTTGGAACTATCATCTCCTACCCTCATTACCTCAAATCCTAAATGCTTTGATACTTTTTTCCTTTTGTTTCCACCTTTTATATCCTTATACATAATTCGTAAAGCCATAACTATTATTATATATATTATAACAATTATAAGGACTTTAAAAATCATTCTTATTAACGGCATATAATCACCTACTTACTTAAAATATATTACAAGACTAGCATCAAAATAGTGCTAGTCTATTATACATCATTATTTTTTATTATAACATCTTTTTTAGATAATATCCTGTATAGGAAGCATTATTTTCAGCTATTTTTTCCGGTGTCCCTTCTGCTATAACGGTTCCTCCCTTATCTCCACCTTCTGGTCCTAGATCAATTATATAGTCGGAACACTTTATAACATCTAAATTATGTTCTATAACAACTACACTATTTCCGTTATCAACAAGTCGTTGAATTATACTTATTAGTCTGTTTACATCATCCGTATGTAATCCTGTAGTTGGTTCATCTAATATATATAATGTTTTTCCTGTACTTCTCTTAGATAGTTCAGATGCAAGTTTAACCCTTTGTGCTTCTCCTCCTGATAGTTGAGTAGATGGTTGACCAAGCTTTACATATCCTAGCCCCACATCTATAAGAGTTTGAAGCTTGTTTTTAGCTCTTGGTATATTACTAAAAAACTTTAAGGCTTCTTCTACAGTCATATTTAATACTTCATCTATGTTCTTACCCTTGTATTTTATATCTAAAGTTTCTCTATTATATCTTTTTCCTTTACAAACCTCACAAGGAACATATACATCAGATAAAAATTGCATTTCTATTTTTATTATTCCATCTCCATGACAAGCTTCACATCTTCCACCTTTTACATTAAAACTAAATCTTCCAGGTTTATATCCCTTCATTCTTGCATCTGGTGTATTAGAAAATAGTTCTCTTATTACATCAAAAACCCCTGTATATGTTGCTGGATTTGATCTTGGAGTTCTTCCTATAGGACTTTGATCTATATTTATTATTTTGTCTATATTTTCTTCCCCTATTATCTCTTTATACTTTCCTGGTATTACTTTAGATTTATTTATCTTTTTATTAAGTCCTTTATATAAAATTTCGTTAACTAAAGTACTTTTTCCTGAACCTGATACTCCTGTAACAGATGTTAATACCCCTAGTGGAAATTCTACATTTATATTTTTTAAATTGTTTTCCTTAGCTCCAATTATTTTTATAGATTTTCCATTGAATTTTCTTCTCTCCTTAGGTACATAAATTTGTTTTTCTAAATTTAGATATTGTCCAGTTATAGACTTAGAACAATTTTTTATATCTTTTAATGTTCCGGCAGCTACTATTTCTCCACCATGTTCACCTGCTCCTGGTCCAATATCAACAATGTAATCAGCAGCCTTAATTGTATCTTCGTCATGTTCTACTACAACTAAAGTATTTCCTAAATCTCTTAAATGCTTTAATGTTGCAATAAGTCTATCATTATCCCTTTGATGCAGTCCTATGCTTGGTTCATCTAATATATATAAAACTCCAACAAGCCCTGATCCTATTTGACTTGCAAGTCTTATTCTTTGAGACTCGCCTCCTGATAGGGTTCCTGCTTTTCTGTTTAAGTCTAGATAATCAAGTCCTACATCTCGTAAAAACTGTAATCTACTTTTTATTTCTTTTAATATTTGGCTTGCTATTATAGTATTCTTTTCTGAAAGCTTTAATTCCTCTATAAAGGTTAATTCATCTTTTATTGACATATTGCTAAATTGATATATATTTTTATCTCCAACAGTTACAGCTAACACTTCATCTTTTAATCTTGCACCGTGACATTTTGGACAGTTTTTATCACTCATATACTGCTCTATTTGTTTTTTTATAAAATCAGAATTAGTTTCCATATATCGTCTTCTTAAATTATTGATTATTCCTTCATACTTATGACTATATGTATTTAATTCTCCATCTTTTTTATAATCAACTTCTATTTTTTCTCCATGTAATCCATACAAAATTTTATATAGTATATCCTCAGGTAATTTTTCAATAGGAGTATTTAAATCAAACTTAAACTTTTCACTTAAAGATACTAGTATTCTATATGTCCAAGCATCTTCTTTTAAAGCACTTTCTCCAAGTGATATTATTCCGCCCTCTAAAATACTTTTACTTCTATCTGGTATAAGCAAATCTTCATCTATTTCCATAAGACTTCCTATACCATCACATCTATCACACCTTCCAAAAGGAGAGTTAAAAGAAAACATTCTAGGTGCTAATTCATCTATACTTATTCCACATTCAGGACAAGCAAATTTTTCACTAAATAAAATATCTTCTGCGCCAATTATATTTGCTATTAAAAGTCCATCTGATAATCTTAATGCAGTCTCTACAGAATCAGTAAGTCTAGTTTCTATTCCTTCTTTTATTATAAGTCTATCTACTACAACTTCTATGGTATGCTTTTTGTTTTTATCTAAATTTATTTCTTCTTCTTGAAGGTCATATATCTCTCCATCTATTCTAGCTCTTACAAATCCATTTTTCTTTATGTTTTCTAAAACCTTAACATGCTGTCCTTTTCTTCCACTTATTACTGGAGATAATATTTGCAATTTGGTTCTTTCCGGTAACTCCATTATTTTATTTACCATAGTATCAACACTTTGTTTTTCTATTTCTCTACCACACTTTGGACAATGAGGGGTTCCAACTCTAGCGTATAAAAGTCTTAAATAATCATATATTTCCGTAACTGTTCCAACTGTAGAACGTGGATTTCTACTAGTAGTCTTTTGATCTATTGATATTGCTGGAGAAAGTCCTTCAATGTATTCTACATCTGGTTTATCCATTTGCCCTAAAAATTGTCTTGCATAAGCTGATAGAGATTCTACATATCTTCTTTGTCCTTCTGCATATAATGTATCAAATGCTAAAGAAGATTTTCCCGAACCTGAAAGCCCAGTAAATACAACTAACTTATCTCTTGGTATTTCTAAATCAACACCTTTTAAATTATGAACTTTTGCATTTTTAATAAAAATCTTGTTTTTCACTTTTACTTCACTCCCTTCTCCTATGTTTGCTTCAAAAAATCTATTATTATTGTTCCATTATAATTGCTCTTTAAGCTTTAATATTTCATCCCTAAGTTCTGCTGCTCTTTCAAATTGAAGCTCTTTTGCAGCTACTTTCATTTCTTCTTCGTATTTATTTATAAGTTTTTCTATTTCTTTCTTACTTAATTTATCCGTATTATTGTTAACCTTATACTCTGCTTCATCTTCTGCAACTTTAGTTTGAATTACATCTCTTATATCCTTCAATACAGTTCTCGGAACTATTCCATGTTTGTCATTGTATTCCATTTGAATTTTTCTTCTTCTGTTTGTTTCACTAATAGCCTTATCCATTGCTTTAGTTATATTATCTGCATACATTATAACTTTACTTTCAGAGTTTCTAGCAGCTCTTCCTATGGTTTGCACAAGAGATGTTTCTGATCTTAAAAATCCTTCTTTATCTGCATCTAATATGGCAACTAATGCAACTTCTGGAATATCTAATCCTTCTCTTAAAAGATTAATTCCGACTAAGACATCAAATTTACCTTTTCTTAAATCTCTTATTATTTCCATTCTTTTTATAGTATCAATACTTGAATGGAGATATTCTGTTTTTATACCCATGCTTTTTAGATAATCAGTTAAGTCCTCTGACATCTTTTTAGTTAGTGTAGTAACAAGCACTCTAAAGCCTTTATCTATAGTTTCCTTAATGCTAGCATATAAATCATCAATTTGACCTTTTATAGGTTTTACTATAATTTCCGGATCTAAAAGTCCAGTAGGTCTAATTATTTGTTCTGCTACATTAGTGGAATGTTCAAGTTCATACTGAGCTGGTGTAGCACTTACAAATACAGTTTGATTTAATTTACCTTCAAATTCATCAAACTTCAAAGGTCTATTATCGTATGCACATGGAAGTCTAAAACCATATTCAACTAAATTATTTTTTCTAGATCTATCTCCACCATACATAGCCTTAACTTGAGGTAAGGTTACATGACTTTCATCTATAAATAAAAGAAAATCATCAGGAAAATAATCCATTAATGTTTTAGGTGGTGTACCAGGAGCTCTTCCATCTAATACCCTAGAATAGTTCTCGATTCCACTGCAATACCCAACTTCTCTCATCATCTCTATGTCAAAATTAGTTCTTTGTCTTACCCTTTGAGCCTCTAATAATTTATCTTCTGCTGTAAGAACTTTAACCCTATCTTCTAATTCTTCTTCTATTTTCTTTATTGCAATTTCTAGTTTGTCTTTAGATGTAGCAAAGTGTGATGCCGGGAATATAAGAGCATGTTTTCTTGCACTTATAATATTTCCTGTTAAAACATCAAACTCTCTTATTTTATCTATTTCATCACCAAAAAATTCAACTCTTATACCTATATTAGTTGATGACGCTGGAAATATATCCAGAACATCTCCCCTTGCTCTAAATGTTCCACGGACAAAATTAATTTCATTTCTTTCATACTGTATATCAACTAGTTGTCTCATTATTTCGTCTCTATCTTTTTCCATGCCTTCTCTTAAAGATACAGTTAATTTTTTATACTCTTCTGGATTACCAAGTCCATAAATACAGGAAACTGATGCTACAACAATTACATCATTTCTTTCAAATAAAGCAGATGTAGCTGAGTGTCTAAGTTTATCAATTTCATCATTTATAGATGCATCCTTTTCAATAAAAGTATCAGTTTGAGGAACATATGCTTCTGGTTGATAATAATCATAATAAGATACAAAATACTCCACACAATTCTCCGGAAAAAACTCTCTAAATTCTGATGTCAATTGTGCCGCCAATGTTTTATTATGAGCTAAAACCAATGTTGGCTTTTGTACTTTTTCTATTATGTTTGCCATAGTAAATGTTTTACCAGAACCAGTTACACCTAATAATGTTTGAAACTTCTCTCCTTTTAGTATACCCTCTGATATACTTTTAATAGCCCTAGGTTGATCTCCCGTAGGCTTGTATGGGGAATGTATTTTAAATTGATTCATATTTTCATCTCCTAAGAACATTTGTTCATTAAATAAATTTTATACTTTGTGCTTATATATGTCAATTAAATTTCATAGTTTTTTACATTATTATACCATTATAAAAAATAGGTTTAAGGAGAAAACCCCCTAAACCTATTTTATTTGTCTTTGGACTTCATTTTATTTAATATTTCACTGAATTTATTTTCATCTACTCTTAAAACCATCTTTTCCTTTGGAACATTCATAGGAACAAATACAATTCCAAGATGTTTTGAATTGTTAATATTTTTATATCTTATTTCCTCTAAATATCCCGCTGTACGTTTAACCTTAAACCAAGCTATATTAGAAGCTCCTTTAATCATATTCACTATATCATCTTCTTTAAACACTCTTTTATCGTTAACTTCTAACAATATGTCTCCACTTCTAATTCCCATATCATATGCTGGTGAATTAGGCGCAACTTCTAAAATCATCATTCCACTTTCATTGCTAATATACTTTGGATCCTTTTTAACCTCTGAACGTCTTTGTATATACATCATAGCTTCATGAGCAACAGGGGCAAATATAACTACGAATAGCTCAAAGAATATATTTAAAATTGCAAGTCTAGCAAATATAAATAAAACTATGCTATAAATCATTATCATAAGTCCAGATGTAATTGACTTTTCCCTCTTAGTTTTTGTAAAGGTAACTGTACTATATCCCACAACTCCATAAAAAGGCATTAATAATATTGCAACATTTTCTATGATACTTAATGGTGTAGTTGGATTTAAAAATGTTTTCCAGCTTCCTATAGATATTATTTCATTTAATGAGTACCCATTACAATTTACTAATAATGCTATAATGATTGGCATAACCCAATATCTTTTTAGGGCAAATCCCCCTATAATTTCTCCGTTCTTCTTTGTAAATATAGGTATAGAACCTCTACTTCCATCTATCATTACTAAAATTCCTTCTACAAAATGCATAACAGCTACTAGTGTCATAAGTGCCACAACATCTATACTTAAAAATCTAAGTTGAGGAATTGTAACACCATACATTTTATGCATCATTTCAAGCAATATACTTATAAAACCTAATACTGCTCCCGAATATGAAAAACATATATATTTAGGTTTTATAAACATTAGTAATATGGATAGAAAAAATATTAATTCTATAGATGTATTTTCATCAAATGAAACTCCTAAATAACTGAGCATTATACTTCCAACAGCACCACCTATTATTCCTAAAACTATCTGTGATACTGTAAGTTCTAATGTAGAATTAAGTTTTTCTCCAATAATCATCTTTTGAATAGATACTATTTTCTTATTATAGTTATAATATACAACTATAAACATTAATAACACAAACACATAAGGAGATGTAACCATAGCATATGCTACAGATTTTAATGTACTTATTACAACATTCATGAAAAATTATTTCTCCTCTCCTTTTTGTTTATTTTACTTTTTCACTTATTACTTCCATAGCTTTTTTTAGTTGTGGATCATTTTTTCTATCATAAGGTTTTTTCAATAATTCCTCTGGATATTTTACTTCTATATCAGGATTAATACCCTTATGATGTATGTTTTCCCCTTTAGGAGTATAATATTTTGATGTAGTAACTTTAAGTGCAGTACCATCACCAAATCCTAACTTTCTTTGATATAAAACACTCTGAACTATTCCTTTTCCAAAGGTTTTTTCTCCAATTAGGGTTCCTAATTTATAGTCTCTAATAGCTCCTGAGAAAACTTCTGAAGCACTAGCTGTCCCTCCATCTATTAAAACAACAAGAGGCATTCCTATGAGATTTCCACCCTTTGATTTGTATTCTTCTTTATTTTTATATTTATCTTCTGTAGATACTAAAACTTTATTCTTTGGAACAAATTGTGATGTAATATCAACTGCTTGAGTTAACCATCCACCTGGATTTTGTCTTAAATCTAAAATCATGCCCTTCATTCCACTGTTAGATAAGTTCTTTACAGTTTTACTAAATTGATCATAAGTATGTTCATCAAAAACGCTTATTTGAACATATCCTATTTTATCATTTATCATTTCTCCCTTAGATGAAGTTAATATAATCTCATCTCTCTTTACTTTTAAATCAAAAGTACCTTTCCCTTCTCTACTTAAAGTTAAAGTAGCATAAGTACCCTTTTTACCTTTCATCTTGTTTACTGCTTTATCGTATTCCTTAGCAATAACCCTTTCACCATCTACTTTTTCTATTATATCTTTTGGTAATACTCCTGCTTTTTTAGCTGGTGAATCATCAAATACAGCAATAACAACTACCTTGTCATCCTTTACACCTATCTGAATTCCAAGCCCCACATAATTTCCTTCAGTTTGGTTTGAAAATTCTTTATAATCTTTTTCATTCATGTAAACTGTATAAGGATCTTTTAGGCTTTCTGTCATGCCTTTTACCGCTCCATCAACTAGAGCTTTTTCATCTATTGTACCATCATAAAAGCTTTCTAAATTCTTTTTTACTATAAATAACTTTTGAAATTTAGATACTTCATCATAGGTTTTTTCACTTATTCTTCTAGTACCTTTTACAGGTAATCTAGTACCAACAATATAAGTAACAAAATTGGTTAAAACTAAAAGAAGAACTACAATCAGTAACCAACCTCGTTTACTTTTTTTGTTATTTAAAATTTTATCACTATCTTTTATATCCTTTTGTCCCAATTATTTATCACCTCTTGTATATATACTAGTTATATTTTTACGTTAATATGATAGTATTTATACCTTTTTATATTAAAATTAATAAATATTAAGGCTGACTAAATAGTCAACCTTAATATTTAATGAACACTTTGTTTATACTTCTAAGAATTTTCTAATTGAAATTATACTTCCAAGTCCACCAATTATAATTCCTGATAATATGAATACCCAAACAATATTCATAGCAAAATATCTAGGAGTTAGTATATTTAATAACATTATTATACCTGTAAGTTTATGATAAACAGCTCTATATACATAGTACAAGCATCCACTGGATATTAGTGAACCTATTACTCCAATAATTACTCCTTCTATGATAAATGGCCATCTTATAAACCAATCAGTAGCTCCAACGTATTTCATTATATTTATTTCTCTTTTTCTTGCATAAACTGCTAATTTAATTGTATTGCCTATAAGGAACAAGCAAATAGGAATCATTATAAATAATGATACAACACCTATCCATTTTACTCCTCTTGTTATTTTAGAAATTTGATTTACTAAATCTTCATTTGCAACTGTTTTTTCTACAGTTTTAATATCTTTAGTTTTATTTACTACCTCTTTAATTATTGAGGCATCGTCTACCTTTACAATAAAAGATTCTGGAAGTGGATTTTTCTTATCAAATCCTTTTACTAAATCTTTATTTTCTTCACCTAATTGATTTTTCCATTTTTCTAATGCTTCTGTTTTAGTTATGTATTTAATTCCTGATACACCTTTTATGTTTTTTAATGTACTTGCTACTTTTTGCTTTTCAGCTACAGCAACATTATCTTTTAAAAATACAGAAACCTCTAATTTAGATTCTAAATTTTTTAAAAGTTGATTAGCATTAAGCATAGTTATTAAAAATATTCCAAACAAAAATAATGTTAATGAAACAGTGATTATTGATGCTATACTTAATGTTTTATTTCTTCTTAAACTTATTAAGGAGTCCATGGAAAAATACTTTATAGTACTAATCTTCATATCCGTATTTCCCCCTTTGTTCATCTCTTACTATTATACCTTTTTCTATTGCAATAACCCTTTTCTTCATGCTATCTACTATTCCTTTGTCATGAGTTGCCATAAGAATAGTTGTTCCAGCATGGTTTATATCATTTAGTATTTTTACAATTTCACCAGATGTATCTGGATCTAGGTTACCAGTAGGCTCGTCCGCAATTAGTATAGCTGGATTATTTACTATTGCTCTTGCAAGAGCAGCTCTTTGTTGTTCTCCTCCTGATAATTCATGTGGGAAACATTTGAACTTATGTGATAATCCAACCATAGATAGTACTATTGGTACTCTCTTTTTAATTTCTCTGTATGGTGTTTCTACAACTCTCATTGCAAAAGCAACATTTTCATAAACATTTAAAGTAGGTATTAGTCTAAAATCTTGGAACACCATACCTATTTTTCTTCTATAATAAGGTACTTGTTTTCTTGGAATCTTAGTTACGTCTTGTCCATTAACAATTAATCTTCCTGTTGTAGGCTCAACTTCTTTATAAAGTAATTTTATAAATGTGGACTTTCCAGCACCACTTGGACCTACAAGGAAAACAAATTCCCCTCTGTCAATATCTAAATTAATATTAGAAAGTGCAAAAATATTATTGTCATATATTTTAGTTGTATTCTTAAACTCTATCATAATATAACTCCTATTCTAGTTTGTATTATATACCACATTCATTTAATATTATAACATAAACTAGTGGATATTTAATTAACATATTATTAAATTTTATTATTCAAATATATTCTTAAATCCTTCACCTAATACTTCACGTGCTTCACTTACGATTATAAAGGCTTTAGGATCAATTTCCTTTATATAAGTTTTTAAAGTTATAAATTGTTTTCTATCTAGAACAGTGTACAATATTTCCTTATTTTGTCCACTGTATGCACCTTTTCCCTGTATCATTGTGCATCCTCTATTAAGTTCTTCAATTATAAATTTATTTACCTCATCATTTTTTGATGTTATAACAATTATTGATTTACATGCATTTAATCCTTCAATAACAAAATCTATTATTACTCCCATTAATATTACAGATAATATTCCATACATTCCAATTTCAGCTGAAAAAGTAAATCCAGAAATAACTGCTATTATAAGATCTACAATTAAAAGTGCCTTACCTATATCTAAATTTTTAAATTTAGTTAACATTTTAGCGAAAATATCTGTACCGCCTGTTGATGCATTTCTGTTGAATACAATTCCCATTCCAATACCTATTATTACTGTTCCAAACAATGTAGCTAAAAGAAGATCATGAGTTGCTGCAACTGTAGGTGGTATAAACTTATCTAAAATAGTAAGTAACACTGATAATCCCATTGAAGCATAAACTGTTCTTGCACCAAATGTGCCATCTATAACTGAAAAGGCCAACACAAATAAGACACCATTTAATATAACCATTAATAATCCAACGCTTAATTTTGGAATAAAATAATTTATTATAATTGCAACTCCAGTAATTCCTCCATTGGCTATTTTATTAGGTGCTAAAAAAAACTTTATAGATATAGCTATTATTATAAAGCCTAGTGTTATTACTATATAATCCTTTACAGTATCATTTAACTTATTCCTCATAATTAAATAACCCCCATTTTCATATAAATATTTTTCCTCAAATCATTTATTATTATCCTTATTTTTTTACTTTATCGCTTTATTTAAAAAAAGAGAAGGAGTTAAACCTCCCTCTCTTCTTATTAAAACTTACTATTTAAGTGATATTCCTTTTTTAACAGCTTTAACTATATCTTCTGCTGTTAATCCATATGCTTTTAATAATTCAGCTGGCTTACCACTTTCACCGAATGTATCTTTTACTCCAACTCTCATTACTGGAACTGGGTGATTTTCTGATACAACTTCGCATACAGCAGAACCTAATCCGCCTATTACACTATGTTCTTCAGCAGTAATTAATACTCCTGTTTCTTCAGCAGATTTAACTATTAATTCAGTATCAATAGGTTTTATTGTATGTATATTAACAACTTTAACCTTTATTCCTTCTTCTGCTAACATATTGTATGCTTCAAGAGCAGCTTCTACCATTATTCCTGTAGCTATTATAGTAGCATCTTTACCTTCTCTTAATGTTATACCTTTTCCAATTTCAAACTTGTATTCTGGATTATCATTTATTGTTTCAACTGCAGCTCTTCCAAGTCTTACGTAGCAAGGGCCATTGAACTCAGCAATAGCTCTTATTACAGCTTCTGTTTCAACTGCATCACTTGGATTTATAACTGTCATGTTAGGTATGCTTCTCATAAGTGAAATATCTTCTACTGATTGGTGTGACGCTCCATCTTCACCAACTGTTATACCAGCATGAGTTGCACATACTTTTACGTTTAACTTTGGATAACAAATAGTATTTCTTATTTGTTCAAAAGCTCTTCCTGATGCAAATACAGCAAATGTACTAGCAAATGGGATTTTGCCACAAGTTGCAAATCCAGCTGCAACGTTCATCATATTAGCTTCTGCAATTCCCATGTTAAAGTGTCTTTCTGGACAAACATTTTTAAAATCAGCAGTTTTTGTTGATTTAGATAAATCCGCATCAAATACTACAACATTAGGATTTTCCATTCCTAATTTTGCAAGTGCCTTTCCATAAGCTTCTCTTGTAGCCATTTTATTTCCCATTATTCTTCACCTCCAATTTCCTTTATCGCTTGTTCGCATTGTTCCTTACTAGGAGCTGTTCCGTGCCAGCTAGCAACGTTTTCCATGAATGATACGCCTTTACCTTTTACTGTTTTAGCAACTATCATTGTTGGCTTTCCTTTTATATTTTTAGCTTCTTCTATAGCTTTTATAACTTCTTCAATATCGTTTCCATTGATATTTATAACATGCCATCCAAACGCTTCAAATTTTGCATCTATTGGATCAGAACCCATAACGTCTTTTGTCTTACCATCTATTTGTAATCCATTGTAATCAACAAAAGCTGTTAGATTGTCTAATTTGTAGTGTGCAGCAGCCATTGCAGCTTCCCATACTTGACCTTCTGCTAATTCTCCATCTCCAAGTACTGAGTAAACTCTAAAGTCCTTTTGGTCTATCTTTCCTGCCATAGCCATTCCTACTGCTACAGAAATTCCTTGACCTAATGAACCTGTTGACATATCAACTCCTGGAACATAATTCATGTTAGGATGTCCTTGAAGTATTGATCCAAATTTTCTTAATTTCATTAATTCATCTGGATTAAAGAATCCTCTTCTTGCAAGAGCGCTGTATAGCACTGGAGCTGCATGTCCTTTTGATAATACAAATCTATCTCTATCTTGATTTGTAGGATCTTCAGGGTTTATGTTCATTTCTTTGAAGTATAATGCAGTTAAAATTTCTACTATTGAAAGTGATCCACCTGGATGACCAGAGCCTGATTCTGTAAGCATTTGTACAATATCTTTTCTTATTTGCTTAGCAATTTGCTTTAGCTCAAGAATATCTTTTGTCATTGTTCTAACTCCTCCTAGTTTTTTATCCTTTTTAATTATTATATCAATATATTAAAAAAATTACACTAAAAAACTCAAAAAAGAGCATCTCTGCTCTTTTTTTTTATAAACCAACGCTTATTAATAAAGCTTCATCTACTTTTCGCATGTCTTTATCAGACATATGTCCAATTTTTTCTTTGAGTCGTTTTTTGTCTAAAGTCCTAATCTGTTCCAATAAAACTACTGAATCTTTATTTAATCCATACTCTTCTGAAGAAATTTCAACATGAGTTGGAAGTTTGGCTTTATTTATTTGAGATGTAATCGCAGCTATTATTACAGTAGGACTGTACTTATTGCCAACATTATTCTGAATAATAAGCACCGGTCTTATTCCGCCTTGTTCCGAACCCACAACTGGGCTTAGATCAGCATAAAATATATCTCCTCTTTTTACTACAATTGTCATCGGGTAAATCACTCTCCGCAAGCTTAGCTTCATATTCTTTTAATACTACCATATCCTCTGCAAAGCCCATTTCGCAAATATTTAAATTAATTTGAGACATTTCTAAATAGCCTTGTTTAAATTTATCTAATTTATTTTTAACCTTAATATATTGTATTAAAGAAACCTTAATTAATTTACTATTTTTTTTATACTTTTTTATACTTTTTCTATTAATTATAATATTTATCAAATCTTTCTTCTGTGCTTTGGATAAAGTAATTTTAAATTTCTTTGAACTTGACATAGAGTTACTATACCTCCTAATTTAACATAAAGAAAATATAAACTATGTTCCATATTATACTTTAAGATTTGTCAAACTGTCAAAGAAAGATGAGAGTTTTCAATCTAGTAACCTGTTGTATTTTACTTACCGAAGTAACGTAATCTTAAATATAATTTCTAACTTTTATCACTTCTCCATTTTTTATGTACACTCTTGGAACTCTTTTACTAATCATGCAAATAACTTCATAATTTATAGTACCTAGCATTTCTGCAATATCATCTGCATCTATCTTTACTCCATTTTTTTCTCCTATTAGGATTACTTCCTCTCCTACTTTTATATCACCTTTTATATCAGTTATATCAACCATACATTGATCCATGCATATTCTTCCCACTACTGGTGCTAACTGTCCATTTATTATAACTTTTGCTTTACCAAACAATAATCTAGTGTATCCATCAGCATACCCAACTGGCAATGTTGCGATCAAACTTTCTCTATCTGTCTTAAACTTTCTTCCATAACTTATATATTCTCCAGAAGGTATCTTTTTTATGTGAACCACATTAGTTTTTAATTGCATAACTGGTTTTAATTCTAGTTTAGTTTTATCTACTTCATTTGATGGATAATATCCATATAATATTATGCCTGGTCTTACCCCTTCAAATATAGTTTCTGGTAAGTCCATTATTGCAGCACTATTTGATATGTGTCTAGTTTCTATATTTACATTTTCTCTTTTTAAACCTTCATAAAACTTGTTGAATTGGTTTAATTGATAAGCACTATATTCTTTATTTTTCTCATCTGCTGTTGAGAAATGTGAAAACATACCCTTTATTTTTATGTTAGGAAGCATACTTATTGCTTTAACATCTTGTATGCTTTGTTCGTTAGGTAAGAATCCTATTCTCCCCATACCTGTATCAACTGCTATATGAATTTTAGCAACTTTATGCATTTTTTCAGCAGCTTTTGAAAGTTCCTTTGCATAATCCAAAGAAAATACTGTTTGTTCTATATCATGTTTTAATAACATGTCAATTAAGCTTGGTGGAGTAAACCCTAAAACCATTATAGGACATTCTATTCCTCCACGTCTTAATTCTACTCCTTCACTAACAACAGCTACAGCAAGTGCTGTTGCTCCATTTTCTATAAGTGTAGGAACTATATCTAAAGCTCCATGCCCATATGCATCAGCTTTTACTATTCCTATTATTTCCTTAGTATTTGATAGCTCTTTTATATGTTTCATATTTGAAGCAAGATTATCTAAATTTATCTCTGCCCAAACTGGTCTTAAATGTTTAAACATTTTACTACCTCCATAATGAAGATATATTTTATCCTCATGTCTTTTGTATTATAAATTTATTTTTTAAATACTTCTTCTGATATTTCTGCATTAGAAACAAAATTTTTGTATGTGAAACTAACCCTTTCTTTTCCTTTAATATCATAAAGAATTATTTTTTCGGGATAGTTATACTCAATATTAACATACAATACAGCTCTATTGAGATTTCTGTTATTGCCAGGTACAGTGAGATCTATTAATTCATACTCTCTATCATTTATATTTTTAAATGATGTTTCTACATTGTGATTTGTATACAATAGTCCAATGTATTCTTCTAAAAAACTTAGCTTGTATACATCATCAAAATCTTTATCTACACTATACTGCATATTGTTGTTTAAATCTCTAACCAGAATATCATTATCCTTATAAATTAATACTCTTTTGTCGCCTATATCTAATCTATGACCATAGTTTTTATTATAGAACTGTTTGCATTCTTTTTCTATCTCCTGTTTACTATTTTTTATATGTACAGTTAATTCACAACTATAACTATTTAAATTTTTCAAATAATCAATTGCATCATTGGGATTAACCTCTTTTTTTGAACTACCTCCAAAAATTAAAACCCCAATGGCTATTAAAAAACAACAGCTAAGGGTAAATAGTATAATTTTCTTTTTCATAAAACTCCTCCAAAGATATATTTTATGTTAATAATACTATTCTCCCTTGCTATATAATATTACAATTTTATAATTACTTAGTTAGCATTTTGTATATCCTTAATAGAAAGTGGAATTTCATTTAAAATATCAGTTGCGTTTACTGAATACTTATTTAAGGATAATTTATCCCCACAATATCCATGTATATACGCCCCAACATAAGCTGCCTCAAAGGCATCTAATCCTTGTGATATTAATGATGCTATAATTCCAGTTAAACAATCTCCCATTCCCCCTGATGCCATAGAACTATTACCTGTCGTATTTATAATTGCTGTAACTCCATCGGTAATTACTGTATTATACCCTTTTAATAACAGTATAATGTTATATTCCTTAGCAAACTGTTTTGCAATATCTATTCTATTTTTTCTTATAGCTTCTATTGGCATTCCTGTTATTCTAGACATTTCTCCTAAGTGTGGAGTTAAAATTATTTTATTATTTTTCTCTTTTAAAATATCAAGATTATCTTTTAAAACATTTATACCATCAGCATCAATTACAATAGGACAAGTAGTATACCTTATTGTATCGCTTACTATTTTATTTGTTCCTTCATTATTGCCCATTCCAGGTCCTATTGCTATAGCATCACTATTTTTTAATATCTCATTTAATTTATTTGTATCTTTAAATGATATTGTCATGGCTTCTACCAATTTATTGCTTAATATATTTTGTATAGATTCTGGGCAACAAAGAGTCACAAGGCCTGATCCCGTTTTTACTGCCGCTTGTGTTGATATATATGCAGCTCCCGTAAATCCTAAAGAACCAGCTACAATCGATGTTCTTCCAAAATCCCCTTTATGACAATATTTTTTTCTAATTGGTATTAACTTTTTCACGTCTACTTCATCAATTAAATAATCACTTATAAGAAATTTTTTTGAAACTTCACTAGGAATACCTATATTTTCAATAATAATTTCTCCAGTATATTCAAAAGATTTATAATTCAAAAATCCCTTTTTATAAAATTGAAAAGATATAGTTTTATCTGCTTTAACACAACACCCCATAACTTCTCCAGTATCAGAATTTAACCCTGATGGAGTGTCTACAGCTATTGTAGTTGCTTTAGATTCATTAATAGCTAAAATAACTTCTTTATGTATTCCTTTAACTTCTCTTGAAAGACCTGTTCCTAGAATAGCATCAATTATTACTTCTCTTGTATTAATAGACTTCTTTAAAGTTTCCAAATGATCTATTGTTGTAATAAAGTTAACTCTTATATTGAAATTTAATAATATCTTATAATTAAGGCTACAATCTTTACTAAGATTATCTTCTGTTCCTATTACAAAAATATCTATATGTTTCCCTAGTACACTTAAATGTCTTGCAATAGCTAGTCCATCCCCCCCATTATTTCCATTTCCACATATAATAGAGTAACTATCATTATTATCTAGATCTATGTTTTTAATTACCTTTAATGCTGCATTTTCCATTAAAACCATACTTGGTATGCCTATACTCTCGATAGAAAATCTATCTATGTCCCTCATCTTTTGAGCTGTTACAATTTCCATTGTTATCAACCTCCAAAATTGCGTAGGCTATAGCATTTTCTCTACCATGAGATATACTTAAATGTAGTTTATAATCACCAAATTTATTTGCTGTTTCCTTAGCCCCTCCACTTAAATGAACTAAAGGTTTTCCAAGTTCATCTTTATCTATTTCTATATCTCTAAATCCAAATTTTCTAAATCCAGTTCCCAATGCTTTAGCCACAGATTCTTTAGCAGCAAATTTCCCAGCAATAAACTCTGGTCTCATTTTTCTGCTTATAAAATATTCTATTTCCTTTTTGGTAAATAATTTATTTATAAAATTCGGGGTACGCTCAATTGATTTGTTTATTCTGTCAATTTCAACTATATCCGTACCTATACCAATAATCAAATTTTTATCACCTCCAAGTCATAATAATAATTTTACACCTAAAGTGCACTTTAATAAATGATAAAAGCATTTAAAATTAAGCTTTTATATATTAAAAAAGAAGGTCTCTTTGAGAGATCTCCTTTTTTAACATGAGCATATGTTTTTGATTACTTCATCGTAATCTGTTATATAATCATCTATGTACTCACCTAATATATCAATTAGGTGTAATGGTGACACCGTATTGCTATATAGCATTTTGGCTAGACTACATACCTTACTTTTACACGGACTTATGTTTTTTACAAAATCTCTTTCTATATTAATAAGTATACCGTTTACAATGTCTCGTCTTTCTATTTCTATACCATAAGATTGTATCTCAGCCTTATATATCTCTGGAAAAGCAACTTTGTTTTTTATTACTCTATAAGAATAATCGCATCTCATATCATCTATATATTCGCTTCTAGTTAAATTCTCTACAATTAACATTGTCCTTCTCCCCCTGCACTCTTCTTTACTTATATACTATCACTTTTTTTTCAAAAAACATGTCATTTCATAATAGTAATTTATATATTTTTATCTCTAAGTTATGACATTAATTACGGTTATAATTTAAATATACCCTTTCATATCCTTTTTTTATAGGCAAAAATAAATCTGTATAAAATTTTTTGTCGAATTTGATACATTTTCCATTTAATATATTATTATTTATACATAGAGAGTACAAATATTTAAATAATATTCGTACTCTCTATTTAATTTATAAATTTATATATATAAATTTAATTAATCTTATACATCCAATTTAACTTTTTCTTTTCTCGCTACCTTTAAAAATATTAATAATGCTATAACAGCTGCTACCATTCCAACTGGAAGTCCTATTACCATTGATAATTTAAATCCTTCTGGAGCTACTAGTATATAAGTTGTGCATACTGCTGTCATAAATACTGCTGGCACTGTAGCAATCCAATGATTTCTTCCTTTTTTCAATAGATACATAGCACCTGTCCAAAGAACTATTGTTGCTAAAGTTTGATTTGACCATCCAAAATATCTCCAAATTTGAGTAAAGTCTATAAATGTTAATGCAAACCCTATTGCAAATAAAGGTATACTTATTACAAGTCTTTTCTTTATACTAGTTTGATCATAATTAATTGAATCGGCTATTGTAAGTCTAGCACTTCTAAATGCCGTATCTCCTGATGTTATAGGACATGCAACAACTCCTAATATTGCAAGTGCACCTCCAACCTTTCCAAGTAAACCATTACACACTTTATTTACTACTATACCTGCATTACCCTTATTGAGTGTCATAAATGCATTTAGTTCTGGAACTCCGCCAAAGAAACTCATTGCAGCTGCTGCCCAAACTAAAGCAACTATACCTTCTGCTATCATAGCACCCAAGAAAATTCTTCTTCCTTGACTTTCTTTAGTTATACATCTAGCCATTAATGGAGATTGAGTTGAGTGAAATCCTGAAATTGCTCCACATGCAATTGTTATAAATAACATTGGGAATAATGGATGTTTAACTGGTTCTGAATGCATATTAACTAAATTCCCAGCAACTTCTGGTATTGGTGCTCCATTTATTATAAGTGCTCCACCAACTCCAATAGCCATAATCAATAAGCATATCCCAAATATAGGGTAAATTTTTCCTATTAATTTATCTATTGGCACTAATGTTGCTAATAAATAATAAGCGAAAATTATATATAAAAACTTTTGTTTACTAATTGAAGCTATTAATCCATGTAAAAGTCCTGCAGGTCCACTTACAAATACAACACCTGTTAAAACAAGTAATATAACTGAAAATACAACCATAAACTTTTTAAATCCATTTCCAAGATATTTACCAACCACTTCTGGAACACTAGCTCCATCATGTCTTACTGATAACATTCCTGATAAATAGTCGTGAACTGCTCCTGCAAATATACATCCAAATACAATCCACAAAAATGCTGCTGGTCCCCACATAGCTCCTGCTATAGCTCCAAATATAGGTCCAAGTCCTGCTATGTTTAAAAATTGTATCAAGAAAATTTTCCACTCAGGCATTGGCACAAAGTCAACACCGTCTTCTAGTCTGGTAGCTGGAGTTTCGATATCGTCATTTGCTCCAAAACACCTTTCAACAATCTTACCATACACCACATAACCAACTACTAAAGCTATTATTGATAATATGAATGATACCATAAACTCTACCCCCTTATTTTTTTATTCCTTTTCTTACTTATATTATATAAACTTTAACATTAATTGTAATTTAATCTTCACGGAATAACATAATAAGGGAATGAGTTGCCTTTATATATTCATCAACTGCTTAAAATCATTCATTTTATTTCTACTTACAGGTATTTCTTCATCTAACCCTTTCAATTTAATAATATAGGTATTATTAAACCAAGGAATTATTTCTGTTATTTTATCTAAATTAACAATATATGATCTATGAGTCCTAAAAAACACTTTCTTAGGTAATTTTTTATAAAAATCAGATATACTACAATTCTCTATATAATCATCAATAGCTGTATATACTATGGTCTTCTTTTCATCGGCTCTACAATAACATATATCAGAAATACCCAATACCTTTAATTTTTCATCTTTTCTAAGAGCTATTTTATTTTTAATGCAATTATCATTTTTTTGACTCTCTAAATTTTCTAGTCTTTTTAATGTACTTATTATTCTTTCCTCTGAATAAGGTTTTAAAATATAATCAAATGCCTCTGTTTCAAAAGCTTCTATTGCATGTTCTTTATATGCTGTAATAAATACAACTATTATCTTATTATCCATTTCATTAATTATATGAGCTAAAGACATACCATCTAATTTAGGCATACTAATATCTAAGAATACAACATCTGGTTTATTTTGCTGAATATATTCTAAGGCCTCTATTGAATCATCAAATTCTTCATCTATATCTATATTACTAGCTTGTTTTATAAAAAATTTTAATTCTTCCCTTGATGGATATTCATCATCTACAACTATACAATTCACAAAATCACTCCTACCTTTTTATAATGAATGAAGCTCTTGTACCTTCTTCTAATCTTTCAATTTTAAGTCCCTCACCATAAAGAAGCTTTAATCTGTTATTTACGTTTGATATTCCTATTTTATTTTCTTTCATAGTACCATTATATACCTTCTCAATAATATCCTTCTCAATTCCCACTCCATTGTCTTCTACCGCTACTTCAAAAGCATAATCATTTATATATTTTATATCTATTTTTACAATTCCCTTTCTTCCTGATTTAAGGATTCCGTGTTTTATTGAGTTTTCAACTATAGGTTGTATTATCAAACTAGGCATTTTTATATCTATATTATCTTGTATATTGTAAATCACCTGTAATTTTTCTCCAAATCGTGCTTTTTCTATAGCTACATAGGCCTTAACTTGTTCTAGCTCACTATAAACATCTACAAGTTCATCACCTATTTCTAAATTATATCTTAAAAATACAGATAAATTTATTATTAATTCTCTAGCTTTAGCGGGATTAATTCTAACAAATGAAGCAATTGTATTTAATGAATTGAATAAAAAATGTGGATTAATTTGTGTTTGTAGAGCTTTAATTTCTGCTTTAGTTGCCATTTTTTTTAGCTTTCCTATTTTGCTTATTTCAAGCTGAGTTGAGATTATTTGAGAAAGTCCTATGGCTAAGTTTTTGTTTTTGAATGAGATGGAATTATTCTTTCCGTAGTATATTTTTAAAGTTCCAATAATATTGTTTCTTTCTTTTAAAGGCAATATTATGCCTGATTTTAATGGACAAAATGGATATGCACAATTTATTTCACTAGCATTAGTTAATATTAAAATTTTTCCTTCTTTTATTACTCTTTCAGTGGCTTGTGTTAATATTTCAGCTCCTTTTATGTGATGTTCTTCTCCAAGTCCAACATGAGCAAGAACATGTTTTTTATCTGTAATTGCAACTGCATCTGCTTTAATAGATTTTTTTATAATTTTACAAATCTTTTCAAATGACCTACTATCCATATCTCTAAAATACGGCAATGTCTTGTTTGCTATATCTAGTGCTAACTTTGCTTGTTTTGCAGCAACTTCTTCTTTTTGTTCATATATATTTTCTATTAATAAAATAAGCAGAGATATTCCAATAGCATTTGCAAATCCCATGGGAATATATATATTTTTTACTATGTGGACTGCCAAATCAAAAGGCTTTGAGAATATAAGTATTAAAATCATTTCTAAGGTTTCTACTACTATTCCCCCAATAAATCCGTATATCCATCTATTTGTTTGATTTGCATATTTGTGAAGTATCCCACCTATAAATCCACTAGCAACTGTTGTAATAGCACATGGTATAGCAGTTACCCCTCCACTATCTATTAGAAGCCTATGTGTACCTGATATAATTGAAGATGCAATGCCAATTATAGGACCACAAAAAATACCACCGGCCATAACTCCCACAATTCTTGTATTGGCTATGGCCCCATGGATTTCTGTTCCTATGTATGTTCCTAAAATTCCAAGACCACCAAAAAGAATAGATAATATAACTAAATCCTTTTTACTGAACTCTTCCTTTATAATGATATTCTTTAAACTTTCACATTGGGATAACACAAATGCTATTAAAATAAAGTATCCTATATTATTTATAAGACTTTTTATTAATTCCATAAGATATTATCACTCCTATCTTAAGCTCCAAACATTTTTGAACATAATGCTGGGAAAGCAACCATTCCTCCTGTTATTATAAGTGCTGATGTTAATGCACCTATAGCTGCACATAATAATGATTTTTTAAAATCTAATTTTAAAAACGCCGCTACTACACTACCTGTCCAAACCCCTGTTGTTGGAAGTGGTATTGCTATAAATGTAATTAGTCCTATTTCTTTATACTTTTCTAGCTTAGCCGAGTTTTTATCTATCTTTCGTTCTATTAAGTTATTTATCTTTTCAAAAGCTTTATATTTTTTCATCCATGTAAAAATTTTATTAAATAAAAGCAATATAAAAGGTACTGGAAGCATGCTACCAAAAAAGCTCACCCAAAATACTGTCATAGGATTTAATCCAGCTATTATTCCCATTGGTATAGCACCTCTCTGTTCTACTATTGGAACTGCTGATAATAAAAATATTTGTAATAACTTACTCATTTGTATTCTCCTTTTTTGAGTATATTTTAAATGTCTGTATTTTATACTATCAATAATATTATAAATAATTGGTTACATAAATTCTACACTTTTAAATTTTATATATTTATAAATCATAAAATATAATGACAAATGAATATTTTATTTTATAATTAAATTATAAATAATTCATTTATAAGGAGAATTTATCTATGAATAACTATAGTGTGTTTGATATAGTAGGTCCAATAATGGTCGGCCCTTCCAGTTCCCATACTGCTGGTGCTGCAAGACTGGCAAAGCTAGCTAGTCTTATTTGCGGTAAAAATATAGTAAAAGTTGAGTTTATGCTTCATGGTTCATTCGCTAAAACTTACAAAGGACACGGCACTGACAAAGCATTAGTTGCTGGAATACTTAAAATGGATCCCTGGGATGAAAATTTAAGAAATTCATTTGAAATAGCTAAAGAAAAAAATATTGAAATTATATTTACAGAATGTGATCTTGGAGATGTGCATCCTAATACTGTAAAATTCATCATGACTCGTAAAGATGGCACTACTTCTGAAGTAACGGGTTCTTCTATTGGTGGAGGAAATATATTAATCTTTGATATTGAGGGACAAGATGTGGAATTTAGAGGAGATTATCCAACTTTAATAACTACTCATAAAGATACTCCTGGAGTAATTTCAAAAATCACAACTATGCTATACACTGAAAATATCAATATAGGCTCTATGAAAGTTTATAGAGGTGGAAAAGGTGTAAATGCAACTATGGCCCTTGAGACTGATAATATAATCCCTGAAGATATAATAGATAAAATAAAAGGAATTACTGAAATACAAAAAATCAGAGTTATAAATCCAATAATAGAAGGCGAGGCATAGGCTTATGTTTGTTAACAGTGGAAAAGACCTCATAGAGATTTGCAATAAAGAAAATTGTAGTATATGGGAGTATACCCTAAAATGCGAAGCAGAAAACAGTGGTTTATCAGAAGAACAAGTATTTGAAAAAATGAAAAAAAATCTTGATGTAATGAAAGAATCTACAAGCTTTGCACTTAAGAACGAAATTAAATCAGTAAGTGGATTAATCGGTGGAGATGCTCTAAAATTAAATATATACGTTGAAAGTAATAATACTTTAACAGGAAACTTCATAGTAAAAGCTATGGCACGCGCTATTTCCTGTTCTGAAGTAAATGCTGCCATGGGAAGAATAGTTGCATGCCCAACAGCTGGTTCTTGCGGTATACTTCCAGCTGTAGTAATATCTGCTGGAGAAAAATTAAATAAATCTGATGATGATTTAGTAAAAGCTCTTCTTACAGCTTCTGGAATAGGCATAATTATAGCTAAAAATGCAACAATTTCTGGAGCTGAAGGCGGTTGTCAAGCTGAGTGTGGTTCTGCCGCTGCAATGGCTTCTGGTGCAGTTGTTGAAATGATGGGGGGTTCCCCTTCCCAAGCACTTCATGCTAGTGCAATAGTTATAAAAAATATTTTAGGACTTGTTTGTGATCCTGTTGCTGGTCTTGTTGAAGTTCCATGTGCAAAACGTAATGCATCTGGTACTGTTGCAGCTCTTACAACTGCTGATATTGCAATGGCTGGTGTAGAAAGTATAATTCCTTTTGACGAAGTAGTTCTTGCAATGTATAAAGTAGGTAAACAACTTCCTTGTGAATTACGCGAAACAGCACAAGGTGGTCTGGCTATCACACCTACTGGACTTAAACTAAAAGAAAAAGTGTTTGGAAAAAATTAGTTGAAGCTTAATTCTATAATATTAAAATAATTAAGTTAGGTATGTGCAAAAGCACATACCTAACTTAATTTCTAACAATCAATTTCCATAATAATAACTTTGTTTAAAGCAGAATTATTTCCACTATCTTTTAAATCATCACTAATAAAAAGTACATATTGATTATCATAATCAAATTGTTGATTTTTATTTATTTCAATTGTCTTTCCTTCATTGGTTAATTTAATATCTATGTCCACCTTATGACCTGTATTTTTATTAAATATAATAACTTTTGATTTTAAATCATCTGCACTTACTTTCTTATTAAAATTAATTTTAAAATTATGATTTAATTCTGTTTTATGGTTTTTATTAGGATTGCCCCAAAATTGAATTTTTTCTTTTTTAGAAGCCTTTGCTATAATTTGCTTTGCATCTAAAACCTCTTTTGATTCTGTACCATTAATTTTTAATACAGAATTTATAAATTCATTTTTTTCATATATACTTTCGTCCTTTTTTATATACTTTTTTCTATCTGGTAATTTTATATCTTTTTCAATAATTATTTTTTTTATTTTGTCAATTAAGTTTTCCTTCTTACCATCTTCTTTTAATGTTTCTGAACCATCTTCTGCTAATTTCTCAATTGTTTCAATCACTTCAGATATCTTATCTTCTTTTAACTTTTTTATATCAGATATAATTTGTGACTTTTTATCTTCCTCTAATTTCTTTAAATCTTCTACTAAACTTTTTTTCTTTTCTTCTTCTAAACTTTTTAACTCTTCTATTAATCTTGCTTTACTTTCATCTTGTAATTTTTTAATTTCTTTTAATGGCTTTAATATTTTAGCTTCTTCTAATTTCTTTTTTCTTTCCTCTAATTTCTTTTTAGCTTCATCTAGTTTATTTTTTTCTATAATATCCTTTGACTTTTCTTCATCCTTTTTAAGAACTGCATCTTTATTAGATTTACTTCTTCCTATTTCTTTAAGTATAGCTTCATTTGTAACTACATCTGAATAAACAGTATTGCATTTAGGAAATTTTTCTGGATTATTGTACGTGTGATCCTTTTGCATTTCCTTATCACTAAGATTAAAATAGTCATATCTTTTATAGTTAGTGTTAGGTGGGTTCATTATTGGATCATCCCAAGTTAAATCTATTTGATACCAATTATCATTAATTTTTATTAAATTCCACGCATGTGGTTGAGGTTTTTGATTAGCCGATTTTGAAAAAGCATTTCCTGTCATTATTCTAGCTTCAAGTCCAGCTTCAGTTGCCATTTTATAAAATAAAAGTGCATATCCTTGACATACAGTTTCATGTGGTTCTCCTGCTTTATCTGTAAATAAAGCTGAATAAGCTGTATGAGCCTCATTACCATCTCTCATTCCATTTATATCATATTGGACATGAGTAACTATGTAGTCATGTATTGCTTTTACTTTTTCATCTTCTGACATATTAGGCTTTATTATATCTTTGATAATTCTTTTTACTTCAATTTTAACTTTTTCTGTTTCTTCAACTGTTTCAAAATAATCGAACTTAAAAGCAGTTTCTTTTCCACTTACACCAAAACCATATCTATTCATTTCATTTATATAATAATCATTTTTTGATTTATAACCAGCTTCAGTTAGTAATTGTCCTAAATATTTTTCATCAGTTTTACGAAATTCTTCTACAAAACTTTGTTCAAGATTAAGTTTTACATCTGTAGCTCCATTAGCTAATGCTTTTCCTAATTCATCTGTTAACTGATTATAGTTTTTTACTTCTATGTTACTACTGTATACTTGGTTTCTGTTTTCTGCATAAACAGCTATATTCCCATAACTTGATACAACAGCTGTCATTATAATTGCCAACATTATCTTTTTTGTTTTTATCATTCCATTTTCTCCTTCATTTCACAAGTATTTAATAATATTATAATATTTATTCGTGTTTTTTCTACATTAATATCCATTTTTTTATCTATATAAATAAAAAAATCCTATAAAATAGTTTTTATAAACTATTTCATAGGACAAATCTTTTATTTTTTATTTACTATTCATCAACAGTTTTTACTACCGCACAATTTGCAGTTCTAGGTATTCCAAATACTATACATAAAATTGCACATATACCCATTAGGTATGGATAATATAAATATTTCATAATATCAAAAGGAGATATTACAGCTCCTGCAACTCCTACTGCTGTTAATATTTGAGCTCCATAAGGTATAGTCCCTTGAAAGAAACAAGAAAAAGTATCTAATATACTTGCAGATCTTCTAGGATCAATTCCATACTTATCCGCAATATCTTTTGCTATAGGACCTGCCATAACTATGGCTATAGTATTATTTGCTGTACAAATATCAACTACGCTAACAAGTGCCGCTATACCAAATTCTCCACCTTTTCTACTTTTAATTCTTTTAGTAATTAAATTCAATAAGAATACTATTCCACCATTATGTTTAATAACCTCAACCATACCTCCGATTAATAATGAGATTATTATAAGTTCAGACATTCCACCAATTCCACTTTCAATTGCCTTCATAAAACCCCAAATGTCAAATGAATGAGTTGCAATTCCAACTACTCCTGCAAATATAGTTCCTCCTACTAATACAAGCATTACATTCATTCCACATAAAGCTGAAACAAGAACTACTAAATACGGAAGTACCTTTACAATACTGTACTCATATCCACCAGTAAGTACAGTTGTTTTTCCCATACTTATTACAGCAAAAATTACTGCTGTTATTATAGCTGCTGGTATTACAATTGAAATATTCATTTTAAACTTGTCTTTCATTTCACAACCCTGTGTTCTAGTGGCAGCTATAGTAGTATCAGAAATCATAGATAAATTGTCTCCAAACATAGCTCCACTTATTACTGCCCCAAGTGCAAGTCCAATTGGTAATCCTGTCTTTTGAGCAATTCCTAAAGCCATAGGTGCAAGTGCTGCTATAGTTCCAACAGATGTACCTATTGATAATGATATAAAACAACAAATAATAAAAACTCCTGCAAGAAGTATATTTCCCGGTAAAATTGTAAGTCCTAAGTTAACAGTAGATGATACTGCCCCCATTTCTTTTGCAACTTGTGCAAATGCACCAGCAAGTATGAATATTATACACATTAATATAATATTAGAATTTCCTGCACCTTTGCAAAACACCTCAATTTTTTTATTTATCTTTTCTTTTCGATTTATAGCTATAGCTACAAATGACGCAACCAAAAAGGATACACTAACGGGCATCTTATAAAAATCTTTTGTCACTATAGATGGAACTAAGTACATAACTAAGAACACTCCTAGTGGCAGTAACGCCCACCCGTTCCCCTTTTTCGCATTGTTATTATTTTCTTTCATAATTTAAATATTTCCCCCTATATTTTGGTTTACTTCGACTATATATGGTATATATTTCTACATTTCATAGCATTCTAAAGTTCTTATGCTAAATATATAATACATTATTTTTTTTAGTAAATCTACTTTAACTATATTCCAATGTTACCTTACTTCCCCCTTCACCAGGTTTTGCAGGAGAAACTATTAGCTTTACAGGTACTCTATTTTTTAATTCTTCAACGTGACTTATAATTCCAACAGACAGTCTAGAACTGTGAAGTTTTTCAAGAGAGCTCATAACAATGTCTAATAAATCTGTATCTAGTGTACCAAATCCTTCATCTAAGAAGAAAAATTCAAGTGGCGCACTTCCCTTTAGCTGAACTTGAGATGATAGTGATAGTGCTAATGATAATGATGTTAGGAAGGTCTCTCCCCCTGATAATGTACTTGCATCTCTTATCTGTCCACCATTAAAGTCATCTCTAATTGCAAAGTTTCCTTCTGAATCTATTTCAAGTGCATATCTATCTCTTGTTATATCTTTAAGTCTTTTAGATGCTTCTCTTGCTATATATTTTAATTGATTCATGGCAACAAACTCTACAAATTTATTTCCTTCTACCAGTTTCATTAAATCACGTATAAGACTTAATTTATGATCTAATTGTTTTTCTCTTTTTCTTAGCTCCATTAAATTCTTTAAATCTTCTTTGAAGTCATCAATGATTTTTTGAAGTGTAGCTATTTTCTTTATATTATCAGATATATGTTTATCTATTTCTGATTTATAACTAGTTAACTCTTCCCACGCTTCTTTTTCTATTCGATTTCCTTGTAACTTCTCTTCGATTCTTTTTATATTACTTTTTACCTCTTTAACCTCATCATCAAAAATGTTTATTTCATTTTCCATACTTAATAATGTAACTTCATCTAATAAATATTTTTTTACTTCTAAAACATCATTAAACTCATTATCTTTTAAGGACATTTCTAATTTTGATTGTTGCTGTTTTAAAGTTTCATCAAAAATATTTGCTGCTTTTTCTAAAGTTAATTTTTCATTAGAAATTTTCTCTTTAAGTTCTTTTTCTTCATCTAATTGTTTTTTTAATTTAGTATTTCTATCTGATATTTCTTTAATTTCTTTTTTTATTTTAGGTAAATATTCTTTTGGGTTTTTATCACCACAAAGCCTTTTTATATCTTCCTTATTTTCTTTTATGACATTACTTTTTTCTATGCCACTTTGTTGTATCTGACTTAAAACTTCTATTAACTTTTTATCTTCATCAGCTAAAGTTTGTTTGTTAACATCATAATTTTCTACTATACTTCTTAATTCTTTTTCTTTATTTTTTAGCCTTTCTGATTCCTTTTCAATCTTTAATACTTCTTTTGCCTTTAATGAAATTTCCTCTGCACAGAAATATTCCTTTAATGATTCATATTCATTAGATAAACCATGAAAGTTTTTATTTTCTTTTTCTAATTCCCCTTTTAATTCTTTAATCAATAAGATTTCGTTTTTTACATTTTCACTTAACTTAGATTCAGCTAAATCTATTTTTGATTTTTTCTCTCTTTCAATTTGCAAAGTTGATTCTATATCATTTTTTTCACTATTATATTTATCTATTTTTTCTTTTAACTCTTTAAATTTAGCTTCTTTACTTTCTTTTTCTTTATTTAATTCTGTTATATCAACATTCTCTAAACTTTCTAATACTGATTTTAATTCTTCTCTACTATGCTCTTCTTCCTTTGATATACCAGCAACTTCAATAGATAACTGAGTCATTTTATTATTTAAATCCTCAATTATTTGTTGAAGTTTTTTTCTATTTTCCTCGTGTTTTAGAATTTCATTATTATCTATTTTTTTAGCAATATCAGTGTGATGAATAGAACCACAAACTGGACATGGACTTCCTTCCACTAATTCACTGGCAAGTAAACTTGCTAAATTATTTTTCTTTATATTTTCTGTTTTGTTATCTAGCTCTTGTAATTCTTTTTTGTTCTTGTCTAAATCATTTTTTACTTCTTCTAACTTAGTAGTAAGAGGATTTTTTCTGTCATTAATGTCTTTTATAATTTTTTCTAGGTCACTTTTTCTATTGATTTCATTTATTACTTCTTCAACTTTTTTAGCTATAACATTTAATTCTTGGGATTTTTCAAGTAATAATGAATTATCCCCTGGATTATTTTCTTTAAGAATCTTATTTTTTTCTTCTAATTGTTTCACTAAATTATCTTGTGAATTTTTACTACTTAAAACGCCGTTGTATTCTTTTGATACTTCCTTTAAATTTTTCTCTTTTTCTTGAAGTTTATTATTTAATTCTTTTTTATTGTTCAATGATTTTTTATAGTCATTTTCTATCTGTAATGCATATTGTAGTTTTTCTCTGTATTCTGGATCTATTTTTATCTCATTTAATCTTTCTTCAATATCCTTTATTTCAATAGCTAATTTTTTCTTATTATCATCTATCTCTTTTAGTTGTTTAACTATTTTATCTCTCTTACTTTTTATAGATTTATACTCATTTCTTAAAGAGTTAACTTCCATTTCTAGTTTTTCTGTTTTATTTATAGTGTCTATAGCTAATAAAAAATCACGCTCCATATTTCTAAGTTCTGGAATCCTTTCATCCTTTTCTTTCTCAGAAACAATATAATTTTCTTCTGTGACTTTTACTTTTTCGGATATACCCTCTAAATTATCTATAGCTTCTTTTAATTTTTCTCTATTATCTTTTATATTTTTATTAGTGGCTTCTACTTCATCCATAAATGGTTTTATCTTTATTGCGTTTTGCCCTCTTTTTAAGCTTTCTCTCTTTAAATTTATGTCTTCTAATTTTTCTTGTAATTTTAATTTTTTATCTATAAAAGCATCTAACTCTTTTTGAAGCGTCCAAACTTCTTTGTACATTTCATATTTTTCATCTATTTGTTTCTTTTCATTTTTTAATCTTTCTTCATTTTGTAATTCTAACTGAAGTTCTTGTTGTTTTGCTTTATAATCTTCTTCAGTTAAATTTTCATATTTTTTAAGTTCTCCTTGTAAAACATCTCTTTCTTTTAAATTAGTATTTCTAACTTTTTTAATCTTTTCCACTAGAGATTGACCATACTTTTCAAGGGCAAAAATTCTCTCTAGCATATTTCTTTTTTCTCTTCCACCTAATTTTAAGAACTCACTAAATTTTCCCTGTGGCAACACAACAGATCTTGTGAAATCATCTACTGTAAGCCCAATTATTTTATGTATTTGATTTTGAAGTTCAGTAGGTCCTTCAGCTATGATTTTAGATTTATCACCGTTCTTCTCTATTAAACGAGCATATTTAGTATTGTATCTATCATTTTTATTTATCTTTATATTTCTTTCAGCTAAATAAACTTTTCTATCCTTTGCTCCCCCAATTTCAAATTCATAACTTACAATTAAATCTTTAGTTGTTGTATTTATAAACCCTTTATTTGTTCTTGTTATTTTTCCGTATAATGCAATAGTTATGGCATCTAATATAGTAGATTTACCACTTCCTGTAGGACCAAATATACCAAATAAGCCCTTTTCAGTTAATCTATTAAAATTTATTACTTGTTCTCTCTCAAAACTATTAAGTCCACTTATTTTAAGAACTCTAGGCTTCATTTTCTTCATCCTCCTCTTGCACTATACTTAAAAATAAATCCATAATCTCATCACTTGGTTCTGCGGCTCTCTCCTTAGTATAAAAATCTTTAAATAGTTCTTTCATACTTTTTTCTTTAATATCATAAAATTCATCTTCATAATCATCCTCTCCAATGATTATAGGTCTTATTTCTAATATGTCTTTTTTCAAAGTTTTCATTTCTTTGATTTCTTCTTGTGATATAAATCTATCTGTCTTTATTTCTAAATAAACCCAAACTTCTCTATTACTATTTTCTTCACATTTTTTTATGGCGTTTTCTATTCCATCACATTTCCATACTTCAATAGGCTTATAATTTCTAAAGGGTACACTTTTTACTTCTGGTTCTTTTCCTGCTTCAACATCAACAATGTAGCAACATTTTGTATATCCAATTTCACTTTTACTGTATTGAAGTGGAGAACCTGCATATATACATCTACTTTTTGACTTTACTTCCTGTGGTCTATGTAAATGTCCAAGTGCTATATACTGTGCCTTTTCAGGAAAAACTGATGCACTTACAGCAAGACTTCCTCCAAGTTGTATTGGTCTTTCTGAGTCCGTTTCCTCTCCCCCTAAAACAAATAAATGTGATACTAATAAATTTATAGTGTCCTCTCTATACTTCTGTGATAATATATCAAATATATGTTTTATCTTGTCCGAATAATTTTTCTGCCTTTCTTCCTCTTCTATATTTTCAAATAAAACTTCGTTTAATCTTTTTTCACTAGGGTAAGGAAGTGTTATAATAACCGCTTTTTCACCATTCATTTCAAACTCTAAATATCCTTCTCCTGAATCAATAATACTATACTCTCCACATGGACCTATCTCTGCATAACTTTTAGGTTTTCCAAGTATTATTACTCCTTGTTCATATGTAAGTGGTGTTACTGCTGATAACCTTTCTGGATTATCGTGGTTTCCAGCTATAATTAGTACCATCCTTTTTCCATTATCAGATATTTTCTTTAAAGCTTTATAAAATAATTGTTCTGCCCTAGCAGGTGGATTGCTGTTATCATATATATCTCCTGATATAATAACCAAGTCTATGCAATTTTTATCCACAATGTGGATAAAATCTTCAATAAACTGTTCCTGTTCTTCTATTCTACTAGCTCCTTCTAAATTTTTTCCTAAGTGCCAATCAGATGTATGTAAAATTTTCATGGTATCACCTTTCTTAAATTACTCTTTAAATCTCTTTTTTAAATTTTATCACTTATATTTACTTAAATACACATTGATTACTGAAGTTTATTTAAAAATAATTATAAGAAAAAGGCTATCTCTAGCCTTTTAATTGTTATAATACAGATTATTTTAAATTAAACTAAATAACATATATCCTAATGTAATTTTATGTTGTATTTACTTATTTTTCTATATATGGTAGCACGACTTATACCTAAAATTTTAGCCGCTTTTTCAACATTTCCTTCACAATATACAAGAGACTTTTCTATATTCTGTTTCTCTAATTCTCTAAGTGAATATATATTTTTATCATTTACACTATTTTCATTAGAAATATTGTTTTTGTCATTACATTTTGGTTTATTATATATATAATCTAACAAAAATTTTCTCGTTATGTTACTTTCATTACAAAGATAATATAACTTTTCAACAAAATTTCTAAGCTCTCGTATATTTCCAATCCACTTATAATTTTTTAATTCATCAATAGCATCTTCATCAATAGTTTTCTCTTTACCTAAATTAATAGCATTTAGCCTTTCCAAAAAGTGTTTCACTAATAGTGGTATGTCTTCTTTTCTTTCTTCTAAATCTAATAACTTAAGATTTATTACATTAAGTTTATAGTAAAGGTCAGCTCTAAAACTTTTATTGTTTACTTCTTCTATTAAGTTTTTATTTGTTGCTACTATAATTCTAACATCTATATTATTTTCATCTGATTGTCTTAAAGATGCCTTATTATCATCTAATATCTTTAGTAAATCTTCTTGCATATCCAACGGTAATTCTTCTATATTGTCTAAAAATAATGTTCCTCCATCTGCAAGCTGGAATTTTCCTGGATATTCTTCTTTTTCTCCGGTAAACGTTTCCTCACAGTATCCAAATAATCTTCTTTTTAATAATTCTCTAGGAACAATCGCACAATCCGCAACTATAAATGGTCCATCTGACCTTTTGCTATAATTATGTATGGCTTCAGCAAAAACTTCTTTTCCTGTCCCATTACTTCCTTGTATTAAAATACTACAATCTGTATTAGCTGCCTTTTTAGCGTACTGCACTATTTTTTTTACGTTTTGATTTTTAGTTACAATATCATCAAAAGTATAAATAGCTGTTGCATAAATAAAATTATTTATTAACTGGTTTATATAATCTATATCCTTATCTTTAGTAACTTTCAATATACAGTTCAATAATTCTTTTTTCATAATTATTTACACCTTCTTTTGAATTACAGTTGTATTTATTATCTCACAAATTTTTAAAATGTAAAATATAGGATTTCAAATTTTTAAAATTTATTTATTAATTTTATATTCCATATAAATTAAAAATCTCCTTGCATGCATTTACAAAGAGAAATTTAATAGGATTTATGGATATATATTATTTTCTGTGTTACTTTCTATGTGTTTTTTATTTGTCTATACTATAACACAACACGACAATTATGTCAATATTTTAACAATCATTTTCGATATTATAATTGATTTTTTGCTGTTATATAATAGCTTTGATTTTACAATAGTATATGTTATAATATTTTTTTAATATTATTATATTTATTAATTAATCTTATAATGAGAAATGGTGTGATGATATGGAAAGATACAATATAATAAAAGAAAAAAATCCTAGAGAAATTGTACTTTTAAAATCCAAACCTTGTTTTTGGGGAAAGTGTAGTTTCTGTGATTATATACACGACAATTCTTTAAATGAAGAAGAAATGAATAAATTAAATTTTGACATATTACAAAATATAACTGGCATATATAAAACTTTAGAAGTAATAAATTCAGCTAGTTGTTTTGACCTTCCACAAAAAACTATAGACCAAATAAAGAAAATAACTATAGATAAAAATATAGAAAAACTTTTCTTCGAAAGCCACTGGATTTATAGACATAAACTAAAGGATTTTAGAGAATTTTTTAATAATGTACCTTTACTTTTCAAAATAGGTATTGAAACATTTGATAATGACTTTAGAAACAGTTTTTTAAATAAAAATGCTATCTTTGATGACTATAGAGATGTTCAAAAGTATTTTGATTCTGTTTGTATAATGGTAGGAATAAAAGGTCAAACAAAGGAAATGATAAGAAAAGATATAGATATTCTTTTAAATCACTTTTCATATGGTACCGTAAATATTTTTACTGAAAATTCTACTAACATTCAAAGAGATGAAGCTATAATTTCGTGGTTTAAAGATGAATATAAATTTTTAGATGATGTGAAAAAAATAGAAGTATTATATGAAAATACTGACTTTGGAGTTGGTGATTAATTTATAGTATAATTATATATAAAAATTTAACGATATGGGAGTCATTTTATGAAAAAGATAGGAATGAGAAATCTTAAAACCTCAATTGCTGTTGTACTATGTGTAATAATAATAAGAATTTTTCATATGGATTCTCCTTTTTATGCATGTATAGCCGCAGTAATTTGTATGCAAACTTGGGTATCAGATTCTTTTATAGTTGGTAAAAATAGAATGATTGGTACTTTTATAGGAGCTGTAATAGGTCTTTTATTGGCCCTTATACAACCTGGAAATATAATTTTAATTGGTATTGGAATAGTTGGAGTTATTTATATATGTAATCTTTTAGGTAAAAATAAATCAATAACCATAGGATGTATAGTATTTCTTGCTATAATGGTTAACTTAACAAATAAAACTCCTTTAATTTATAGTACCGATAGATTAATTGAAACTTTTATAGGCATCCTGGTTTCTGTACTAGTAAACTATTTTGTATTTCCTAGAGATCACTCAGAAAATCTATATAACGTTAGACAAGATGTAATGGATACTATATTAGACTTATATAAAAATAAAATTCACAAAGGTGAAAACATAGATTTATCTAGCTTAGATAATCAAATATCTAGATTTGAAAATTTACTTAATTCTTATATGTCAGAAATAACTCGTCAAAAGCTAGAATCCGTAGAAATAAGTAATTTAAAAAATCAACTTCATATATTTAAAGATGCCTATAATCATCTTTGCATGCTTAATTTTGTTACATCGGACTCATGTGTTGATAAGGAACATCCTTCTTTAGATATAGTTTATAACTATCACCTTGAAAGCTTAAATAAAATACTAGATATATTAAAAACACAATTTAATTAATAAACTTTAAATATAAAAAGCCATATTTTTTTAAACATGGCTTTTTATATTTTTATTATATTATTCTTCTACTGTAATAGCTTCTACTGGACATGATTGTCTTGCTTCTGATGCACTATCTTTTGAAGCTTCTTCAACTTCATCTACAGTTACATGTGCTTTTCCATCGTCCCCCATATCAAAAACTTCTGGACATATAGATGGACAAAGTCCACATCCTATGCATAAATCCTTATCTACATCAGCTTTCATATTTTATCTTCCTCTCCATTTATTATTTATAAATTATTTCTTTATAGTTTTTCCTTTTTTCTTAATTAATATTAATTAATTTTGATTATCACTTATGTATTTAACTTTATTAATCCTCTTTTGCATTATAAGCTTCTAATACCCTCTTAAATTCTGCTCCTGAACCTATTGATGCATATTCTACCTCTCCATTTTTTCTGTTTACAGCTCTATAAGCATTAGCTGTATCTGAACCTGGCATAGATACTATTACATATTTATCATTTTTTATTGTAATTACATCAATTAATTCTAGTTCCATGTCTTTTCCATATTCATTCTTCACCATTATGCTTTGTTGATTTTCCATAACTACACTTCCCTTCATTTTATTCTTTAGTTTTCTCTAATTTTTTAAAATTTATTATAATTAAACCTAATTTCTATAAGTATCCTAAATAATCAAATAAATTCATAATTTTTTAAATTTACTGTTTAAAAATTCAAATTATGTCAAGGATTAAAATAAACAAACATTTTGAAAGGGGTATTAAGTATTATGAAACCAGAAATAAAAAAAGCTTTAATAATAATTTCTTCATCTGTTGTATTATTTGTTTCAGTATTCTTTTTAACATTCAAATTAAATAATCTATCACCAAATGAAACTAAAAATAACTCTGTTAGTTTAAATAAAAACTCCTCAGATAAGGTTGAAAGTGATGATATAAAAGAAAGTAACAATTTAAAAGATAATGACACTAATACAATTGATATTTCTAATGAAAAACATACTGAATACATAGTTAAAGAAGGAGACACTTTATTTAGCATTGCTAGAAAGACAATGCCATGGAAAAGTCAAGAAGATGCTGTAAAGACATTACAAGTTATGAATAGTCTTAAAAATCGTGAGTTGCTTACTGTAGGTTCTCATTTAGTTATTCCAGTTAACACTATAGATGTATCTGGATGTACTAAATACATTGTTCAACAAGGAGAAAATCTATATACTATAGCTGAAAAACGTATGCCTAGTTTAAATCCTAATGATGCAGTCAAAATTATTATGCAAAAAAATAATTTATCTGATCCATCTGTATTAAGCACTGGTCTTGAAATATATATTCCTAATGAAAGTGCCGAAGCAAACTCAAACTCCGTAAAAAACGATGCTACCAAATAAATCTCATATTAATATAAAAAACAACAATACGACAGATGTCATATTGTTGTTTTTTATTTATTTTATTTACTAGTATTCCATATTTTTTTTGAATATTTATCTATAGTATTATCACTAGAGAATATTCCGGATTTAGCTATATTGATTCCACTTATCTCCATCCACTTACTTCTATCTCTATAAATAGTATCAATTCTTTCTTGAGCTTTTACATAAGAATCAAAATCTTTAAATACAAAATACTCATCATTTTGTTCCATTAAATGTTGATATATATTTTTAAATTCAGAACTTGGAACACCAAAATATCCATTTGTTATTTGATCCATTATTTTATGGATTCTTTCATCTTGATTATATATTTCTCTTGAATTATATCCACCATTTTTTTCATAATTCATAACTTCATCAGCATTCAATCCAAAAGTTATTATATTCTCGTCACCAACAGCTTCTCTTATTTCTATATTAGCTCCGTCTAATGTGGCAAGTGTAATTGCTCCATTCATCATAAATTTCATATTTCCAGTACCTGATGCTTCTTTTGAAGCTGTTGAAATTTGCTCACTTACATCCGCACAAGGAATTATTTTTTCTGCAAGTGATACTCTGTAATTTTCAAGGAATACAACTTTTATTTTATCTTGTATATCCTTATCATTATTAATTTTTTCTGCTACAGTGTTTATTAATTTTATTACTTCTTTAGCTAAATAATAGCTTGGTGAAGCTTTAGCTCCGAATATAAATGTTCTTGGCACTATATCTAATTTTGGATTTTCTTTTAGTTTATTGTATAGGTAAATTATGTGGAATAAATTTAACATTTGTCTCTTGTAGGCATGTAATCTTTTTACTTGAACGTCAAAAATTGAGTTAGGATTTATATCTATATTGTATTTTTTCTTTATTTCATTTGCAAACTTTGTTTTGTTATTTCTTTTTATATTATATAATCTTTCTTGGAATTTTTTCTTATCTACATACTTTAATAAATAAGTTAATTTTTTAGGATCTTTTATCCACTGATCTCCGATGGCTTCTGTTATGAATTTTGCAAGTTCAGGATTTGATTGTATTAGCCATCTTCTATGGGTTATTCCATTAGTCTTATTATTAAATTTGTCAGGATATAATTCGTAGAAATCAGCAAGTTCTCTTTTCTTTAATATTTCTGTATGAAGTTTTGCAACTCCATTTACAGAGTGTCCTCCAACAATAGCTAAATTGGCCATTCTTATTTTTCCTTGATTTATAATAGCCATTTTATCTATTTTGTATTGATTATCGCCGTATTTAGATTTTATTTCTTCTACAAATCTTCTATTTATTTCTTCTACTATCATATAAATTCTTGGGAGTAATTCTCTAAACATATTTATATCCCATTTTTCTAATGCTTCTGCCATTATTGTATGGTTTGTATATGATATAGTTTTTGTTGTAATATCCCATGCTTTATCCCAATCTAATTCTTCTTCATCTATGAGTATTCTCATAAGTTCGGGAACTGCAAGTGAAGGATGAGTATCGTTTATATGAATTGCTATATATTTATCTAATTCAGTAATTGGTTTATTTCTCTTTTTATAATTTCTTATTATGCTTTGTATACCAGCACTTACAAAGAAATATTGTTGTTTTAATCTTAATATTTTTCCTTCATACTGAGAGTCATCTGGATATAGCACTTGAGATATTGATTCAATTGATGATTTATATTCTACTGCTTTTGAATAATTTCCGTACTTAAAAAATGAAAAATCTAAATCTTTATCTTGTTCTACTGTTTCAGCACTCCACAATCTAAGATTGTTTACAGTATCATTTTCGTATCCCACTATTGGAGTATCATATGGCACAGCTCTGACAGCTTGATAATTTTCATGTTTAAAATTCAATCTTCCATTTAGCATTTCTGGTGTTACTTTTCCACCAAACTTAACTATTACAGATTTATTATCTTTTCTTGTTTCCCATACGTTTCCTTCTTTTAACCAGTTATCTGGTATTTCAACTTGATATCCATTTACGATTTTTTGTTCAAACAATCCATACTTGTATCTTATTCCGCAACCATGACCTGCAATTCCTAGCGATGCCATAGAATCTAGGAAACAAGCTGCAAGTCTTCCAAGTCCACCATTTCCAAGTCCAGCATCTAATTCTGCATCTTCTAATTCTTTTATATTTATACCAAGTTCAGCTAAAGCCTGTTCACTTTCTTCTACTATTCCAAGATTTAATAAGTTACTCCTTAAAAGTCTTCCTATTAAAAATTCCATAGAAAAATAATAAACTTGTTTTTCTCCTTCTCTTATATATCTCTTGTTTGTTTTCATCCAATTTTCAGCACAGTAATCCTTGATTAAACTACCAAATGCCAAATATTTATGATGTGTAGATGCTTCCTCTATATCCTCTGAAAACATAGTTATAAGTTTTTTAACAAAATCCTTCTTTATTGTTTCTTTACTTAACTTCATTTATTTCACTCCTAAAATTTCATTAATCTACCATTTATGAAGTATGTTACTATATACCCTCATATATTTCTCAGCAGCTTTTTCCCAACTGTAATCTCCATTCATACCCCTTTGAACCAATTTACTCCATACATCTTTATCATAATAAAAACCTATAGCTCTTTTTATAGTATATAGCATATCCCTAGCATTAAAACTTGTGAAACTAAATCCATTACCTTCTCCAGTAAATTCATTATAAGAAAATACAGTATCATTAAGTCCCCCTGTTTCTCTAACAATTGGAACACTACCATATCTTAAAGCTATTAATTGACCTATTCCACATGGCTCAAATCTTGATGGCATTAAGAACATGTCTGATGCTGCGTATATCTTTTGTGCAAGACCTCCATCAAAATATATATTAGCTGATAACTTGTCTGGATATTTCCATGCAAAAAACTTGAACATATCCTCATACCTTTGATCTCCAGTTCCAAGCACCACTAATTGTATATTTTCTTGTAATAATTCTTCTATAACTTCCTTAATAAGTTCAAATCCCTTTTGTTCTTCTAATCTAGCAACTATGCCTATCATTGGAATGTCTCTATTTTTAGGTAGGTGTAGCATCTCTTGCAATTTTTCTTTATTTCTTGCCTTAGCTTCGAGGTTATTCACATCATACTTATCAAATAAGAACATATCTGTGCTTGGATTATTTACATCTGTATCAATTCCATTTAATATTCCATATAAATCTTTTGATCTACTTTGTAGAAGTCCATTTAATCCTTCACCATAATATTCTGTTTTTATTTCTTCCGCATATGTTGGACTTACTGTAGTTATTGCATCTGCATATACTATTCCCGCTTTCATAAAGGAAATACTATCATAGTATTTGAACTTATCTTCTGAAAAATACTCATCACCAAATCCAAGTAATTCCCAGAGAATCTCCTTTCCAAATCTTCCTTGATACTTTAAGTTATGAATAGTATAAACAGTTTTTATGTTATTTAATTTGGGATTATTAAAATATTGATCTCTTAGCATTGGTATTGTCATAGCCGTATGCCAATCATTGCAATGTAGTACGTCAGGTGTGAAATCACTTATATGATTTATAGATTCTAAAATAGCTCTTGAAAAAAAAGAAAATCTTTCGCCGTCATCCATTTGTGCATAAGCAGAATTTCGCTTAAAATAATATTCATTGTCTATAAAATAAAATTTTACTCCATCCTTTTCTAATTCTAAAAGCCCACAATACTGACTTCTCCATCCTACCCCCACAGTAAACTCTGCTACCTTCCTCATATTATCTGCATATTCCTGTGGTATTGAACTGTACTTAGGTAATATAACTCTTATATCAGTTCCTTTTCTTTTTAACGCTTTAGGAAGTGCATAAGATACATCTCCAAGTCCACCTGTCTTTATAAACGGAAATGCTTCTGATGTAGCAAATAATATATTCATAAGCTCCCCCTCTTTTCTTTTATTTGGTTTAATAGTATTATTCTACACAAAACACTTTTTCCCTCCAAATGTATAATACATTTGTAAGATTATGTTATAAAAGCACTACAAAAGAGGTGATTATATACATAATCACCTCTTTTAACATATGCACTTAATATTTAATTTTATTCCTTTAATTTTATTCCTTTAATTATGCATTATTTTGATTTGATTGAAAGCTTTCTGAATATGGCAAGAAGTATTTTTGAGGGTATTGACATACTGGGCAAATTTGTGGTGCTTCTTTTCCTGTAACTATGTATCCACAATTGCTACAAATCCATGCAATTTCGTTATCTCTTCTAAATAGATTGTTATTTTCAAGTTCTGTTGCAATTCTATTAAATCTTTCATGATGCACTTTTTCTATTTTTGCTATTTCTGCAAAAACATATGCTTCTCTTTCAAATCCTTCTTCTTTTGCTGTTTTACTAAATTCAACATATACATTTTCTGCTTCTTCATTTTCATTATGTGCGGCATCTTTTAATAAATCTAATGTATTGTCTTTTAAATCTACTGGATATCCACCTGCAATGTCTACATTTGTTTCTCCTGCTCTTTTAATTAATTTAAAGAATTGTTCTGCATGGGCTTTTTCTTGTGCTGCTGTATAGTTAAACACACCTTCAATAACACTGTATCCTTCTTTTTTAGCAACTTCTGCTGCAAATGTATACCTATTTCTCGCTTGGCTTTCACCTGCAAATGCCTTCATTAAATTTTCAAGAGTTTTACTGCCTTTAAGTTCCATTATAAATTCCTCCTAAAATTAAAACAGATAATAATTACCTTTATAATAATTATTATCTGTTTAATTAAGGAACATTATTCATTTCTATTCTTGAATATTATTATTATCTAACCACTCTTCTAATGGCTCTACAACTTTTTTCATGCATCCATCTTCAAAAGGATTCTTTAAGTTTGCTACTTTTAAAAGTTCTAAGAAAGGCTTACTTCCCCCTTCTTTACATAACGCTAAATAATCCTTCCATGCATTTTCTCTATTTTCATGTGATTTAATCCAAAATTGGAATGCACAAACTTGAGCTAATGTATAATCTATATAATAGAAAGGTACTTGGAATATATGTCCTTGCTTAAACCAAAATCCTCCCCTATTATAAAAATCATTATCTTCGTAATCTTTACCAGGTAAGTATTTTTTCTCTATTTTTCTCCAAGCAAGTTTTCTTTCCTCTGGTGTAACCTCTGGATTTTCATAAACAAAGTGTTGGAATTCATCTACAGTAACACCATAAGGTATAAATGTAATTGCTTCTGATAAATGAGCAAATTTATATTTTTGTTCTTGTTCTTCAAAGAACAGATTCATCCATGGCCATGTTAAAAATTCCATACTCATTGAGTGAATTTCAGCAGCTTCTGAAGTTGGGAAAGCATACTCTGGAATTTCAAGACTTCTACTTAAATAAGTTTGAAAAGCGTGACCTGCCTCATGAGTAAGTACATCAATATCTCCTGAAGTTCCATTAAAGTTAGAGAATATAAATGGTGATTTATACTTACTGATATAAGTACAATATCCACCACCTGCTTTTCCTTTTTTGCTTAGCAAATCCATAAGCTCATGGTCTACCATAAAGTTAAAGAACTTATTAGTTTCTTCTGACAATTCTTTATACATAGTTTTTGCGTTATTTAAAATATGCTTATAATCACCCTTTGGAACTGCATTTCCTGTTAAAAACTTTATTGGTTCATCATAATATTTTAATTCTTTAAGTCCAAGTCTTTCTGCCTGTCTTTTCTTTAATTTTTCAGCAACTGGCACAATATATTTTAAAACTTGTTCTCTATATGTAGATACCATTTCTGCATTATAATCAGATCTTTGCATTCTCATATACCCAACTTCAACAAAGTTTTTATATCCTAATTTTTTTGCAATCTTATGTCTTACTTTAACTAACTTATCATATATCTCATCAAATTTTGCTTCATTTTCCTTGAAGAAATTTGAATAAGCTTCATAAGTTTTCTTTCTCATACTTCTATCTTGTGATTGCATAAATGGTTCTAATTCAGAAAGATTTCTTTCTTTTCCTTCAAACATTATTTTTGCTGAAGCTTTTAACTTATCATATTCAGTAACTAATTTATTTTCTACTTGAAGATCTTCAATTATATCTGGAGAAAATGTCTTTATTTGCATTTCTGCTAATTTAAATAATTGTTTTCCCCACTTTTCTTCTAGCTTGCTTCTAAACTTTGAATTAATAAGAACTTTATAATAATCTGAAATTAGTCCTTGATATATAGGACTTACCTCATCCATAAATTCTTTTTCTTTTTCGTAGAACTCATCAACAGTGTTAATGGAATTTCTAATGTAAACTAACTCCATCATAGATTCTACTTCATTTCTTATAAGTTTTATTTCTTCAAGTATACTATCTTGTTCATCAAAGGAATTAGCTTTTTGAAATCTGCTTATAAGTTCATTAAACTTATCTTTTACTTCATCAATATTTGGTCTTACATATTCATATTCACTAAACGTAATCAGGTAATTACCCCCTTTTTTGTTATATTTATATATTACCATTAAGTTTATTTAATTATAAGTCATTAAGTAATTTTATATTTTAGGGGTATTATTTTTATTTATTCCTATTGATTATAGTTTTCTAAATCTAAAACTGCCTTATATAAATTTTCTTTATTAACTTCAAAAGCAACTGAATTTAAGTCTGGTACAGATACTGCTTTTTCTAATACCCCATCAAGTTCATCTAAAGTTACATCTAAATCAATAAGTTTTGTAGGTAATCCAACTTCCTTATAGAATGGAAGTAATTTATCTATAAATTCTAATTTATTATCTAACATAAGCTGTACCAAAACCCCATAAGATACTACTTCTCCATGTAAATGATTTTCTTCAATTTGTTTAAGAGTTGTAAATCCATAGCACATAGCATGAGCCACAGCACTGTTATAATCTAAATTTAAATAATTTGATACAAGACCTGTACTTACTATTATTCCAAGTACTGTTTCTTCTAACTCTCTAGAAACTTTATTTTGCTTACAGTCTTCAAGACCTTTTTTTCCATATTTTCTAAGAGGTTCACCACACATTACAGAAAGAGAAACTCCAACAGCATTAGCATGATCTAAAACAATATTTCTACTAGAAAACTCAGGTTCATATGCCTTTGCCAAAGTGTCTCCAATACCTGCCCACAAATATACATCTGGTGCTTCTGCAATGATTTTAGTATCTATAAAACAATGTACTGGCGGTTTATCATATCCTCTTGCACAGCGAAATACCCCATCTTTATAATACATAGCACTTACTTCGCTTACAGGAGCACAAGTCCCTGCAATTGTAGGAAAGGTAAACAATGGTTTATTTAAATCTTCACATAAACTTTTGCAAGTATCAATGGCTTTACCCCCACCAACTGCAAATACCATATCTGCTTTTTTTACATTTTCATTTTCTGCAAGCAGTTCAGCATTTTCAAATGTAGCCTCCCCACCATACCATAAAGTTTCAAGAACATTAAATTTTTCTGGTAATGATTCTTTTATTTTTTTCTCAGCCTTTGATAACGCTGTTTTACCACCTATAATTACAACATTATTTCCATATAAACTACATACTCTTTTAATATTCTTATAAGCCCCTTCCCCTATACTATAACTTGGTAAAAATGTATTCTTACTTTCCATATTAAACGCCCCCTATTAATATCTTTTACCCATATAACTTTTTATTATTTAAACATTTGCCAATTCTTTATTATCTTCAACTTCTGTATCAAAATCTTTTCTAGTAAATAAACTTGCAAGTATTGATCCTGATATCTGATGTACTACCATGGCTACAATTGCTGGTAACAAGCATATTGGATTTTGAAATTGTGCTCCTAATCCAACAGCCAAAGCTGAATTTTGAAGTCCAACTTCAATTGATACTGCACGTTTCTTTTTATCATCCATACTAGATACTTTAGCAATAACATATCCAATTAAAAATCCTAACCAATTATGTATACATACTGCAGCAATTACTACAAACCCTGACTTAACTAAAGACTTTGAATTAGGTGCAACACTAACTGCTATTATGAAAAGTACACTTAAAACTGATGTTAAAACTAAAATTTTATCCAAAACTTCTGAATTTTTTGTAACAAAACCATGAGCTATAATCCCTAATGTAACTGGAACCACAACTACTTGAAGTATGCTTATAAGCATTGACATCATATTAACTTCAACCCACTGCCCTGCAAGTAAAAAAGTTAATACTGGTGTTAAGATTGGTGCAACTAAAGTAGATACCATGGTCATAGCTACTGATAATGATACATCTCCCTTAGCTAGAAATGTCATTACATTACTTGCAGTTCCCCCAGGACAAGTTCCAAGTAAAACAAGTCCTACTGCTAAAAATGGATCTAAAGAAAATGCTTTAGCAATAAAAAATGCAACTAGTGGCATAACTGTAAATTGAGCTAAACATCCAATTAAAACTTCTTTAGGCCTTGTAAATACAACTTTAAAATCCCCTAAATTTAATGTAAGTCCTACCCCAAACATAATTATTCCAAGTAATAAACTTGTAATAGGTTGCCCTAAGACTTTTACCTTCCCCATTGGTAAAAATAATTCAGGTTTTAACAGTGACCAACCTGCTACAATAATTACTAATAATGCTAAATATCTTCCTGCAAAATCACTTACTTTGTAAAAATACTTCATAATTTTTCGCCCCTTTTTATTTTTTTGTATAAAAAAAAGTTTCATCTCACTTAAGAGACAAAACTTATATTCTGCGGTACCACTCTAATTGTTATTTTCATAACCCCTCAAACATCTCCAGATAAAAATCCTTCCAATGCCGAACACAATAACGAGTGTCAATCCGTTCTTACTTACTTGATTATTCTTTCAGTAGACTGTTCATGGGTGATTTTCATGTTTATCCTAGTACTGTTTTCCACCAAACAACAGCTCTCTGTAACTACCCCAAAACACTACTTTTCCCAATCAAAACATTTGTTAACATTTTCTTTGTTGAAAATTATTATACATTATTTTCACTTAATGTCAATAGCTTTTTTTCAAAAAAAATTCTCACTTTTTAACTTAATACACCACACTCTGTAAAAATATTATATTAAAAATACCCTATTTACACACAATAATGCGTAAATAGGGTATTAATTTAAAATTCTATAAATCTTCTCTTACGGGTCTATATATTTTTCTCTTATCTAAAGACCATACAGGATTTGAAAATTCTCCTCTATTTGTTTCACCAATTGCTTTTTTCATGTCATAAAGACTTGCATCCATAACATCTAAAAAGTGAAGCATTTGTGCTTCTGGTATCATTGGTTTTTTAGGACTTCCAAATTCAGGTTCATAGTGGTGAGATAATATCATATGTTGTAAAAGCATTGTAACTTCTTTATCTGCACCAACTTTTTGTGCTGCTACTTCTATATTTTTTACCCCTTCAATTATATGTCCTAATAATTGTCCTTCTATAGTGTAATCATCAACTATTCCAAGTTCACTTGAATTCATTTCATCCATTTTTGCAAGATCATGAAGTATTACTCCTCCAAACAATAAATCAGTGTTTATAAAAGTATATACTTCTGATAATTTTTCTCCTGCTTTAAGCATAGTTGTTGTATGATATAAAAGTCCAGATCTTATAGCATGATGATTTTTTTTAGCTGCTGGAAAGTGCATTATTTTGTGCTTATTTTCATCTAAAATATAATTTATTATGTTTCTTATGTCCTCGTCCTTTATTTTAGATACAAAATCCATCATCTCTTTATACATACTTTCTGGAGAATATGGTGCAGAAGGCACAAAATCTGCTATGTTAACATCTTCATTTTTTCTTGGCAATCTAATTCTATCTATTTTAAATTGCATATTATTTTGCCATAATGTAACACTACCTCTTACTTTTATTAGTGTATTAGGTTTGTAAACTTCCTCGTCACCTTCATTGTAATTCCAAAACTTTCCGTTTATTTCTCCTGTTTTGTCTGCAATAGTGAAATCTAAATATTTTTTACTATTGCTAGCCGTTCTACATTCAGCAGTTTTTATTAAAAAAAATCCCTCTATTTTGTCATTTACTTTAAATTCTTCTATGGGTTTCACTAGTATCTCCACGATTATTCCCCCTTGCATTTATAGTTTAGAATATTATTTACTTTATTTCAACTTCTTTATCTCCATAAAATAAATATAAATATTTTTCTTTTACTACTTTCCCTGTCAATTCTTCTATAGCCCTTGCGTAATAATCTATTTGCACTTTATATTTTTTTATTATAGCTTCCTCTTGCCCCTCTTTAAAATAGTCACTCTTATAGTCTAAAAGAACAATTCCATCCTCTTCTTCAAAATAACAGTCTATTATTCCTTGAATCATTATATTTTCATTTTCATATATTTCTTTTGGCAAGCTTTCATATATTTCCGTGCTTTTTAATTCCATGTGAAAAGGAGTTTCTCTTCTTACATTCTCAGCTTTTAAAAGTCTTTTTCCTATATTACTTTTAAAGAAATTTAATATTTTTTCTGCTTCTACGCTATCTGCTTGCTCTTTTGTAATAAATTCTTTTTCAACCATAGTCTCCATTTGTCTATTTATATCCTCTATGGTTAATTCTTCACTGTAATTAATCTTTTGCATTACAGCATGCATAGCAGTACCCTTTTCTGCACCTTTTAGTTTTTTATCCTTTTCCATGAACATAGGTTTTTTCACAAGTTTGGGAGTATACATATCCCTTGAATAATCTTCGTACATACTAGAATTTTTCATTCTTTTTAATTCAGTAACAGTTAACAATGTTGGTAATTTTGAAGATTCAATGTACTTATATTTAAAGTTTAACCTCTCATTGATTTCATCATAATAAGAACTACTTTCTTCTATATCTTCTATTTCCTTTATATCCTCTAAAATAATTTCATTAGTTTCATCATCATTTTGTAATATTCCACTAATATTATCTGTGGTAATCTTCCAACTAGACTCATCACTTAATAAATTAACTTTTTCAAAAATCTCTATACCTGCAAGTTCCCTTAAAACTTCACCATCTTTATGTCTCATAATAACAGGACATATCCAATCTAAATAATTTTTACCTGTCATAACTTGATATTGTGAAAGTTTATAATCTTCCCCTTCAAGGGCATAAGACCATTTTTTCGCAGATTTTTCAATATCATTTACGGCACCAGTTAAAATAAGTTTTTCTTTTGCTCTTGTAAGTGCAACGTATAGTATTCTCATTTCTTCTGATAGGCTTTCTAATTTTATTTTTTTCTTTAGGGCAGATTTTGGTACAGTTTCATATATGATTCTCTTATCTAAATCAATATAATCAGGACCAAAGCCAAGTTCATCATGATAAAGTATTCTTTTATTTAAATCCTGCATGTTAAAGTTCTTTCCAAGGGCGCTTAATATAATAACTGGAAATTCAAGACCTTTACTTTTATGAATACTCATTATTCTAACTACATTATCATTTTCTCCAAGTATTTTGGCACTTCCCATATCGCCACTACTAACCTTTAATCTGTTTATAAAGTTTATAAAATTAAACAATCCTTTATAACTAGTTTTTTCATATTGTCTAGCTCTTTGAAATAATATTTTAAGGTTAGCCTGTCTTTGCATTCCACCAGCTAATGCGCCTACATATCCGTAGTATCCCGTTTCCATATACAAATACCATATAAATTCATCAATTGGCATATGTATGGATTTTTCTCTCCAATAGTTAAGTTTTTCTAAAAAGGAATTACATTTTCTTTTAAACAAAATCCAATTATCATCTCTATCTTCACTACTTGCTACTTTTAATAATCCACCATAGAAATCTCCATCTTTGTTTTCTAATCTTATATCTATAAGTTCTTCTGGTGTAAATGATGCAATAGGTGAACGTAATACTGCAATAAGAGGTATATCTTGTCTTGGATTATCTATAATTTCAAGTAAAGATAGTATAGTTTTTATTTCAACAGTTTCAAAGTATCCGTTTCCTACATCAGCATAAGCTGGTATTAGGTTTTCTTTCATTTCATCTGTAAATACAGGAGCCCAATTTGATGTACTTCTAAGAAGCACTACTATGTCTCTATATTCAACATTTCTATATGCCTTTAATTCATTATCATAAACTTTAAAAGGCTCTCCTATTTTAGGATTTACAAGTTCATTTATTTTTTTAGCTACAAATCTTGCCTCAACTTGTATATTAGATAAAATCTCCTCTTCTTCACTCTCCTCTTCTTTAGTTTCATCTTTTGATTTTTCAATAAGATTAAGTTCAATTGGTCCACCTACAAGGGATTTATCCTCATATTGTTCAAAATCAGCACCTAAATATAGTGCCTCATCATCTCCATATTCAAGTTCCCCTATATTCTCAGACATTATCTGTTTAAATATAAAGTTGACCCCATCTAAAACTTCTTTTCTACTTCTGAAGTTCTTAAATAAATTTACTTTTCTCTCTTTTGCATTTTCTCCTTCTAAATAAGAATTATATTTTTTAAGAAATAATTCTGGTTTTGCTTGTCTGAAACGATATATACTTTGCTTTACATCTCCAACCATAAACACATTAATTGGATTTCCTGTTTCCTCATGTCGTCTTGCTATAGAATTTATAATTGCCTCTTGTACATAGTTACTATCCTGATATTCATCCACTAATATCTCAATATATTTTTGTCTTAATTTTAATGCCACTTCCTCATGACCTAAAATCTCTAAACAAAAATGTTCAAAGTCATTAAAATCTATAATTCCTCTTTCCTTTTTAGCCTTAGAATATCTATCCATAAACTCTATTACTAAGTCACAAAGGGATTTCATTATAGGATATAGATTTCTTAAATCCGTTACAATTTCTTTTGTACTGTATGATGTTATTTTCTTCTTTATCTCATCCTGTAATTGTTTTTTTACCTTGTTTCTTATGTCTTTAACCTTTTCTTGTGTTTTTTTATCTTCACAATTTCTACAAGTTTTTAATCTTCCAAATTTAACTTCTGATAAACCATTATATAAGCTATCCCAAGATGTTTTTGCATTTAAAATTAAATCATTAATCATTAAAAGTTCATCTGTAAATCCTTCTAAATAAGCATCAAGTCCATTGGTATCATTGATTAATTTTAAGGCTTCTTCCATCATATCTTTAAGTCCACTAAGTTCCAATTCCACATCATCCATTAAAACCTTAGCCCATTTAGACTCTCCAAAATTATAGCTTTCATCTACATTAAATTGTTCCGCCATATCCTGAAGTTGTTTTTTAGGATTTTTTGAACTCATTACAAAATCATATAAATTTAATACTATATTTTGAAGGGCAACATCATCCTTATTGCTACTATAAAATTCAACTAAATTTAAAAATTCCTGTGTACAATTTTCAGGTTCATATAAATCTTCAAAAATCCCCTCTATAATTTCACCTTTTAAAAGCACAGTTTCCGTTTCATCACCAATTCTAAAGTTTGGATCCAAGTCTATATAGTGAAAATTATTTCTTATAGTTTCAAGACAAAATGAATGTATAGTTGTTATACTAGCTCTGTTTAGTAGTGTTAGTTGTCTTTGAAGTTGTTTTGACTTTGGATGTTTAGTTAATTCTTTTCCAATGGCTTTTCCGATTCTCTCTTTCATTTCAGATGCTGCTGCATTGGTAAATGTCACAACAAGTAATCTATCTATATCCACTGGATTTTTTATATCTGTTATCATTTTTATTATTCTTTCAACAAGCACTGCTGTCTTTCCCGAACCTGCTGCTGCTGAAACTAATAAATTACAGCCATGTACATCTATAGCCTGTTGTTGCTCTTTAGTCCACTTTACTTCTCCCAAGACTCTTCCCCCTCTTTTCTTAATAATTCCCAAACCTCTTCATCCTTTTTCTCTTGAACAACTTTAAATTCATTATCTTCAAAGTTAGTATCAAATTCACATATAGAAGAATACAGACAATATGTACAAGCATCTGCATTTTTACTTCTAATTGGTCTTATTTTAATATCACCTTTTAACATATCTTCACAAGCTTTAATTAGGTTCTTTTTTACATGTTCTCTTAAAAGTCTAAATTGTTCTTCTGTACCAACTGATGACTTTCCAAGACTACCATCTTTGTTTATTCTTGCAGGGATTATAAGAGAATTTCCTTCAATTTTTCTATCCATTTCTTTAACAACCTCTTCATCTGCTAAAAGAAGTCCCTTCATTTTTAAAGCTTTCATTATTTCATCTTGAATTTCTTCCTCTGAAAGATTTCTCTTTCCCTTTATTATAGGATCATCTATTTTTAAATATAAAACTCCCCCTGGAAGTGCTTCTTCTCTATCTTTTAATTCCTCATTTGTAAGTATTGCATCTAAATAAGTTAAAAGTTGAAGTTGTAATCCATAATACACATCAGATAAACTAAAGTCTTTATTTCCTGACTTATAATCAATTATTCTGTAGTAATCTTTCTTTTCCATATCAAGTTTATCTACTCTATCAATTCTTCCAATTAACTTAACTTTTTCTCCACTTGAAAGTTCAATTTCTATAGGTGGATATTTTTCATCATTTCCAAAGCCAACTTCATGTCCTATTGGCTGGAATCCACTTCTCTTTAAATGTTCTATAATAACTAAAATAGTCTTTATTAAAACTCTTTTTAATCTTTCGGTAAAGTATTTATATCTTGCTGAACTTGTGAAAATTCCTCCAGCTGATTCTTCTGCTTTTCTATCCACAATCTCTGATACTGTATCTTTGCACCACTTATCCTCTATTTCATACCACTTAAACCCACTTTTATCCACAACTTCAGAAAATTCATCAATAACATTGTGCATAAATGTACCTAAATCAGGTGGTGTAAGTGCAAAAATCTTTCTTTCTTTTGCCTTTAATCCATATTTTATATAATATCCAAATGGGCATTGTGCATATTTTTCAAGTCTAGAAACTGTTAAATATAATTTATTGCCGTACATTTTTCTTATTTTTTCTTCGCTTATATCATCCACAGCATTTGTATATGATATTGCTGAAAATACAGTATCTAAAGTTTCCTTCCATCTAGGATTTTCACTATACCATTTATAAACATCACTCCAAAATGGACTAACTTTTACTTTATTATCTTCTCTTCTTAAAACTGATACTAAATTATTAAAAGTAGGAATTTCTCTTGATATAAGATCTATATTTTCTTCCTCATAATCCATAGCTATGTTGTCACTTTCCTCTGCTATTTTAGGAAACAATGACTTAAATCTACTTACTATAATTGATGGTCTTAGTGCCTTTCCTTCATAATCAGCAATTGAATAACATATTCTCAAATACTTTTGAGTTGTTGTAAGTGTTCTATATATTAAATATTGTTCTTCAAATGCTTTTGATTTAGTGTCTTCTGCAATTTCTATTCCTATTTTTTTTAGGCTTCCACGGTCACTATCTGAAAGTATTCCTTCATCCTTAGAAACAGCAGGGAATATTCCATCATTTACTCCTATTATATATAGAAGTTTAATCTCATGAGTTCTAACTCTTTCAACATCAGATACTAAAACTTGATCTAGTGATGGAGGAATAAGTCCCATTTTATAATCCTTAAATCCAAGTGATAAAATCTTTACAAAATCCTTTAGTTGTAACTCTTCTTCTTTAAAGACTTCTACTACTTGGTCTAAAAGTTCAATTACCATATTCCAAATCTGACTATACTCTTTCGCCAGTGCTTGATTTCCTTCATTTTTAAACTTATAAACCCATTTTTCAATGGTTTCATTTACTCCTATGCTACATAAAAAATTGTATACTGCACTACAAATTTCATCAGCCTTACTCTTTCCTTTAAGTTTTGATGAAAATTTTATAAGAGGCTCTGAAACTTTAATTCTAATTTCATTTATTTTTTCTAATATGTTCTCATTTCCGTATTCCCAAGGAGATTGCCACTTTTTCTTTCCTCTTATACCATAGGCTAAAACATAATTTTCTAATAAGTCCACTTCTTCTTTTGAAACATTTGAAAGCCCTGTTTTTAAATATCTAAACATAGCCTCATAAGACCAACTTTTATTAAATATTTCTATAACTGATGTTATAAGCACAATAAGAGGATTATCATCTATTTCTTTCTTTTTATCTATAAAGTAAGGTATTTCGTATTCATCAAAAATTGTTTTTACTATTTTTTCGTACCCTTCTAAATCCCTAGTTATAACTGCAATATCCCTGTATCTTATGTTACTTTCCATTGATATTTTAGCTATTTCTTTTGCTATATTTTCAACTTCTGAATAAGGATTTAATGCTCTTATAATCTTTATATCGTCAGTTGTCTTATCATACGGTTTATATGGATACTTAAAATAATTTTCTTCTAAATATTTAAGCTCACTACTATCCTTAAATCTATTTACATCATCATTGTTTAAAATAATAGGCTTATCAAGTTTAACATCTTTCTCTTTTAAGATTTCTCTTAATTTTTCTTCCGTTCTCTTTGTTGGGGCAAAAACATCAGTACCGTCTATAACTCTATAGTAATCCATACATAAAGTTATATTTACTCTACTTGCCTTTTCCATAAGTTTTTCTAAAATTTTATATTGTTGGGGAGTAAATGAACTAAATTCATCTATCCATACTTCTGCCCCATCAAACATTTTAGATGTATCAATTTTTCTATATAATAAAGTAAGCTCATCTTCAGAATCTATATAATTTTTGTGAAGGCTTTCTTGAAATTGTTCAAATATATAACTTATATCATTTATCTTATCCTTTAAAAATTCATCTTCTATAAGATTTAAAGTAGCTCTAAGTTCTGTCGCTGTAACGTCATATCTTTTCAATTCAGTAATAATATCAGATATATTATTTACAAACCCCTCTTGATTTGCAGCAGTTGCAAATACCTTAAGTTCATCTTTTAAATTATTTATTATATTAAATATAAGCATAAGTTTTCCTGAAGAATTTATAATCTTATGAGTTGACCCTCCAACTTCATTAAATACATCATAAGCAATTCTTTCAAAACTAGTTACTTTTACATTAGTTATTCCTGTACCTTTAACCTTTTCTACTACACTCTTTTCAGCTTGAAATGAAAACTGTTCTGGCACAATCAATATAAGTTGTTTATTTGTATCTTCTTGTAATCTTTTTTCTATATCATCTATGCAAAATTTACTTTTTCCACTTCCTGCCCTACCATATATAAACCTAAAACTCATCTATTTTCACCAACTTTTATTTTTATTTCGAACATATATTCTATTAATAATTATACCATAGTAATATTATAAAATAAAATAAGGCTAGTTTGAATTTGCAAAAGCAAATTAAACTGACCTTTTAAATAATTTAATATCACAAATAACCTTTATTACAATTACCATAAACAAATTTAAAGTAGCAAGTGAAAAGTACATAATGGATAACCAAGTATTTTCTTGCCATTTAGCTACGTTTTGAAGCTTTTCACTGGTTATATATTTTTTACTTATTATATTTAACATTTCTCTTAAATCAATACTATTTAAATTTTTAATTAATGTTTCCTTATTATCAGTATCCTTTGCGTCTTCCATACTTCGAATTAATTCATTTAAACTAGGATTATTATAATTCTTTAACTGATGTATATAATTATCCACTCTATCTTTTATATCATTTATTTCAAATTCTCTTACATTCACTGGAACTGCTTCTTTATAATCATAAATTATTTTATCTATATCTTCCTTTGTAACTCCTGCTTTTTCATTTTTAGCTTCTAAAAATATCTTTAGTCTATTTGCATATATAAAACTGGCTCCTTCATTTGTATGAGATACCCCTATAATAAAAAATATAAAGGCGCTTATAAGCATAAATATTAATATCTCTCTATTGTATTTCATTTCTTCCTTGCCAAGTCCAATTAGTCTACCAATAATCTTTAACATATATAAATTCTCCTAAATTCATTAATTAATTCTATTATTGATATTATTGACAATGTTAGTTTTTATAATCACTATAAATGATTTTATATAGAAAAAAGGACCTTTGTAATTTTACAAAAGTCCTTTTAATTTATATATTAAATATTAAAATTCAGAAACTCCTGGAGTTCTTGGGAATGGTATTACGTCTCTTATGTTGCCCATTCCTGTTAAGTACATTATCATTCTTTCAAATCCAAGACCATATCCAGCGTGCTTAGTTTCTCCGTATTTTCTAAGTTCTAAATACCACCAGTAATCTTCTTTTTCAAGTCCAAGTTCAGCCATTCTAGCTTCAAGAATATCAAGTCTTTCTTCTCTTTGGCTTCCTCCAATTATTTCTCCGATACCTGGAACTAAAAGGTCAGCTGCTGCAACAGTTTTGTTATCATCATTCATTCTCATGTAGAATGCTTTAATATCCTTTGGATAATCTGTTACGAATACTGGTTTTTTATAAATTTGTTCTGTTAAATATCTTTCGTGTTCTGTTTGAAGATCAATTCCCCATTCAACAGGATATTCAAATTCTGCTCCTGATTTTTGAAGGATTTCTACAGCTTCTGTGTAGCTTATTCTAGCAAAATCAGAGTTTACAACATTGTCTAATCTTTCTAATAATCCTTTGTCAATAAACTTATTGAAGAATTCCATTTCTTCTGGAGCATTTTCTCTTACATAGTTGATTATATATTTAACCATTTGTTCTGCTACATCCATGTAGTCCTTTAATTCAGCAAAAGCCATTTCAGGTTCTATCATCCAGAATTCTGATGCGTGTCTTGCTGTGTTAGAGTTTTCTGCTCTAAATGTAGGTCCGAATGTATAAACATTTCTAAATGCTAAAGCGTATATTTCAGCTTCAAGCTGTCCACTTACTGTAAGGTTTGCTTGTTTTCCAAAGAAATCTTCTTTGTAATCTACATTTCCCTTTTCATCCTTTGGAGGGTTTTCCATATCTAAAGTTGTTACTCTAAACATTTCTCCTGCACCTTCACAGTCACTTCCTGTGATAATTGGTGTATGAACATAAACAAATCCTTGATCTTGGAAGAACTTATGTATAGCATATGCTGCTAATGAACGTACTCTAAATACTGCTGAAAAAGCATTACTTCTTGGTCTTAAGTGAGCTATGCTTCTTAAATATTCAAAAGTATGTCTTTTCTTTTGAAGTGGATAATCAGCATCAGATTTTCCTTCTAATACTACTTTTTTAGCATGAATTTCAAAAGGTTGTTTTGCTCCTTCTGTAATTACAACTTCCCCTTCTACACTTATGCTTGAGCTAATAGCATATTTTGATATTTCTTTAAAGTTTTCAAGTTCAGCACCAAATACAACTTGAATATTTTTAAAGAAACTTCCGTCATTAACTTCTATAAACCCAAATTTATTTGAAGCTCTAAGTGTTCTTATCCATCCACTTATTTTAACTTCTTTTCCTGCAAACTTTTCTGTTTCTCTGTAAAGTTGTTTAACTAATACTGTTTCCATTGATATCCTCCTAATCCTAATCTATATTTATTTTTACCAATATATAAATAAAAAACCTTCATCCTAAAATTTTATCAGGACGAAGGTTATATATTCGCGGTACCACCTAACTTATCATAAATATGATCTCTTTAATAAGCACATTTATTATGCTCCCCAAATTTAACGGTTTGGTCTCGTCTAAATCTACTCTTACATGTAATTTCGGTTAGAAATTCCGAGGTGTTCTTCCATATAGACTTAATACTGATCTCACACCATTATCAGCTCGCTAAAATCAAGGCTCTATACTTACTCTCCTCTTCATAATCTTTAATCTCATTAATTTTACATAAATACAATTTAATTAGAATTATAATATTAAATAAAATATATGTCAATAAATCAAGAAAGTTTACTAATGAAATCACTTCATATTTTACTTATTTTTTACATTAAATAGTGATATAATATATCTAACATAGGACATGCGAGGTGGGTTTTATGAAAATCATTGATTTTCACTGTGATACCATATCTAAAATATATTATAATAATTCCCAATTAAATCATAATAGTTTTTCTGTTGATATTACAAAATTAAAAAAATCAAATTCTTTAGCTCAATTTTTTGCCTTATTTATCGAAAAAAAATCTAACGAAGATCCTTTTGATTTATGTTCAAACATGTTAAATAAATTTTATTGTGAACTTGATAAAAATAAAGAGCATATTTCACTTGCTACAAATTATGATGAACTAATAAAAAATAAATCACAAAATAAAATTTCAGCATTTTTGACAATAGAAGAAGGAGCTGTTCTTAAAGGCGACCTCTTAAATTTAAAACATTTCCACGAAAGAGGTGTACGTCTTATTACCTTGACTTGGAATTTTCCAAATGAAATTGGATATCCAAATGCTATACCTAAATATAAAAATAAAGGTCTTACTCCCTTTGGAATAGAACTTATAAATGATATGAATAATCTTAACATGATAATTGATGTATCCCACCTATCTGATGGTGGATTTTATGATGTAGCTAAATATTCTAAAGCCCCATTTGTAGCTTCTCATTCAAATGCTAGAAGCATTACAAATCACTCTAGAAACCTTACAGATGATATGATAAAAACCCTTGCAAATAAGGGTGGAGTCATAGGAATAAACTTTTTTGGAGAATTTTTAGGTGGCGGAAAATTTAGTAGAATAAACGATATGCTAACTCATATAAAACATATTAAAAACATAGGTGGTATAGAAGTTATTTCTCTTGGATCTGACTTTGATGGAATAGATTCAATTTTAGAAATAGATAATATAGGAGAAATACACAAACTTATTGATGCATTAAAAGTTAATGGATTTACTGAAAATGATATAGAAAAAATTTGTTATAAAAATGCATTGAGAATTATAAAAGAAATTTGTTAGTTGTATATAATATATAGTATTTTTACAAAATATAAGGATGTGTCATTATGTGTCAGTTAAAAAATTATAGTGAGGAAGCAGTAGATAAATTACTTGCTAAAGTATTAGCTAAATATGAACATATATGTAAATGTGAACAATGTCAACGTGATATTAAGGCATATGCCTTAAATTATATAGCTCCAAAGTATATAACATCTGAAAAAGGCGAAATATATGCAAGAGCTCTAAGTGAAATAGATAAACAACAAACTATAAACATAATAAATGCAATTATGCGTGGCATTGAGGTAGTTAGCAAAAATCCAAAGCATACCTACTAGTTAGTAAAAATTTTGTTAAGGAGTGATTTTCAATGGATTATATCAAAGTATATGAAAAATGGCTTAATGATGATTTTATAGACCCAAAAACTAAAGAGGAATTAAAGTCCATAAAAGACAACAAAGAAGAAATCCAAGATAGATTCTATAAAAACTTAGAATTTGGAACTGCTGGTCTTCGTGGTAAATTAGGTGCTGGTACTAATAGAATGAATATATATAATATTTCAAAGGTAACACAAGGTATAGCCGATTTTATAAAGGAAAAAGGTCAAAATTATATGAATCGTGGTGTTGCTATTGCCTATGATGTTAGACACTTTTCAAAAGAATTTTCTAAAACTGCCGCATTAGTTCTTGCTGGAAATGGTATAAAATCTTACTTATTTGAAGATATTCGCCCTACTCCTGAACTTTCTTTTACTATTAGAAAACTTAACACAGCTGCTGGAATTATAATAACAGCTAGTCATAATCCTAAAGAATATAATGGCTATAAAGTTTACTGGGAAGATGGCGCTCAAGTTTTATCAAGTATCGCTGATCCTATGACTGAAAAAATAAATGAAATTAAAGATTTTAAAGATGTAAAAATCATGGATGAAAAAGAAGCTATAAATAAAGGTCTTTTAAATATTATAGGAAAAGAAATAGATGATGAATATATAGAAAAAGTTAAATCATTAAGTATAAGAGATGACATTGATAAAGATATAAAAATCGTATATTCTCCACTTAACGGAACTGGAAATATTCCAGTAAGACGTGTTTTACGCGAAAGAGGATTTACTAATATAATAGTAGTTCCAGAACAAGAAAACCCTGATCCAGATTTTACAACAGTTGGATACCCTAACCCTGAAGATACAAAAGCATTTAAATATGCTGAAAATCTCGGAAAAAAAGTAGACGCTGAGCTTTTAATTGCAACTGATCCTGACTGTGACAGACTTGCAATAGAAGTAAAAGATAAAAATGGAGAATATGTTGCATTTAATGGTAATCAAACTGGAGCAATACTTATTAAATATATAGTTGAAGGTATGCACGATAAAGGAACTCTTCCTAAAAATGCAGCTATAGTAAAATCTATAGTTACAGGTGATCTTGGAAAAGTTATTGCTGAAAAATACGGTGTTACAACCTTTGAAGCTTTAACTGGATTTAAAAATATATGCGGTAGAATTCCTAAGTTCGAGAAAACTGGAGAATATGAATTTATTTTTGGATATGAAGAAAGTATAGGATACAATGCTAGTACATTTGTAAGAGATAAAGATGGAGTAAGTTCATCTATGCTTTTATGTGAAGCTGCTGCTTATTACAAAAGCATAGGAAAAACTCTAATAGATGTGCTTAAGGAAGTATTCAAAGAACATGGATATTATAAAGAAAAACAAATTTCATTAGTTCTTGAAGGTATAGAAGGTCAAGAAAGAATATCAAGAATGATGAAAGAATATAGAAAATCATATCCTACTAAAATAGGAAATATGAAACTAAAAGAATGCATTGATTTTATAGATGGTTATAAAGATATTGGTGCATCAAATGTTTTAAAATTCTATCTTGATGATGGAAGTTGGTATGCAGTTAGACCTTCTGGAACAGAACCAAAAATAAAGATCTATCTATATACTAAAGCTGATACACCTGCTAAATCAGAAGAAAACTTAAAAGTTATGGAAGACGTTATTATAGGAAAACTTAACTCTATAGAATAATCCATAAAAAAATCCTATGGAATAGATAATTTATCTACTCATAGGATTTTTTATTTATAGAATTAAGTTTTAAACTATTTAGCTTTTATTTCAGTCCAAGCTCTATCGTATTCTTTTATGAAATCTCCTAAATCAACAAAAACATCACATTTCTTTATTTTTGCATCTTCTGGATAAGCTGTTTTGTTATTTCTTTCTTCTGGTGTCATCATTTCAAGTGTTTTTGTATTTGGAGTTGAGTATCCAATATATCTAACATTTTTTAATGCGATATCAGGTCTAGTCATGAAATTAATGAACATTTCAGCTTCTTTTTTATGCTTACTTCCTTTAGGAATAACCATATTATCAAACCATAGGTTACTTCCCTCTTTTGGTATAACGTATCTTAAATTTTTGTTGTTCTTCATCATTGTAACAGCATCACCTGACCATACAACAGCTATAGCACCTTCTTCATCAGTCATAAGGTCCTTAACTTCATCTCCAACATATGCATGAACAAGTGGTTTTTGTTTTATAAGTTCTTGCTTAGCTTTTTCAAGTTCTGCTTTGTTAGTTGTATTCATTGAATATCCTAACTTTTTAAGTGCAACTGCAATAGCATCTCTTTGGCTATCAACCATTAATATTTGACCTTTATATTTAGGATTCCATAAAGCATCCCAGCTATCTATGTTATCTTTTATAAGCTTTGTATTATATATAATACCTACTGTACCCCACATATATGGTACTGAGTATTGATTTTTAGGATCAAAAGCTAAATTTTTAAATTTGCTTGGTATATCCTTATAATTTGGTATGTTATTCATATCTATCTTCTCTAACATATTTTCATTTATCATTTTTGTTATCATATAATCAGAAGGTACTAAAACATCGTAGTCAGTTCCACCCTTCTTTATTTTTACATACATATCTTCATTAGTCGCAAATGTTTCATAGTTTACTTTTACGTTGTACTCTTTTTCAAATTCTTTAATTACAGATTCATCAATGTAATCTCCCCAGTTGTATACATTTAAAGTATCTTTACCTTTTCCACATCCTGAAAGGGAAAACATCATTATACCTATTAACATAAATACTAATGATAATCTCTTAAATTTTTTCACTATAAGCCACTTCCTCCCTGTAATTTAGTTTCTGGCGATCTTTTATTTATTATAAGTAATAATACTAATACCGTTACAAATAATAGTGTAGAAATTGCATTTATTTTTGGATTTATTCCACGTCTGGCCATAGAATAAATTGTAATAGAAAGGTTACTTACACCTTCACCTGTTGTGAAGAAACTTATTACAAAATCATCTATAGACATAGTAAAGGCCATAAGTGCTCCTGTTACTATACCTGGTTTAATTTGTGGTAATATAACTTTTCTCAAGGCATATGATGGAGTGGCTCCAAGATCCATAGCCGCTTCTGTAGTATCTTTAGGTAATTGTCTTAATTTAGGCAACACCGATAATATTACATATGGTATGTTAAAAGTTATATGTGAAAGTAACATAGTTAAAAATCCTAAGTTTAATTTAGCAAATATAAATAAACTCATTAACGCAACACCTGTTACTATATCTGGATTTAAAACTGGAAGATAGTTTATATTAAGCATTATCTTTTTACTAACAGACTTCATATTGTTTATTCCAATTGCCGCAGCTGTTCCAATTATGGTTGCTACAAGTGATGACAACACTGCAACTGCAATAGTATAATAAAGGGATTTTAAAATCTGCTGATCATTAAATAATGCCATGTACCATTTTAAAGTAAATCCATCCCAATGTGCTCTAGATTTAGAGTTGTTAAATGAAAATACTATAAGTACCACAATAGGTGCGTAGAGGAATACGAATATTAAAAATGCATAAAATCTTTTCAAAAACTTATTTACCATAATCCTCCACCTCCTGTCTGTTCACCATCATATTTTGTCATAATAAGCATTGAAATTAATATTAAAATCATCATTACAATAGATATTGATGATCCAAAATGCCAATCACCAGTAACCAAGAATTGTTGTTCTACAAGGTTACCTAAAAGCGTATATTGTCCACCACCTAAAAGTCTTGAAATTACGAATGTACTAACAGCTGGCATAAACACCATAGTTATTCCAGACATAACACCTGGAAGACTTAGTGGGAAAATAATTTTTCTAAAAATCGTAACTTTATTTGCTCCAAGATCACTTGCAGCTTCTATTATACTTTTGTCCATTTTAGAAAGAACAGTATATATAGGTAAAACCATAAAAGGAAGAAAGTTATATACCATTCCAAGCACAACTGCTCCGCTATTATATAAAAGATTTAACTTAGGCATACCTAAACTTTCTAAAACCGTATTTATAAATCCATTCTTTCCTAGAATAGCAATCCAAGAATATGTTCTAAGTAAAAAATTCATCCACATAGGCACAACAAATAACAAAACTGCTAAACCTGTTTTATTTATTTCTTTATCAGCAAGTATCATTGCCATTGGATATCCAACAATTAAACAAACTACAGTTGATACAAGAGCAAGATTTATAGATCGCATAAATACTTTAACATAAAGTGGCTGAGCCAAAACTTTATAGTTATTTAAAGTAAAATGTGTTCCTGTATCTCCACCAGTAAAACTAAAATAAACTACTAAAAATAATGGAAAAACTATAAACAAAACACTCCAGATTATATACGGAGAGGATAACCATTTTTTCATAATTAATCACTCACCTTTTTCATGATATGAATGTCCTCTGGGAATATGTTCATTCCTACCACTGTACCTACTTCTGATTTTAGAGTACTATGCACTAACCATTCTCTGTCATTTTCTTTCACTATCATTTCATAATGAACACCTTTGAATGTTTCAGATTCTACTACTCCTTCAAGCATACCTTTATCTTTATCCACTATTTTTATATCTTCTGGTCTTACTACAACTTGAATATCTTCATTAGGTTCAAAACCCTTATCAACACATTCAAATTTTCTTCCTGCAAAATCAACTAAAAAGTCTTCTATCATAATTCCATCGACAATATTACTTGCACCTATAAATTTGGCAACAAATGCATTTTTAGGTTCATTGTATATGTCTTCTGGTGTTCCCATTTGTTGTATTTCACCTTTATCCATAACTACAATCTTATCTGACATAGTTAAAGCTTCATCTTGATCATGAGTAACATATATAAATGTTATTCCTAATTGCTTCTGCATCTTCTTTAGCTCTATTTGCATTTCTTTTCTTAGTTTTAAATCTAAAGCTCCTAAAGGTTCATCAAGTAATAAAACTTTAGGTTCATTAACTAAGGCTCTTGCTATAGCTATTCTTTGTTGTTGCCCTCCACTTAATGAATCAATTGATCTGTTTTCATATCCTTCTAAATCAACTAATTTAAGCATTCTTTTAACTCTTGTTTTTATCTGATCTTTAGGAACTTTTTTTATGTTAAGTCCAAAAGCAATATTTTCAAAAATACTCATGTGAGGGAACAAGGCATACTTTTGAAACACAGTATTTATTTGTCTTTTATACGGAGGAACGTCATTTATTTTCTTACCTTCAAATATAACTTCTCCATTTGTCGCATCTTCAAATCCACCTAATATTCTAAGTGTAGTAGTCTTACCACACCCACTTGGACCTAATAAAGTTAAAAACTCATTTTTCTTTATATTTAAGTTTATGTCCTTTAATATAGGTACACCATTAAATTCTTTATAAACATTTTTTATTTCGATTATATTCTCTGCCATTTGCCTTACCCCCCATAGACTCTATTATTTTAAATTTTTTAGAAATATGGTGGTGTACTTACCCACAATACTTTCGCTAAACTTTTTCCTGCATTTGATATATAGTGATTTTTTCTTGCTTTATAATAAAAGCTTTCTCCTTTTTTGGCCTTGTATTTCTTATGACCTAAATGTATATATACAGTACCTGCAAGCACATATCCAAATTCTTCACCTTCATGAGGTTCATCATTTTTATATTGCCCATTTGGTTCAAGCGTTACAAGTATTGGTTCCATCATATTCTTTTGCGCATTAGGAATTACCCACTGTACGTTGTAATTTAATTCAGTATCTTCCGCTTCAAATATATCTTCTTTGGAAAATACTATTTTTTCTTCTTCATCATTATTAAAAAAATCTTTTAAGTTTGTACCAAGACACTCCAATATATCTACTAAAGTAGCTATAGATGGTGATGTTAAATCTCTTTCCAATTGTGATATAAATCCTTTGGATAGTTCACATCTACTAGCAAGATCCATTTGAGTAAGACCTTTTTCTATCCTTAGCTGCTTGAGTTTTTCACCTATATTCATAAGTTCACCTTTCTTCATTCCTCCTAATACTAAACCTAAAGTTTATAATTACTAAACTTTTTACTCATCTATTATACTAATATAAATTTTAAAAATCAACATTTTTTATAAATTCATATTATTTTTTTAATAATGTTTTTTGTTTCAACCTTTTAGTAATTTCAATGGCTAAAATATACAAAAAAAGAACTATATCCATACAAAATATATGGCATATACTTCTTTATAAAAGGTTATTTTATTTATATATGAAACATACAAGCCATACACTTTATATTTGAAAATAACATCCTTGTAACTAACAATGTCCTTATAAAATAGTATATGAAATAGCTCTATTAAGTTACCTATTTACACTTTATTATCTTTTGGAGTCTCCTAAAAAATATGCAAAAAAAATAGTATGAAATATATAAATATTTATATAATCTCATACCACTTTTATTTTATATGCTTTTTACTTCTTCTCTTTACATGTTTTTTTATATCTTTTCCACATAAAGTATCCAAACAAATACCCTCCAATAGAGAATCCAATACATGATATTATTAAATTACTTAGAAAATAATCTGATATAAACGCCGTTTTATGAAGATCTCTTTCTGTAAACGACATTATAAATGAATATATTATAGCTATCGGAATTCCCCATTGTAAAATTCCATGCTTTATAATAAAAGTCTGTTTATCCTCTGATTTCATAACTTAAACTCCTTATTACTTTAACGAATTATATTAAAATTATATCATAAATCATCACTTAATAAAATCCATACACAACGTAGCTTTTTAAAATTATTTACTATATGCCCAAATATATACAAATATTTTTTGAGTCATATGTACATGGCTAAAGGAAGCAATTCTATAAGCGGACACTCTTTATTTATTATATTCTTATACATATTTCTGTCTATCAAATCCGTATCTTCTAAGTACCTTTTTTTAAATTCATCAATGTATTTTTGAGTTAAATAATCACAACATGTACCTCCACATAAATTTATGTTACCCTCTTTACTATTCTCTTCTTTTCTTAAAACCTTTCCCATTACTGTAACTCCAAGTTTATTTTGAGAATCTAAATTATCTTGTAAATACTTCATTTGTATAGGCATTATAGCCCTAACATCCGTACCGCATATTCCATCAGTATAACATTTTAAGCAATTATCTTCTTTTATAGCATTTAGATACTTGGACAATAACTCTATGGTTTCAGATATATTATTTTTAGATGTATATCCAAAAATTTGCTTCATCTTTAAACAATTTATTATATTCTCTATTTGTCTTACTTGCGGATTTTTATTTAGAGTACATCTAAATTCTACATACTCACCTGGCATTATATTTGAAACATCATCTTTATTTTCTATATTTTTTAATAAATTATTATTGTATAATATACCTCTTGTTTGAAGTAAAATCCATATATTCATAGACATACTTTCCTCTGTTCTCTGTCTTGAAAATTCATTTAACAAATCCAAATTAAATCTACCTTGAACATATCTACCTTTCATTACATTTGCCAAGGGAGTATCTATTTTTATTATTTGTTGGCTTCTTGTTGTTACTGTCATACTTTGTTTAAACTCTTGTACAAGTACCGTAAATAAGTTATTCATCAAATTATTGTTTACATATAAAGGGATAATATCTTTATTAAATAACATTTTCTCCCCCCATTTTAAAAAGTATTTCCTATAATATTCTTATAAATTTATATGTAATTTTAGAACATTTATTTTTTTCTTACCTTGTTTTCTTCTTTGGACTCTAAATAATATTTATTCAACTTTCTTAAATTTATTAACCAAAGATATGCTATAAAAGGTAAAAAACATATAGCTAAAAACATATTTTTAGACATAAGTATAAAATCAAATATTCCATGAAACAAAACTGGAATTAAAAGAGACTTTTTTAAAAATTTTCCTTTTAAAACTCTATCACTAGAAAACTTGCTAAGAGACATATAATATCCCATAGTTACCCCAAATAAAAGATGAGCTGGTACAGAAAATATTGCCCTATATAAGCCCACATAATAACTAGAAGATACATCAAAGACTACATACATTATATTTTCTACAGTAGCAAATCCCAATGCCGAAAATGAACAATATATTATCCCATCTAATTTTTCATTAAATACCTCTTTATTAAAAACACTTTTTAAAACAACTTCCCTTTTAAAAAATTCTTCCGTTAATCCTGCCACTATAAATGCATTAAAGGCAACTTTTAATAATCCACTAAAATAATTTAAAGATGTCAAAAACTTTTCTATAACAATCGTAGGTATTACAGAAATAGACCCTAATATAATTACCTTTATTAAAACATCTATAGGCTCTTTATCATATCTATCTACTAAATATATAAGTATTGCTAAAAGTACGCCTGGAATTACTGCTATTATAAATAAATTATTAATCATATGAATTTACCTTTCTTCTTAATAAAATTTTATACCCCATCATGTTTCCATATTATTTTTTCCTAAAAAAATAAAGTTATTAAAAATGCTACTAGCAAAAATATGCTAGTAGCTATTAATAACAACTTTTAGGCTCCAATAGTACAAATCAATCCCATATCCTCAACTATCTTTTTAAAATAATTCATCTTATCATCTGAAGGAGGTTTTAAGTCTTTAAGGAAATAATTTCTACCAATTGTTTCATACTTATTCTCTCCGTAACTATGATATGGGAGAAGGTCTATTCTATTTACTTTGTTTAAAGTTTTGGCAAACTCTGCAATATCACGTATACTTTTTTCATCACTATTAAATCCTTCAATTACAGGAACTCTAATAATGATTTCCTTTGCAATTTCATCGCTTAATCTTATATTATTTAATATAAGATTATTATCCACACCCGTAAACTCTTTATGTCTTGAGGTATTCATACTTTTTACATCTACCAATATTAAATCTAAATACGGTACTACTTTTTTAACAGTTTCAGATTTGACATACATGGCCGTTTCTATAGCCGTATGCCATCCTAAGGCTTTACATCTTTTTAAAAGTTCTACAGCAAATTCTGGTTGGAGTAGAGCTTCTCCCCCTGAAAGAGTTACTCCTCCCCCAGATCTTCTGTAATAAATACTATCTTTTTTTAACTTTTCTATGGTTTCATCAACACTAACACTTTCACCGGACATTACTAATGCTTCTGTAGGACAATGTTCCACGCATTTTCCACAGGCAATACATCTTTCTCTATCTATTCTATTAAGGGAATTTAGATTAATAGCTGAACTTTTACACACTTCATTACATGTTCCACATTCAAGGCACAAACTTTTATTATACATAATTTGAGGAGTAACACATTGTGATTCTGGATTACTGCACCACAAACAAGACATTGGGCAGCCTTTAAAAAATACTATACTTCTTATTCCTGGTCCATCGTTTAGGGAAAACTTTTGAATATTGAATAAGCAGCCTTTAATACTATCTTTACTCATCTTTATATCTCCTAAATTATTTTTACATAACATGCTCTGTTCTTTTTATAATATCATCTTGTATAGTTTTATCTAGTGAAATAAATTGAGCGCTATATCCTGCAACTCTTACAATTAAGTCACGATAATCTTCTGGTTTTTGCTGAGCTTTAATTAATGTATCTCTATCAATTACATTATATTGTACATGCATACCTTTTTGATCAAAATAACTTCTAACTACAGCAGCTAAATTTTGAAGTCCTTTATCCCCTTTTAGTGCTGCTGGATGGAATTTTTGGTTAAATAATGTTCCATTAGATGCAATAAAATGATCTAATTTTGCAACAGAATTACCAGCTGCAGTAGGACCTGAAACATCTTTACCTCTTGATGGTGATACTCCATCAGCCAGTGGTTCTTCTGCACTTCTTCCATCTGGTGTAGCCCCTGTAAGACTACCAAAATATACATTTATTGATGAAGGATATAATCCTGGTTGGAATTGTCCTCCTCTTGGGTTTGTATATTTATTTACTTCTTTACTGTAAACTAAAGCACCTACTCTTGCGAGTTCATCTACTTCATCAATGTCATTTCCATATTTAGGCGCTTGTTTAGAAAGAATTTGTTTTACTTCTGGATATTTTTCAAAATTACTATCTAAGGCTTCTTTTAATTGTTCTTTGGTTATTTTTTCATCTTCAAAAACAAGTTTCTTTATTGCCATTAATGAATCTCCAACATTTGCAACGCCTACTCCTTGAGGACCTGAGAAATTGTAATGTGCTCCACCTTCTTGTAGTGATTTACCTACACTTATGCAATTCTCTACCATAGATGATAAGAATGGTAATGGAGCTCTTTCAGCATGAGCTATATCTATACAGTTATCAGCTACACACATATGTTTTACAAAATACTCCATTTGAGCTTTGTAAGCTTCCATAAATTCATCAAAAGACTTCATTTCTGTAAATTCCTTAGTTTTAGGTCCTATTTGAACTCCTTTATCCTTTCCTGAATGTATAGCAAGTTCTACTATTCTAGCAAGGTTAAAAAATGCAGAATCATGCCATCCTTCAGTTTTTCCAGGACATTGAGGTTCAACACATCCTATAACTCCGTATGATCTAGCATCTTCTAGAGTTACCCCTCTAGCAACTAACGCTGGTATTATAACCTCATCATTATAATAAGCTGGCAGTCCTAATCCTTCTCTAGTTAATTCACAAGCTCTTAGTAAGAATTCATCTGGTGTCTTATTCCAAATTCTAACTGATAAAGACGGTTGAGGTAATCTTACATGAGCAGAAGCTTCTAATGCCATGTATGATAACTCATTTGTAACATCTTTTCCTTCAAAATTTTGTCCACCAACTATTAAGTTTTGATACATTGGATATCCACCAAAATATTTAGTAGAAATTTCATCTCTAACTTTATTAATATCATTTAATTTTATCCAAATACAATCTACTAATTCTTGTGCAAAGTCTTGTGTAATTTTGCCTTCATCCATATCCTTTTTATAATAAGGATACATATATTGGTCAAATCTAGTTGGAGAAATCGAGTGTCCATTGGATTCTACATTTATAATTGCATGAACAAACCAAAATGCTTGACATGCTTCATAGAAAGATGAAGCACCTTCCTTTGGAACTTTACTACAAATTCTCGCAATTTCATTTAACTCTGATTTTCTTATTGGATCACTTGTTTTATCAGCTAATTTTTTAGCTTCATCAGAGTATCTTTTAGCATAATCAATTGCTGCTTCACAGCTAATAATTACACTATTTAAGAACTGTTCCTTCTTTATATATGAAGGACTTGTTTTGTCACTTGATTCTAATGATTTCTTTGCTTCTTCTATAATTCCATTAAATCCAACAGCTAATACTTTACCATAGTTTACCGAAATATGACCTACTCCATTGAAATAGTAATTTCCTACAGTAAATATATCAGAATTCATGGCATCTATTGTTTCCTTGGACATATATGATGTAGCAAGTTCATGTGTAGTTTTTCCATCCCAGTATTCAAAAACTTCTTTTAATTTCTTTTTATCTTCTTCGGCAATCTCAAATACATCGCCTTTTCTTTTATCTAATCTATCTAATTCATCTTGTAACCACTTATTAGAGAATTCCGGGAAAACCTGTGAAGATCTTGGTCTTTTAGTAAGACTTCCTACTATTAATTCTCCTTCTCGAATTACAATAGGTAAGTTATTTAAGATTTTCTTTAAAGCCAATGCTCTTCTTAATATCATTGGTTTTTCTTCTGTCTCTTTATAAGATTCTGTTATTAAAAGTGCTCTTTCTGTTTCAACACAAGGTACTACATCTAAAATTTGCGCTCTTAATTTTTTTACTCTTTCTGTTGGAGCACTAAAACCCCTGCTCATACATACTCCCCCTTTAACTCAAGACTAATAAGCTGCTTTAAATATATTTACTATATCTTCTTCGGTACCTTTTCTTGGGTTACTAAATGCATTTCCATCTTTTAATGCATTTCCTGCCATGTATTCAAAGTCTTCTTCTTTTACACCTACATCTCTTAATCTTCTTGGAATTCCAATGTCTTCTGCTAATTTAAACATAGCATCTATTGCTTTTTCAGCAGCTTCCATTACTGAAAGTCCTTCTATATTTTCTCCCATGAATTCAGCTATATCTCTGAATTTTTCAGGATTTGAAATTATATTATAACGTTCAACATGTGGAAGAAGCATTGCATTTGCAACACCATGGGCTAAGTCATATTGTCCACCAAGTTGGTGTGCCATAGCGTGTACATAACCTAAGTTAGCATTATTAAATGCCATACCTGCAAGTAATGAAGCATTTGCCATGTTATCTCTTGCTTCAAGATTTTCTCCTAGTGCAACTGCCTTACGTAAATTTTTTGAAATTAATTTTATAGCTTGTATTGCTGCTGCATCTGTAACTACATTTGCATCTTTTGAAACATAAGCTTCTATAGCATGTGTTAATGCATCCATTCCTGTAGCTGCTGTTAATCTTGGCGACATATCAACCATTAATAATGGATCATTTATTGAAACTTGAGGTAAGTTTCTCCAGCTTACAATTACAAATTTAATTTTCTTTTCTGTATTTGTTAATACACAGTGACGAGTAACTTCACTACCTGTTCCCGCTGTAGTATTTACTGCTACTATTGGTGGAAGTGGATTTGTTAATGTTTCTATTCCAGCATAGTCATAAAGATCTCCTTCATGAGTAGCACCAATTCCTATTCCTTTACCACAATCGTGTGCACTTCCTCCACCAATTGTTATTATCATGTCACAGTTTTCTTTTTTAAATAATTCAACACCTTTTCTAACATTTATATCTTTTGGATTTGGTTCTGAACCACTAAAATGTACATAATCAATGCCTTCATCTGTTAAATATTTAACTACTATTTGTAAAGGTCCATTCTCCATAGATCCAATATGTTTGCCTGTAACTATAAAAGCTTTCTTTGCACCTAATAATTTACATCTTTCTCCTATAACCTTTATACATCCTGGTCCCATAAAGTTTACATTAGGAAGAAGATAATCATACATTCTCATAAAATTTACCCCCTATAATTTATTAATAATATTTATTTTCTTTTTTCTATGTTTCTATCTTATCATTTAATTGATATTTTTTTAACAAAGTATTTTGGTATTTATTTGTACTTTGTTGGCATTTTGCTTTTTTATATTTTAAAATAGCATTTTATTGTCATTAATGTGTACTTTTTCAATATATTATACAGCAAAAAACTACTAGACAGATTAAATCCAGCAGTTTTATTTATTTTCATTTCTATATATTGATGGTGTAATCCCTACAACTCTTTTAAAAACCTTTGAAAAATATCCCGACTCATCATAGCCAAGATGTATTGCAATATTTACAATAGATTCATCAGTATATTTAAGTATTTCTTTAGCTTTCTCCATTTTATATAAAGTAACATAATCTACAAATTTTATATTTGTATCCTTTTTAAACAACTTACTAAAATAATACATGTTCAAATTACAAATACTAGCCGCCTCTTCTAAAGTTATTTTTTCTTTATAGTTCTCTTCTATGTATTTAAATATAGGTTGTATATTTTTATTAATACTTCTTCCATTAATCAACTTTTCAGTTATATTAATATCCTTCTTATCCTTGAATATTAGATCAAAAAGTTCATCTATAATATCCTTTATGGACTCTATATCATCCTTAGAATTTATATTATCTATGTATCTTTTATTATCAATGTCCTTTAAAAATCCTATATGAACATTACAGTACACCTTTATTATGTTTTTTGCTAATTTGATTATCTTTTCTTTAAATAATTCTAAATCATTGTTGCTAGTGAGTATATATCCCCTAATAATATCTTTGAGTAGACTTTCACACACGATCTTTTCTTCTAGCATTATATGATCTAAAAGCATAAATTCCTTCTCTTTTAAATTGTTAGGATTAGTTTTTAAATTTATTATTTTATCTTTCAAAACATTTAATAACTCATCTTTATCTATAGGTTTTAATAAACAATAATCCACATAACTGCTTTTCTTTATATCCTGATATAAAAACTCTTTATTGCATCCTTTAAGTATTATAACTATTTTATCTTTGTCTTTACTCTTTATATCTCTTAAAACATCTACAAAATTAATTCCAGGAATATCATCAGCCAGTAATATTATATCAGGATCAAACTTTTTATAATTTTCTATAGCTTCCTCTCCACTTTTAGAAATTGACACTAGTTCTATTTCATTCTCTAAAGAGCTTATCATTAGTTTTATAACTTCTACTTCTAGTGCATCATCATCAATTAGTGCAAGCTTGTACATTTTTATCCCCTACTTACATATCCTTATAGATTTTTATTTTTATTTCTGTACCAATATTGGTTTTACTATTTATATCTATTTTATAATTATACCCATAAAATTTATTCATTCTTTTTTTTATATTACTTATACCATTGGTAGAAAATTTAAGATTATCATTTTTATTATTTATATCTAATAAATCCCTCTCACTTATACCTACTCCATTATCTGCTATTACTATCATAAAATATTGTTCTTTTTCTATAATACTTATATTTATTATTCCCTCATCTTTTTTTCTTTTAATTCCATGATTTATAGCGTTTTCAACAAATGTGTATATGATCATGCTGGGAATTTTAATATTATAGTATTTTTCTTCTATGTTTATATTAAACTTTAATCTATCTCCAAATTTTATTTTACATAATTCTAAATAAGATAGAATACAGTTTACTTCTTCTTTTAATGTAATAATTTTATTTGCATTTTCTAAGGTATCTCTAATTATACTGGCTAGCTTATTAACTACTTCTCTTGTTTTATTAGCATCTTCTAAAAAAGCTAGTGAAGATATACTATTTAAAGTATTAAATATAAATTCTTCATCTATACGCCCTTCTATTTTTTTTGTTAATAACTTATTTACTTCTCTTTCAAGTCCTATCTCACTTTTTTCAGCTTTAATAATCTTATTATTTTTTTTAGTTACTTCTTCTTCTGCCCTTTTTAAATTCACTTCTTCTATAATATAATTTGATATGTGAAACATCATATTAGCAATAGCCTTTATTTTTTCTAGTGGTATTACATTTAATTTATTATAAGCTTCATTGATTAATAGATCATCTTCATTTTCATTATTAGTTTTTATAATCTCCTCTAATTCAATTGCACTTGCATCTTCTGTTAAAACTTGTCCTGACATTAATGAACCTAAATACTGTTCTTCCACAATTATTGGAACAGCAAAATCAATAAGTCCCCTATGGCATTTATAAATGTATGGTCTACCACTCCTTGCGGCTTCAAGACCTCCCCTAGAATCGCATTTTTCACATAACTCTTTTAGATTATCTTTACTTCTAATAATTTTACAAAATTCCGTGCAAGAGCTATGTTCAGTTACGGGTTTTCCTCTGTAGTCTGTTGTTATAATAGCAACTCCTGTTGCTTTGGCAATGTCATTTTGAATCTTCTGAAAACTTTCTATATTTATTATGTCTTTTATATTGATTCCCCTACTCAAAGCATCCCCCCCTTAATAATAAAATTAATCCTCTTAATAATAAATTTTATCATTAAGAAGATTAAATTTAAAGTAATCTTATATCCATATTAAAGCAAATATAAAAGTTAAAATAACTCCTACCAGTACTGGAATTAAATTTTTTTTAGCAAGTTCAATAGCATTTACATCACAAACAGTTGATACCGGAAGTAAACTCCATGGTATTACAGTTCCTCCACCTATCCAAACAGTTATAATTTGACCAAATGCAGCTATTTTACTTAAATCAACATTAGTACTTCTTGCAAAAGTATTAGCAAGAGTTCCAACTAGAGGAATTCCTCCAAAACCAGAACCACTTACCCCTAACAATGCACTTATAAACCCTTCTACTGTTATAGCAGTTACTTTTGTTAATTTTATTTTTGTAGATATATATAATCCAATATCATTTAAAAGTCCTGTTGCATTATTTCCTAGTATTTCTCTAGCTGTATTGTCACTTCCTAAGAAAAATAATGCCCCTATTATTATTATTGGTGAAAATATCTTCATGCCAAACATAAATCCATCTCTTATATAATTAGTAAAATTTTCAAAGGCATTATTAAAACCATAGTTTAAAAAGCTAACTACTATTAATATTATAGTTGCTGTACTTCCTATTAATGCTGTTGCCTCACTACCACTTAACTTTGATACATTCATAACTATAATATCTATTATAAACCCAATGATTGTTACTAATGCTGCTATCTTTGCCTTTTTAATTTCTTTATATTTATCTTTTATAAAAACATTATGTTGTCTATTTGTACTTTCATTATGTGTTTTTTTCTCCATTATATTATCTTTACTTGTTGTATAGTTATTTTGATTATTTTTTCTAGTGTCTAAATTCATAATTAAAAATGAAGTCGCTATAACACTTATGCTCATAACTATCCAAAATGGTATACTTGCTTTTATTATATCTATAGTACTTTTTACTCCAGCACTTTTAGCTGTTATAGATGGTGTACCTTGTATAAAAAAGTCACTTGAAAGAGCAACTCCTTTACCAAATAAAGATAATGCCACAGCTGCCCAAATCTTAGGAAGCCCTACTTCAATTGTAGGTGGTACCATAATTGCACCTATAAGCATAACAGCTGGTGTAGGCCAAAATAACCAAGACATTATTATATTTGTAATTCCAAGAACCATAAAAGCAGTATTTTTACCTACCATAAATTTTTTTATTGGAGATATAATTATTTTGTCTGCTCCAATATCACTTAAAGACTTAGCCATGCAATTTATTATAGATATTATAATAAGAACATCTATAAAATGCTTACCTGAAACCACAATAGACCTATATATAATCTTTATTCCATTTAAAAAGTTATGAGTTGATAGTATCCCTATAAGTCCAACTCCTAAAATACATATTAAAGTTACATCCTTTTTAAATATTATAGCAAGTATTATAAATAAAATTATTAACAAATAAATATAATGAATATATGTTAACATCATAATTTTTAATCCCCTATATCTCTCTATTCTATGTAACAATTTGATATTGTTGGTTATATTTTGTATAATATCATTTAATATTATTCATAATTTTATGAATTTTAAATTTATTTTCTCATTTATGTATATACTAAATATATTTATAGGAGGATATATAGAATGGTTATGGGTTTTTTAAATATGTCTAAAAGAGATTTTGCAAAAAAAACTTTTTTAATTATCTTTGGTTCATTGTTAAATGCCGTAGCTTTAAACCTATTTTTAATCCCCATTAATTTGCTTAGCGGTGGAGTATCTGGTATAAGTCTTATACTACTATACTTATTTAAAATTCCAGCAGGATTATCTTTGCTCTTATTAAATATCCCCCTTTTAATAATAGCGTTCTTTAAAACAGATAAGAAATTCACCTTTTTTACTATTGTGGGAACTGTGTCCTTATCATTAACAATTATGCTAACTTCCCCACTTTCAAAAATACTTACTTCTTCACCTACTAACAGATTGCTTTATGCAATATATGGTGGAGTTTTAAGTGGACTTGGTGTAGGTATAATATTTTCAAACCATGGTTCTACTGGAGGAATAGACATAATAAGCATGATTATTAAAAAGAAATTTGACGTCGACGTTGGCTTTGCAAGTTTTATTTTTAATCTTATTATTGTATCTGTTGGTTCTTCTTTTCTTGGAATCGAAACTGGATTATACACACTTATTATGATGTATATAACTGGAGCCTTTACAGATAGAGTTTTAAGAGGTTTTAGTAAACAAAAAATGCTTATAATCGTTACAAGAAAACAACAAGACATGGCATCAGCTATAATGAATAAACTTCACCGTGGAATTACAATTCTTTATGGCGAAGGTGCATATACAAAAGAAAAAATAAACATACTTTATTGCATTGTATCACCAAGACAAGTTCCTAGAATAAAACAACTTGTTGGAGAAATTGATGAAAATGCATTTATATCAATTACCGATACAGCCGAAGTTCAAGGACAAGGATTTAATAAGATATTCTAAAAATAGTCTTCTAAAAAATAATCTCCTAAAACTATTTTTTATATAGTTTTAGGAGATTTACTTTTAATATTTAAAATTCTTTTTTAAATCTATTTTCTTTTATACTTTTAAACTCTGATAATAAAAATCCTCCAGCTATTAGTGTAGAAAGGCCATCACTTAAAGCTCCTGTAAGCCAAATACCAGTTAGTCCAAGACCACCAACCCTAGGTAAAATAATCATTAATGGAATAAACAATATTACTTGTCTTAACAAGCTTAAAAACATTGCCACTTTAGCTTTTCCAACTGATTGATAGTAGTTAGATCCTATTATAGAAATTCCTATAACTGGCATCATTATTAAGAATATTCTTATTCCCTTTACCCCTATTTCTAGAAGTTTATCATCTTTATTAAATACTTTTATTGCAGCTGCCGGGAATGATTGAATTAAAATACTTCCTATAACTAATATAATTGTAGCAGCAATTATAGAAATCTTAACAGCATCTTTCATTCTATGATACTTTTTAGCACCATAATTGTATCCTATAATAGGTTGTGCTCCTTGATTTATACCAAATATAGGCATTAAAAATACCATTGCTATAGATGAGATTACTGCCATTGCTCCAATAGCCAAATCCCCACCATAAAGTTTTAAAGTATTATTAGTTATAACTTGTACAACACTAGATGCAATTTGCATTGAAAATGGCGCAACACCAATTGCAAATGTAATCTTCACAAGTTTTTTATCTAACTTAAAGTTTTTAGTTTTTAATTTTAAATTAGAACTTCCTTTAGTGTAATAATAAATTATCCATATAGTTGATACTATTTGAGCTATTACTGTTGCAAGTGCAGCTCCCTTTATTCCTAAATTAAATACAAATATAAAAACAGCATCTAAAACAATATTAACTAAGCAACCTAATATCATAGTAAAGGCCGCTATTTTAGGGCTTCCATCAGCTCTTATTGTACTATTTAATGCAAAATTTAATATATTAAAAATAGCTCCAAATAATATTATATTTATATATTCTTTTGCATAGTAAAGTGTATTTTCACTTGCACCAAAAACTCCTAATATCTTATTTACAAATAAAATACCTATTACAGTTAAAACAGCAGAAATTATTATGCTTAAAGTAAAACAATTTCCTAATAACTTTTCTGCGTCTTCTCTTTTTCCTTGTCCCATTTTTATGGAAATATTAGCAGTAGTTCCTATACCAACTAACATACCAAAAGCCAATAATATATACATTATAGGCATAGTAATGCCAACACCTGTTATTGCTAAAGCTCCCACATTAGGAATATGTCCAATAAATATTCTATCAACAATATTGTACAATGCATTAACAAGCATTCCTATAATAGCTGGTATGGAATATTTAAGCAGTAATTTTCCTATAGGTTCTTCGCCTAACATACTTTGTTCTTTCATATTATTCCTCCCAATTTGTACTTTGATTTTTGCAAATACTCTTTAATACTTCTATAGTTTGCAATATTTCTTCTTCTGTAATTCCTTTAACTAACTCGTTATCCCATTCATCTAATATATTAAAAAATTCTTCTTCAATATCTTTAGCTTTATCTGTTAAATACACTTTATATGCTCTTTTATCTTTTTCATCTCTACATCTTTTTACAAATCCAGCTTCCTCTAACTTCTTTATAGCTCTTGCAGTAGTTCCCTTATATATATTTAACCTTTCAGAGATTTCTTCTTGATTTATTCCATCTTGTTTATATAGCACAATAAGAAACATATATTGACCATAACCTATACCATACTTACTAAATTTTTTGCTTAATACCGAACTACTTTTTCTATATAATTGCGAAATATATTTTCCTAAAGGCTCTCTACTTAAATTATGAATTTTTTCTCACTCCCCCACAAACAATTAGTTGCATACACAACTATTTTTATAGTATATCTTAACTTAGTTGCATATGCAACTAAATATACAACTTTTTTTTCATGTAATCATTATCATCTTTTATATTTAAAAGTAGTATTTTTATTTTTAAATTTTTTTAAATATCATGTTTAAAATTTTTTATTTTGTTTATAATCTTTAATAAGTTGTACTTGATACAAACATTATTCATAATTCCCCCATTAAAAATAAATTAATGCCTAAACCTCTAGGCATTGGCAACTTTAAGTTGTCAAAACTGTGTAAAAGGGTAAGCTTTAATAAAAAGCTTACCCTCAGGCTGTTGATAAACATAATTTGTCAACAGCCTTTTTACATTTATTACAAAAAGGATTTTTAGTGTTTATGTAGAATATATATTTTAGAACAATAAATCTTTTAGCCCGTTAGGGCTCCTACGGAGGAAAAATGCTTACTAATAATGAAAGAAAACAAAATCAATTAGAACTAGTTTATATAGAAAATTTAGTACCTGAAAATCACATACTTAGAAAGATAGATAAATACATAGACTTTTCATTTATAAGAGATTTAACTAAGGATTTATATTGTGCTGATAATGGCAGACCATCAGTGGATCCAGTTGTATTATTTAAAATGCTTTTTATAGGATACCTATTCGGTATACGTTCAGAGCGTCAGCTTGTAAAAGAAATCCAGGTAAATGTAGCTTACAGATGGTTTTTAGGATATGGACTTACTGATAAAATACCAAGTCATTCCACTATAAGCCAGAATAGAACAAAAAGATTTAGTAATACAAATATACATCAAGAAATATTTGATAATATTGTATTTCAAGCTATTAATAGAAACTTGGTTGATGGCAAAATTCTATATACTGATTCTACTCACTTAAAAGCTAACGCTAATAAACATAAATTTATTAAAAAAGAAATAACTAAATCCACAAAGGAATACTTTGATGAATTAGAGAATGACATTAATAAAGATAGAATTAATCATAATAAAAAGCCTCTAAAAAAAAAGACTAAAATAGCTGAAACTAAGGAAATAAAAGTAAGTACAACTGATCCAGACAGTGGATATATGGTTAGAGATGGAAAACCTAAAGGCTTTTTTTATTTAGATCATAGAACTGTTGACGGAAAGTATAATATTATAACAGACGTTCATGTTACTCCCGGGAATATAAACGATGTAGATCCTTATGTTAAAAGAATAGAAACTCAAATAGAAAAGTTTAATTTTAATACAAAATATTTAGTAGCAGATGCCGGATATTCTACGAATCCTATTTGTAAACAAATTTCAGACAAAAATTATCAAGGTGTTTTTGGGTTCCGTTTAGGACCCCATGTTAAAGGAAAATATACAAAATATAGATTTCAGTATGTTAAAGAATTAGATGGATATGTGTGTATTAATAATTGCTTTTTAAAATATAGAACTACTACGAGGGAAGGTTATAAAGAATATTTAAGTAATGCGGAGCATTGTGCTTATTGCAAATATAAAAATAATTGCTTAACATCTGATAAATCCATTAATAGAACTATACGTCGTCATGTTTGGGAAGACTATAAAGATCAAATTTTTAGCTTTACTAAACAGAAAAAGGTAAAAGTATTTACAAACGACGTAAAGAAAAGATTGAGCGTAGCTTTGCTGATTCAAAAGAATTACATGGGCTACGTTATTGTCGCATGCGAGGAATTAAAAATGTTTCTGAGCAGTGCCTACTTACAGCGGCAGTTCAGAATATGAAAAAGATAGCCATGGTGCTATCGCATTATTTTTTGTGTACATTAATTCAAATTTATTCCAAATTAACATACATAATAAATATTTTTCGAATGCTATCGCATAAAAGAATTTTGGCGTAAACAAAAGCCCCCAATTGTTGGGGGCTTTTTGAACAATCTGAGGGTAAGCTTTAATAAAAAGCTTACCCTTTTAATTTCTTTATAATATATTTTTAAAAATAGCCCCCACTAATTTTTTATACATTATAATACCCTATAATACTTATTTATGTTCATATGGTGTTTCTTGATATACATAATAATTTAGCCAATTTGAAAATAGTAAATTAGCATGAGATCTCCATCTTACAATAGGTTCTTTTGTTGGATCATCATTTGGATAATAATTTTTAGGAACATCAATATCCATTCCCTTTGCACTGTCTCTATCATATTCCCACTTCAAGCTACCAGGGTCATATTCTGAATGTCCCATTACAAATATTTGTTTAGCCTCTTTTGTTGCTACTATATATAAACCTGATTCCTCTGACTCTGATAAAATTTTAAGTTCTGGAATTTTAAGTATATCTTCTCTTAAAACTTCTGTATGTCTTGAATGTGGTACATAAAACTCGTTATCAAATCCTCTTAATAGTTTTACTCCATCTTTATTTAATGTATGTTTAAATACTCCAAACATTTTCTTTTTTAATCTATGTTTAGGTATTCCATAATGATAATATAATCCTGCTTGCGCGCCCCAACATATGTGTAATGTAGATGTTACATTTGTAACTGAAAACTCCATTATTCTCTTTAGTTCTTCCCAGTAATCAACTTCTTCATATTCTAAAGTTTCAACTGGAGCGCCTGTTATTATCATTCCATCAAATTTTTCATCTTTTACATCATCAAAAGTTTCATAAAATCTAAGTAAATGCTCTTTTGATGTATTTTTAGATTCATGAGATTCTATGTGTAGTAATCTTACATCCACTTGCAATGGAGTATTTCCAAGCAGTCTTAAAAGTTGAGTTTCTGTTTGGATCTTTTGTGGCATTAAGTTTAAAATCAGTATTTTCAACGGTCTTATATCTTGACTTAATGCTCTAGCCTCATGCATAACAAATATATTCTCTCCAGTAAGAGTATTACTTGCTGGTAAATTTTCAGGTATTATTATAGGCATTCTTATCCCGTCCTTTCATTACTTAATGTTATTTAATGCTTGGTCGAAATCTTCTATTATATCCTCTATATCCTCAATTCCAACAGATACTCTTATTAAATCAGGAGTAACCCCTGCTGATAATTGTTCTTCTTCTGTAAGTTGTCTATGTGTTGTACTTGCTGGATGAAGTACGGAAGTTCTAGCATCTCCTAAATGTACAACAAGTGCAGCTAATTTAAGATTTCTTATAAATTGTTTTCCAGCTTCAACTCCACCTTTAACTCCAAATGTTAAAATTCCACTAGCTCCCTTTGGCAGATATTTTTTTGCAGTTTCATAAGTTGAATGGCTTTCAAGTAGTGGATAACTTACCCAACTAACTTTACTATGTTTTTCTAAAAATCTACCAAGTTTTATAGCATTATCGCTATGTCTTTCCATTCTAAGATGTAGTGTTTCAAGACCAAGACTAAATAAAAAAGCATTAAATGGACTAGTACAAACTCCTAAATCCCTTAAAAGTTGAACTCTTGCCTTTACAATATAAGCACTATCTCCAAAAGTTTCAGTATATTTAATACCGTGATAACTTGGATCTGGTTCAGTAAAATCAGGAAATCTACCATTATTCCAATCAAAATTTCCCCCATCTATAATAACTCCACCTACAGTTGTTGCATGACCATCTATATACTTGGTAGCTGAATGTACAACTACATTTGCCCCTAGTTTTAGTGGATTACAAAGATACGGTGTTGCTATTGTGTTATCAACAATAAAAGGTGCTTTAATCTTTTTTGCTACATTTGAAAACTTCTCAAAATCTAATACGTTTAATCCCGGATTTCCTATTGTTTCTCCAAAAACAGCTTTAGTATTTTCTCTGCAATTTTTTAAAATTTCTTCTTCTGTAGCTTCAGGATCTACAAAAGTTACGTCTATACCAAATTTCTTTAATGTTGTTGAAAATAGTGAATATGTCCCTCCATATAAAGTTGATGCAGCAACAACATGTTCCCCACTTTTACACACGTTTAATATTGAGAGTGTACTTGCTGATTGACCTGATGCTACAGCTAAAGCACCAACGCCCCCTTCAAGTGCTGCTATCTTCTCTTCAAAAGCAGCTACAGTTGGATTGCTTATTCTTGAATACATATGACCCTCAGCTTTTAAATCAAATAACGCTGCAACTTCATCCGGATCGTTGTATTTGTAAGTTGTACTTTGATATATTGGAAGTACTCTTGGTTCCCCAGACTTTGGAGTATATCCTCCTTGTATACATATAGTCCCCTTTTTCCAATTATTCATTTTATTTCCCCCTTTTTATTTATATTAAAAAAATCGCTTCTTAAAAAATAAGAAGCGATTATAAAATCTAAATTATATATTCTAAAATACACCTCTTATCTTTCAGGAAAATTTCCTGCTGGAATTAGCACATTACTAATTTAAATGAAAATTAGTTGTTGCCGGGTTTCATAGGGCCAGTCCCTCAACCACTCTTGATAAGATTTATCAATTTATATTCAATTTTAAAGTCTATTTTACACTTCATTTTTGGGTGTGTCAATAGCAAAACATAAAAAAATTAGTATTATAAATTATAGAAATATTTAGGAGATCTATCATGTCATCTAAAATTATTTTATTAATATTAATGTTTTTATCCTTTATAAGCAAAAATAAAAGTCTAGGAATTGCAACCATAGTTATGCTATTCATATCTTTTTTTAATACAGAAAAATGCATTACTTTTATGGAAAATCACTTTATGAATTTAGGAATGACATTTCTTATGATATGGATGCTTATACCTATAATTAAAAATCCTGAGTTTACTGAAAACATAAAAAACGCATTTAATTTAAAGGGAATTGTTTGCTTTTTGTGTGGAGCTATAGTGGCAGTTTTAGCTTCAAAAGGAGTTGGATTTTTAAAGGGAAGTACAGATACTTTAACTGGAATTATTCTTGGCTCTATAGTAGGTGTATCACTTCTCGGCGGAGTTCCCGTGGGTCCTTTAATTGCATCAGGTATCGCCTATGAAGTTGTATTTATTATTAATTTAATATTTAAAAATAACTGTTAAATACTATATAATAAATTTAAAACTTTTGTATAGGAGCGAAAATATATGTTAAGTATTGTAGTTGCAATTGGAAAAAACAATGTTATAGGTAAAGATCATTCTCTCCCATGGCACCTTCCAAATGATTTAAAATATTTTAAAAAAGTTACTTTGACTGAAAGTAAAACTATGATTATGGGACGCAAAACTTTTCAATCTCTAAAAGCGTTACTCCCTGGTAGAAAACATATAATTTTAACTAAAAATAAAAATTTTAATATGAAAGATTCCAATGTTGAAATTATCAATAAAATAGATATGTTAAAACCAATTATAAATGATAAAAAAGAATATTTTGTTATAGGTGGTGGTGAAATTTTTTCTCTACTACTTCCATATACCGAAAAAATTTATATGACTAAAATCCATCATAACTTTATTGGAGATACTTTTTTTCCAAACATAAATAGATATGACTGGAATACAACAAAAGAAATTCAAGGAATTACAGATGAAAAAAATGTATACAATCATACTTTTTTAATATTAAATAGAATTAATAATAAGAAAAGTCTTTGATTTAACATAATCAAAGACTTTTCTTATACTAAATATTGTATATATCTGAAAATTCAATTTCAGCTTTCTTTAATTTATCTTCTTTTAGAGTAGTATTAAAATCATCTTTTTCATCAAAACACTCTTTATAATCTCCCACTTTTACCGGTAAATCTATTATAAATTCACTGCCCTTTCCATATACGCTTTCTACACTTACCTTTCCATTATGCATCTCAACTAGAGCTTTAACTAGATAAAGACCTATTCCACTACCTTCTGTACTTCTAGTAAATGATTTATCCACCTGAGTGAACCTATCAAATATCATATGTATTTTATCCTCTGGTATTCCTATTCCATTATCCCTTACAGTAATTCTTAACTTGTCTCCATCATCATGTATATTAACTTTTATTTTTCCACCTTTAGGAGTAAATTTAACAGCATTAGATAATAAGTTTAATATTATTCTTTCTATTTTTTCCTCATCACAAAGTGTTATTTTCTCTTCAGTATCTGTATCAAATATAACTTTTATATCTTTATTTTTAGCATAATCTACTACAGAAAGAGTTATATCCTCTATTATACTTACTATGTTTCGGTTTTTTAAATTCATTGCAAAAAGTCCTGAATTTATTATTGTAATATCTATTATATTGTTAATAAGTCTGAGTAATCTATTGCTATTTTGCTTTAATATTTTTAAATTCTGCTTTATTTTTTGTGAATTAACATTACACTCATCTAAGTTTTGTAAATACAAACTCAATAATTGTTGAGATCCTAAAATTATATTTAAAGGTGTCTTTAACTCATGAGACAAATTTGCAAAAAACTCTGTTCGGATTCTATTAAATTCCCTTTCTTTTTCTAATAGAATTCTATTTTCCTCTGCTTTTTGTTTTATTTTTTGTAATTGCAAGTATTCCGTTATATCCCTAAATACTGTGAGAATTTTAACTCCAGTTTCATCACATAAGGTTGTAGACCAAGTTTCTATATCTATAACATTTCCATTTACGCAAATTGCCCTATTGTGAAATGGAGGTAATATCTTATCTGCATGATCCTCGATTTTTTTTAACTGTACTTTTGAAGACTCTATATTTTTTTCATATATAAAATCAAAAGCACTTTTATTTATTAGTTCATCCTTATCTTTTACTCCAAGAATATCTGCACACTTTTTATTTGCAAATTCTATCTTACCATAATCATAAATACACACAGCCATTGGAAGTAATTCCGTAAGTTTTCTGTGTAAACACTCACTTTCTTTCAATGCCTTTTCATATTTTTTTCTTTTAGTTATATCTCTAACTATTACTATCTTGATTTTATCTTCATAACTTTCTTCTGGTGAAAAATACATAGACTTTACTTCAACATCTATAACTTCTCCATTTAGTTTTACAATTCTTTTTTCCCTTGTAGCTTCTTTATCACTTTCTACGGTCTCTCCATATAATTCTTCTTCAGTTTTTTGAAATTTTTCATCTAAAAATTCCATTACACTTTTTCCCAAAATATCCTTCTTATCTATTCCACCTAAAAGTTTAATTGCCTCATCATTTGCAAATATAAACTTTTCATTTTTCTCTAAAAATATTGCATCCGGTAATATTTTCATTAAATTCTTATAAAATAGTCCATCTTCATCTAAAAACTGTCTTTCGTTAACTATATCTTTATCACTTCTATACATATTAAGTCTCCTTAAAATCCTAGATAAAACAATACTCGAATAAAATATTAATTATTTTATAATAATTGCCATTATTTTTTAAAAAAATTATATAAATATTTCCATAAAACTTTTAAAAATAATGAAATTAAGTTATACTTAATTTCAAATTGTATTTTTATTACCATTTTGGTTTATTTTAATATTTAAATTACTACAAAAAGGGGGAAATTTCAAATGGGAAATATTCTCATAAAAAAGTTGCGTAAGGAACATCAAGATTATCTTCGAGATGAATCCCGAAAAATTGGTTCAGCAGAATCTATTTCATTTCCTAAAAACGAACAGGAAATAAAAGATATACTGTTATACCTAAATAATACTAAAACACCAGTAACCGTACAAGGGGCACGTACAGGCATTACCGCTGGTGCAGTACCTAAAAATGGTCATATACTAAATTTGAGTAAAATGGACAATATAAAATCTCTAAGTTATGACAAAAATTTAAATACTTTTTTAGTTACAGTTGAACCAGGTGTTATACTGTGTAAACTAAGAAATACCTTACAAGCTAAAAATTTTGACACTAAAAATTGGGATGAAAATTCCTTAAATTCACTAAAACAATTTCAATCTTCAGATGAATTTTTCTTTTCTCCTGATCCTACAGAATCAACAGCTGCTATAGGTGGAATGGTTGCATGTAATGCTTCTGGAGCATGTTCCTTTAAATATGGTTCAACTAGAAATTACGTAGAAGGATTAAAAGTTGTCTTAGTCAATGGAGATACCTTTTCTATTAAGCGTGGGGAAAGCAAAATAAAAAATGGCAAATTTTCAATAACTACAGATTCTGGACAGGTTATTGAAGGATATATTCCTAAATACTTTATGCCAAAAGTTAAAAACGCTTCAGGATATTATTCAATGGAAAACATGGATTTAATAGATCTTTTCATAGGTTCTGAAGGAACTCTTGGAATTATTACAGAAATTCAGCTAAAACTTTTAAAAAAACCTAAATCAATATATGGCGTAACAGCATTCTTCGATTCTGAGGAAAAATCTTTAAACTTCGTTGAATCTCTTCGAGAAAATTTAAATCCTGCAGCTATAGAATTTTTTAATAATAACGCTTTAAACTTGATAAGAAAAGAAAAAGAAAAAAATCCAGCTTTTGAGAAACTTCTGGATTTACCTGAAAATTTTCATACAGCAATATACAGTGAATATCATGATATAAACAATAATAAAAATCTAGATACACTTCTTAAAGTAGGAAAACTAATGGAAAATTGTGGTGGAGATGAAGCTAACACCTGGGTTGCTACAAATGCACAATCAGAAGAACAACTTCATTTCTTTAGACATGCTATTCCAGAATCCGTAAATCTTCTTATAGATGAGATAAGAAAGGAATATCCTTCTCTTACAAAGCTTGGTACAGATATGGCAGTTCCTAACTCAAAACTAAAAGAAGTTATGAAATTATACAATAAAACATTAGAAGATTCTAATTTAGAATCAGTTATTTTTGGACATATAGGAGATAATCATCTTCATGTAAACATAATTCCTAAAAATATGGATGATTATAGAAAAGGAAAAGAACTTTACAATTCTTGGGCAGAAAAAATTGTTTCTATGGGAGGAACTATCTCTGCTGAACATGGTGTAGGTAAACTAAAAACTTCTTTATTTAAGCAAATGGTAGGTATCTCAGGGCTAAAAGAAATGAAATCTTTAAAACTTTTATTTGACCCTTATAATAGATTAAATTGCGGAAATCTTTTTGAGGAGTAGGTGATAAAATGAACGTAATTGTATGTATTAAACAAGTTCCTGGAACTACTGAAGTAAAGATGAATAAAGAAACCAACACCATTATTAGAGAAGGTATAAAATCAATTATAAATCCATTTGACACCTTTGCCATAGAAGAAGCTCTTAGAATAAAAGATAAATTTAATAGTAAAGTTACTGGACTAAGTATGGGAATTCCTGATACCTCAATTTTATTAAAAGAAGCTATGTCCCTTGGAGTAGATGAAGCTTATCTTTTAAGTGATAGAGCTTTTGCTGGTGCTGATTCTCTTGCTACAGCCTATACGCTTTCCATGGGAATTAAATATATAAATGATTATGATCTTATAATATGTGGTAAACAAGCTACAGATGGAGACACCGCACAAGTAGGTCCAAGTCTTGCTGGTAAGCTAAATATCCCATATATAACATATGTAAGTGAAATTCAAGAACTAAAAGATGGATATATAAGATGTAAAAGACTTATAGAAAATGGTTATGAAATAATAGAATCTACCCTTCCAGCTTTAATTACTGTTGTAGAAGATATAAATGTTCCTAGACTTCCATCTATAAAAAATTTAAGAGAATCATTTGATAAAAAAGTTACTATGCTAACTGCAAATGATATAAATGCTGACACTACCTTAACAGGTTTAAACGGTTCTCCAACTCAAGTAGTAAAAACATTTATACCTGAGTACGATATAACCAGCGAAATTATAGAGGGAAATCCAGATGAACAAGCTGATAAATTAGTGGATAAATTATTATCTATGGGGCTATCAGTTTCAAAATAGGAGGTAACTTATATGAGTAGTATAACTATATTAAAGGACAAATGTGTAGGATGTAAAATTTGTGCAAATACTTGTCCTTTTGGGGCTATAGAAATTGAAAATAAAAAAGCTATTATTAAAGATAACTGCACTCTTTGTGGTTCTTGCATAAATGTATGTAAATTTAATGCTATAGAACTAAAAAAAGATACGGTTACAAATGTTGATATATCATCTTACACTGGAATTTTTGTATTTGCAGAACATAAAAATGGCATAATTGAAGATGTTGTATTTGAACTTTTAGGTAAAGCAAAAGAACTATCTAATGATTTAAATACAAAAGTTTCAGCAATCATACTAGGAGAAAATTTAGATAAAAGTTGCAAGGATTTAATAGCATATGGTGCTGACATTGTATATTGTATAGACAATCCTGAGTTCGCTAATTATAGTGACGAAAAATATTCCTTAGCTATATCTAAACTTATAGAAGATAATAAACCTGAAATAGTATTGCTAGGTGCTACATCATATGGTCGTTCTCTTGCACCAAGAATAGCATCTAAATTAAATACAGGACTTACAGCAGATTGCACAATTTTAGAAATAGATTCTAAAGAAAAATTATTACAACAGACAAGACCTGCCTTTGGTGGAAACTTAATGGCTACTATTGTGTGTCCAAATCATAGACCTCAAATGGCAACTGTTCGTCCTAAAATTATGAAGGCCCTGGAACCTGACTACTGTAGAAAAGGTAAAATAATAAATTGTAACAACTTTGATTTACCAAAATCTAAAACAAAGGTTATAGACATATGTCAATTTAAAAATGAAAGTTTAAATATTGAAGATGCCGAAATTATTGTAGCTGTTGGACGTGGTATTGGTGATTCTAATAACATGAAGCTAGTAGAAGAATTAGCTCATTTGTTAAATGCTCAAATCGGAGCATCTCGTGCTGCTGTAGATGAAGGCATTGTAGATTATAGTCATCAGATTGGTCAAACTGGTAAAACAGTTTCTCCTAAATTTTATTTTGCACTTGGAATTTCTGGTGCAATTCAACATACCGCAGGAATATCTTCATCAGACATAATAATTGCTATAAATAAAGATCCTGATGCGCCAATATTTAAAATTGCAAATTATGGACTTGTAGGTACTATTGAAGATCTTCTTCCAAAGATCATTAAAAATTTAAAAGAAAAATCTCTTTAAAGTTTAACCCTTATAAGATTAAAGACATATTATATAATGTATTACTTACAAGGAGTGTTTTATAAGTGTCTTTTAATCCAGATTTTAGACAATTCCCACCGGGTCCTCCTCCATTTGGATTTCCAGGTGGAAACATTGGTCCACAGGATGGTTTTGGTCTAGGAGGTGGAATGAATCAAGGTCCTCCATCAGGTCCTCCCCCTCCATTTACTCCATCGAAGTCCGAAGGTAAAAATGGAATAAATGTTAAAGCCGTTGATCCTGGTTCAATTAAGTTCTGTAGATATAATTATACTTATATCTGGTTAAATAACGGGACTTCATTTTGGGCATATATAATTTATGTTGGAAGACGCTCCATAGCAGGTTTTAGATGGGTACGTCGTCGCTGGGTTTATTTTGGAGTAGATTTAAGACAAATAGACAGTTTTATATGCTATTAGCAAAAAAGACCGAGTATATTTAATATATTCGGTCTTTTTATATTTGGATTTTGTTTTTATATTTTTTGTATTATTTAAGCTTTATATTTGTCCTAAAGATTTTAATATAAGTTGAGCGATTATTGCAGATCCTAAATAAGTTCCTATGAATACAGCACATGATACAACAATAATTCTCCAACCTGATTTTTTAAAGCTATCTAAGTCTTTTCCTATAGAAATACCTACATACGCAAGTATTGGAGTAGTTAAAGATAAGAAATCTACCTTTGACATATACTTAGAAACTATAGCTGCACCAGGAAATCCTGGATAAGTAACTATACACCCTAAAGTAACAATATATGCAACAGCAGGTATCTTCCCTGGTATTACCTTTGCAAGTATTATTCCAACTATAGATATTAATACAAGTATAGCCATTCCCGGTAGTGCTTCAAATATACCATGTTTAGGTCCAACTAAATTTCCTACTAGAGATAACATCCCCATTAAAATTAATACAAATAAAGACTTTCCAATTTTCATAGTTTAAACCTCCTTAGATACTACGCTCTTTTTTTCAACCTTTGGAGGTTGTACACCATACTTTATTCTATAAACCTTTCTGTAAAGCCATTCTGCAAGTGGAATTGCAACCCATAAAGACATATAAAGCCCATCAAGTCCTGATAACATGTTACTTGCTGCTCCAAAGGCAGTTAATGTTTCTTGCATATTTGGGAACATGGCACTTAAAGAACCAACTGCCGCTGTCATCATACTTGCACTTCCAACACCTGATGCCATTGCTAATGAATATGGATGTAATGGAGTATATGCAGCACAGAAAGTCGCAATTAATCCAAAGAATACTGTTCCAAAAACAGTTCCGCAAATGTAAACTCCCATTACCCCTTTTCCTTCTTCTCCATCTAATCCATATATATCACTTATTAAAGCAATATTAGGTTCACGAGATATAGAGTGGGCAGCACCAATTGTTTCTCTCTTTAATCCTAAGAATATTGCTAAAGGCACTCCTAAAAATACTGTTCCTATATTACCAAACTCTTGCAATATAAGAGCAGGACTTGATTTTATAATCTTAGGAAGTGTTGGTCCTATTGTAGTTCCGTATCTTGCCATAAGAAGCATTAAAGAAATAGTTATAAGTGTTCCTGCATCTTTCATATCTTTCTCATTTACAATCTTTAAAAACTTAGGACCCAAAAATATTCCAATTATAAGTGCGTAAAGCATAGGTAAAAACACTAAAGTCCCTGGTCCCACTTTAAACTTTATAACCCCTATAAATTCAGCTATAATAACCACAATTAAAACAATAATATGATTTTTCCAATTCTTCATTAGTTCACCTTTCTTTCAAAACAGCCTTCTAAAAATTTTATATATTCATCCTTGCTCTCAAATGTAGGTTCAAAAGCTTCTATAACTTTTTTCCCTTCTTTAGCATTATTAAATAATAAATCCACAACAGTCATAGCCATTAATTTTGCTGGTAAAATTAATGCTGCATCATAATCTTCTACTTTAAAATCTTTTGTATGAAGATTTCCTGAAACTCCCCCTATAAAAGGATGTATTGATGGTATAAGATTAGAAACGTCTCCCATGTCTGTTGAAGCTGTAAAATGTCCTGCATCTATAACTTGTTCCTCTGGTAATAATTTTTTTGCATTTTCCTCAAACATATTGTTCATGATTGATGAGCATCTTAATGGAAGATGTCCTGGAATTGTATTTATAGTAGTTTCTGCTCCAATTGCATATCCACCAGCAAGTAATGCACGATCAACTTTTTCATTAGTTTCTTTCATAGCTTTTATATTTTTCGCTCTTACATAAGACTCCATTCTTACATCTGACGGAACACTGTTTACAGTATCTCCACCCTTTGTAATAATAGGATGTACTCTTATAGAATCCTCATCTCTAAAAGTCTCTCTTAATGCATTAATTCCCATTATTCCAAGCATAGCTGCATTTAAAGCATTTACTCCAGCATGAGGTGCTTCTGCTGCATGAGCTGCTTTTCCCTTATAATGAATTGTCTTTCCTAAAAATCCATTACTAGTTTCGCCAGTAGCAACTGTAGGAGTTGGACAATTTTTTAATGAATGAAACATCATTGCTATATCTACATCATCAAATTCTCCGTTGTAAATCAATTCTTGTTTTCCAGCTAAGAAATGAACTTTTCCTTCTTCCTTTAGCTTACTTCTATATGCAATTTCAATATACTCTTCTGATGGAACTGCCATAAAAGTTACATTACCATATAGTTCATTTTCAATATTTGCTTTTTTAAGTCCAAGTGCTGCCCCAAGCATAGCTGCCATTTGTAAATGATGTCCACATGTATGAGTTGCCCCTGTTTTTTTATCCGCCTTTGGACTATCAAAACAAATTACTCCATCAAGTTCACTTAATATAGCTACATTGGGTCCTTTTGATTCATTTTTTAATTTAGCTTTTACCCCTGTTAATGCAAGTCCACTTCTATAATTCAATCCTAATTCTTCAAAAAAATCTGTAATCTTTTTTGAAGTTTTAACTTCCTTATATCCAAGCTCCGGTTCTTTTTCTATTTCTTTTGCTAGAAATATAATTTTTTCTGAATTTTCATCGATTAAATCACATATAAGTTGCTTGATTTTTTGTTTTTCCACAATTTTTACCCCTTTTCAACAAATTATCTTTTATTTTGTCAAAATTTGATGACAAGTGAATTATAATATGCATAGTAAACTATTGTCAATGTATATAATCTTAATAATACTTTACTTATTTACGGTATAAAAAAAGGCACTATTTTACATAGTACCTTTCCTACTTTAATATAAAATTTTAATCATTATATTTTAATACTCTCATTGCATTTAATACAGCAATTAAAGCAACTCCTACATCAGCAAAAACAGCTTCCCACATATTTGCAATACCAGTTGCTCCAAGTATTAATACTACTAATTTAACTCCTAGTGCAAATATTATATTTTCAAGTACAATTCTTCTTGTTCTTTTAGCTATTTTTATAGCAGTAACTATCTTAGATGGTTCATCTGTCATTATAACTACATCAGCAGCTTCAATAGCTGCATCTGATCCAAGTCCCCCCATAGCTATACCTATATCCGCTCTAGCTAAAACAGGCGCATCATTTATTCCATCTCCTACAAAAATAATCTTTCCATTTGAAGATTTATTATGATAAATATTCTCTAACTTTTCAACTTTATCATTTGGTAATAATTCAGTACAAACTTCATCCACACCCAATGCACTTGCAACTGTTTCTCCAACTTCTTTGTTGTCCCCTGTAAGCATTACAGTATTTTTAACACCTATATTTTTAAGTGCTTTTATAGTTTTATTTGAGTCTTCCTTAACTTCATCTGAAATTAATATATATCCTTTGTATTGTTTATCTACAGCTACATATATTATGGTACCTGCAGCTTTAACTTTATTATATTTAATATTTGCTTTATCCATTAATTTATTATTACCAGCAAATACTTGTTTTCCTTTAAATCTTATAGATATGCCATGTCCAAATATTTCATTGTAGTCTTGTATTTCTTCTTTATTAATAGGCTTATTATAATAATTTAATATTGAAATTGCTATAGGATGGTTAGAATAGCTTTCTGCATAAGCTGCATATTCTAATAATTCTTCCTTAGTTACACCATTTAATGGACATACTTCTGTTACATTAAACACTCCCTTTGTTAGTGTTCCTGTTTTATCAAAAATAACAGTTTCAACACTATTAAGAGCTTCTAAATAATTACCACCCTTTACTAGTACCCCATTTCTAGATGCAGCTCCAATTCCTCCAAAGAAACTTAGTGGTATTGATACTACTAAAGCACAAGGGCAAGATACTACTAAGAAAATTAACGCCCTATATAACCATTTTGAAAACTCAGCATCTTGAATTACAAGTGGTGGAATTATGGCAAGCATAACCGCTGTAATAACAACTACAGGAGTATAAAATCTTGCAAATTTAGTTATAAAATTTTCTGTAGATGCTTTTTTAGAACTTGCATTTTGCACTAAATCTAGTATCTTAGAAACAGTTGATTCTGTAAATTCTTTTGTAACCTTAATTGTAATTAATCCATTCTTATTTAAAAATCCACCTAGAACTTCACTACCAGCTTCCACTTCTCGTGGAACAGACTCTCCTGTTAATGCAGAAGTATCTAACATAGATTTTCCATCTACAATTACACCATCTAGTGGAATCTTTTCTCCTGGTTTAACTACTATAATATCATTAATCTTAACTTCTTCTGGTGATACTTTCTTTATATTTTCTCCAATTTTTATATTTGCATAATCAGGTCTTATATTCATAAGATCACTTATAGAACCTCTTGAACGTTCAACTGCTTTATCTTGAAAGAACTCTCCAATTTGATAAAATAGCATAACTGCAACGCCTTCTGGAAATTCCTTTATAGCAAAAGCACCTATTGTTGCTATAACCATTAAAAAATTCTCATCAAACACTTGTCCTCTTGAAATGTTCTGCAATGCCCTTAAAACAACTTCTCCACCAATTAAAATATAACTCATTAAAAACAATGCCAATTCTATTTTAAAGGAAAACTTAAATACCATAGCTATTATAAAAATTACAGTTCCAAAACCAAACTTTATAAAATCTGTTTTGCTAGTTTCTTGTCCATGTGAGTGATCATGAGAATGAGCATGTCCATGAATTTTATGATTGTAATTTAATAACACCTTTACATCAGGTTCTATATCATTTACTATTTTTATGGCTTTATTTAATACAACATCTAGCTTTTCACTATCTTTTGCTTCTATAGTAAGTTTTTTTGAAATAAAATCTAAAGAAGCATTATCAACATCCTCTAACTTATTTACACTTCTTTCTATTTTAGCTGCACAATTTGCACAACATAATCCTTCTAATATTATTTCTTTCTTTGCATTATCACTCATAGATTTCCCCCCAAATCACTTTTCATTTATGTGTTCAAGTCCACAATTGAAAATTCTTTTTATATGATCATCATCTAAAGAGTAATAAACCACTTTCCCATCACGTCTTGGCTTAACAAGTCTTGTTTGCTTTAATACCTTTAGCTGATGTGACACTGCTGATTGGCTCATTCCAAGCAATGAAGCTAGATCACACACACACATCTCTGCTTCAAATAAAGCATATAATATTTTAGTCCTTGTGGTATCTCCAAACACTTTAAATAATTCAGCAAGGTCATACAAAACTTCATCTTCTGGCATACCTTTCTTAACCTTATTTATTACATCAGAATGAATTGTGTTACAACTACATCTATCAATTTCTTTTAAATCGTTACTCATTTTATCCCTCCTACATTTGAACATATATTCATATGTTCATATTTATTATATTTTTTTCACAAAAAATTGTCAACGTTATAAAAGATAAAAAAATAAAAGCTACATAAACTTTGTAGCTTTAAAATAAACCTATATATTTTATTTAAAATTATATTTTATTATAACTATTATTTATAAGTAGCTTAAAATATAATACTAATTTTCTTCTTTATTTATCATAAAATTATTAATGCACTTCTCCATATGCGACCAAGATCTTTTTGCATAAATAATATTATTACACTTATCATTTTTATTAATTTTATTTTTTAAATTATTTACTATAACATGATTAATATAATCCACTAAAACTATTGTTAAATCAGCCTTTTGCATTTGTGAATAAATTTTTATCTTTCTTTCTCCACATTTTCGTCCTGTTATATGCTTAATATCAGTAAATCCCTTTTTATGTAATTCATCTGTTATTTTTCCTAGTCTATCTCCCCCTATTATTAAAGCACTCATATTCTTAAACCCCTTTCATTTAAATTGATAATCATTCTCATTAATATGATACACCAACTTACTTTTCTTGTCAATAGCTTAATATTTTAAATTTTTAGATTTATTTTAATATATTAATATTTAAATAAAAAAGCTGTTGATAAATTTTGTTTATCAACAGCCTAAAAAACTATTTAAAGTGTGGTTTTTCTTTCACTTTTTTAAATCTTAAATTTTCCTACCAATTCATTAAGTTTTTGGGCAATACTTGCTTGATTTTCAGATGTTTTAGCAATTTCATTCATTGCCTTTGTTGTTTCATCAATACCGCTTAATATATCACCTGTATGTTCTGCTGCATCCTGAGCTCCTAAAGCAATATTTTGCACTGCACCTGTTATTTGATTTGTTGTAGCATTTATTTCTTCCGTCATAGATGCAAAGTTTTCTGTCATTGTACTTATATAGTCCGAATCATCATAATATTGTTTTGAAACACTTAATGAGCTATCTAATAACTCTTTAACTTTAGTATTCATGAAATCTAATAATTGATTTCCGTTATCTGATAGATTTCCAAAGGCACTTTGCACTTGTGTTATTGTATTTTTTATAACTAAAACACTTTCTGCTGATTGTTCTGCAAGCTTTCTTATTTCATCTGCAACAACTGCAAATCCCTTTCCTTGTTCTCCTGCTCTCGCTGCTTCTATTGCTGCATTTAATGCAAGTAAGTTAGTTTGTTCCGCAATTTGAGCTATACTATCTGCCATTACTCTTATTTCCGAAACTACTTTACCATCTTCTATTGCCTTTATTATTTTTTGTTGTCTTTCTTCATAAATACTATTTGTCTCTTTTATTGCATCTTGTAAATATTCTTGAACTTCTTTAGCCTTTCCCTTTGCCACATTTGAGTTATTACTTCCTTCTGTTGAACTAGTAGCTAATTCTTCTATACTAGAATTAACTTCTTCCACTGAAGCATTTAACTCTTCTGTACTTGCACTAAATTCCTCTATACCCTTGTTTATTTCTTTAGTGGCTTCATCTATTGTAATTACTTTACTTGTTATTTCTTCAACCGTTGCAGATAATTCTTCGCTCATAGCTCCCATAGTTTCTGCATCTAAATATATTTGCTTAACTAAATTATTAACATTTTTTTGTGCAGAATTTAAATCCACAGCAGTCATGCATAGTTCATCTGTTCCTCTAACAACTATTGGAGTAGAAAAATCATATTCAGAAAGTCTTCTAGCATATGCTCTTATTCTATTAAGAGAACTAATAATATCTCTTATCATAATAATAGCTAATACTAAAGCTAATATAATTCCAACAATAGTTACTGCTGAAGAAATAAATATTATGTTTTGAAAAACTTTTCTATTTTCTTCATCAGAAATCTTTGCTTGCGTTTCATTCATGTCATTTATAGCATTTAATTTGCTTTCAGTTTTTTCTCTAATAGGTTTTATCTTAGATGCAAAAATTTGCTTAGCTCCATTTATGTTTCCATTATTAACAAGAGTTAATATGTCGCCTCTAACATTTCTATAATTTTCCAATTCATGTTTGAATTCGTTATAATCCCTTTTTTCTTCTTCAGTAAAAGGGATCTTTTCATACTTTTCGAAAAGTTCTTGGTTTTTATTTTTTAAATCTACAGTTATATGTTTATAAATATTGTTTCTATCATTTTGATTTAAATCTTCATTATAAATAATATTTAATATACATGTTGCTTCCTCATCTATATTATTTTTTATTTCTTGAATATATTCTATTGATTGTAGTGATTTAAAATACATTTGCTTAGAATTATCATTTAGTTTTTTAGCACTAACAACACCAATAACTCCAGATATTATCATTAGCATTAGTAATGCACTATAACTAAAAATCATTTTCTTTTTTACGCTAATCTTTTTTAAAAAATCCACTAAAACCCCTCCTATTGTTAAAATTTATATTTATTCCTAATGTAAACCTCTATATTTAAATTAGTCATGTTTATATATTATATTCCATCAGCGATATTTTTCAACCTTTTTATACATTTTTTTCATATAAATCATATAAATCATATAAATCATATAAATATTTATAGTTTTTTTACATTTAATTATAAAGCTTGAAATATTTTCAACGATAATCAAAATATTATTTTTATATAATTATTCGGTTTCATTAATTGATGCTTTAGATTTAACTAATTTACCTTTATATCAATTAAGAAATCACATTATTTTTAAAGGGGGTAATTTTTATGTTAAGAAAAAAAGTAATTCATTTATTAGCTGCTGCTATACTTGGAATGTCGTTTATAAACATTCAACCAGTATATGCTACTCCAAAACCAACAGCTAATAACGCTAAATCATCTATTACAAAAAAAGCAAAAGATGAAAGTAAAAAAGAACAAAAGGTAACTATATTGTATTATTGCGATGCTGACAATAATTTAGAAGATGCATTAATGAGTGACATCGCAGAAATGAAAAAAGGTTATGTTAATAACCCAAATTTAAATCTAATAGCTCTAGTAGACAGAACTCCTGGATATAGCGAGGATTCAACTGCTTTAGGAGAAAACTTTGAAGATACTCGTTTGTATAAAATTGAACATAACAAAGCTACTAGATTAGATGGAGGTAAGTATTTTCCCGAAATCAAGGTAAATGGAACATATGAAGCTAACATGGGTGATCCTGAAACCCTAAAAAAATTCATAGAGTTTGGTAAAAATAATTATAAGGCAGATAAATATGTTCTTATAATGTCTAATCATGGAGGTGGAGCAAAAAATAAGCCAAATGTAAATGAAAAGTTAAATAAAGCTATTTGTTGGGATGATAGCAATCTTGACGGAGAAAATCCAGATTGTCTTTATATAGGTGAAATATCAGATCATTTAGATGAAAGCCACTCTGTAGATGTACTTGCTTTTGATGCTTGTTTAATGGGTACTGCTGAAGTTGCATACCAATACAGACCAGGAAATGGTAGATTTTCAGCAAAAACTATGATCGCATCAAGTCCTGTTGTATGGGGTGCTGGATTTAAGTATGATGATATATTTTCAAGAATAAGATCAGGAAATACATTTACTTTACAAAAAGATTTAACTCTAGGCGGAAGAGAACGTTGCTTTGATCCTGCAACAATTACAAATGAACAAATAGGTGCTTTATTTGTTGAAGAACAACGTGATTCAACATCAAGATATTTCCGTTCTGATCAACAATTAAGTTGTTATGATTTAACTAAGGCTGAAAACATAAAAAAATCTTTTGATAAATTAGCTGTTGATTTAAGCACAAAAAATAAGAAAAGCGCCATAGAAAAATTAAGAGGAAGTAAAACTAATGTAAACTTAATGCATTACTTTAATGAAAAAGACCAATTAGACTGGATAGAATATCCTTACTTTGATATCTATGATTTATGTGAAGGAATATCTAAAAGCAATGACTTTGATGAGGAAACTCAAAAACTTGCTAAGGATGTTATGAAAAACGTTGATAGCATGGTTCTTTACTCATTTGGTGGTAAGAAATTTAAAGGGGTAGGTAAATTTAAAGAAGGTAAAAATGGATTAAGTGTATTCTTACCTGATGGAAATAGAATTTATACTAGCCGTTATTCTAATGCTAAAATTCCTCATTGGCTAATCCAAAGCTGGTATAATTCTATTGATACAGTAGCTTCTGGATTAAATAATCCTTATGGAAAATTAAGTTGGTGTAAAGATGGACAAGATCCTGAAATAAATAAAGTGGGAAACTGGTTTGAACTTTTAGATTCTTGGTTTGATAAAACAAATGGACCTGATGGCGGATTTAATCACTATCAATGGTAGATTATAAATATTAAAAATGGATTTAGATGATTTTTAAATCATCTAGATTCATTTTTGTTTTTTGCATATTCACATTTCATTTATTATATTTCAAACTATTCTTCAGCATTCCTCAAAATTACTCATTATAGTTAAGTTTTTTGTAACATCACTACATAGAACTTAATATATTGAAGAGTATAACAGAGTATATCGGGGGGATATGTTTGGATATCTTAGCCATAATTTTATTTGCACTTTCAGCCAATTTAGATAGTTTTACTGTAGGACTATCTTATGGCATAAAAAAAATAAACATAACTCCATTAATAAATATTTTAATTGGATTTATAACAAGTCTAGGTACTTTCATAGCCATGTCAATTGGACTAGCTATTAGTAAGTTTCTTTCAATAAAAACTGCTAATATAATTGGATCTGTTATGCTGATTGGAATTGGAGTTTGGTTAACTATAGATTTTTTTAAAAAACCTGATAATGATGAAAATACGCACATAACTTATGATAATGAAAATCTTACAGCCTCTCAAATATTGGACAATCCTGAACAAGCTGATGTGGACAACTCTGGTTCAATAGATTTAAAGGAAAGTTTAGCCCTTGCACTTGCTCTTACAATAAACAACTTTGGACTTGGACTTGGAGCTAGTATTGCTGGACTAAATATAGTTTTGACTGTTTTATTTACTTTTTTATCAAGTGTAATAACCATCAAACTAGGAGAGATTACTGGTAAGAAATACTTATCCAAAGTTTTTGGAAAATACGCTTCACTAATTTCATCTATAATAATTATTATTATAGGTTTGTACGAGCTGTTTTTGTAAAAATCAAAGAGGTTACCTAAAGCTAATTTTAGTAACCTCTTTTTATATACTTAAACTTTATATTATTTTTTCCATTACAATCATATCTTTATCAGTCTTATAACCATTTTTACAATAAAAGCCTTCTGTACTTTTTCCTCTTAAAGTATTTAATTCAATGATTCTTACTGATAATTCACTTAATCTTTCCTCTAATGCTCCTAACATTTTGCTACCTAATCCATTGCCTTGACACTTACTATCTATAAAAAACTCTTTTAGTATATATTTTTTGCCAACATCCCAATGCTCTATATTTCCTAAAATACCCCCAATAATTACTCCATTTTTCATATAAGCTATTCCAAAAAAATTAGGAGTATCATAAACTTCCTTTAATCTTTTATATGCTATATCCTCTGTCCAACTTTCACCCCAAGGCTCCTTATTAAATATACTTGGATAAATTTTTGAACATTCCTTAAGATATTCCCCGTTAAATATTTTAATATCCTCCATACTTATTCCCCTTATCCACAAATAATTTATATTTCAAATTACTTATTAACAATTAATGCATTTCTATATTATCAAAAATCTTTCTATTAAAAGTCAATATAATACTTGAAACAATGCAATTATATATAATTAGAGAAATATAAACTAAATACTTTCCAAACTGTAATCCATCTTTAAATCCAAAGTAAGCTGACAATGCTATACCTGGAAGTACTATTATAAATGCAAATATAAACTTTAAAAATGATTCAAGTGTCTTGCTTTCAATTTTAAAAATTCTTCTTGATAATATATCTATATAAGTGTATATAGTTCCAAAACTAGCATAAGATAAAGCACATAAAACTATAATTATAGGGCTTGTTTTTAACTTTATTCCAACTACAATAAAAAGCACAAATCCATCTATAAAGTTCTTTATATTATCTGCTAATGTAGCATAAAAGACTTTAGAAAAAGAACTTATAGGTATCAAGTATATGTATGGCTTTTCAAGTTCACTCATCCATTTACCTTGAAGTGAAAAGAATAATAGCATATATACACAGAAATATAAAACAGCTAATATATTATCTTCACCCACCGACATTCCAAAGAAAATGCCTATAATAATCATAGTTACTGTTCTAATGTTTATAAAGAAAAATCCTGTTTTTTTATACTCTAACATCTGTCTGGAAAATATAGCTCTGCCAGCACTTCCTCTGTATCTTTGCTTTACTTTTCTAACTTTCTTAAAACTAAATTGAGATTTTCCCTCTTTTTTATTTTGAAGCAATTTTTCTTTGTAATCTGTTGCTTCTAAAACATCTTCATAATAATCTGTATTCATATTGTATATAGCTAAAATTATAATAGCTATAGCCACTAAATCCATAACTAAATACATATAAAAACTACTATTAATTCCAACTACAGTTGCCATTATAACTTCTTTAGTCCAGCCCACAATAGGAATATACGAAAAATATCTACTACCAAATATGTTTTCACAAGATAGAATAAAGTTCTTTGTTTTTAAAACTTCAATTAATAAAAATACTATAAATATACCACCCAGTATATTCATTAACATCTTAATACCTGTTCTCCACTTTGGTCCTTTAGCTGCAATTGAATAAATCAAAATGCCAATTATAGATATTATAAACATAAAAAGAAATGAGCCTAGCACTAAAACTCCGATTCCACAACTTTTTATATTAAACCAATTTCTTATATTAGGTATTTGAACTACAACAAAGAAAAGCATAACAAATGTCATATATAATTGTTTTAAAATACCATATATTAAAACTTTTTTGGGAGAAATCGGTGCAGTAAATACTAAATTAACATCCGCTTTTCTAAAAAATGAACTTCCTCTATTTATTCCCTCTTTAACAGTAAGATAGAAAAATCCAATTAAAACTACTCCTACTATAAATCCAAATCTATTATTACTTAAAAATTTTCTTGATTGATCAGATGCACCTGACCCACTAAGTATAGCCAATACTATCATAGCTATAATAAAAATATATCCTATAAGCGCAGCTGGTTTTTTCTTTAAATCCTTAATAAAATTTTTAAGTCCTTTTCTCATCAAATAAAATAACGGCTTCATATACTATTCCTCCGTAACTTCAAAGAAAATTTCTTCTAGTGATTCATTTTTCTCTTTAAGCTCACTTCTAGTTGTTTTATATACTATGCTTCCTTTATTGATTACTATAGCCTTGTCCCAAATATCATCAATACTATCAATTATGTGAGTACTTATAATTACAGAACACCCATTTTCTTTAAGCTCTAAAAACACTTTTTTAAGTTCTTTTATAGCTTTAGGATCAAGTCCTATCATAGGTTCATCAAATAGTATAACTTTAGGTTCAGTTAAAAGCCCACAACATATACTAGCCTTTTGTTGCATACCTTTTGATAATTCTTTTCCTAGCTTGTCTTTTTTGTCATAAAGATCAAATCGTTTTAATAAAGCTTCTGCCTTTTCTTTATAATTATCTATTTTGTACGCATTTGCTATATATTCTAAATGCTCGTATATAGTTAACATATCATAAAGAGCAGGTGTTTCTGGAACATAACTAAATACCTTTTTCGCCTCAAGTGTTTTATTTTTATGTCCTTGTATTTCAATATCTCCGTCATATCTTAATAAACCACAAATACATTTTATGCTTGTACTTTTTCCCGCTCCATTTGGTCCTAAAAGTACAGCAATTTCACCATCTTCAACTTCAAAACTCATATTATTTACTGCAAGTACTTCATTATACTGTTTAGTCAAATTATCAATTTTTATCATTTGCCACTTCATCCCTCTCTATTAAACTTACATATAATAATTTGTTCACATTTTACTTTATATACTAAGTATTGTAAATGTATATTTTGAAATTTAGCTCTATTTTATAAATTCTTTATAATTAAATAATCTGTTTTAAAAAAGTTATTATAAATTTTGTTCCTTTTTCTTCTATACTATTAACACTTATAGAGCCATTTTGAGATTCAATTATAGATTTACTCATAGATAATCCAATTCCTATACTTATGGATTTGTGGAATTTTCACTTTTGTAAAATCTATCAAAAATCTTTCCTAGCTCATGTTTAGCAATTCCTTCTCCATTATCTTCTATACAAATAGAAACACTTAATGGAGTCTCTAACAATTTCCATTTTTTCTCCCCCCTATTAAACTTATCTTACAAGTTAAATTATAGAGGATTATTATTACAAATACATAAAAGGGACTATTACAATTTCGTAATAATCCCTTTTATGTGCTAAAAAATATATATTAAAAAGTAAATTCTACTTAATCTTTAACAGTAAAACCTTTTATTTTTATATACACCAATTATTAAAAATAATATTCCTATTAATAAGAATATAAAATATTTTGTACCTATAAGTTGCATGGAAATTATTTGTTCACCTTGAAATATACTTATATACTTCGTAAATTCACATCTTATAAAAAGACATAATAATTCATATACAATTAAAAACATAAAACTTATAGTAGTTGACTTTAAAGTATAAATAAGAGTATATCCTAATGATGTAAAGAAAAAACATTGAATAACGGTTTTTAAAAATTCTAATAGTACATTATCCAAAAAGAATCCATATACTAAAAATAAAATACTTACGTGTATAATATACCAACTAAATATTAATGCAATATGTTGTATTTTAAGTTTACTTGAGGAGTCAATACAATATAAAACTTCATTCCCATCTCCATCGATGTATTCTTTAAATATAAAGGTAGTCCACCATAAGGATAAAATAGGTATATACTTTTCAGCTTCTGCAAATATGGATAAATAAGCATTTTCAATATTCCCTGACATATTAATAAGTCCAATGTCTAAAATAGGAATAACAATATACAAAAATATTAAAGGAATAAAGTAATAGACTTTTAAATTTTTCATAGAAAGATATATGAGTTTTAATTCCATCTCTTTATATTCCTTTCAATAGACACATATATCCATCTTCAATAGTAGGTTTTAAACCTGTATATTCTTCAGTTTCATTTGAGAGTATTCTTAAAAATCTTTTACCGTCTTTTTCAAAAGTTTTTTCTACAAAGTGATTAAAATTAATTTCGGTTTCTTCAGCAATTTCAAAGACTTTTCCTTTTGCTACTGATTTAATTTCATCACTAGTTCCTTCTTTAAGTATTTTTCCATCATCCATAATAATTATCTTATCACAACAGGCTTCTACGTCTTCAACGATATGTGTAGAAATTATAATTATCTTATCTTTCTTTATATGGGATAATAAATTTTTAAATCGTAATCTTTCTTCTGGATCAAGACCAGCAGTGGGCTCGTCAAAAATTATTATCTTAGGATCGCCTAAGATTGCTTGAGCAATCCCTAATCGTCTAATCATGCCCCCAGACAATGTTGATATTTTATCTTTTAGTTTGTCATCTAGATTGACTATCTCAAGGCTAGATTTTATATACATGTCTATTGATTCTTTAGGTAGCTTTTTAAGAACCGCAAAATACTCCATCATTTCATATACTGTTAATTCTTTAAATAATCCAAACTTTTGAGGCAAATAACCAATATTCTTTGAGAAACTAATGTCATTTGCAATATCTTTTTCCTCAAATTTTATATTTCCTTTTGTAATATTGTACAAATTAACTATACATCTCATAAGTGTAGTTTTGCCTGCTCCATTTTTGCCTAAAAGCCCATAAATTCCAGTGTCTAAGTTTATAGAAATTCCTTTTAATATTTCTTTTCTTTTAAAAGATTTATGTAAATCTAAAATCTTTAACATTGAACTTCCCCCTAATTATTTTAAGTTTTTAATAAAGGTTATGGAGTCTCTTTTATCATTTTTATCTATTAAAAATTTATAGCTATTTTTAACAACATAATCCTCACCTAATTCATTTATCTTTTTTACGAATAAAAACTCTATTTGAAAAAGAGGATCTTCTAAAACCTCTTTGGGAGCATCTTCAGATAGATCGTTGCTTGTAAATGCATTTTTGTTTAAAAGATAATTAAATAATATAAGACTAATTCTTCTTTTCTTTATATCTTGAGATAAATTAGACTGGATTAAACCAAGGGCTAATCCTTTTATATCTGATTCAGATATAAAAATATGATCTTTTAAACTTACTATGCCATTACCAATAACTTTACAAGAAATTACTTGTGGTGATTGAAATATTTTTTTTGATTTTATATCAAATGTGTAGTTGTCCGAAAAAATTTTTTTATATAAGTTCAGAGTACTATCTATATTTAAAATGACACTTGTATCTATGCCATTCAATGATAATTCATAAAAAATATTATCTTTTATATGCTTTTCTTTTAAGAACCCACCAATTAGGGTAGCCTCTTGAGCTTTACCATAGAATTTAGTATCATTTTTATTAAGATTTGATGAAACATCTAAGTTCGATTTTAGAGATATATCAAAATTCACAATATAATCTCTTATTATTGGAACAAATTTACCTTCTTCTTTTATATATATCTTTTTATAACCTTCCATTGGATAGTATGGAAAATATCCCGGTAGCAAAATCCCTTGAGAATTACTATAAAATACGGGACTATATCCACTATATAAAATTCTAATCTGCTGAAGTTTATTGTTATCAGGGTTAACTACTTCTAAATAGTCCCCATCTCTTTTATATTCTAAAACTTTATTGTTTTTGCCAAGAATTTTTTTAATTTTATAGTTTCTATATAATGTGAATTTATAAGTTTTCAAAGGTTCCTTTTCATCTAAATAAATAGTTGTATCACTTTGTAATTGTCTATTTATATTTAGTTTCATATCATATTTTAAAATTTTAAATAATGCTTTTTCTTCTTTCTGTACATCATCTGAATAATATATCTCGTCAAAAGCGGTGAAATTTTTAGGGTTATAATCTTTTTTTACAATACTTCCTGGCTTAATGAATCCATAGAAATTACCTAGTGAGAATATTAGTAAAATTGCGGTTACAATATTAAAAAAATTATGCTTTCTTTTATATAATTTTATAAGTATAAAAAAGTTAAAAAGGCTTATCCAAAAGAAGATTAAATTCCATCTATATGGTTCTAGAGACAAGCCATATAAATAATCACTTTTCCAACTTAAATTAGGAGGTAAAATATTGAATGGTTCTCTTAAAAAATATATATCTATATGATAGCCCATGTAAAGTATATATGGAATCATTTCAGAAATTGGACTTATTAAAATTACTGAAAGTATCATTATCGCATACGCAGAAAATCTTTTAAAATATAATGATATAGTGCTTCCAATACATATAGCAAAAATAGATACTAAGAATATATTTAATAAGTTATTTAAGAATATATGAAGTAGGTATGATATAGAATGTACCTTCATTACAATATAGACAGCAAAATTATATGCAAATATATTTAATGTCATAATTAATATAATTGCTATAAGAACTATAAGTTTTGAAAAATATACTTTTAAGGTTCCTTTATTTAAAATTGAAATGCATTCTAAGAGATTAACGTTTTTACTTTTAACTAAATATTCATAGGATATAAACGTAAAAAAAACAAAGAAAAACATACTGATTCTTTGACTATATTGTAAATAAAAAAATGCGTCTTTATGTATATTTAGATTATAAATACCTAACCCCAAATACCAATTTATTACAATAAAAAATACTAAAAGAGGTATAAATAAATATATACTTCTAAAAAGTATTTTAAAATTATTTTTTAATAAATTTATCATTTAAAGTTCTCCTTATAAAATGTATCTTGAAAGTAACAAGAGACAAAACAAGACTAGTAACTAATTTTCTTTTTTTCAATTTAATTACCGTCATAAAATATATTTTTATAAAACAACACTATATATTATTATAGATTATCCTTAACACTTTTTCATTATATTTTCCTTAAAAAACAAATATTGTTACAAAAATAACCTTTAACCTTCTTTTATTAGCACATTTAATCCTTTTATGTATCATTTATTTGTATACATTTGTTTTTATGAAATAAACCTAAATAATAATAATTTAAAAAGAATTGGTTCAAACTAACTTTTGACCCAATCCTTTCTTCTACTTAAATCTTTATATCATCATTACAAACCCTATAAACACTACAATACATACAACTGTTGATAATACAACTTCATTATTGACAAGTTCCGTATCTTCTTTTGTTCCATACTGCGATACAAAGATTGGAAGTGAAAACAGAATAGGCAAAATCAAAAATGTAAAATATACATAGTTAAATAATTTATCGGGAGTAATTATTTTATCAATTACAAAAAATTTGAATAAGTATCCAACTACTAATATTACTGTTAATCTAATAGCCACAAAAAAATAAAATGCAAATAGTAGAAATACAGTTGCAATCATAATTACAAAATATTCTTTTCTTATTTCCATATTTACAAAGGTTATAAAGAGTATCGCTGGCAAAGATATATCAATAACTATTTTCTTTATACCCTTCATAACATCTTCCGTTAACATATCTTTATATCTTATAAAATAACCAAAGCATATTAATAGTACTATAGGGATTACATTAGAAACTATATCTGACATTGTATTCTCTCCTCTTTTGTTTTTTACTAATATATCACTATAAAACATTTACATTGTCAGATATATTCTCTATTTTACTTACTTTAAAACCATGAAAGTAGATGCAACAACCTTTTCTTTATCAGCACAAGGTTTATTAATTACTTTATCTTTGTAATACATAGTGGACACAGTTCCCCCATCTAAATTAGATGCATTTACAGCACCATATTTTTTCATTATATCTTGTACATCTTTTATAGTTGCCCCCATACTTTTAAATCCTCTACCGTCAATTACAAGGAATAGCACACTTCCATCTCTTCTTTGTCCAATTGCAGTTCTAGGAGCAACTCCCCATCCCCCATCACCTAATATATTAACAGGATTTCCATCTACTATAAGAGCCGGTCCAAAACTTACAGCTTCTTTTATATTAATATTTTTAAGTTCTTCTAATGTATATTTTCCAACTATAAGCTTACCCCTTTTACTAAATCCTACTATATCTATTTTTTCGTTTTTCCTACCTTTATCATCGTTATATACAAATTCTCCATTATGAATTAAAATCCCACATGGCTTTCTTGTTTCATAACCTGAATCTGGATTCAGTACTACCTCTGCACTTTTACCACTTACATCATCAGTAAATCCACCAGCATTTATAGCACAAATAGCATTATTTTCTTTTGCAATTTCACTAGTAGTTTTACCAACTTTACTTGGAGACTCCTCATTAAACCCTATTACAATTTTTTTAGAATTAGGTACTATTAACATTTTCCCATTAAATCTATTAGTTTTTATATCATATTTTGTTATTTTATTTATGTTATCTAATTTATTACTCTGCTTATTTGATGTAACAACAATATTTTTCTTTGGATTAGTTAAAGTAACAACACCTATTAAAATTAACAATACTATAGCTATTGCTGACCATTTATACGAATTCTTTTTAAATAAAGATATCATAGTAATCCTCCTTTTAAGTCCATGTTTATCATTTACTATACATTGAACTCCACAAATTCCATTACACCTTTTATGATTTTCTAATAATTTTATAATTGTATATCCGTACTTTGTATAATCATTAGAATCAATATATGACAATGCAAATGCATCACAAGCAACTTCCCTATCTTGTCTCATCTTATAAAATGCATACCATAATATAGGGTTAAACCAATGTAATATTTGTAAAATAGATATTATGAATCCTATAATAGTATCCTTTCTTTTTAAATGCGCCATTTCATGTAAAATTATATATCTTAACTCATCATAATTTACTTTATCACATACTTCTTTAGGTAATATCAACCTAGGATTTATAAATCCAAATATTGCTGGACTACTTGAATTTTTATCGCTTATAATTAATATCTTTGATTTTATACCCATATCCTTTTTACACTTTGATACTAACTGCAAAATTTTTTCATCACTACATAACTTTTGTTTCTTTAAGTCCATATGAAATCTTAGTGTTTTATTTATTGTAAAAGTTACTAAAATAGCTTACTCCTAAGATCCAGATTAAATATCCAACTTTTATAATTAAACCATCATATTTTTTTCAACAAAAGCTGGGGACTTTTCATCATTATTATTGTTTTGTTTTAATTCTTTATTGTTAATATTATTCATTTTCATAACATTACTAGTATTATATAATTTTTCATTTTGAGTATTGTCTTTATTATCCTCTATATTGTCACCACTATTTAAACTAGATATATAATTTATATTTGCTTTATTAGTATTATTTAGATGAGCAATATTAAAAATACTTAGAGAACTTCCAGGACCATACGGTACTATAAGCTTAATTATTAATACTAGCCAAAGACAATATCCAAACCTTGCCCCTAGCTTCTCTTTTAATACAATTCTTAACAATAAAATTATAATACTTATGATACTTCCTAAAATTGTACAGTATAGAATAAATCTAAAGAGCGGTAAAAACATCGGCATATTCCCACCATTTATCCTTTCTTTTTATTAAGAATATCTTTTAGTTCATCAATTTCTTCTTGTGATAAAGATTCATTATCTATAAAATTGGCCATCATCATATTTAACGAACCATTAAATACACGTTTTATAAAACTTTTACTTTCCACTTTAACGCATTTTTCCTTAGATATTAAAGGATAATAATGATATGTCTTTTTGTTATTAGAATCTACTGTAATCTTTATAGCTATATATTACACTTGTAATCTTTTACTGTAAATATTATATTTTATAAGAATTTTATGGTATAATATGCAGTGGTTTTAAATAAACTGTTCCAATTTAAAAGGAGTGTATACCTATGAACAAAAATTTAAGAAAAATAATTTTCACTATAACTGCTTTCACATTCATTACATTATTAAGCAGCTGTACTAATTCTAAAACACCTGAACCATCAAATGAAAAAACAACTTCTATACAAAAAAATTCAAATTCTGATAATACAAGTTCTGCAAACAACAATACTTTAAATACTAATTCTTCAAATGAAAAAATTCATACTAGTAATCCTAGCACCCCAAATAAATCTATAAACAATATAAACTCTACTAAAAAAACAAATATTACACCTTCTAAAAATAATAACTCTAAATCATCTCAAAAAGATCAACCTAAAAAAATAAAAGGTAAAAAACAATCCTACTTAAATAAATTACAATCTACAAAAAATAACTTAGATAAACGTTTAAAGAAAAAATATGCTGGAACAACATTAGAAATGCGTCAAGCTGCTGAAGAAGAATATATGACATGGGATAAACATTTGAATGAAATATATTCTGAATTAAAAAAAGATTTATCTAAAGATACTATGGAAAAATTAAAAAAAGAAGAAACTCAATGGATTTCCTATAGAGATAGAGAAGCTAAAAAAGACGCTGATTCATTTAAAGGTGGATCTTTTATGCCAGTTCAAAATCTTTTATCACTAGGAGATTTAACGAAACAAAGATGTTATGAACTAGTTAATAAATATATGGATTAAGTACCTAAAATTTATATGAGGTGATATTTATGAAGAGTATAAACATATCAAAATGTCCTTATTGTGACGGAACAGAGTTTGGCGAAGGATATCAAGACCATCAAGCAAAATTACTATCAAAAAATAATATATTCAAAAGTGCTCAGATTTTTCACATTGTTTGCATTAATTGTGGAAGTATAGTTCATAGTTATGTAAATAAACCTGAAATTTTTATCTCAAAATAAAAAAGGTATATTATACCAAAAATTATTTTTTTAGTATAATATACCTTTTGCTCAAAACTAAAGTTAATTTATGTGTTCTACTAAACTATATCTAAACTCTTCTCTTTTCTGAATCTTACTATCATTAATATTAATTGTATAAATGTTATATTATACCAAGATGGTATTTGATTAAAAACGGAATTTACACTGCAATCAAAAAACATACTTGTATTATTATTCCTATATAATATAAATAAAATTATAATATCAACAGTTGTAATAATAAGCGACGCTATCATACTCGCCACTATTTTATCTTTAAATATTTTTCTACCATTTTTACAAGTATACTGAATATCTCTAATGTTATTTTTTTTATCTTTAAAATATATAGGTAATATCATAAATACGATTCCTATTATTATAGTTGAACAAGTACCTCTTATTAAGTTATTATAATTATCCATAAATATACTGCTAAATATAGAAGTTTCATCTCCTCGCTTTACTATTTCTTCAACTCTAGACTTTATATTGGGATTATTAGCAATCATAGCAGACATCATACTATCTTTATTATTGTACCAATTTATAAACCATTCTATTGATTCTAATTGATAAAACACCTCTACTTCCCTTTTAAACATTATATCTTCATATATATTTACAATTTTCTGTGAGTCTCTATCTGTTTTATCTGATGCTATATTATATTTTTTAATAAGTTCATCATAGTTTTTTATTCCATATTTATTTAACTCACTGTTATTTTCAATATGTTTATTTGCCTCTTTTATTTTTTCATTATAATAACTTTTTTTAAAATCTTTAAATTCAGCTTTATCCATATTATTTCCATACTTATTTCTCATTTCAACATACATTTCATGCATATCTTTATCATGACCTTCTTTAGCAAAATATGTTACATCCAACCTTATAAATAAAAAATACATTATTAAATTTATAATTATTAATAATAGAACCATATTAAAATTAAATATTTTTTTTAATTCATTAAAAACTATTCTCATACATACACCCTACCTTATATCTACTTTATTGAATCTTTTAAATGTTAATATGTTCAATATAATCATAATAAACAAACACGTTCCAAGAGTTATAACTTCATAATACTTGAATGTAAAGAAAGCTCCTGCTTCCATAAACCATATTCCGCAATTTATTGCTAACGTAAACAAATTAAATCCATTTATAAAAATAAGATTATTATCTGTAGAAATTCCTGGTATACCTATAATTCCTACAGCAGCTATTATGAAAAATATAGAAAATACAATATAACTATTTTTTATATATATTGATATAAAAAATGTAATAGCATTAAATAATAAATTACAAACATATATAGTTAATATAGTTAATAACATATATTTAACAAAAGAAATATTCCACCAACAAAGAGCACTAAATCCTAAGTCTTCATTAAAATAACTACTTATAGGAACATTCCAAACTGTAGAATAATCAAATATAGTAAAATAAGTTAAAAGTCCTATTGCCATTATAATCGTAGCAAATATACTAGTTATAACTATTGAAACCCATAACTTGTCCAATGCTAATTTTCTTCCTCGTTTTGTTGAATACATTAAGTTACTTGTTCCACTATCAAATTCATAATTTATTAAATATGCCGTTATAATTACAGAAAGTATCATTATTTCAAACAAAAACTTCTTAAATAAATTTTTAAATAAAATTTCACACTTTCTTATTGGAGAAATAGTTTTATATTCTTTATTTTTAACTACCTCTTTAAATCTTTTATTAAGCTTCCTATATTCTCTCTTTACAGTCTCAGCAGCACTTCCATTTAACCTATATTTTTTTATTTCTATTGTTGCAATATTCATAATATCCTTTTTTTATAATAGTCATCTATAAATCTAATCTCTTCATTGTAATTTTCTAATACTTGTACTTTATTAAAAAATTTAATATCCTTTTCACTATATAAATGATTTTCCTCTTTTAAGTCACTGGCTACCTCTAAAACATTTTTATACTTTTTTCCTGTGGTCTTATATGTAATTTCATTCATTTTTTTTATTTGGTCATAATAATATGGTTTAAAATTTTTTATCATATCCTCATCTATTTTATATCCAAACTTTTTAACAATATCATTTGTAACTTTAAAATCATCTCTCATGTCTAAATGTTCACATATTATAAATATATTAAATAAATTAAATATCACAAAAAGGAATATTATTACTGGAGATGCTATAACTTTTTTAAATTCATTTATCTTTATTTCCATATTTCTTTACTCCATATCTAATTTTTTATCTCTATAAACATATAAAAATACATCTTCTAAATTAGGATATACAACATTCCAATTATCTTTACCTTTATCTTCTGATATAAATCTAACTTTCATATCTCCTTCTTCCTGTCTTTCAGATAAAGAAAAATATTTGCGTCTAAAATCTACCATATCATCAAATTTAACATTTGTTTCATAAACCTTTCCTTTAAGCATTCCACATATATTTCTAACACTATCCTGACATACAACTTCACAATCTTTTATCATTATAATTTCGTTAGCTATTGATTCAATATCAGACACTATATGTGTTGATAAAATAACTATTCTATCTATGGATAATTGAGAAATTAAATTTCTAAATCTAACTCTCTCCTTTGGATCTAGTCCAGCAGTTGGTTCATCTAAAATAAGAATTTTAGGGTCATTCAGCATAGCTTGTGCTATACCAACCCTTTGAATCATTCCTCCAGAAAATTTCTTCATTTTTTTATTTTCAACATCTTCAAGTCCAACTAATTTTAAAAGCTCAACTATTCTTTCTTTTGCTTTTTCCTTTTCTATTCCTTTAAGTGCTGATAGATACATTAAATATTTTTTAGGAGTATAATTCTTGTAATATCCAAACTCTTGTGGCAAATAACCAAGTATATCTCTATATTCCTCATCTAGCTTAACTATGTCTTTTCCTTTGTATAATATCTCACCTTCTGTTGGAAATATTAATGTTGTAAGCATTTTTATAAGCGTGGTCTTACCTGCTCCATTAGGTGCAAGAAGTGCATATACCCCTTTTCAAACTCTAGATTTATATTTTTTATAGCGCAAAAATTTCCATAGTTTTTTGTAATATTTTTTACCTCTAACATGTTACATCACTCCTTTTATAGCTGTAAGTTCAATAAGTTCCCTAAGTTTTTTTATATAAAAACAAATACATATAACTGTCACAATGAAATATACTCCTATAGGTAAAGCCGTAAGAATATTTGTATACAATTTATTATTGAAAATATAGAGTAGTAGATTAATAACTATCCATGCTAAAATAGCTAAATATTTAGTAATCTTTGAACGAATCTTAATTATTAAATATAAAAACATTGTTGAAAATAAAAATAAAGACGTTATTGAAATCATAGTTGCTCTTAAAAAATTTATGCTCCCAAATTTACATACAATATTGAAAATTATTGATACATTAAATAAAATACATATAACACTAAATACAAACATTCTAAATGCAGATAATTGATATAAATTATATTTACATGTCATTTCTATTTCATAAGTTCTATTTTCTTTTATCCTAATTAATGATATTAATGATAATATTAAATATAAAATAGGAGATGATATCATTATCAATCCATATATTTTCTTAACTTCTTCATAATCTATTGCTCCTTCATTAAATTTAATTACTAAAAACAGACTTAAAAATATTAATAAAGTAAAAACTATCTCTACAAAATCATGAAATATTACCTTTAATCCTAACTGCTTATACATTTTTCTCATATAGCTAAAAAAACTTTTCTTATGCTTTAATCCTTTATCTAAAATAATATTTATTTGATTTTGTATAGTCATTTCATCTGGCATATCTATACAGAACTTTTCTTTTTTCATCTTCTACTCCTCACATATTTTTTTTATTTTTCTTATAATAGAATAATATTTTGTCTTTACAGTTGATTCAGGCATTTCTAGAATTTTAGATATTTCTAAAAAAGTATATTCAGCAAAAAGTTTTAGCCTAAATATTTGCTGTAATATTTCATCAAAGTTATCCACAATGTTGATAATTTTTTTAACATCTTCTTTATATTCTAGTGATACTAGAATATCTCCATCATCATAAATATCAGTGTCATCAATATTTACTGATAGTTTTTTGTATTTATAGTTTTTAGACCTAAAATAATCTATAATTTTATATGTAGATATTCTATATAGCCAAGTTCTGAAGGAAGATTTTTTATCATCATAAGTATTTATTGACTTTAACATATTTATAAATATTTCTTGTGTTAAATCCATAGATATTTCTTTATCCAAAGTTTGTTTATATACATATGCATATATCTCTTTATAATAATTAGCTATAAGCTCATTGGCGGCTTTTCTACTACTTTTATTTTTAATCTGTTTTATTAACTTTTTCTCATTATTCATTTGTCACTCTCTTTCACTTAATTTAAATAACATTTGTAAATTTCATTTAACTTTCATTATTATATTCGAAATAAATTTGTAAATAGTTTTAAAACAAAAATAATTTATCATATATAAAAAGACTGTAATTTAATTTGTTTTTATACAAGTTAAATTACAGTCTAAAAACTTCTCACATGATATAAATTCTATACTACACCTTATTTACAATTTACAATAAAGATTTATACCATTTTCCTAGTTTATCTAATTTTCCTGTTGTTACATTATAATAAACGCCGTTTACATTTACCCTATCTCCTGTAGATATTATTTGCAAAACATTTTTATTATCTACATAAAAAGTAACTCCAAAACTATAACCAACTATTTCATGTTGATCTGATGATTTTTTATACCTTTGATTATTTAGCAAATTTATAAGTTCTTTAATTTTTCCTTTATCAGTACTGACAATGGTTTTTCCTGTACTTCCATCAATCATTTCTACCCTAGATATTTTTTGTTCATTGTTATCTATAAAATCCGAAAACTTTTTATACTTCATGTTATTACTTATTAAATAAATAATAACTAATGTCAAAACTCCCACACCAATAATTAATAATAACTTATTTTTTCTTATCATCACAGTGAACTACTCCCTCCTTATTACCCCAAACTTTATTTTCATATATTTTAATACTATCATATTGCATTTTAAATGTTAATATCTACAAAAATTATAAAAAGTGCTATCATGTTTATATAATCCAAAATAGAAAGGAGTGCTACTCATGGATCTTGAAAAACTTGCTAAAGAGTGCGGAGAAAAGTTGGGTAGATTTTTGTTTGACAGAAAGGAAGAAATAATGGAGAAGATAAATATTGAAAAGCTTACCCCAAAAGATATCTTTAAAATTTGTTTCAATAAATTACTTCATGAAGGCAACTATAACAAGGCAGAAGATTTACTTTTTGATGAATTGAGAAAAAATAATTCTCCAGAGTTATATGAAATTGCACTTCAGTTTTACAATTCTTTAGAAAAAAAGAGCGATGAAGAATTATCTGCTCATAACTTTCCAAGAGATGAAATTTATCAGGGATTAAATGATATAAAAAAGTTTAAACCTAACGTATAAAGGAAACCTAAACAATAAAATTACCTCCAGCTAAAGTTACTATACACTAGTATAATTCCTTTGCTAGAGGTAATCATTAATTTTAATCTAATACAAAATTAGGGATATTTCCGATTTGATTTTTACTTTTTAATATTTCGTTTGTTCTTTCTATAGCTTCATCAATGCTATTGCAAAAATTATCTCTTCCTACTTTATCTACATATCCATATCTATCTAAAACTTTTAGTACATCGTCTTTTGCTTCTACTATTATAAGTTCAGTACCAATTTTTCCGTTACTATTACATAGATCATATAGCTTTTCAAACTTACGATATGCAGTAGCATCAATATTAGGTACTTTATTCATTTTTATTATTAAAACATCACAATTTTTCTTTAATCTATTAGAAATCTCTTGGAACTTTTCTGATGAAACAAAGAAAAATGGTCCTTTAAATTCGTAAAATGCAACTCTAGTTACGTCTTTTACTCTATTTAAAATTTTACAGCTACATCCATCATCTTTTTCATCTAATAAGTATTTAATCTCTGTATTATCTGCCATTTTATTCATAAATAAGAATGAAGATAATACAACTCCAACACCTATAGCAACTACAAGATCTAATAATATAGTTAATGAAAATGCAATTAAAAATACAAGTGCATCTCCCCTTGGTGCTTTTCTAAGGTTAGCAAACTCTTTCCAATCACCCATATTATATGATACCACTATTAATATTCCTGCAAGTGATGCCATTGGTATTAGTTTTACAAGTGGCATAAATATAAGCATTATAAGTAATAATGAAATAGCATGTACCATACCACTTATAGGAGTTCTTCCTCCATTTTTTACATTGGCTGCTGTTCTTGCTATTGCACCTGTTACAGGTATTCCTCCGAATAATCCTGAAAACATATTTGCAACTCCTTGAGCTACAAGTTCCATGTTTGAACGATGATGTCCACCAATCATTTCATCTGCAACTACTGCTGATAAAAGTGATTCTATGGCAGCAAGTATTGCAATAGTCATTGCTGGGAACATAAGCTCATTTATCATTTTCATATTAACATTATGTATTGCTATTTTAGGAAGAGCAGAAGATATTGTTCCGAAACGACTTCCTATAGTTTCTACATTTAATTTAAAAACCATAGTAATTAATGTTGTTATAATTAATGCTATAAGTGTACCTGGTATTTTATCACTTATTTTTGGACATATAACTATAATTACTATAGATAAAACTCCTATTAAAGCTGTTTCTAAATTTATAGTGTTTAAATGAGTTATATACACTGCCCATTTGTGTATAAATTGTGATGGTACAGTTTCTATATTCAATCCTAAGAAGTCTTTAATCTGAGTTGAAAATATACAAACTGCAATACCACTAGTAAATCCAGTAGTTATTGGATATGGTATATATTTTATCGCCTTTCCAAATTTAAGAACTCCCATTATGATTAAGAATATTCCCGCCATCACTGTAGCTACTGTAAGTCCTGTTATTCCGTACTTTTGGACAATTCCATAAACAAGTATTATAAATGCTCCTGTAGGTCCACCTATCTGAACTCTACTTCCACCTAAAAAAGATACTATAAATCCACCAATTATTGCTGTATACAATCCTTTTTCAGGGGATACACCCGATGCTATTGCAAGTGCAATAGATAATGGTAATGCTATTACTGCTACTATAATTCCTGCAATGAGTTCCTTTAAAAATTGTTCTTTTGTATAACCTTTCATGCAAGTAAATAATTTAGGAACTAACACGTTTTTCACTCCTTCTTAAACTGTAATTAAAACCCTTTGTTTTGACCAACTTTTTTATTATATTCTTATTTACTTGCATTGGCAATAAATTTTTTATATTTTTTTATATTTAAAGTTTGATTACATTTATTCCAGTTTCTGCATCAGGAATACGTTGTAATTCTCCATCAATTTCAGTTATAAACATTTCACAAGTAACTGTTATAGTTCCTTCTATGAAATGTCCACCATATCCTACACAATCTGCACCTGTAAAGTTTATGTGAATATGTGTATAAGGTTGTCCATCTTTTGTTGATATATTTCCAGTCAAACTTGTTATTTCATAATAATCACTAAAGTTTGTTTCATTATACTCCTTAGTGTTAATATCAAAATATCCTATTTTTATATCTTTAGCTGCTCCTATAGCATTTACAATTCCAGCCTTTATTCCTGTTTCACTACAAAACTTTTTAATACTTTCTGTTATTTTTTCTCCTTTTTCAAGTACTATAACCCATGTATTACCTCTTTTTGAATAGTTCATGAGAATCCTCCTTTAAAATTTATAACTGTATAAATTATTCTTTGTATACCTTATTATACCTCTAATTTACAGCCGTTAAAACAAAAATACCTATGCATATCTAATTATACGCATAGGCATTGCCATTCTATGAATATTTTTTATTCAGTTTTTGAGAATTGATCCTTTCCCACTCCACAAAGAGGACATAACCAATCCTCTGGAATATCATCAAAAGATGTTCCCGGTGCTACTCCATTATCAGGATCTCCAACTGCTGGATCATATATATATCCACATACGTCACAAATATATTTTTGCATATTAACCCTCCTACTAATATGATAATGAAAATTTGTATCTTAACTTATTATTTTCAAATTACCTATATTTATTCTATAGTTTTCATTCGATATATATAAAGGTTTTTAGATTTTTACAAACTAAGGGGGGAAACATATTGAAAAAAACTTTTAAAAGAGAATTGATAATAAAATCTGGTATTACTTTATTTATTTCTCTTGCATTTTGCACTTTTGTATTTATATATTTACACATTAATTATATGTCAAAAACTAATACTAGATACTTAAATCAAACTTCTATGGATTCTGAACAAATAATAGTACATGCTATTAATTCTGTAAAATCTTCAACAGACTTGTTATCAGATACTCTAGGTACCTTTAACAATCTAGAAGCTGAGGACAATAAAAAAATACTTGAAAATTTAGTATGTAGCAATACATTTATAAAAAGAGCCTATATAACTAGAACCGACGGAATGCAGATTGCCAAGTACCCAAGTATAGGAAATATAAGTATTGCTAACAGAGATTATTTTAAAAAAGCCATGCAAGGACAAGGTAACTTTTCACCTGTTATAATTTCTCATTTAACCGGGAAAGCTGTTATAATCTACTGTAGTCCTATAAAAAATGGAAATTCTATAATAGGTACTGTATCTTCCATACTTGAAATAAATAGTTTATCTAATTGTTTAAGTTTAACTACTAAAAATTTAGATTGTACATTCGGATTACTAGATAATCATGGATCATTGCTACTAACCAATAAAGATAACTCACTATTACTTGATAAATCTAATAATAAGTCTACAGATTTATCTAAACTACAAAAAATAATAAATTTATCAAGTTTGGAACCTGTACAAAAAATGATTAATAATGAATCTGGAGTAGGCAAATTTGTTTTAAATAATAGAAAAACACTAACCAACTATAAATCTTTAAAAGATTATGGACTTAATTTACTTATAGCCGTTCCATATTCATCTATAACCAACAGTATTTACACATACACATTAATTGCATTAGGCATTTTAGTAATCATTTTAATAACATCAGTACTTTTAATTACACGTTTTACAAATAAAATCACTAATCCAATTACAAATTTGTCTATGACATTAAAAAAATTCTCAGAAGGAAATTTAAATTTAAGCATAGATAAAAGATTACTAAAAAGAAATGATGAGTTTTCTGAACTTGGCAATAGTTTTGATATATTCTCTAAAAAAATAAAATCTACAATTGAAAATTTTAAAACAAATGCAATAGACTTAAATACTTATTCTAATAATTTAAAACAAACAATACAAGATAACGAAACTAGTCAACTATATATTACTAATACTCTAAATGACGTTAATACTAAAATGAATGAAAACTTATTATCTTTAGAGGAAAACTTAAATATACTACAAGAATTTTCTAAAGGTATAGAAAACGTAAATTTAAATTTAGAAAATCTTCATTCAACAGTAAATGATTCTACATATTCAGTTGAAAATGGAGTTAATCATGCTAACAATATGGAATGTACTCTTAATGAATCATTTACATCATTAGAAAATATAAATGCTAAAATTAATAATTTAACTAATTTATCAGCTAAAATAAATTCACTATTAGATATAATAACTTCTATATCTAAAGAAACTAATTTAATTTCTCTTAACGCTTCTATTGAAGCTGCTAGAGCTGGTGAATCTGGTAAAGGGTTTGCAATTGTTGCTGAAAAGATCAAAAAGCTAGCTGAACAAAGCTCAATATCCTCTAAAAATATTGATGCATTACTATCAAGCATTCAGGACGAGATACTGTCAACTTCAAATATTGTTGATGATATGAATACTAAATTTAAAGATTTAATACAAAGTATAAAACTTACTACAAACTTAATGAATGATATTAAAAGCAAGGCTATTAATTCTCAGCTTTCAGTTGAAGAAATTATATCCGTAATGGAAGAACAAACTGCGGGAATTGAAAATAGTACACAATCATTAACTAAAGTAGTTAATTATATAAATGATACTGTAAAAGCTTCTCAATCTATTAGTAATAAATTAGATAATCACTCTGAAAACCTAAATATATTATTTAATGTATCTTCTTCTTTAAATAATATAAGTAACGATATAAAAGAAGATCTTGATTTTTTTAAATAATTTATATTAAAAATAAACACCTACTAAACATTCAATACTTATTTATAAAATGTTTAATGGGTGTTTATTTTAATAATACTATAAATTATTTCTCACTTTTCTTTCATAATTAACTTTCCTAACTACTAAGTAACTAAGCAACACCAACTATTATCGTTTATTTTTAACTTGTGCTTGCCCTGATGCAAGTATTGCAAGAGGTACTCTAAATGGTGAACATGAAACATAGTCTAGTCCTATGTTATGAAAAAATTCAACAGATGCTGGATTACCACCATGTTCTCCACATACTCCAAGTTTAATATTTTCTCTTGTTTTCTTTCCTTTACTTACTGCCATTTCAATTAACTTACCTACACCCCTCTGATCAAGTTTTGCAAATGGGTCTTGTTCATAAATTCTATTTTCATAGTATAATGATAAAAATTTTGATGCATCATCTCTGGAAAATCCAAATGTCATTTGAGTTAAATCATTTGTACCAAATGAAAAAAATTCAGCTTCTTTTGCTATTTCATCTGCTGTAATAGCTGCTCTTGGAATTTCTATCATTGTACCAACTTTATATTTTATTTTAATTCCCTTTTCTTCCATAACTTGTTCAACTGTTTTAACAACTATGTCTTTAACGAATTTTAACTCTTTTATTTCTCCAATAAGAGGGATCATTATTTCTGGTACTATGTTGTACCCTTTTTTCATTGTAACCTCTATTGCCGCTTCCATTATTGCCCTAGCTTGCATTTCGGCAATTTCACTATATGTTACAAATAATCTACATCCTCTGTGTCCCATCATTGGATTAAATTCTTTCTTTTCAGAAACTGTAGACTTTATTTCCTCAACATCCATGTTAAGTTTTTCAGCTAAAGAAACCATTTCCTCATTAGTATGAGGTAAAAATTCATGAAGTGGAGGGTCTAACAGTCTTATAGTTGCTGGCATTTCTTTTAATTCTTCATATATTTCTATAAAATCTTTTCTTTGCATTGGCAGTATTTTATTTAATGCATTTTTTCTCTTCTCTTGTGTTTTAGCTAATATCATTTCTCTAACAGCTAGTATTCTATCTTCTTCAAAAAACATATGCTCTGTTCTGCAAAGTCCTATTCCTTCAGCACCAAATTCAATGGCTTTTTTAACATCTCTTGGTGTATCAGCATTTGCTCTAACTTTTAATTTTTTTATTTTTTCAACCCAATCCATAAATACAGCAAAATCTCCTGTTATCTCCGGAATAGCAGTTTTTATTTTTTCTCCATAAACTTTACCTGTTGATCCATCTATAGATATATAATCATCAGTTGTATACATCTTGCCTTGTATTTCTAATGTCCTATTTTCTTCATTTACCTTTATATCTTCACATCCTGCAACACAACAAATTCCCATTCCCCTGGCAACAACTGCAGCATGTGAAGTCATTCCTCCTCTTACTGTCAAAATTCCCTTAGATGCAATCATACCTTCTATATCCTCTGGTGAAGTTTCAAGTCTAACAAGGACAACATCTTCTCCTTGTAAAGCTCTTTTTTTAGCTTCCTCAGCAGTAAATGCAATTTTACCACAACCAGCTCCCGGTGATGCTGGTAAACCTTTTGCTATTGACTTTTTACTTTCTAATTCCTTTTTATCAAAAGCTGGATGAAGTAATGTTTCTAATTGTTTAGGTTCTACTTTTAAAATAGCTTCTTCCTTAGTTATCATTCCCTCTTTAACTAAATCAACAGCTATTTTAAGGGCGGCTTTTGCTGTTCTTTTTCCGTTTCTAGTTTGAAGGAAATAAAGTTTTCCTTCTTCTATTGTTATCTCCATGTCTTGCATGTCTTTATAATGATTTTCTAGTTTCTTTATTATAGTTATAAGTTCTTCGTAAATTTTAGGGTTTTGTTCCTGTAATTTTTTTATTGGAAGTGGTGTTCTTATTCCTGCAACAACGTCTTCTCCTTGAGCATTCATTAAATATTCACCGTAAACCTTATTTTCTCCACTGGCAGGATTTCTTGAAAACACTACCCCAGTTCCTGAAGTTTCTCCTTTGTTTCCAAATACCATTTCTTGAACATTTACAGCTGTTCCCCATTCAAACGGTATATCATTTAGTCTTCTATAAACTTCTGCCCTTGAATTGTTCCATGATTCAAATACAGCCATTACAGACTTTATTAATTGTTCTTCAGGATTTTGTGGAAACTCTTGTCCTATTTCGTTTTTATATATTTTTTTAAACTCTAAAATAAGCTTTTTTAAATCTTGTGTATTTAATTCTGTATCAAATTTAACACCTTTTTCAAGCTTAATTTTATCTATTTTCTCTTCAAACAAATCTTTTTTTATACCCATAACTACATCTGAAAACATCTGAATAAACCTTCTATAAGAATCATAAGCAAATCTAGAGTTGTTAGTTAACTTCGCCATAGCTTCTACTACAGTGTCGTTTAATCCTAAGTTAAGTATAGTGTCCATCATTCCTGGCATAGAAGCTCTTGCCCCTGATCTTACTGAAACTAATAGTGGATTTTCTTCACTTCCAAATTTCTTATTAGTCTGATGTTCAATTTCCTTCATATAATATTTTATTTCTTCTAAAATATTATCCGATATATTGTTTCCATCCTCATAATACTTATTGCAAGCTTCTGTTGTTATAGTAAATCCCTTTGGAACTGGAATTCCCAAACTATACATTTCAGCTAAGTTTGCTCCTTTACCACCTAAAAGATCTCTCATTGATGCATTGCCTTCCCTAAACAAATAAACAAATTTTTTCTTCACCCAACATCCCCCATTCAGTAATAGCATTCTCACATCCAACAGGATTTTTAACATCCTGAAGTAAATCTCTTAATAATTCTTTAGATTAATAAATAATTTAAAATGATAGTCTCTAAAATATAATAATATATCCTTTTTATATTTATCGTATACTATTTGATTTAATTTACATATATATTATATGTTTTTCATCAATATAGTATACTAATTATACAAATAGTATATCATAAATATCTTTTTTACGCACTATTATGTGTTATTTATTTTTAATAAAATTAAATAGCCACACACTAATTAACTTTAGGTGTGTGGCTTAAAACTCACGCTTTTACTCTTCGGTTGCATTTCTCTACATTCTTATTTTATATTAAACACTTGTGAGTTATTTTTTATTTATTATTTATTTTTTAAATAATTTAAGTATCTTATATGCAGCACTTATATAGCCATTAAATAACCACGTTCTAGGCTTATATGGTAACACTGAAGTAATAAACATACCTACATTAAAAATATTAATATTAAAACTTCAAACATAAATCTAATTATCAGTTTCATTATATAACTTCACCTAATTCCTTATTTAAATAATATAAAACATATGACTTCATTAAACTTTTAACATTGACGCCCTCCACCTTATAGATAGGTCTAATGATAGTAGCACATAAAAAAAGACCAGACATTCATATAAAATGTCTAGCCTTTTATGGTTTATTGATTTTATCAATTACTCAACAGTTACTGATTTTGCAAGGTTTCTTGGTTTATCAACGTCACAACCTTTTTCTATTGATACATAGTAAGATAAAAGTTGTAGTGGTATTACTGAAAGTATTGGTGCTACGATTGGCATAACTCTTGGAATATAGATAGCTGAATCAACTGTCTTTTCGATTATGTCATGTCCTTCCATAGCTATTGCTATAACTTTAGCCCCTCTTGTTTTTACTTCTTTTATGTTACTTAGCATTTTTTCAAATAAATATTCTTGAGTTGCAAGACCTATTACTGTTGTTCCTTCTTCTATTAATGCTATAGGTCCATGCTTTAATTCTCCAGCAGCGTAAGCCTCAGAGTGGATGTATGATATTTCTTTAAGTTTTAATGACCCTTCCATTGCTACTGCATAGTCAAGTCCTCTTCCTAAGAAATACATATCTTTATCTTCAAATACTTCTTTTGCAAATTCTTTTATTTTTTCTTTATCATTTAAAACTTCAGCAGCTTTTTCTGAAAGATTTAAAAGCTCTGATTTGATTTTTTCTATTTCTGTGCTTCTTACACTTTCTTTGTTTTCAGCAAAGTATAAAGCTATTATATACATTGCAACAAGTTGAGTTACATATGCTTTTGTTGATGCAACTGCAATTTCAGGTCCTGCCCATGTATATAATACATCATCAGCTTCTCTTGCAACTGAGCTTCCAACTACGTTTGTAACTGCGATAACTCTTGCATTTTGAGCTTTAGCAAGTCTTAATGCTGCTAATGTGTCTGCTGTTTCTCCAGATTGGCTTATAACTATCATTAATGTTCTTTCAGTTATAAGTGGTTCTCTATATCTGAATTCTGATGCTACTTCTACTTCTACTGGTATTTTTGCAAGTTTTTCTATTGCAGTTTTACCTACTACCCCTGCATGATAAGCAGTTCCACATGCTACTATATAAATTTTGTCTATGTTTTTGATTTGTTCTTTTGTTATGTTAATGCTATCTAAGTTAACTTTTTCTCCTTTAACTATTCTTGAAGTTAAAGTATCTTTTATAGCTTTTGGTTGTTCGTGAATTTCTTTTAACATGAAGTGATCATATCCACCTTTTTCAGCTGCGTCTGCATTCCAAGTTACGTGGAAAATATCTTTTTTAACTTCATTTTTGTTTTCATCAAATATTGTAATCTTTCCATCTTCTATAAGAACAAATTCATTATCTTCAAGTAAGTATACTTCTCTTGTATGGTTTAAAACAGCTGGGATATCTGATGCTATAAAGCTTTCTCCTTCCCCTACACCAACTATTAATGGGCTGTCTTTTCTTACTGCTACTAATTTGTTAGGTTCATCTTTGCATATTACTCCGATTGCATAGCTACCTTCCATCTTTTTAACTGCTTTCATAACAGCTTCTACTAAGTTTCCTTCGTAGTAGTAGTCAACTAAGTGAGGGATAACTTCTGTATCAGTTTCTGATTTGAATTTATATCCTTCTGAAGTTAACCAATCTCTTAAAAGTATATAGTTTTCAATAATTCCGTTATGAACAACTGCTATTGTTCCTTTTTCATTTGTATGAGGATGTGAGTTTACATCAGATGGAGCTCCGTGAGTTGCCCATCTTGTATGACCTATTCCAATGTGTCCTGTTAATTTATTTTCTTCAAGTACAGCTTCAAGATTTGCAAGTCTTCCTTTACGTTTGTTAACAACTATTTCATTGCCTTCAAGAACTGCAACTCCTGCTGAATCGTATCCTCTGTACTCAAGCTTTGATAATCCTTCTACCAAAACTTCTGCTGCATTTTTGTTACCTAAATAACCAACTATTCCACACATATTCAATTCTCCCTTTTTATAAAATTTATTGTCATTAAGGGACTAAATAACCATCATGTACCTAGTTAGATTTGTGCTAAAAATCGCTTTTTAGATTTGCTAACTGTTATCGGTAGTACATAAATACCGTGGGACATCCGCCGAATTCTCGATACTCCCCATCCTCGTCAACTTAAGTGAGCCTCCAAATCTACGATTTGGTTAAGGCGAACTTACTCAAACATTTAGTTTGAGTTTCCTTAACTTCTTAAATCTATGATTTAGTTAGTCGAACTTACTCAAACGTCTAGTTTGAGTTTCCTTTATTCCCTCATTTACTCAACTTAAGTTCTGGCGCTTTAATATTATTTCTTTATGCTTATCTTTTATGATTTTTCCCTTAATTCCTTTGGATTGTGTTAATCACACCTATACATTATATTTGACATTATATTATACGTCAATACACTTAATTATGTTTCAATGATACTATTTTTTCACTAATAAAAAAGAGTATTTCCAAAAATGGAATACTCTTCAATTATATCTAGTTACGCATTTGCTTTTTCTTCTATCATTTTTGCAAGAGCATGTGCTATTTTATCAAGTTCTTCTTGATTTTCTCCCTCTAGCATAACTCTAACTAATGGTTCAGTACCTGAAGGTCTTATTAAAACTCTTCCGCAACCATTTAATTTTTCTTCTATTTTCTTTATTTCTTCAGCTATTTCTGCGTCTTTTTCATGTATATCTTTCATGTTGTTAGGTACTTTAGCATTAACTAAAACTTGTGGAAGTTTTGTCATAATTGATGCAAGTTCTGATAATGTTTTACCAGTTTCTTTAACTATTGATGCAATTTGAAGACCTGTAACAAGTCCATCTCCAGTTGTATTATAGTCTAAGAAAATAATATGACCTGATTGTTCTCCACCTAATTTGTAACCATCTTTAACCATTTCTTCAAGAACATATCTATCTCCAACTTTAGTTTTTATAGTAGATATATTTTCTTTATCAAATGCTAAGCTTAAACCAAGGTTACTCATTACAGTTACAACTACCATGTTATCTTTTAGTTTTCCTTGATCCTTTAAATGTTTACCGCAAATAGTCATTATGAAATCTCCATCTATAAGATTTCCTTTTTCATCTACAGCAAGACATCTGTCAGCATCACCATCAAAAGCAAGACCTAAGTCACAACCTTGTTTAACAACATAATCCATTAATTCTTCTGGATGAGTTGATCCACAGTTTTTATTTATATTTACTCCATCTGGGTCATTGTTTATTACAACAACTTCAGCTCCAAGTTCTCTAAATGTTTCAACTGATGTTTTGTAAGATGCACCATTAGCACAGTCAAGAGCTATTTTTAATCCTTTTAAGTCTACATCTATTGTAGATTTGGCAAATTCTACATAATCATCAATTGCTGATTCACATGTAATTTTTCTTCCTAAGTTTTCACCTGTTGGTGATGGAACTCCTTCAAAATTGTTTTCTATTATGCTTTGAATTCTATCTTCTAATTCATCTTTTAATTTATATCCATTTTTGTTAAAGAACTTAATTCCATTATATTCTACAGGATTATGAGAAGCAGAAATTACAACTCCAGCATCAGCTTTATATTTTCTTGTTAAGTAAGCTATTGCAGGTGTTGGTACAACTCCTACACATATTGCTTCAGCACCAACTGATAAGATACCAGCTACTAAAGCCGCCTCTAGCATGTCTCCTGATATTCTTGTATCCATTCCTACTAATATTTTTGGCTTATGAGTTCCTTCTGTTAAGACGAAAGCTCCTGCTCTGCCTAATTTAAATGCAAGATCTGCTGTTAATTCAGTATTTGCAACTCCTCTAACTCCGTCTGTTCCAAATAATCTACCCATATATTTGTACCTCTCTTTATCTGTTTTTATTCCTCTTACACATATTCCACATAATTATATTACATATTTTACAATATAACAACTATGATTTAGTTACAAAACCGTATTATATAAGAGTTAAATAAAAAAAATGAGGCAATTTGCCCCATTTTAAATATTGCTTTTATAGTGGTGAGTATTCATTTATTATACTCTCTGCTGACTTTAATCCATCTACGGCAGCTGATATTATTCCACCAGCAAACCCAGCTCCTTCTCCTGAAGGATATAAACCTTTTACTGATATACTCTCTAAGACTTCATTTCTTTCTATCTTAACTGGAGCTGAGGTTCTTGTTTCTATTCCAGTCATTACAGCATCATCTGTTGCAAATCCATGAATTTTTTTATCAAACTGTACAAGTCCATCCTTTAGGGTATCTATAACACCCTTTGGAAGACACTCTCTAAGATCTCTAAATTCATATCCCGGTCTATATGTTGGTTTAATAGAACCTAGTTTTGTTGAAACTTTATTCTTTAGAAAGTCACCAACTAATTGAACAGGGGCTACATAATTTCCTCCGCCTAATTTATATGCTAAACTTTCATAATGTCTTTGAAATTCCATTCCTTTAAGTGGCGTATCTCCAATAAAATCATTTTCTCCAACTGTTACTACAAGTGCTGCATTTGCATTTTCCTTATCTCTACTATAATAACTCATTCCATTAGTAACAAGTCTGCCATCTTCTGATGCTGCTCCTACAACTTCTCCACCTGGACACATACAAAAACTATATACTGCTCTTTTTGTATTTGGACTTGTATATGCAAGTCTATAATCCGCCGCTTTAAGTCTTGGATGATCTTTAAATTTTCCATATTGATTTTCATTTATAAAGTTTTGAGAATGTTCTATTCTAACTCCTATTGCAAAAGCTTTTGGAGACATAAACACCCCTCTATTAAATAACATTTCATAGGTGTCTCTTGCACTATGTCCAAGGGCAAGTATCATTACTTCACATGGAATTTCTTCTCCATTTACTACAACGGATACAATTTTATTATCTTTTATTTTTATATCTTCAAGTTTGCTATTAAATCTTACTTCTCCGCCTAATCTTATTATTTCTTCTCTTATATTTTTAACCACATCTTTTAATATATCTGTTCCTATATGAGGTTTACCCATATAAGTGATTTCTTCTGGTGCTCCTGCATTTACAAATTCTCTTAATACAAAATCACATCTTTTATCTTTAATTCTAGTAGTAAGTTTTCCATCAGAAAAAGTTCCAGCTCCTCCTTCCCCAAATTGAACATTTGAGTTTAAATTAAGCTTTCCAGATTTCCAAAACTCTTCTACAGATTTTGTTCTATCTTCTACATTTTCTCCTCTTTCAATGACTATTGGTCTATATCCATTTTGAGCTAAGCGTAATGCTGCAAACATTCCTGCAGGACCCATTCCAACTACAATAGGTCTGTGATTTAATTTTTTATTTCCATAAACTATACTTTCTTTAATTTCTTCTTTTTCTAACTTTGCATCATTAGTTTTTGCTCTGCTTACTACCTTTGATTCATTATCACACTTAACTTCAACACTATAAGTAAATCTTATAGTGTTCTTTTTTCTAGCATCTATAGACTCTTTTATTATCTTCAGACTTTTTATATGAGCTTTATCTATTTTTAATTTTTTAGCAACTTTCTTATATAAAGCATCATGATTTTCATCTATATCCAAAACTAAATTGTTTACTCTTATTGACATACTTATCCTCCGATATTTTTTATCTGTGTTTCCTTACGTTAGTTGAATTAGTTGGTTTAACATCTCCATCAGTATTTGTTGTTTCCTCAATACCATTTTTATTATCAGAAATTGTTACTTTAATACGCTTATAATTTTGAGATACTATTGAAATTCCTTTAGGACTATCAACATTTATTGGAACTGTATGATCACCTTTCCCAAGCCCTCTTAAATCAACATAACATTTTAATCCTTTTGCTGTAATTTCATTTATGGTATTTCGTCCTCCAGATACAACTAAGGAAATTGTATTTCTCTCTAGTTGAGCTGTAAGTCCACTTCCAAGATTTCTAGTTTCTAAAGTAGCTGTTACATTTTGTTTATCCATTTTATCTAAAACAACTTCAACATCTACAACATCACCATTATCAGCTAACTTTATTCCTTCTGGAATTATAAGCTTAACCTTTACATTAGAATTTTCTGTTTTTATGTTTCCTAAATCTATAGGTTCTGTATCTAATTTATTAATCTTTGACAATACCCCAGGCTCTCCTGTTATACTTACTTTACCCTTTAAAAGTTTCAATCCCTTTAGAGTATAATCCTTTCCTAATGTTCCAGTTGTCTTTATATTTACTCCTACTTCTTTAGTCTTTTTAAAAGGAACTAGTACAGTAACATTTTTAGGATTTATATTAACCTCACTAACTTCTCTATTATCCTTATCTACAGCTTTAAGTTCTACTGATTTTGTTACATCTTCCTCAGAATTTCTAAATTCTATAATTCCTTTTGCTTTCACAACAGAATTTACATATTCCTCAGCACCACTAATTACTGCCTTATCAGTTTTTAATATGGGTTTATTTCCACCTAGTTCATTTTCACTTTTTCCCCTTACCTCAACTTCTATAGGCACACTTTTTTCTTTATAATTATCTACTTTAATTGTCATCCACATACTATTGTCATTTATTATATTAACGTTATTCGGTTTATTAACTATGGTTATTGGAACTTTATTTTCCCCTCTTTTTAATGCATATACACTTAAATCCACTTGTAACTTAAAATTTTCAGCCTTTACTCCATAAATATCCGTAGATTTACCTGTTATCTTTAAAGATGTGGTGAAATCTTGATTTGGAGAAAGTACAAATCCTGATTGTTTTAAAGAATCGGAATTAATGATTTCTATTGGTATGCTTGAAATCTTATTAGTCCTTATTGTATTTCCATCATTGGAAGTGTATAGCCATAATATAAAAGCTGCAATAACACAACAAATCTTTATTATTATTTGTTGCTGGCTTTTTTTATCCATGACTTCACCTTCTCTCTATAAGTTACCTTTTTAGTCTGTCTATATGTAATGATCTTTATTAGAATATCTTTTAATCTCTCTTTTGTATAATACCTTGTTAAATTTCCATTAACAGCAAGGGATATAACCCCTGTTTCTTCTGAAACTATTATAACTAGCGCATCTGAAACCTCCGAAATTCCAATGGCAGCTCTGTGTCTTGTTCCTAGCTGTTTATTTATTTCAGTATTATTGGTTAAAGGCAAAAAACACCCTGCTGCTGCTATTCTATCATTTCTTATAATAGAAGCTCCATCATGCAGCGGTGTGTTAACAACAAATATATTTTCAAGTAATGCCGCTGAAACAACTGAATCAAGTTTAGTCCCTGTACTTATAACATCACCAAGTCCTGTTGTTTGTTCAAATACAATAAGTGCACCTGTTCTTGATTTAGATAAGTTTTCTACAGCATTTACTATTTGTGTTACAACCTCATCCATCTTTTCTTCATTTTCTAAAATATGCTTATCTGTAAAAGCACTTCTTCCTATGTGTTCTAAGGCTTTTCTAATTTCAGGCTGAAAAATAATAATAAGGGATAATACCCCTATAGTAAGAGTTTTGTTAAGAATCCAATTTAACGTAGTAAGGTGAAGCAAACTACTTATTGGAATCAGTAAAATAATGAATAAAATTCCCTTTAGTAATTGTTCAGCACGTGTTTCATTCATAAGCATATAAAATTTATAAAAAATATATGATACCACAATAATATCTAATACCGAAAATACACTTATATTTTCCACAGTATTAGTTATCATGTTTACAAAATCCATACCTTTCACCTCTTACCTTAAGCATCTATCTTAATTATACACTATAGTTTGAATATTAATAATATATGCATTGTTTATTTAACAAAATTTTATTTTTTTCTAATTAAAATTTATATAAACCAGTAATATTTTTTAGAAATAGTAGAATAATATCCTCAGTATATACTATTGCGTTCATAATTTAAAGGAGTTGATTTCTTGAAGAACTCACAAAACAAGTTTTCAAATGTAATTCTTATTATATTATCTGCTATTATAATCGGGTTAGTTGCTTTTTTTTCAAGTTACTATTTTTTTATGAACAAATCATTAACTAAATATAAGAACAAACTAAATTTTGAAATCAAAAACATAAACAGCGTTAATATGTCCGTTTCAGAGATTAAATTTAGCGAAAGTTCCATTAGAAACAATGATAGAATAATTAATACTATGCACAAAAATATATCTTCATTACAGAATTATCTTTACGCTATTAAAACACTTAATCCAAGTACAAAATATGCTAACCAGCATGAAAATTTAATAAATGGTGTACAAAGTAATATATTAATTTATAAACAAGTACTATCTATAGCTAAATCTATTGAAAATATAGATGGTAAAACATTAAATAGATCCTTAAGCGATTTAGACAAATACATAAATGACACCTTAAACTTTTATTCACAAATATCAATTCGAAATATAAAAATAGATTTACCAAATGAAACTTTAAATTTTCTAAACTCTTTTAAAAATCAAGCTGAAAAACAAGCTAAAGCCACAATAAGCACTAAAGTGACTAAACATAAGACCACTGACTTCATTGATTACTTAAATGATATAAGTATTAAATTTAATAACTTAAAAAAAGACTATATAAATGACATCACAAAAGGATTAGAAGTTAAAGGATATAGCGCATTATTAAATGAAATTTCTAATGATGAAGTTACATTAAGTGCACTAAGGGCTAATTTATCTATTCTATCTGTGCCAAGGGATGCTAATATAGTTTATGATAATTTTTATAAAACACTTGATGATTATAATTATTATCTTGAAAATTTAAGATACAATTTAAATATAGAAGAATTAACATCTAGTAACGATAGCATTAGTAAAAGTTCTTTGAAAAATATTTATACTTCATCTAGAGATGACTTAAACCAAGTAGAAAAATCCTATGAAAAATTTTTAGATTTATTTACGAAATTTAAAAACTATTGAATTATTTTTCCCATTATGGATACAATATTAATAAACCTACTTTAAATATTAGACTCCAAAAATTTTAAAGGAGAGGATTTTAAAAATGAAAAAGATTTTTGTTAGCATGATTACATTAATAGCTTTATTAATATCTCCATTTTATTGTGCTAACGCAAAAGTAATACAGGATTCTGAAAGTCAAACTTTGTATAAGGAACAATCAGAAGTTGTAACTGTATTTAACAACCAAGGAAAACATTTTTATATAACTAAAGATGATATAAATTTAATGGCTCAAATTGTATATGCCGAAAGTTGTGCTGAACCATATGAAGGTAAAGTTGCTGTTGCTTCAGTTATATTAAATCGACTTAAAGACTCTCATTTTCCAAACAATATAGAAGGAGTAGTAAAACAAAAATGTGCTTTTTCTTGTGTTAGAAATGGTCAAATAGACGTAATTCCTAATGAATCTTGCTTTAATGCAGTTATGGACGCTTTAAGAGGAAAGGATCCAACTAATAATGCAGTCTTTTTCTATAATCCAAAGATAGCCACATCCACTTGGATGAAAAATATAAATAAAAAGAACGTAAAAAGAATAGGAAACCATGTATTTTTTATCGTCCAATAACACAAAAGACAGTTGAAAAGATATCAACTGTCTTTTATATATTATATAGTTAGCGTTCTAATTACAATTCTTCTACTGCAGTTAATGCAGCTATAAGCCCTTCACCTGCTGATTTTATATATTGATAAGGCTTTCCAACACAATCTCCAGCAGCATAACATCTTTCTATGTTAGTTCTCATTTTTCTATCAACCTTTATATGATCATCTTCCATTTGTAATCCTGGCACTAGTTGACTTGGAGATATACTATCTTTTAAAATAAATATTCCATCCGTATCTATTGTATTGTTATTCAAAACTAATTGTTTAACTCTTTCTTCTCCAACCACTTCTTTTGGAACGCCTTTTACAATCTCTATATTATCATTTAAACTTAGTTCTCCATTGTTCATAGGAACATAATATACTTTTGATGCAAGTTCACTTACATAATTAGCTTCTTTTTCTGCTTCTTTATTATATCCAACAATTGTTACAACTTTTCCTTTATAAAGAGGTGCATCACAAGTAGCACAATATCCTACACCCTTACCTAAAAACTCTTCTTCTCCCTTTAAAGGCTTTCCATACTCAATTCCAGTAGCGATTATTACAGATCTTGCTTCATACATTTTGTTATTTACCATTAATGAAAAGTATTCTCCCATTGCATAAACAGAATCTATTCTTTCTTCTACTATTTCTATATTCATGGAATCTATATGTTCCTTAAATTTATCTTTAAGTTCTTTTCCTGTTAAATTATAAAACCCTAAATAGTTATTTACTTTAGGCGCTTTCATAAGCTTAGGACTGAAATTCTTATTTCCAAAGACAATTATATTCTTGTTTCTTATTTTTGCATTTATAGCCGCCTCTATACCTGCTGGACCACTACCAACAATAGCTATATCGTATCTTTCACTCATTTATCTCACCACCTGTATATAATAAATCCGACAATGTTTTTCTTAACATTGTCGGTATAATATTAAATATGTTTTCCAATTGATTTTTCAAAATCTTGTTTTGGTCTAAAGCCAATTAAGTTTTCTACAACTTTTCCGCCTTTAAATACCATAACATTTGGTATACTGCCTATTTGAAATCTTTGAGCAATTTCAGGATTTTCATCTACATTTATTTTAAAAAATTTAGCTTTACCTTCCATATCATGTGAGAGTTCTTCCATTACAGGGCCTAACATTTTGCATGGACCACACCAAGGAGCCCAAAAATCAACTACTACTGTTTCTTCTGAATTCATAACTTCTTGTATAAAATTTGATCCGCCAATTTCTCTTATCATTAATATCCCTCCACAAAACAGTTTGTTTATACCCTTATATGGTATATTGAAATATTACCTCTTTTTTCTTAAATAGTCAAGTATTTTTGTTAAATAATAATAATTATTATTTAATCTTTTTAGTTTACTTTTATATTATACTGATGGTCAACATTTATTGTTCCCTAATTTACATACTAAAATACGATATGTAGAACTGTATTACATATCGTATATAGTTATTTATTTAATATATCTTTGATTTTTGAGTTAGCATACTGGCAATCTGGATAATTGTCCATAAGTTTTTTTGCATATTCTTTTGACTTATTTAAATTTACATCTTTATATAATATAGCGGTTCTATACAAAACTTCTTGTATATAATTTTCATTAGAATATTTAGCTTCATACTCCTCATAACATTTTAAAGCATTACTAATATCTTTTTTATTTTGATATGATACTCCTAACATAAAAAGTATGTGTCCATATAAATAACTATCACTTCCATAGTCATAAGCCTTTTGTAAGTTAGACACAGCTTCCTCCACTTTATTATTAGCTTCTAAATATTCTCTCCCTGTATTGTAAAAATGCTTAACTCCATCATCTTTTAGTATATCTTCGCTTTTCACTAAAAGCGTTTTATCTTTTACATTTAATTTATCCTTTTTATCCTTCCAAGGCTTTGATAATGTATATATTTTATTAAAATCTTTACTGTCTATTGCATTTGATAATTCTTTATATTTAAATTCAGTTTTTATATTTTCTTGATTTTTAACTTTGTCTACCTTTTGTGAGGAATTTTTCTTTGATTCACTACTATTTTTTTGTTTATTATTAGTATTAGCCAAATTGCTGCTTATATTATTATGTTTATTGTTAAATTTGTTAATCATATTTGCTATGTTGCCCTTATACATTTTTAATGTAATACCTATTACCGTTATTACTAAAATCATTATGATTGGAATTAAAATTACTTTCTTATTACTTTTTTTATTATCAGATTTAGTTTTTCTATTTTTCAATTTCTTTTTATTATTATTAGCAGTAATGTTCTTAACATCAATTTCCAAAACCCTATTGATATATCTAGTGGATTTATCATACTGTTTTAATTTTAAGTAACATGTAGCAATACTATTGTCTACATTGATTCTGTTATAATCGCTATCTTTACATTTTATAAATATTTTTAAAGCTTCATCAATTTCGCCATTACGCATTAGCTTTATAGCCGATGCATACATTGAAAATCTTTCTTCATCATCCTTTAATCCATCTAAATATTTCTTAGCTACATTATCATTATTAACTTCATAATTTAATTTCCATAATGCTGAGGAACTTTTTAGATCTCCTTTAAAATAGTACAGAAGTCCTTTAAGATTTATAGCAGGTTTATACTTCATACTTAAAGACAGTATTTCTTCACATATATCAATGGCTTCATCAATATATCCATTTTCATATTTTTTCATAGCCTTTTCATATAGTTTTTTTGCTTTATTCATTAATTCTTAATACTTCCCTCTAGAATTTATTTCACGGTTATAGTTTTTGTTTCTTCATGTGATTCTAATAAATCATCATCTTCATATACTAATATCTGAACATCTATCTTATCACCTTTTTTAACTGCATATACAACCTGCTTTTTATTGTCTTTAGTATTATAAAGTTCAGTAGCTTGTCCTGTTTCTATGTTAACTTTATACAATATTCCCCCTTGTGAAACTGTTCCGTGAGCTCTACTTATTACAACCATTAAATTATTATCATCAAACCAGTCAATATATTTAGGAGTATTCTTTTGCTGATCTTGATCAAGATCTAATTCCCATTTTGATTGTTCTTTTAAATTTTTAATATATATTTTTCCTACTCCTTCTTCTAGTGCATTTTCTCCCTTTCCTTCTATACAAGCACTAAATTTGTTATTACTAGAGTTTTTCCACTTTGTTGCAAAAGTAGGTTTTGAATTTTTTCCTAGTTCTTTTTTTAAAAACATCTTTTTGCTATTATCTTCTTTTACCTTTGCTTTTTTTGCAGATTGCTTTTCTACACTTACATTTTCTTGTGTATTATTTACATTTTCTTTTTCTGAATCTTTTTTATTTGTATTTGTTTCTATCTTAACGTCCTTTTTGTTTACTTCTTCGCCTTTTTTTGAACATCCCATAAACATTATTGAAGAGATTGTCATACTAGCACATAAACAATATATTACCTTTCTTCTTAATTTTAATCTGTTTAATTTCATGTTATTCCCTCCAAAATCAAATTATTTTTACAAACTTTAACCAAATTCATGGTCTATATTACTAATTATACCTTAAATTAAAAGAAACACATAGCATTTTATTTTTTATCCTTTGCTATGTGTTTCTAAATTAATGTTTTGACTATGAATACCTATTTTTATCTTTTATTTTTGGTCAATATTTATTTTATTTATTTAATTGTTCATTATTATTTGTTTTGCTTTTAATATTGATGTAGCACTCATTGAAAATTCATCTAAACCATATTCCACAAGTATTGGTATCATCTCTTCATCTCCCGCAGCTTCTCCACACATTCCACACCATTTTCCTTCTTTATGAGCTGCATCTATTGTCATTTTTATTAATTTAAGTATAGCAGGATGTTTAGGATTATAAAGATATGAAACCTTCTCATTCATTCTATCAGCAGCAAGAGTATACTGAATTAAGTCATTTGTTCCTATACTAAAAAAGTCAACGTATTTTGCAAGTTCCTCTGCACATATTGCTGCAGCAGGAATTTCTACCATTATTCCAACTTCTAAATCTTTATTAAACTCTTTTCCTTCCTTACTTAATTCATTCATACATTCATGAAGAAGTTCTTTTGCTTCTTTAAATTCTTTTAATGATGAAATCATAGGGAACATTATTTTTATATTTCCAAAAGCAGATGCTCTTAGCAATGCTCTTAATTGAATTTTAAATATATCTTTTCTATCTAAACAGAGTCTTATTGCTCTATATCCTAAGAATGGATTCATTTCCTCAGGTAATGGTAAGTATTCTAACTTCTTATCTCCACCTATATCTAAAGTTCTTATAACTATTGGCTTTCCATTACCCTTTTCGGCTACATACTTGTAAGCCTCAAATTGTTCCTCTTCAGTAGGCATGTTCTGTCTATCCATATATAAAAACTCTGTTCTGAAAAGTCCTACTCCTTCTCCCCCATTTTCTAAAACTTGATCTATGTCTTTTGCCTTACCGATATTTCCACAAACCTCAACATGTTTTCCACCTTTAGTTACTGTTTTTACATCTATTAATTTTTTTAATTCTGCCTTTTCATTTTCAAAAGCTTCTTTTCTTTTTGTGTATTCTTCTATGGTTGATTTATCTGGATTTATTATAACTTCTCCTTTGATTCCGTCTACAATTATATTATCTCCATTTTTAACACTAGATGTTATATCATTTAACCCAACAACAGCTGGTATTTCTAATGTCCTTGCCATTATAGCACTGTGAGATGTTCGACCACCTATATCCGTTACAAATCCTATAACCTTACTTCTATCAAGTTGAGCCGTATCAGAAGGTGTTAAATCATAGGAAACAATAATAGTATCTTTATCTAAAATTCCCTGGGATTCATCAATATTTCCCAGTAAATTATCTAAAATCCTTCTTCCTACATCCTTAACATCAGCAGCTCTCTCCCTCATGTATTCATCTTCCATAGATTTAAATATACCCATATACATTTCAACTACATCATTTAACGCTTTTTCTGCATTAACCTTATTATTATTAATATTCGTTATTGCAGTGCCAGTAAACTCTGGATCTTCTAAAAACATTATATGACTTTCAAAAACTGCTGCTTTTTCATGTCCAAGTTCCTTTTCGGCATTTTCTTTTATTTTTTTCAATTGTTCTTTAGATGCATTTATAGCATCTTTTAATCTTTCTTCTTCTTCCGCTAAATTTTCTATAGTTCTTTCTACTATATTTATATCCTTAACTTCTTTTATAAAAGCCTTTCCAATAGCATATCCTTTTGAAGCAGGAATACCTTTTTTCATGAAGTTCCCTCCTAAATCATACACTTTTTAAAGTTACACTTATTATTTGTTAGTAAACTACATAAAATACACTTTAATATATGTATTTTAATTTATTATTTAAATAAAATTGTTTTATAATATTAATATTATAAAAATACTGAATTTTATGTTATAATTTAAAAGGTTATATATAAATTAATTGTTTTTTGTAAAAAAATATTTGTTTAAGTACACTTAATTACAATCTTAGTATTTTTTCACTATTTTTTGCTTTTTCTGTTTTTTTATATATATCCCTTTATTTTTTTACAGTTTTAATATAAACTTAAAACTAGTGTACTATAATTTTTTAAAACTTAATATCAAAACAAAAAGAAATTTGATAGGAGATTGAGATTGAGTATGGACTACAAAATGATTTTTGGATTACTAGGAGGACTTGGATTATTTGTCTACGGTATGAAACTTATGGGAGATGGCCTTCAAAAAGCCGCTGGAGATAAGCTGAAAAGGATTTTAGAAGCTTTAACTAGTAAAACCATATTTGCCATACTAGTAGGTGCAGTAGTAGCTGGAATAATTCAAAGCAGTAGTGCTACAACAGTAATGACCATTGGATTTGTTAATGCTGGTCTTATGAACTTGTTTCAAGCTACTGGAGTAATTATGGGTGCAAACATAGGTACAACCATAACTGCTCAACTTATAGCATTTAAGTTAACAGATGTTGCTCCTTTAGTGCTCGCTATCGGTGCAGCTATAGTTCTTTTTTCAAAAAAGAAAAAGACTAAGGATATTGGTGATATAATTCTTGGATTTGGTATCTTATTTATTGGTATGTCTATGATGGAAAGTTCAATGAAGCCTTTAGGACAATTACCAATATTCAAACATTTGATTATTAGTATAGGCAGTCATCCACTATTAGGTATTCTTGTTGGTTTAGGGATGACAGCAACAGTTCAAAGTAGTAGTGCCACAATTGGTATATTAATGGCTCTTGCAGCTAATGGTACAATCGGACTTAATGTAGCTCTTCCAATACTTTTCGGAGACAACATAGGAACATGTGTTACTGCACTTCTTGCTGGTATTGGAACACACAAAAATGCAAAACGTGCATCAATAATTCATCTTACCTTTAATACAATCGGAACACTTATATTTATGGCTGCTTTTCCACTAGTATTGAAAATAGTTCCGCTATTTGGTGGTACTATTCAAAGACAAATTGCAAATGCACACACATTATTTAATATATCTAATGTACTTATACAAGCTCCATTTATACCTTTACTTGTGAAGTTTGTAAATAAAATAGTACCTGGTAAAGATAAAGACGAAACTGTCTTTGCACTTGAACATCTTGATAAGAGACTTTTAGAAACACCTTCAATAGCATGCGGTCAAATTGTAAAAGAAATTTCTAGAATGGGCAAAATTGCTGAAAATAATTTAGCAGACTCTATGGCTTGTTTTATTAATAATGATGAAAACTTAATACCATCAGTAGTAGAACATGAAAACTTAATAAATTTCTTACATAGAGAAATAACAGACTATATGGTTTCGTTATCAAGTACAAATTTATCTGAAGCTCAATCAGAGCTTATAACATCTTTATTTCACGTAGTTAGTGATATAGAAAGAATTGGCGACCATGCAGATAACATAGTAGAAATTGCTGAAATAAAAATAAATGATAACTTACCATTTTCAAAGGAATCACTTGATGACATAAAAAATATGTATGAAATAACAAAATCAGCAGTTAATAGAACAATATTTGCTTTAGAAAACTTCGACGTGGACGCAGCTAGAGAAGTTTTAGATATAGAACGTAGCATAGACCTTATGGAAAAACAACTTAGAAAAGAACACGTTACTAGATTAAACACTAGAACATGTAATGCTGTTAGTGCTTCTATATTCGTGGATTTACTTACAAACTTCGAAAGAGTTGGTGACCATTCAAATAATATAGCTCAAATGGTTATAGAACAAAAAGGTTAATAACATAAATAAAAAAGAAAGTGGCATAATACCACTTTCTTTTTTATTTTATTAAATTTCTATTTCGCATACATTCATATGCATATTGTTTATACTTATCATATGCATATTTCACCATATCTTTTTGAGAGTGTTTCTTATTTTTTATACACTTCTCAGCATCACCATTACATAGATAACATCTTCTTTTTAATTTTCCTATATCAATTCTACTAATCTTTTTAGTATCTTTATTAAATACATCAATATTAATACATTTACCCAATAAATGGTTTTCTTCAATTTGCAAAGCTATTTTTTTTATTTCAAGTGCATTCCTATTTATTATAAATATAGAATTATATCCTTCAGAAGTTTCCCTAGATAATATAAAATATATATATGGACTAAACATATCCGATACTATTCCCTCTATTGTTTGTACTATGTCAAAAATCGTATTGTTCATTTTAAGCTCAGTTAAACAATTAAAACTTATTGATACTAAAGGCATATTATACTTTTTTATTAATTTATCTTGCAAATTAATACGTTCTTTTATATCTTCAGCAAGACTATTGCATCTACCCATCATAGATTCCAGGAAATATACTCCCGTTTCCCCCTTATTTATATATATTACCCATTAAGATAATTGTATTTATTTCCAAATATTCATAATATAATAAAATATACATCTTTAAACATTATATACCAACAAAAAAATATATACAACAATATATTAATGTTTTACCTTATAGAATTCTTCTACAGAATTTGCTATAGATTTTGCTATTTTTTCCTGATAGTCATTATCCTTTAATTTTTTCTCTTCTTCGGCATTAGATAAAAATCCACACTCAACTAATATAGATGGAATATGGTCATTACATCTTAAAATTTTATAAGCCCCTTTTGCACATTTCTCTTGTCTATGATTACTTTTATCTAAGTCTTTAATTAAGTTTTTTTGTACAATATGTGCAAATTCCGCACTTTCTCCTTCTTTAGAATACCAAACTTGTGCTCCATGATATTTACTTTGTGTAAACATATTTAGATGTATACTAATAAACAAATCGCAATTTGTGCTAACTTTCATTTTACATCTATTACTTAAATCTTCATTCTTTTTATCCCTAACGCTACCTTTATTTGAATATAATCCTTTATCTTCTTCTCTAGTCATTTCTACTTTATAGCCTTTTTCTTCTAAGCATTTTCTTAGCTTTTTGGATATCTCTAAATTAATCCCTTTTTCTGATGTACCATTCTTAGAAACAGCACCTCCATCCATTCCTCCATGACCAGGATCAATTAAAATTATCTTCTTATTTTCCTCTTTGCTTTCATTAATAGTATATGCACTACATTTAATACTTTGTAAACTAAATATACATATTAAAAAAATTGATACTAAAGTAATTTGTTTTATCCATTTGTTATTTGTCATTTTCATTCCTCCTGTTTTGGCTTTTATAATTTATTTTGCCCTATAATAAAGATTTTTAATTTGTTTATCAGGAGAAAAATTTATGAATCTCATACTTTAAAAAGCAATATATGAATTTTAATTAGCTAAATGTATGATTTAACTTAAATATTTGTATAATATTGTTAATATTATTGTATACCAACTATTTAATTACATTAGTACATTAATATAATATTATTAATATTTGCAAATCTGCATCTGCGCATAAAAAAAGAACAAAAAGGTTAATTCCTTCTTGTTCTTTAAAGAAAATAATACTATCTCTTTGAGAATTGTGGTGCTCTTCTTGCTTTTTTAAGACCGTATTTCTTTCTTTCTTTCATTCTTGGATCTCTTGTTAAGAATCCAGCTTTCTTAAGTTCTGGTTTTAAAGTTTCATCAGCTTTAACTAATGCTCTTGTGATACCGTGTCTTATAGCACCAGCTTGACCTGTGAATCCACCACCATTAACATTAACAATTACATCAAATTTGTCTTTAGTTCCAGTTAAAACTAAAGGTTGATTTACAATGTATCTTAATGTTTCTAATCCAAAATAAACTTCTATGTCTCTTTTGTTTATTGTAACTTTACCGTCTCCTGGTACAAGTATTACTCTTGCTACTGATTTCTTTCTTCTTCCTGTTCCAAAATATTGAACTTTAGCCATCTATATGTATCCTCCCTTCAGCTCCAAATACTAGTATCTTAACTCTAAAACTTCTGGTTTTTGAGCTTCTTGATTGTGTTCTGAACCTCTGTATACTTTTAATTTTTTAAGCATCTTTCTTCCTAAAGGTCCTTGTGGAAGCATTCTTCTTACAGCTTCTTGGAAAACAAATTCTGGTTTGCTTTCTAATGCTTTCTTGTAAGATATTTCTTTTAATCCACCTGGATATAGTGAGTGATGTCTTAACATCTTTTGATCTAATTTTTTACCTGTTAATGCTACTTTTTCAGCATTTAATATGATAACATAATCTCCAGTATCAACGTTTGGTGTATAAGTTGGCTTATTTTTTCCTCTTAAGATTGTTGCAACTTGGCTAGCAGCTCTTCCTAGCGGTTTTCCTTCAACGTCGATAACATACCATTTTCTTTGAACTTCATTTTCTTTTGCAAGATATGATTTCATCGTTTTCCCTCCTTGAACTTTTTCCTATTGAGTAACTGATCTTGTTTTCTTTCTTCTATATCAAGACCGGGGCTGTGGTCTTATATACTGAAATTTACAACAATACATATTATAATACAATCAGCCTGGCGTGTCAACACACTTTACCTAAAACATAAAAATATTTAAGTTTTTAGTATAAAACCTCTTCTAAACATAGTCCTTGAGGCGGTAAAGACCTGCCAGCCTTTTCTCTATCTTTAGCCAGAATTATATTTTTAATATCCTCTGGCTTTATTCTGGCTATCCCAACTTCAACTAGAGTTCCTGCAATTATTCTAACCATATTATAAAGAAAACCCTCTCCTATAACTATGATTTTAATAATATCATCAACTTTAGTAACATCACAATAATATATGGTTCTTAATGTAGACTTAACTGAACTTCCAGCCTTTTTATAAAAAGAATCAAATTCGTGAGAACCTATAAAATATTTACTTGCACTTCTCATAAGGTCAACATCTAACTTTTTATTAAAATGATATACAACCCCTCTATCTATTGTAGGGGGTTCTTCTCTGTTCAATATAGTATAAACGTACTTTTTTCCCTTACTTTGAAATCTTGCATGAAAATCCATTGGAACTTCACATGAATTTTTTATTACAATATCTTTAGGTAATTTACTATTCATAGCATATTTAAATTTTTCTGGCGGTATACTGCTATCAATAATAAAATTAGCTACAAAATTTCTAGCATGTACTCCAGCATCTGTTCTACTGCAACCATTAACTTCTATCTTTTGCTTTGTAATATCAAAAATAGCTTCTTCTATCCTCTGTTGAATCGTCATTGAATGTTTTTGTTTTTGCCATCCAGAATAATTACTTCCATCATACTCTATAACAAGTTTTATATTTTTTTTCATTATAAACACTCCGGCAAAATTTTATATTTGATGTCTAGGAAAAACTTCTGCTCCAAATAGATACTATAACTAATAAAATAGTTATAAATGTAGCAACAAAATCTCTATTATGTAACTTTAATATTTTCATTCTAGTTCTTCCTTCTCCACCTTTATAACACCTTGCTTCCATAGCCATCGCAAGTTCATCAGCACGTCTAAATGAACTTATAAATAGCGGCACTAATAGTGGTACTAAGTTTTTAGCTCTACTAACCAAGTTTCCTGATTCAAAATCAGCTCCTCTTGCCATTTGAGCCTTCATTATCTTATCGGTTTCATCCATAAGAGTTGGAATGAATCTAAGAGCTATAGTCATCATCATAGCTAATTCATGAGCTGGTAATCCTATCTTTTTAAATGGATTTAATAATTTCTCTAATCCATCAGTAAGTTCTATAGGCGATGTTGTTAATGTAAGTAACGATGTTCCTATAATTAAAAATACTAATCTTACTATCATAAACCCAGCCAATAATAAACCTGCTTTATATATCTTTAAAAATTTCCACTGCCAAAGTGGTGCTTCTCCAGAATTACCACCAGTCATAAATATATTCAACAAAGCCGTTATAATCAGTAATATGAATACAGGTTTTAAACCTTTATATATATATTTAAAGGGAACTTTTGAAATAATAATTATTGCAACTGTAAACGCTACAACAAAAATATACCCTTTAAAATTATTTATTAAAAATAGGTTTATTATATATATTATTGACAATAATATCTTAACTCTAGGATCCAATTTATGAATGAAAGATTCTCCGGGAACATATTGCCCTATAGTAATATCTTTAATCATGTTTATTAGCTCCTCTTATTAGTTTTAAAATTTCATTTTTAGCTTCCTCTATAGTAAATATATCTTCAGGTATATTAAATTCTTTACTTTTTAATGCTCTTACTAGATAAGTCACTTGTGGAACTGCAAGTCCGACACTTTCTAATATATCTACTTCATTGAACACTTCTTTTATAGTACCATCTAATATGCATCTTCCTTTATCCATAACTAAAACTCTTTCTGCTATTTTAGCTACGTCTTCCATACTATGTGATACCAATATTATTGTCATATTGTATTCTTCTTTAAGTTGTTTTACTTTTTCTAAAATATCTTCTCTACCTTTAGGATCTAATCCCGCAGCTGGTTCATCTAATATTAATACTTTTGGTTCCATTGCTACAACCCCAGCTATTGCAACTCTTCTTTTTTGTCCACCACTTAAATCAAATGGCGACTTATCTTTGTATACATCATAGTCTAGTCCAACTATGTTCATAGCTTTTTTTACTCTTTTGGACACTTGTTCATCATTTAATCCTAAGTTTTTCGGACCAAACGCAATATCCTTTTCAATAGTTTCTTCAAACAGTTGATATTCTGGATATTGAAATACAAGTCCTACTTTTTTTCTTATTTCACTTAATTTAACCTTTTCAGATGTTATATCCACACCATCTATAATGATATTGCCACTAGATGCTTTTAATAATCCATTTATATGTTGAATTAATGTAGACTTTCCTGAACCCGTATGTCCTATAAGTGCAACAAATTCACCATCTTCAATTGATATATTTACATTATCTAGAGCTTTTCTCTCAAATGGTGATCCTGGCATATATATATGTGTTAAATTTTTTATTTCAATTGACATAATGCATTCACCATCTCATCTATAGTTAATATATCTGAAGCTATATTTACTCCACTATTTTGGAGTTCATATGCAAGTTCTGTCATCTGTGGAACATCAAGCCCTATGTTTTTCATTAGCGGAACATTACTAAAAATTTCTCTTGGAGTTCCCTCCATTACAATTTTACCTTTATCCATAACCACTATTCTATCAGCTTCTACAGCTTCCTCCATGTAATGTGTTATAAGTATAATTGTAATACCATAACGTTCATTAAGTTCTTTTATAGTATTAACAACTTCCTTTCTTCCTGAAGGGTCTAGCATAGCTGTAGGTTCATCAAAAATAATACATTCTGGTCTCATTGCCAATATTCCAGCTATAGCAATTCTTTGCTTTTGTCCACCTGATAATAAGTGTGGTGCATATCTTCTATATTCATACATATTTACTCTTTTTAAGGCTTCATCAACTCTACTTCTTATTTCATCTGGTGCTATTCCTAAGTTCTCTGGTCCAAAAGCAACATCTTCTTCTACAATAGTAGCTACAAGTTGATTATCTGGATTTTGAAATACCATTCCTGCGTTATTTCTTATTTTCCATATGTTGCTTTCATCTTTAGTATCCATTCCCGATACGTATACTGTTCCCTCACTTGGAAGCAAAAGTGCATTCATGTGTTTTGATAAAGTTGATTTTCCTGATCCATTGTGCCCTAATACAACTAAAAATTCACCTTTTTTTATATCAAGGTTAACGTTGTCAACGGCAACTTTAGATTCTTCTTCAGCTTTTTCATATTTATATACAACGTTTTTACATTCAATCATGTTTTCATTCATAAGAGATAGATGCTCCTTTTAAACTTATTAAAGGATATAGTAAAACGGGGACTAAGCCATATGCCTTAATCCCCTTTTACAGCATTATACTAACTCAAGTATAACTACTTCTGCTCCGTCGCCTCTTCTTGGTCCCATTTTGTACATTCTTGTATATCCACCATTTCTATCTGCATACTTTGGAGCGATTTCTGCAAATAAATGATCAACTACTTCCTTTTCAGTTACATATGCTAACACTTGTCTTCTAGCGTGAAGATCCCCTCTTTTTGCAAGAGTAATCATTTTTTCAGCCATGTTTCTAGCTTCTTTTGCTCTAGTTATAGTAGTTTCTACTTTACCATTTTTTAAGAAACTAGTTACTAAATTTCTTAGCATAGCTCTTCTATGATCAGTTGGAAGTCCCAACTTACGTTGTTGTGCCATGTTTCATCCTCCTTTACTCATCGGATTTCTTTAAGCCTAATCCTAAAGCAGCAAGTTTTTCTTGTACTTCTTCAAGGGATTTTTTACCTAAATTTCTAACCTTCATCATATCATCTATAGTTCTTTCAGTTAGCTCTTGTACAGTGTTTATACCTGCTCTCTTTAAGCAGTTATAACTTCTTACTGATAAGTCTAACTCTTCTATAGTCATTTCAAGAACTTTTTCTTTCTTATCTTCTTCTTTTTCTACCATTATTTCTACGTTGTCAGCATGGTCTGTAAGAGTCATGAATAACTTAAAATGCTCTATAAGAATTTTCGCTGAAAGACTTATAGCTTCTTCTGGTTGTATAGTTCCATTAGTCCAAACTTCTATACTTAACTTATCATAATCAGTGATTTGACCAACTCTAGTATTTTCTACTGTGAAGTTAACTCTCTTTACTGGTGTATAAATTGAGTCAACAGGTATAGTACCTATTGGTAAATCTTCCTTCTTATTTTTATTTTGAGTAACGTATCCTCTTCCATTATCTACATTAATCTCCATGTAAAGTTTTCCGTCATCATCTAATGTAGCTATATGCATATCTTTATTCATTATTTCTACATTACCATCAGAAATAATATCAGCAGCAGTTACTTCTCCAGGTCCTTGTGCATCTATGTATATAGTGCTAGGTCCTTCGCCATTCATTTTTAGCGCTAATCCTTTAATGTTAAGGATTAGTTCAGTAACGTCTTCTTTAACTCCTGTTACAGTTGAAAATTCATGAAGAACGCCATCTATTTTGATAGAATTTGCAGCTCCTCCAGGTAAAGATGATAATAAAATTCTTCTAAGTGAGTTACCTAAAGTTATTCCATATCCTCTTTCTAAAGGTTCTATAACAAACTTACCATAAGTACCGTCTTCCGATGCTTCAACACATTCTATTTTGGGTTTTTCTATTTCTAACATACGAACCCTCCTTCAATGAATTATACCATACTGAGGGCAACTGATTCCAATCTAATTACCAATCTTATTTACTATATAACTCAACGATTAATGTTTCGTTTACTGGAACATCAATGTCAGCTCTAGTTGGCTCAGCAATAACTTTTCCTTCAAAGTTTTCTATATTTCCTTCTAACCAAGCTGGTAATGTCTTTGGATTTTCAGCAAAAGTCTTAAACTTCTCAGTACCTCTGCTTTTTTCACGAACAGATATTACATCTCCAGCGCTTACTTGGTAAGAGATTATATCAACTTTCTTACCATTTACTAAGAAATGTCCGTGTGTAACTAATTGTCTAGCTTCTGCTCTAGAACTTCCAAATCCTAATTTATATACTACGTTATCTAATCTCATTTCAAGAAGTTTTAATAAGTTTTCACCTGTAATACCTCTCATTGTTTCAGCTTTTTCGTAGTATTTTCTGAATTGAGCTTCAAGAATTCCATAGATTCTTCTAGCTTTTTGTTTTTCTCTTAATTGAACACCATAGTTAGAAAGTTTCTTTCTACCTTGTCCGTGTTGTCCTGGTGCATAGCTTCTTCTAGCGAATGCACATTTATCTGTATAACATCTATCTCCTTTTAGAAATAGTTTCATACCTTCTCTTCTACATAATCTACATGTAGCTCCAATGTATCTAGCCATTCAAGTAACACCTCCTGTTTCTATATACTAAACTCTTCTTCTCTTTGGTGGTCTACAACCATTGTGTGGTATTGGAGTAACATCCTTTATTAAAGTAATTTCAAGTCCTGCAGCTTGTAGTGATCTTATAGCAGCTTCTCTACCAGCTCCTGGTCCTTTTACATATACTTCGATGCTCTTTAAACCGTGTTCCATTGCCGCTGTAGCTGCTGTTTCAGCTGCCATTTGAGCTGCGAATGGAGTACTTTTTCTTGATCCTTTAAAGCCTAAAGCTCCCGCACTTGACCAAGATAAAGCATTACCAACTGCATCAGTTATTGTAACTATTGAGTTGTTAAAGGTTGATTTTATATGTGCACAACCGTGCTCTATATTCTTTCTTTCCTTTTTTCTTCTAGTTTTTCTAGTATTAGCTTTTGCCACTTGTCATCCCTCCTTACTATTTGTTTTTCTTACCACTAATAGCTCTTTTTGGGCCTTTTCTAGTTCTAGCATTTGTCTTAGTTTTTTGACCTCTTACAGGAAGACCTCTTCTATGTCTGATTCCTCTGTAACATCCAATTTCAACTAATCTCTTTATATCAAGAGCTATAGTTCTTCTTAAATCTCCTTCGATAACGAAGTTTTTACCGATATAATCTCTTATTGTGTTTACTTCTTCTTCACTTAAATCCTTAACTCTAGTGTCTGGATTAACTCCTGTTTCTTTAAGAATCTCACGAGATCTGTTTATTCCAATCCCGTAGATGTAAGTTAGACCCACTTCAACTCTTTTTTCCTTTGGTAGGTCAATACCAGCTATTCTAGCCATTGACTTTACACCTCCTAATTTTCAACTTTCATCCTAATTTATGTTAGCAGCCGCATATAAACTTTTTTAAGTTTTAATTTATATCATACTTATACATGATATTGCAATTTAATTGATTTATCAACTATTTTTAATAACTTTTTTACGTTTATATATTAACCTTGTTTTTGTTTATGTTTAGGATTTTCACATATAACCATTACTTTACCTTTTCTTCTTATTACTTTGCATTTTTCACAAATAGGTTTTACTGATGGTCTTACTTTCATTCCTAACCCTCCTTGCTATTTAGCTCTCCAAGTTATTCTACCTCTTGATAGATCGTATGGAGAAAGCTCAACTGTAACTTTATCACCTGGTAAAATTCTAATGAAGTTCATTCTTAATTTACCAGATACGTGACCTAATATTGTCTGACCGCTTTCTAGCTGAATTTGAAACATAGCATTAGGCAAAGCTTCTAAAACTGTACCTTGCATTTCTATTACATCATCTTTTGACATAAGGTACTTAACCCTCCTTAATAGCGTCCCTATTTTTCAAAAATCTTCTTACTTTTATATTACTAATACTATTATTAGAAATTATCATATCTCTTGCATCTTCCATTACCTCATCATTAACTTCTAAATGCTTTATTTTCTTCTTTTTAGGTTTTTCTACTGTTCTCAAGTCTCCATCTACAATATTAACATAATCATCATTTATTACATCAAATATTATAAAGAATCTTCCTTGATCTCTTCCAGCTTTCGAGTATGCAATTCTTCCTATAAGTTCGTTATATTCCACCTTGTCACCTCAATTAACCTAAAGTTAATATTTCAGGCCCGTTATTTAATATGGCCACAGTATTTTCATAATGAGCTGATAATTTTCTATCTCTAGTAACTACTGTCCAATCATTTGATAAAACTTCCACATATAATTCTCCAACGTTAATCATTGGTTCAATTGCTAAAACCATGCCTTCTACTAATTTGGGACCTCTGCCAGGTCTACCGAAATTAGGCACTTCAGGTTCTTCATGCATTGCCGTTCCAATACCATGCCCTACATAATCTCTTACTACTGAGTATCCATGAGATTCAGCATGTTTTTGGATTGCAGCAGATATATCTGTTAGCTTATTACCAACTATAGCATTTTCAACTCCCTTAAAGAAACTATCTCTAGTAACTTTAATTAAGTCTTCAGCTTCTTTTGATATATTGCCTACAGCAAAAGTTCTCGCTGCATCCCCATGATATCCATTTAATATAGCTCCACAATCAATGCTTATTATATCACCTTCATGTAATACTCTATCTCCTGGTATACCATGAACAACTTCTTCATTTACAGAAGTACATACTGAAGCAGGAAAACCATAATATCCTTTAAATGATGGAATAGCGTTACATTTTCTTATGTATTCTTCTGCTATTCTATCCAAATCTTTAGTTGTTATTCCCGGCTTTATAGATTCCTCTAAAAGAGCCAAAGTATCCCCAACTATTTTTCCAGCGTGTCTCATATACTCAATTTCTTTAGAGTTTTTAATAGTTATCATCTATTTATCGCCTTCTATGTGATTAGAAATGGTTTCAAAAACCTGATCAATTGATTGTGTACCATCAACCACAAATAATTGATCCTTAGATGAATAAAAATCTACTAATGGTTGAGTTTGTCTATCATACACTTCTATTCTTTCTTTTACAGTTTCCTCAGTATCATCTTTTCTTTGAATGACTTCTTTTTTGCAAACATCACATAGTCCTTCAATTTTAGGAGGGTTGAATTTTATATGATAACTTGCACCACATGATGGGCAAACTCTTCTTCCTGTCATTCTTTCAAGTATAAAAGAACTTGGAACATCTATAAGCAATGCAGTATCTAAACTTTGATTGTTTTCTGTTAAGAATTTTTCTAAAGCTTCTGCTTGCTTTACTGTTCTAGGAAATCCATCTAATAAAAAGCCTTTTTTACAATCTTCATGTGTTAGTCTATCATTAACTAAATCTATAGTTAGTTCATCTGGAACTAATTGTCCTTTATCCATATACTCTTTAGCTTTTACTCCTAAAGGTGTCTTTTCTGATATATTCTTTCTGAATATATCCCCTGTAGATATATGAGGAATAGAGTATTTCTCACTTATTAATTTTGCTTGTGTGCCCTTACCTGCTCCAGGAGGTCCTAACAAAATCATTCTCATACATATCAACTCCCAATTATATACTATTTATTTTAAGAATCCTTTGTAGTGTCTCATTACTAATTGAGATTCTAATACTCTCATGAAGTCAAGAGCAACTCCAACTTCTATCAGTAATGCTGTACCTCCTAAGGATATTCCTTTGAATGCTCCAACTGATTCAAAGATCATAGGAACTAATGCTATAAATGTAGCAAATATTCCTCCAAGTATTGATACTCTCACTAATACTTTTTCTATAAATCTTGCTGTTGCTTCACCAGGTCTTACTCCTGGGATAAATCCAGCAGATTTATGTATATTTTCTGCCATTTCATCTGGTTTAAAAGTAACTTCAGTATAAAACCAAGTAAAAAATATAACTAATATTGCAGTAATAATAGCATATGGCCATGAGTTCATTCTAAATACACTGTACTTACTTGCAGTAACAAATTTATAGAATGCAGATTGTGGCCAAAAGCTTCCAATAGTTGCTGGAAATTGCATTACCGACATAGCAAAAATTATAGCTATGATAGCAGATGAATTCATGTTTATAGGTATATGTGTTGATTGACCTTTTAACATTCTTCCGCCAGAATTCTTAGCTGCATATTGAATAGGTATTCTTCTTTCAGCTAATGTAGCTATAACAACACCAGTAAACATCAATAACACAAACACTATTAGGAAAATTACTTGAACTATACTAACTGTTTGATTTTGTTGCAAACTGTTAATTTTCAATACTTTTTCTGGCAATCTTGAAATTATATTAACAAATATTATTAATGAGATACCATTGCCTATACCTTTTACAGTTATTTGGTCTCCTAACCACATCAAAAATGTTGATGCAGTAGTTAGTGTAAGAACCATCAAAAATATATCAAACTTTCCTATATTAGTAGCGGCTCCATAGTTTCTTATTAATGCATAAGTTCCAAATGATTGAAGTGCTCCTAAAAGAATTGCTGCATATCTTGTATATTTTTGAATCTTCTTTCTACCTTCTTCTCCTTCTTTAGATAATTGTTCTAATGAAGGGATAGCAATCGTTAATAATTGAAATATTATTGATGAGTTGATATAAGGGATAACCCCCATAGCAAAAATACTAAAGTTACTTAATGCACCACCTGACATTAAATCATAAAAACTAAACAACGTCCCCGCTTTTGTCATGTTAGCTAGTGCTCCGGTATCAATTCCAGGAACAGGAATATGATTTCCCATCCTGATAATTGCTACCATAAATAATGTAAATAAAATTCTTTTTCTTAATTCGGGAACTTTCCAAGCGTTACGTAAGGTTGACATGTTATATCACCTCTGCTTTTCCCCCTATGGATTCTATCTTTTCTACAGCACCCTTAGTAAATTTAGTTGCTTTGATAGTTAACTTCTTTTCTAAAGTGCCGTTTCCTAGTATTTTAACTCCATCTTTAACTTTACTGATTACACCATTTGCTTTTAATACTTCTGGTGTAACTTCAGTTCCGTCTTCGAAGATATTTAATCTGCTTACGTTCACTTCTACATATTCTTTAGCGAATATATTAGTGAAACCTCTCTTAGGTAATCTTCTGTATAAAGGCATTTGACCACCTTCAAATCCTGGTCTAACACCACCGCCTGATCTAGCGTTTTGTCCTTTATGACCTTTTCCTGCAGTTTTACCTAATCCAGAACCGTTTCCTCTACCAACTCTTTTAGGAGCTTTCTTTGAACCTTCAGCAGGTCTTAATTCATGAAGTTTCATTTAGTACACCTCCTCTTAACTATATTTCCTGACTATATTTCTTCAACATTTAAAAGATAACTTACTTTGTTAATCATACCTCTAATTTGAGGAGTATCTTCGTGCATAACACTCTTGCCTATTTTCTTTAATCCAAGAGCATTAACTGTAGCAATATGGTCTTTCTTTCTACCTATGATACTCTTTGTTAGTGTCACCTTAAGCTTAGCCAAGGTTGATCCCCTCCTAACCTAAAATCTCTTCTACAGATTTGCCTCTTAATTTAGCAATCTGTTCAGCAGTTCTTAATCTTGATAATCCATTAATTGTTGCACCGACCATGTTTTTAGGGTTGTTAGAACCTAATGATTTAGCTCTAACATCCTTTAATCCTGCTAATTCCAATACGGCTCTAACAGGACCACCAGCGATAACTCCAGTACCTTCTGTAGCTGGCATTATTAAGACTCTTCCTCTTCCAAATTCTCCTTGGATTGCATGTGGAACTGTAGTATCAACCATTGCTACTTCAACTAAGTGTTTCTTAGCATCTTCAATACCTTTTCTTATAGCTTCAGGTATTTCAACAGCTTTACCCATTCCTACGCCAACGTGTCCGTTCTCATCTCCTACTACAACAAGAGCACTAAATCTAAAGTTTCTACCACCTTTAACAACCTTAGCAACTCTGTTTATAAATACAACTTTTTCTTTAAGATTTAGCGTGCTAGGATCTATTCTCATTATTTTCCCTCCTTTTTTAGAATTTCAAACCTGCTTCTCTAGCTGCATCTGCAAGTTCTTTTACTCTTCCATGATATACATATCCGCCTCTATCGAAAACAACTTCTTCTATGCCTTTTTCTAAAGCTCTTTTAGCTACCATAGTACCTACTGCTTTAGCAGCTTCTTTGTTGCTTCCAACTTTTTCTGCGAACTCTTTATCTAAAGTTGATGCAGAAACTAAAGTTATTCTTGCAACGTCATCAATAATTTGAGCGTATATGTTCTTTTCACTTCTGTAAACCGCTAATCTTGGTCTAGCAGCTGTTCCAGAAATCTTGTTACGCACTCTTAAGTGACGTTTAACTCTAGCTTTCTGTCTGTTTTCCTTATTGAACATGAGATTCACTCCTTTCTGCTGTTAATTCTGTTATTTACCTGTTTTACCTTCTTTACGTCTTATAACTTCTCCAGCGTACTTAATTCCTTTTCCTTTGTATGGTTCAGGTTTTCTCCATACTCTTATATTAGCTGCAACTGATCCAACTAATTCTTTGTCAATTCCGCTAACAACAACTTTTGTTGGTTCTGGAACTTTATATTCTACGCCTTTAACAGCCTTTATTTCAACTGGATGTGAATATCCAAGATTTAATGTTAAATCTTTTCCTTTTAATTGAGCTCTATATCCAACACCAACTAATTCTAGTGTTTTTTCATATCCTTGTGTTACACCAACAACCATATTGTTGATTAACGCTCTAGTTAATCCGTGTAATGCTTTATGTTGAACATTTTCACTTGGTCTTGTAACAACTATATTGTTTTCTTCTACAGCTATGTTCATATCTTCGTGCATAGCCTTAGTTAATTCTCCTTTTGGTCCTTTTACAGTAACAACGTTCTCTGGTGTTACTGTAACATTAACTCCATTAGGTATTTCTATTGGAAGTCTTCCTACTCTTGACATAATTGCACCTCCCATTCACGTTAAATTAAATTACCAAACGTAACAAATAACTTCTCCACCTAGACCTAATTTTCTAGCTTCTCTATCTGTAACAATTCCCTTTGAAGTTGAAATTATAGCAACTCCTAGTCCGTTTAATACTTTTGGAATGTTATCTTTCTTACAATAAACTCTTAAACCTGGTTTAGATATTCTCTTAAGACCAGTTATTATTCTTTCTTTTCCATTATATTTTAAAGACAATCTAATCATTGGGACTGCTCCATCAGCATATTCCTCTATATCCTTAACATATCCTTCTTGAACTAATATATTGGCTATAGATTTTTTTACATTTGAAGATGGAACTTCAACAACTTCATGTCTAACTATGTTTGCATTTCTTATACGAGTTAGCATATCTGCAATAGGATCTGTCATAACCATTTAGTATGCCTCCTTTCTAATCTCTATGTTTTTACCAACTAGCTTTTTTACATCCAGGGATTTGTCCTCTGTATGCTAATTCTCTAAAGCAAATACGGCATATTCCATATTTCTTTAAAACAGAATGAGGTCTTCCGCATATTCTACATCTTGTATAAGCTCTAGTAGAATATTTAGGAGTCTTTTTCCATTTTTCTATCATCGCCTTACGTGCCATGTTTTCCCCTCCTTATTATTGAGCAAACGGCATTCCAAGATATCTAAGCAATTCTCTTGCTTCTTCGTCAGTCTTTGCAGTAGTAACAAATATTATATCCATACCTCTTACTTTATCTATTTTGTCATATTCGATTTCTGGGAATATGATTTGTTCTTTAATTCCTAAAGCATAGTTTCCTCTACCGTCAAAAGACTTAGCTGAAACTCCTCTAAAGTCTCTAACTCTTGGTAACGCGATATTCATTAATTTATCTGCAAATTCAAACATCATGTCTTTTCTTAGTGTAACTTTACAACCAATAGGCATGTTTTGTCTGATTTTAAAGTTAGCTACAGATTTCTTTGCTCTTGTTATTACTGGTTTTTGTCCTGTAATTTGTTGTAGGTCAGCAATTGCTGATTCTAAAACTTTAGAGTTATCTTTAGCTTCTCCAACACCCATGTTCACAACTATTTTCTCTAGTTTTGGAACTTGCATTATATTTTTATATCCGAACTTCTCCATAAGAGCCGGTATTACTTCTTTATTGTATTTTTCCTGTAGTCTACTCATCAGTGAACCCTCCTTTCAAAGTCTATAGTATTTCTCCGCACTTTTTGCAAACTCTTACTTTTGTACCATCTTCTAAAAGTTTCTTGCTAATTCTTGTTGCAGAATTACAGTTTGTGCAGTATAGCATAACTTTTGAACTATTCATTGGCGCTTCTTTTTTAACAATTCCGCCTTGCATATTTTCTCTATTAGGTTTCACGTGCTTAGTAACAACATTTGCATCCTTAACTAATACTTTACTAGTTTTTGGATAAACAGCTAATACTTCGCTTACTTTACCTTTATCTTTACCTGAAATAACAACAACTTTATCTGTTCTTCTTACATGAACTTTAGCCATCACAGCCACCTCCCTTTTATAGAACTTCAGGTGCTAATGATAATATTTTGTTGAACTCTTTATCTTTTTCTCTTAACTCTCTTGCTATAGGTCCAAAAATACGAGTTCCTCTTGGTTGTTTGTCGTCTTTGATGACAACAGCAGCATTTTCATCAAACTTTATGTATGATCCGTCTGCTCTACGTACTCCTCTTTTAGTTCTAACTATAACGGCCTTAACTACTTCACCTTTTTTAACAACACCGCCTGGTGTTGCACTTTTAACGCTAGCAACTATTACGTCTCCAATGTTTCCAAACTTTCTCTTGGAACCGCCTAAAACTCTTATGCACATAATTTCTTTTGCTCCAGTGTTATCTGCAACTTTTAAGCGAGTTTGTGGCTGTATCATATAAATGCCCTCCTTTCAATCATTGAACTATTTAGCTTTCTCAACGATTTGTACTAATCTCCATCTCTTATCTTTAGATAATGGTCTAGTTTCCATTATTAATACTCTATCATTAATTCTAGCTTCATTATTTTCATCATGAACCTTGAACTTTTTACTTCTGTTGATTGTCTTACCATATAATGGGTGACGAACTTTTCCTTCAACTGCAACTACAATAGTCTTTTCCATTTTATCAGAAACAACTCTGCCTATTCTAGTCTTTCTATTACTTCTTTCCACAGGATTACCTCCTTTCAGTATACTACTGTTCAATCACTTTTAACTCTTTTTCTCTAAGTATTGTCTTAACTTGAGCTATTGACTTCTTTACCTGTCTAATTCTCATTGGGTTTTCTAGTTGACCAGTTGCTAATTGAAATCTTAAATTAAATAACTCAGCTTTTAAATCATTTAATTTAGCTGACAATTCTTGAGCAGTATTTACTCTCAACTCTTGTAATTCATTAGCCCTCATTTACTTCACCACCCGTTTGTTCGAAATCTTTTCTTGTTACGAATTTAGTCTTCATAGGAAGCTTATGTGAAGCAAGTCTCATAGCTTCTCTAGCAACATTTTCTGGTACACCAGATAATTCAAATAAAACTCTACCAGGTTTAACAACAGCAACCCAATATTCTGGTGAACCTTTACCAGAACCCATACGAGTTTCAGCAGGTTTTTCAGTTACTGGTTTATCTGGGAATACTTTGATCCAAAGTTTTCCACCTCTTTTTATATATCTATTTATAGCTATTCTGGCTGCTTCTATTTGGTTGCTTGTTAACCATCCGCATTCAGTTGCTTGTATAGCATAGTCACCATAAGCAATGAAGTTTCCTCTTGTTGCTTTACCCTTCATTCTGCCACGTTGAACTTTACGATGTTTTACCTTCTTTGGCATCAACATACCTAATTCCTCCTTCCCTATTGGCTAATTTCTTCTGTTCTTACTTTCTTTGTAGGAAGAACTTCCCCTTTATATAACCAAACTTTAACACCTATTTTTCCGTAAGTTGTATCTGCTTCTGCAAATCCATAATCAATGTCAGCTCTTAATGTTTGTAGTGGAATAGTTCCTTCATGATATTGTTCTGTTCTAGCTATTTCAGCTCCGCCAAGTCTTCCTGAACAAGCAGTCTTAACACCTTTTGCTCCGCTTCTCATAGCTCTTTGAATAGTTTGTTTCATTGCTCTTCTGAAAGATATTCTCTTTTCAAGTTGTTGAGCAACATTTTCTGCCATTAATTGTGCATCAGTTTCTGGTCTTTTAACCTCAACTATGTTTATTATTACATTCTTTTCTTTGATCATCTTAAGTATTTCAGACTTTAATTCTTCAATACCTTTTCCGCCTTTTCCTATAATCATTCCTGGTTTTCCAGTATGAATATTGATCTTAACTCTTTTTGCTGTTCTTTCTATTTCTATTTTAGCAATACCAGCTGAGTAAGATCTTTTCTTAACAAATTTTCTAATTTTATCATCTTCTATTAGATTATCAGCAAAATTTTGACTGTTTGCATACCATTTTGCATCCCAATCCTTTATAACTCCGACTCTGAGGCCATGTGGATGTACTTTTTGTCCCACTCTATTTCCCTCCTTCTATGCTCTTTCTTTAACTACTAGTGTAACGTGACTAGTTCTTTTCATTATTGAATATGCTCTACCTTGTGCACGTGGTTTAAATCTCTTTAATGTTGGCCCTTGGTTTGCATATGCTTCTGCAATATATAATTTATTAACATCTAAGTTGAAATTATTTTCTGCATTAGCTACAGCTGATTTTAAAACTTTTAAAACTACAGTAGCCGCATCCTTTGGAGTATATTTTAATATAGCAAAAGCTTCGCTTACATTTTTACCTCTAACTAAGTCAAGAACAACTCTAACTTTTCTTGGAGACATTCTTACATATTTTGCTATAGCTCTAGCTTCCATTTTAGTTCCTCCTTCCCCTTACTATTTTACACGTGTTCCTTTTTCAGTTTTATCTACGTGTCCTTTAAATGTTCTTGTCAAAACAAATTCTCCTAATTTATGTCCTACCATATCTTCGCTTATATAAACTGGAACATGTTTTCTACCGTCATGAACAGCTATAGTATGACCTAACATTTGAGGGAATATTGTTGAACTTCTTGACCAAGTTTTTATAACTTTCTTTTCACCCTTTTCGTTCATTTCCTCTATTTTCTTTATTAAAGATTCTGCAACGAAAGGTCCTTTTTTAAGTGATCTACTCAAGTGAACGTCCTCCCTTCATAAATTATAAAATGTAGGAAGAGAATAAATATTCTCTTCTTATAATTTATTTAATTATTTTTGTCCTCTTCTCTTGATGATCATGCCATCAGAGTATTTCTTATTCTTTCTAGTCTTATATCCAAGAGCTGGTTTACCCCAAGGAGTAAGTGGACTTGGATGACCAATTGGAGATTTACCTTCTCCACCACCGTGAGGGTGATCGTTAGGGTTCATAACAGAACCTCTTACAGTTGGTCTGAAACCTAAGTGTCTCTTTCTTCCTGCTTTACCTATGTTTATAATGTCGTTAGTTACATTAGAAACAGTTCCTATAGCAGCTCTACATTCAATTCTTACATATCTCATTTCACCACTTGGAAGTCTTAATATAGCATATTTTCCTTCCTTGGCCATAAGTTGTGCAGAAGAACCTGCAGCTCTTACTAATTGAGCACCTTTTCCAGCTTGTAATTCTACATTGTGAATTACTGTACCTACTGGTATATTCTTTAATGGAAGTGCGTTTCCTACTTTAATATCTGCATCTACTCCAGACATTACAACGTCTCCCACTTTTAATCCTACTGGTGCAATTATATATCTCTTTTCACCATCAGCATATACTACAAGCGCAATGTATGCTGTTCTGTTTGGATCATATTCTATAGATGCTACCTTTGCTGGTATACCATCTTTAGTTCTTTTAAAATCGATTATTCTGTATTTTCTCTTAGCTCCACCACCACGGTGACGTACAGTTATTTTACCTTGAGAGTTTCTTCCTGCTTTCTTATTTAAAGAAACAAGAAGTGATTTTTCAGGCTTATCAGTTGTGATCTCTTCAAAAGTAGCAACTGTCATTTGTCTTAGTGAAGGTGTTATGGGTCTAAACTTCTTAACTGCCATTTAAATTCCCTCCTTCTGTAGCTTATCTGGCATTCCACCAATAAATGCTTTATCTAAAAATTACATTCCTTCAAAGAATTCAATAGTTTTGCTATCTTCTGTTAGCTTAACCATTGCTTTTTTGTAGTCAGATCTCTTTCCAACGTGAACTCCAACTCTTTTAACTTTTCCGTCAAATCTTGCAGTTCTAACTTCTTCAACTTTTACACCGAACACTTTTTCAACTGCTTTTTTGATTTGAGTTTTGTCAGCACGTATATCTACTATAAAGGTGTATTGTCTATCTGCCATAGCAGCCATGCTTTTTTCAGTTATTACAGGTCTTCTTATTAAATCGTAACTGTTTAACATTATGCATACACCTCCTCAATCTTAGATACTGCTTCTTTTGTTATGATAAATTTATCGTGTTTTAATATATCATAAACGTTTATATTGTTTACTGGTACTACAGTTGCACCTTCTATATTTCTTACTGATTTATAGATAACTTCGTTACTTTCTGGTACTACGATTAATGGTTTTTTACCTTCGAAAGCATTAATCATTTTAACCATTTCCTTAGTTTTTGGTGCATCTAATTCTAAACTTTCAAGAACTACTAATTCATTTTCATTAACTTTGCTAGTTAACGCTGATTTCATAGCAACTCTTCTCATTGATTTTGGAATAGACATTTTATAGTCTCTTGGCTTTGGAGCGAAAACTACACCACCGTGTATCCATTGTGGAGCTCTAATAGAACCTTGTCTTGCTCTACCAGTTCCTTTTTGTCTCCAAGGTTTTTTTCCACCTCCAGAAACCTCAGCTCTTGTTTTAGCTGATTGATTTCCTTGTCTTTTATTTGCAAGTTGTGCAACTACAACTTGATGTAAAACATCTTCATTAACTTCTACTGCGAATACAGTTTCAGCTAATTGTAAATCTCCAACTTTTTGACCTTCTATATTATATAAATCTACTGTAGGCATTCTTTATCCTCCTTTCTCAAAGACATTAAGCTTTTACTGTATCTTTAATTACAACGTAGCCCTTATTTGGTCCTGGTATTCCACCTTTTATTAAAAGAACGTTTTTGTCAGCCATTACTTTAACAACTTCTATGTTTAAGATAGTTGATTTTTTGTTTCCCATGTGTCCTGGCATTTTTTTGTTCTTAAATGTTCTTGATGGATCAGATGCTGCTCCCATTGATCCAACAGCTCTGTGGTATTTAGAACCGTGAGCCATAGGTCCTCTGTGGAAGTTCCATCTTTTAATTGTTCCTTGGAATCCCTTACCTTTTGAAACTCCAGTTACATCAACTTTATCTCCTGCTGCAAAAACGTCAGCTTTTATTTCAGTTCCAACTTCATATTCATCAATATTTTCTAATCTAAATTCTCTAACTATTCTCTTTAAAGATACACCAGCTTTTGCAAAGTGTCCTTTCTTAGGTTTGTTAGCTAATTTTTCTCTAATATCTTCAAATCCTACTTGTATTGCATTATATCCATCTTTTTCTTCAGTTTTCTTTTGAAGAACAGCACATGGACCTGCTTCTACAACTGTAACTGGGATAACTTTTCCATTTTCATCGAAAATTTGAGTCATTCCAATTTTTCTTCCTATTATAGCTTTTTTCATTTCCCTTGCACCTCCTAGAATATTAGCGGATCGTATTCCAATCATAATACCTATTTTTCAACTTATTAAAGTTTTATTTCGATATCAACACCTGCTGGTAAGTCTAATCTCATTAAAGCATCAACAGTCTTTGGTGATGGACTTAATATATCGATTAATCTCTTATGTGTTCTTATTTCAAATTGTTCTCTAGAATCTTTATATTTATGTGTAGCTCTTAGTATTGTAACTACATCTTTTTCAGTAGGTAGTGGTACTGGACCAGCTACTTTAGCTCCTGTATTTTTTGCAGTTTCAACAATTTTTTCAGCTGATTGATCTAATATGTTATGATCAAAAGCTTTTAATCTAATTCTTATTTTTTGATTTGCCATTAAATTTCCCTCCTTTTCGTTGCTCAATAATTCAAAATGTAACATCAGTGTTATGTAAACTGCTCCAGGTGTTGCATATTACATTCAAACTCACCTCAAAGCCATAGCACCGTCGCCTGATTCAAGATCAAAGCATGCTCAGCTAAGAATAACCTGGAAACCTCCAGCAACCTCTTGCTTCATCGCCTTTTCCGTGTCACAACTATTATATTGTATAATATTTTTTTTGTTTTGACAAGTATTTTTTATTTATTATAAAAATTTATTTTATTATATGAATTTTTACAAATAAAAGGAGAAGGGCGTCCCCCTCTCCTTTTATTCAAAGGCCTTTTTTCTCATATTTGCAAATAATTTAATTCATTTTATAAAATTTTTATATATAATCTTTTTAATTAAATAATTATAAATTATTCAACTATGCTAGTAACAACTCCTGAACCTACTGTTCTTCCACCTTCTCTGATAGCGAATCTTAGGTTGTTTTCCATTGCTACTGGTGTGATTAATTCTACGTTCATGTCTATATGGTCTCCTGGCATTACCATTTCTACTCCTTCTGGTAAAGCGATTGATCCTGTTACGTCTGTTGTTCTGAAGTAGAATTGTGGTCTGTATCCGTTAAAGAATGGAGTGTGTCTTCCACCTTCTTCTTTCTTTAATACGTAAACTTGACCTACGAATTTTTTGTGAGGTGTTACTGAACCTGGTTTTGCTAGTACTTGACCTCTTTCGATTTCGTCTCTTTGTACTCCTCTTAATAATGCTCCGATGTTATCTCCAGCCATTGCTTCATCTAACATCTTTCTGAACATTTCTACTCCTGTGATTGTTGTCTTTCCGATTTCTTCTTTCATTCCTACGATTTGTACTTCATCTCCTACGTGTAGTACTCCTCTTTCAACTCTTCCTGTTGCAACTGTTCCTCTTCCTGTAATTGTAAATACATCTTCTACAGGCATTAAGAATGGTTGATCTGTTGCTCTTTCTGGAGTTGGGATATATTCATCTACAGCTTTCATTAAGTCTAGGATGCATTGGTCATCCCCTTCTTCGATTGCTTTTAATGCTGATCCTACTACTACTGGACATTCGTCTCCGTCAAATCCGTATTCGCTTAATAATTCTCTTACTTCCATTTCTACTAATTCTAGTAATTCTGGATCATCTACTTGGTCTGCTTTGTTTAAGAATACTACTATGTGGTTAACTCCTACTCTTGATGCTAATAGGATGTGTTCTCTTGTTTGTGGCATTGGACCATCTGCTGCTGATACAACTAAGATAGCTCCGTCCATTTGTGCTGCTCCTGTGATCATGTTCTTTACATAGTCTGCGTGTCCTGGGCAGTCAACGTGTGCATAGTGTCTGTTTTCTGTTTCATATTCTACGTGTGATGTATTGATTGTGATTCCTCTTTCTTTTTCTTCTGGTGCTTTATCAATATCTTCGTAGTTTTGTACTTCTGCTCCACCTGCTTTTGCAAGTGTCATTGTGATTGCTGCTGTTGTTGTTGTTTTACCGTGGTCTACGTGACCTATTGTTCCTATATTTACGTGTGGCTTATTTCTTTCAAACTTTTGTCTTGCCATTTTTTATTCCTCCTGTTCACCTTTAAATTCAATTATATTATATTTAAATTTAAATTAAATCTTATTATTTATTTTCTCCTACAACTTTTTCAGCTATACTCTTTGGTACTTCTTCATAGTTAGCAAATTCCATGCTGTATGTTCCTCTACCTTGAGTTCTAGATCTTAATACAGTTGCATATCCAAACATTTCTGAAAGTGGTACAAATGCTGCTATGACTTGTGCTCCACCTCTTGGGTTCATTCCTTCGATTCTACCTCTTCTAGAGTTAACGTCACCCATTACATCTCCCATGTATTCTTCAGGTACAACTATTTCTACCTTCATTACAGGTTCAAGTAATACTGGTGTAGCTTTTGCCATACCATTTTTGAACGCCATAGAACCAGCAACTTTGAATGCCATTTCAGATGAGTCAACATCATGGTATGATCCGTCATAACATTTAACTTTGAAGTTTATAACCGGATATCCACCTAAGATACCACTTTGAGCAGCTTCTTGAATTCCGTTATCTACAGCTGGAATATATTCTCTTGGAATAGCTCCTCCAACGATAGCATTTTCGAATTCATATTCTCCTTCGTGTGGTATTAATTCTATCCAACAATGTCCGTATTGTCCACGTCCACCTGACTGTCTTACAAACTTACCTTCAGCTTTAACAGCATTCTTGATAGTTTCTTTGTAAGCAACTTGTGGAGCACCTACGTTACATTCTACTTTGAATTCTCTTTGTAATCTATCAACTATGATTTCAAGATGAAGTTCACCCATACCAGCGATAATTACTTGGCCTGTTTCTTGGTCAGTATAAGTTTTGAATGTTGGATCTTCTTCAGCAAGTTTAGCTAGAGCTATACCCATTTTTTCTTGAGCTGCTTTTGTTTTTGGCTCAATTGCTACAGATATAACTGGTTCTGGGAATTCCATGCTTTCAAGGATAACTGGTGCATTTTCATCACATAAAGTATCTCCAGTTGTAGTATTCTTTAATCCTATAACTGCACCTAATTCTCCAGCATATAATTCTTCAACTTCTTCTCTGTGGTTAGCATGCATTTTAACAAGTCTTCCGATTCTTTCTTTCTTGTTCTTGTTACTGTTTAATACGTAACTTCCGCTATGCATTACCCCTGAGTAAATTCTTACGAAAGCTAATTTACCAACGAATGGGTCAGTAGCAATCTTAAATGCTAATGCTCCTAAAGGTTCATCATCTGATGCGTGTCTTTCAACTTCGTTACCATCTTCGTCAACACCTTTAATTGAAGGTATATCTAATGGTGATGGTAGGTAAGCAAGAACAGCATCTAATAGATGTTGGATACCTTTGTTTTTGTAAGCAGTACCGCAAAGAACTGGAACTATTTCATTAGCGATTGTAGCTTTTCTTAAAGCTGTATGTATTTCTTCTTCAGAAATTTCTTCACCTTCAAGATACTTCATCATTAATTCTTCATCAGTTTCAACTATTGCTTCAATCATAGCTGATCTATATTCTTCTGCTTTATCTTTTAAGTCTTCTGGGATTTCTACTTCATCATAGTTAACTCCTAGTTCCTTATCAAATATAACAGCTTTCATTTTTATAAGATCAACATGTCCTGCGTAGTCATCTTCTTTTCCTATAGGAATTTGTATTGGCACTGCATTTGCACGTAATCTATCTCTTACTGTTTGAACTGACATATAGAAATCAGCACCTAATATATCCATTTTGTTTACGAATATCATTCTAGGTACTTGATACTTATCTGCCTGTCTCCATACTGTTTCAGTTTGTGGTTCAACTCCACCTTTTGCATCAAGAATAGTTATAGCACTATCTAATACTCTTAAAGATCTTTCAACCTCAACAGTAAAATCTACGTGTCCTGGTGTGTCGATTATGTTTATTTGGTGATCTTTCCAAAAACAAGTAGTTGCAGCAGAAGTAATTGTTATACCTCTTTCTTGTTCTTGAACCATCCAGTCCATTGTAGCTGCACCTTCGTGAGTTTCTCCTATTTTATGAGTTTTACCAGTGTAAAATAATATACGCTCAGTTGATGTAGTTTTACCTGCATCGATATGCGCCATTATTCCAATGTTACGAAATTTATTTAACGGATATTGTCTAGCCATTCATTTTCCTCCTCTCAACGAGTTAATATATATAAGCAATCTTTAATATTACAATTGGATAAAACTGTTTTGGAAATTCCAAAACAGTTTTATTTTCAAGATTAAATTTTTATTAGTATCTGTAATGAGCGAATGCTTTGTTAGCTTCTGCCATTTTATGAGTATCTTCTCTCTTCTTAACAGCAGCTCCTGTGTTGTTAGCAGCATCTAATAATTCTCCTGCTAATCTTTCTCTCATATATTTTTCGCCTCTTTTTCTTGAAGCGTCAACAATCCATCTGATTCCTAGAGTCTGTCTTCTGTCAGCTCTAACTTCTATTGGAACTTGGTAAGTTGCCCCACCAATTCTTCTAGCTTTAACTTCTAACAATGGCATAACATTGTTCATTGCTTCTTCAAAAACCTCTAATGGTTCTTTTCCTGTTTTTTCTCCCATGATAGCAAAAGCGTCATAGCATATTTTTTGAGCTACCCCTTTTTTACCATCTAGCATTATGCTATTGATTAATTTTGCAACAACTTTATTGTTGTATAATGGATCTGGTAGTACATCTCTTTTAGGTGTATTTCCTTTTCTTGGCACTTTTCTTCCCTCCTTAACCTTTCATATTTAATTCATAGGTACTCGGTAACCTTACCGCAAAGCGCTCTCTTCTGCAAAATATAAGTATATAATCTATATCAACGCTGAAGACATAGCACTGTTTTTATTAACTATTTTTGTTTTGGTTTTTTTGCACCGTATTTTGATCTTGCTTGCATTCTGTTAGCTACTCCAGCAGCGTCTAACGCTCCTCTTACTATATGGTATCTAACACCTGGAAGGTCTTTTACTCTTCCACCTCTTATTAAAACAACACTGTGTTCTTGTAGGTTATGTCCTATACCTGGAATGTAAGCTGTAACTTCATAACCATTTGTAAGTCTAACTCTTGCTACTTTTCTTAAGGCTGAGTTAGGTTTCTTAGGTGTGCTTGTTTTAACAACAGTACACACTCCTCTTTTTTGAGGACATTGTTTTAATGCTGGTGAATTTGACTTATACTCTGCTGTCTTTCTTCCTTTTCTTACTAATTGGTTAATAGTTGGCATGTCTTCACCTCCTTGATTATTTCATGAAATTATATAAATTTTAGTTATAGCATAATTATTTTTTTATAAGTAATGCCACTGCTGCTCCTACTTCTATTCCACAAAACATGCCTAATTTTTTCATAGTATCTATATATATTATTGGGAGTAATCTATTCGTGGCTAACTGTACAACAGGATCCGTTAATTTACCATCTGCATTTTTCGCCACATAAAGACATTTTCCTTTATCGTTTTGAATATACTTCATAGTTTGCTTTAGGCCAATAACTTTTTCTCCCTGAATTCTGCCAACCATTTAAGGCCCCCCTTAAATATATTATGTCAGAGACAAAGGTTTTTCACCTTGTCTCTAAGCATAATCTATACGCACAAAATGTATTTTATCATTTTAATTTTATCATGTCAATAAAATCAATACTAAGCTTCGTCAACATTTACTAATTCTTCGTCATTTTCTTCTTTGTCTGTATTTAATTTTATTGATCTATATCTCATCATCCCTGTTCCAGCTGGTATTAATTTACCTATTATTACATTTTCTTTTAAACCTAATAATGGGTCACTCTTACCTTTTATAGCTGCATCAGTAAGTACTCTTGTAGTTTCTTGGAATGATGCTGCTGACAAGAATGAATCTGTTGCAAGAGCCGCTTTAGTTATTCCAAGTAAAGCTATATCTCCTGTAGCTTCTTCTCCACCTTGTTGGCGTATTTTTTCATTTACTTCTTCGAAATCAAATACATCCACTAAAGTTCCTGGTAATAATTCAGTATCTCCAGATTCTTTTATTTTAACTTTTCTAGTCATTTGTCTTACAACAACTTCTAAGTGCTTGTCGTTGATATCAACACCTTGTAGTCTATATACCTTTTGTACTTCTGACAACAAGTAATTTTTAACTTCTTTAGGTCCTTTTATTGCCAAAATATCATGTGGATTAACTGATCCTTCAGTAATTTCATCTCCGGCTTCGATTCTGCTACCATTTGAAACCTTTATTCTTGATCCAAATGGTATATCATAGCTCTTATCTACACCTTCATCATCTATTACATGAACAATTCTCTTTTTCTTAGTTTCTTCTAATTTAACAGTACCAGCAACTTCTGTTATAATTGCAAGTCCTTTTGGTTTTCTAGCTTCAAAAAGTTCCTCAACTCTAGGAAGACCTTGAGTGATATCCGCTCCAGCAACACCACCTGTGTGGAATGTTCTCATTGTAAGCTGAGTACCAGGTTCTCCGATAGATTGAGCTGCAACTATACCAACAGATTCTCCAATGTTTATCTTATTGGCTGTTGCCATGTTCATACCATAACACTTAGCACAAACGCCGTGTTTTGATTTACATGTAAATACAGATCTAATGTTAACTTTCTTAACTCCATGTTTTTCAACTTTTTCAGCTAAATCTGCATTCATGTAAGTATCTGCAGGTACTATAACTTCACCTGTTTGAGGATCTACGATATCTTCTATTGAATATCTTCCTGTAAGTCTTTCAGTTAATGTTTCGATAACTTCATTTCCTTCTTTTATTTCAGAAACTTCGTATCCGTGTGTTGATCCACAATCTTCTTCTCTAACTATAACATCTTGGCTTACATCAACAAGTCTTCTTGTTAAGTATCCTGAGTCAGCTGTTTTAAGTGCTGTATCGGCGTTACCTTTTCTAGCACCGTGAGTAGATATGAAGTACTCTAATACGTCAAGACCTTCTCTGAATGATGCTCTGATTGGTAACTCGATAATCTTACCTGATGGGTTAGCCATAAGTCCTCTCATACCAGCAAGCTGCTTGATCTGAGACTTAGATCCTCTGGCTCCTGAGTCAGCCATCATGAAGATCGGATTAAATCTATCTAGATTATCCATAAGTGCATTGGCAACATCTTCAGTTGTTTGAGTCCATTTTTCAATTACTCTTTCATATCTTTCATCTTCAGATATGAATCCTCTTCTGTACATCTTTTCTATCTTTTCTACAGCTAAGTCTGTATCAGATAGCAATCTGTTTTTAGATTCTGGAACTGTCATATCAGATACTGATATTGTTATAGCTCCTATAGTTGAATAATGGTATCCTCTTGCCTTAATTTTATCTAGCATTGTAGATGTTTCAGTTGCACCATATTTTGTATAACATTTATCTATTATCTTTCCTAAGTTTTTCTTAGTTACTAGAAAATCTATTTCTAACTTAAATTCATTTTCAGGATTGCTTCTATCTACAAATCCTAAATCTTGTGGTATTGAATCGTTGAATATTAATTTTCCTGGTGTAGTTTCAATTATTCCGCTAATGATTTTTCCGTCTTTTTCTTTAGTCATTCTAACTTTTATCTTAGCGTGAATGTTTATAGCACCAGTTTGATATGCCATCATAACTTCATCTGGGTTAGAGAATATTTTTCCTTCTCCTTTAACTCCATCTTTATCAAGTGTTAAATAATAAGAACCTAAAATCATATCCTGAGTAGGTACACAAACTGGTTTACCATCAGAAGGTTTTAATATATTATTTGCTGCAAGCATTAAGAATCTAGCTTCTGCTTGTGCTTCAACTGATAAAGGTACGTGCACAGCCATTTGGTCTCCATCGAAGTCGGCGTTGTATGCTGTACATACTAATGGATGAAGTTTTATTGCTCTTCCTTCAACTAATACTGGTTGGAATGCTTGAATTCCTAGTCTGTGAAGAGTCGGAGCACGGTTTAATAATACAGGATGCTCAGATATAACTTCTTCAAGTACATCCCATACTTGTGGCATAACTCTTTCAACCATTTTCTTAGAACTCTTAATATTATGAGCTGCTCCACTTTCAACAAGTTTTTTCATAACAAATGGCTTGAATAATTCAAGTGCCATTTCCTTTGGAAGACCACATTGATACATCTTTAATTCTGGTCCTACAACGATAACCGAACGTCCAGAGTAGTCAACACGTTTTCCAAGTAGATTTTGTCTGAATCTACCTTGTTTACCTTTAAGCATATCTGATAATGATTTTAAAGGTCTGTTTCCTGGTCCTGTAACTGGTCTTCCCCTTCTACCATTATCTATAAGAGCATCTACAGCTTCTTGTAGCATTCTCTTTTCATTTCTTACTATTATGTCTGGAGCACCTAAATCTAAAAGCTTCTTTAATCTGTTATTTCTGTTTATAACTCTTCTATATAAATCATTTAGATCCGATGTTGCAAATCTTCCTCCATCTAATTGAACCATAGGTCTTAAATCAGGAGGGATTACTGGTATAACATCTATAATCATCCATTCAGGTCTATTAGTTGATTTTCTAAATGATTCAACTACTTCAAGTCTTCTTATAGTTCTTACTTTCTTTTGACCTGTACTTGTTTTTAAAGCTTCTTTTAATTCTTTAGATAGTTGTTCTAAATCTATTTCAGCTAAAAGTTTTTTTACTGCTTCCGCACCCATTTCAGCATCAAAAGCTTCTTCTCCATATTTGTCGACGCTTTCTCTGTACTCTTTTTCACTAAGTAATTGCTTCTTTAATAGTGGAGTCTCTTTTGGATCTAAAACAACATATGATGCAAAGTATAATACTTTTTCTAAAGATCTTGGTGACATATCAAGTATAAGTCCCATACGAGATGGTATACCTTTGAAGTACCATATGTGTGATACTGGGGCAGCAAGTTCTATATGCCCCATTCTCTCACGTCTTACTTTTGATTTTGTAACCTCTACTCCACATCTATCACATACTATACCTTTATATCTTACTCTCTTGTATTTACCACAATGACATTCCCAATCTTTTATAGGTCCAAATATTCTTTCGCAGAACAATCCGTCTTTTTCAGGTTTTAAAGTCCTATAATTAATAGTTTCAGGTTTTTTAACTTCCCCTCTTGACCATTCTCTTATTTGCTCTGGTGAAGCTAAACCAATTTGCAATGCCTCAAAATTATTTAACTCTATCAAGGGTAAATCCTCCCTCCACATTAATGTTCATCATTAAAATCTTCTAACTCAAGCCCATTTTCTAGTTCATCTAGTTGTAAATCATCATACTCTAACTTTATATCTTCAAACTCTTCGTTATCAACTAATTCTAATGCTTCTTCATCTTGGTTCGATGATCTTTTTTCTGCCGTTGGAACAATTTCGTCTTCAGTTCCTTCTATATTAACTCCTAAATCTTCCATGTCTTCTTCAGAAGATTCCTTTATTTTGATTTCTTCGTTAGTATCACTTAGTACTTTTACATCTAAGCATAATGCTTGAAGTTCTTTTATAAGTACTTTAAATGATTCTGGTACTCCTGGTTCTGGAATGTTTTCACCCTTAACAATAGCTTCATAAGTCTTAACTCTTCCGACAACGTCATCTGATTTAACTGTTAAAACCTCTTGAAGTGTATGAGCTGCACCATATGCTTCAAGTGCCCAAACTTCCATTTCTCCAAATCTTTGACCACCAAATTGAGCTTTACCTCCTAGTGGTTGTTGAGTAACCAATGAGTATGGTCCTGTAGATCTTGCGTGTATCTTATCATCAACTAAATGGTGAAGTTTTAAGATATACATGTATCCTACAGTAACTCTATTGTCAAACGGTTCTCCTGTTCTACCATCATATAAAACAGTTTTACCATCTTCACTGTATCCAGCTTCTTGTAATAATTCTACAATTTCATCTTCAAATGCACCATTAAATACTGGTGTTGCTATATGCCATCCCATTTCTCCTGCAGCCCATCCTAAATGAACTTCAAGTACCTGACCGATATTCATACGAGAAGGTACACCTAGAGGGTTTAAGCATATTTGAAGTGGTCTTCCGTCTGGTAAGAATGGCATATCTTCTTCTGGTAATATTCTAGAGATAACACCCTTATTACCGTGTCTTCCTGCCATCTTATCTCCAACTGATATCTTTCTTTTTTGTGCTATATAACATCTTACTAGTTCATTTACTCCTGGAGGTAACTCATCACCGTTTTCTCTTGTAAATACTTTTACATCAACGATTATTCCAGCTTCTCCATGAGGAACTCTTAAGGAAGTATCTCTAACTTCTCTTGCTTTTTCTCCGAAAATAGCTCTTAGAAGTCTTTCTTCAGCTGTAAGTTCAGTTTCTCCCTTTGGAGTAACTTTACCTACTAATATATCGCCTGATCTTACTTCAGCACCTATTCTTACTATTCCTCTTTCATCTATGTTTTTAAGAGCATCTTCCCCTACATTTGGTATATCTCTTGTTATTTCCTCTGGTCCTAACTTAGTATCTCTAGCTTCAGATTCATATTCTTCTATATGAATAGATGTGAATATATCATCACGAACTAATTGTTCTGAAACTAACATAGCATCTTCGTAGTTATAACCTTCCCAAGTTATGAATCCCATACGGATATTTTGACCTAAAGCAATTTCTCCAAAGTCTGTAGATGGTCCATCTGCTAAAACATCTCCAGCTTTTACTTTTTCGCCTTTGCTTACAATAGGTCTTTGATTTATACAAGTACCTTGGTTAGATCTCTTGTATTTAAGAAGTTTATGTTTATCAAGTCCACCATCTGAATCTCTTCTGATCCTAACTTCTGTTGAACTTACATATTCAATAACACCATCATGTTCAGCCTTAGGTAATACCCCTGAATCTACAGCCGCTTTGTATTCTATTCCTGTTCCTACAATTGGAGCTGCTGGTTTTAATAGTGGTACTGCCTGACGTTGCATGTTAGATCCCATAAGCGCACGGCTGGCGTCATCATTTTCAAGGAATGGTATCATAGCTGTTGCAACAGATACTATTTGACTTGGTGAAACGTCCATTAGATCAACTTGATCTTTAGACACAACTATAACATCTTCCAAGTCTCTGACTGTTATCTTTTCATCTATAAAGCAACCATTTTCGTCTAACGGTTCTTTAGCTTGTGCAACTAAATAATGGTCTTCTTCATCTGCTGTTAGATATACTATTTCATCTGTTACTCTAGCTTCCTTTTTATCAACTAATCTATATGGAGTTTCTATAAATCCATATTCATTAACTTTAGCATAGCACGCAAGTGAGTTTATAAGTCCTATGTTAGGTCCTTCTGGAGTTTCTATTGGACACATTCTACCATAGTGAGAGTGGTGAACGTCTCTAACTTCGAATCCAGCTCTTTCTCTTGAAAGTCCTCCTGGTCCTAATGCTGATAATCTTCTCTTATGAGTAAGCTCTGATAAAGGATTTGTTTGATCCATAAATTGTGAAAGCTGTGAACTTCCAAAAAATTCCTTAATTGCAGCTGCTACTGGTCTTATATTTATTAATGCTTGAGGTGTTATAACTTCTTGATCTTGAATAGTCATTCTTTCTTTGACTACTCTTTCCATTCTTGATAATCCAATTCTAAATTGATTTTGTAATAATTCACCAACAGATCTTAATCTTCTATTTCCTAAGTGATCTATATCATCTATTGTACCAATTTCATATGGTAATCCTAATTCATAACTGATAGTAGCATAAATATCGTCTACAACAATGTGTTTTGGAATTAACTCATGTATGTTTTTCTTAATTTCTTCTTTTATGCTTTTTTCATCTGTATAATTATCAAGAATATTTTTTAATGTAGGATAATGTACATGCTCTTTTATTTTCAAATCTGAAATGTCAAAATCTATAAATTTATGTATGTCTACAAAATTATTTCCTATGACTTTTATAACTTTATCTTCAACTTGAATGTTTACAGCATTTATAGCACAATTTTGTATTTCTAATGCTTTTTCTCTATCAATAGTTTCACCTTTTTGTACTATAATTTCCCCTGTAAATGGGTTAACAACATCCTCTGCTGCTACTTGGTTAAGTAGTCTTATATATATAGCTAGCTTCTTATTAAACTTATATCTTCCAACTCTAGATAGGTCATATCTTTTAGCATCAAAGAATAAAGAGTTTATTAATGAAAGCGCACTATCTACTGTAGGTGGTTCACCCGGTCTTAATCTTTTATATATTTCAAGTAATGCTTCTTCTCTAGTCTTAGTATTATCTTTTTCTATTGTCGCTTTTAATCTTTCTTCTTCGCCAAACCAATCAACGATTTCGGCGTCGCTTCCTAATCCTAATGCTCTTATTAAGATACTTATAGGAAGTTTTCTTGTTTTATCTATTCTTACATATATAATGTCGTTAGAATCTGTTTCGTATTCTAACCATGCTCCCCTATTAGGTATTACTGTAGATGAAAATAGTTTTTTTCCTGTTTTATCCACATCATATCCATAGTAGGCACCTGGTGATCTAACAAGCTGACTTACTATAACTCTTTCAGCTCCATTGATAACAAACGTACCCTGTTGTGTCATTAATGGGAAATCGCCCATAAACACTTCTTGTTCTTTAACTTCACCAGTTTCTTTGTTAAGTAATCTTACCTTAACTTTTAGAGGTGCAGCATATGTCGCATCTCTTTCTTTACACTCTTCTACCGAATACTTAATAGCATCTTTGTCTAAGTTGTAATCAATAAATTCCAAAATAAGGTTTCCTGTGTAATCTTGTATTGGATTAACATCATCAAATACCTCATTTAGTCCTTCTTTCCAAAACCAATCATAAGAATTTAATTGTACTTCTATAAGATTTGGCATTGGACACATCTCTTTTACTTTTGAAAAGCTCATTCTCGTTCTTTTACCAATTTGAATAGGATGTACCATTAAAATTTTCACCCCTCGCATAAGAATAACAAAAAATGTAACACTCTAGGAACTGATATTTCCTAGAATACACACGCTCATCCTGTTAGTATAACCAAAAAAGCTATATTCATTCAATAATTGTTAATTATTAATTATACCATTTGTTTATACTTTCATGCATTAAATTATAATATCACAATAAGTTTTAAGTGTCAACATTTTATAACAGTTTGTTGCATTTAAAAAAGGCACTTATATAAAAGTGCCTTTTTATTATATAAAAGTCTTATTTTAATTCTATAGTAGCACCAACTTCTTCAAGTTTAGCTTTCATTTCTTCAGCAGCTTCTTTAGCTACGCCTTCTTTAAGTGTTTTAGGAGCTCCGTCAACTATTTCTTTAGCTTCTTTTAATCCTAATCCAGTTAATTCTCTAACAGCTTTGATAACTTTGATCTTTTGAGATCCTGCGTTAGCTAATACTACATCAAATTCTGATTTTTCTTCAGCAGCTCCTACAGCTCCTGCAACTCCTGCAACTGCAACTGGTGCAGCAGCACTTACTCCAAATTCTTCTTCACATGCTTTTACTAGTTCGTTTAATTCTAAAACTGACATTTCTTTTATAGCTTGAATCATTTCTTCTCTTGTCATTATAATCGCACCTCCATAATATTTTCAACGTTATACGTTATTTTTCTTATTCTTCAGCAGAGCCATTTTTTTCTGCTATGGCATTTAATAAGTAAACAAAATTTGACATTGGAGCTTTTAGGCTGCCAAGTAATTTTGCAATAAGAACTTCTTTTGGTGGTATTGTTGCAAGCTCTTTGATTTCCGCTTGATCAAATACCTTTCCTTCAACTACTCCAGCTTTTAATTCTAATTTCTTGTGATCTTTTGCAAAATCATTAAGTATTCTTGCTGGTGCTGTTGCATCTTCGTAACCTATAGCTAAAGATACTGGTCCTTCTAAGTATTCAACTATACCATCCATACCTAATTCTTTAGCAGCTAAAGTTACTAATGTATTTTTGTAAACTTTGTATTCTACTCCAGCTTCTCTTAATTGTTTTCTAAGTTCTGTATCTTCTTCAACATTAAGTCCTTGATAGCTAGCTAATACAACTGATTGAGCTTTTTCTAATTTTTCTCTGATTTCTTGTACTTTAGCTTCTTTTAATTGTCTATTTTTACTTGCCACCGTAGCCACCTCCTTAACAAAAACTAAAAGCCTCTTCCCAGACACGAAGAGGCTTAATATATCCAAAATACCGAATATCTAAATCCTCGGTAGGTTGGTTCCCCGTTATGCTTTCGCACCTACTGTCTGCGGAGTATTATCTTATTTAATTTATAGAACGTTAAGTATTATATCAATTTCAACCTAAGTTGTCAACACTAAGCTAAAACTTTTGCTGGATTGATTTTTACTCCTGGTCCCATTGTGCTTGATATGCTTAATGATTTAATGTATTGTCCTTTAGCTGCAGCTGGTTTAGCTTTAACTATAGCTTCCATTAAAACATTGTAGTTTTCAGCTAATTTTTCTTCTCCAAAAGATTTCTTTCCTATTGGAACGTGAATGATAGCTGTTTTATCTAATCTATATTCAACTTTACCAGCTTTGATGTCAGCTATTGCTTTTGCTACATCAAATGTAACTGTTCCTGATTTTGGGTTAGGCATTAATCCCTTAGGTCCTAATACTCTACCTAATCTACCTACTACTCCCATCATATCTGGAGTTGCAACAACTACGTCGAAATCAAACCAGTTTTCTTTTTGAATTTTGTCTAAGTATTCTTCTGCTCCTACATAATCTGCTCCTGCAGCTTCTGCTTCTTTAGCCTTATCTCCCTTAGCAAATACTAAAACTCTAACTTTCTTACCTGTTCCATGAGGAAGTACTACTGCTCCTCTAACTTGTTGATCTGCATGTCTTGGATCAACACCAAGTCTTATAGAAAGTTCGATAGTTTCATCGAATTTAGCTTTTGCTGTTTTTAAAGTAAGATCTATAGCTTCAGAAGGTGTATATAAAGAGTTTTTATCAATTAGCTTGATGCTCTCTGAATATTTCTTACCCATTTTTGCCATATTCTTTCCTCCTTGTGGTATTAGCGGTATTTACCTCCCACTAATTAAATGTATTATTCTTCTACTGTAATACCCATACTTCTAGCAGTTCCTGCTATCATGCTCATAGCGCTTTCAACTGATCCAGCGTTTAAGTCTGGCATCTTAGTTTCAGCAATTTCTTTTAATTGAGCTTTAGTAATCTTTCCTACTTTAGTCTTGTTTGGTTCACCTGAACCACTGTCTAATCCAGCTGCTTTTTTAATTAAAACTGCTGCTGGAGGAGTCTTAAGAATGAAGCTGAAAGATCTATCTTGATATACAGAAATTATAACTGGAATAGTCATTCCTGCTTGATTTGCTGTTTTAGCATTGTATTCCTTACAGAAAGCCATAATATTTACACCGTGTTGTCCTAATGCTGGTCCAACTGGTGGTGCTGGAGTTGCCTTTCCTGCTGGAAGTTGAAGTTTAATCATTCCTACTACTTTTTTTGCCATAGTTTACACCTCCTCATATGTGGTAATGCGAGCTTTTAAGCTCTCCCACTGTAAGACTTTGTCTTATAGCAGATTAATCTAGTTTTTCTATTTGATTAAAATTAAGCTCAGTAGGCGTTTCCCTACCAAACATATTAACTAACGCTTTAATCTTTTGTTTTTCAACATTGATTTCTTGTATTACTGCAACAAAACTATTCAGAGGTCCTGAAATTACCTTTACACTTTCTCCTACGGAAATATCAATGTCCACGTTCTTTTCACTTATACCCATAGCTAACACTTCTTCTTCAGTAAGAGGTACTGGTTTTGACCCAGGGCCTACAAATCCCGTAACTCCCCTTGTATTTCTAACTATGTACCAAGATTCATCTGACATGATCATTTTTACAAGGACATATCCTGGAAAGACCTTCTTTTGAGTTACCTTCTTCTTTCCATCCTTTACTTCTACTACTTCTTCCATAGGGACTTGTATGTCGTGAATTAGATCGTGTAATCCTCTGTTTTCTATTGTTTTTTCAAGATTTACTTTTACTTTGTTTTCGTAACCAGAGTAAGTATGAACAACATACCAACGAACTTTTTCTGCCATATTTCAGGAAATGAGATAAATCTCATTCCTACCTCCCTTTTATTTTAATATTATAAATTTATTTATCTTAAATAATATATAAATTTAATATTATCTTATTTATAAATCTAAAATTATCTCTTATTTGAAAATAATTTTGTAAAGGCCATTAAACCCAGAATCCATAAGTCCTATTATAAAAGCACTAACTGCACAAAAAAACAATACTATAATAGTAGACTTCTTTACTTCTTCTTTAGGTGGCCAAGTTATTCTTTTTGTCTCTGCCTTTAATTCTTTTAAGAACTTGCCTATACCCACAGATGACTGCTTTTCAAGCTTCTTGCTTTCATTTAAAGCCATTATATTCACATCCTTATATTTTTAGTGAATACAAGTAACTATTTTGTTTCTTTGTGAAGTGTGTGCGTGCGGCAGAATTTGCAATACTTTCTCATTTCAATTCTTTCAGAATTGTTCTTTTTATTCTTCATTGTATTGTAATTTCTTTGTTTACATTCTGTACATGCTAAAGTTACTTTTACTCTCACAACCTACACCTCCATATTCTGCGTATACACACACAGGTCTTACTTCCATGTGTAGTATATAAATGTTTATTACTTTATATAAATACTACGCTAAGTTTGTGCGTTACCTTACAAACTTATCACAAGTTACTGTATATGTCAACTTTTTTTTGTATATAATCACTTTATCTTAAATTATATACCACTTTTTACAATTAATTCATTTTAAATGCATTTAAAATGTTTTTTCTTTCAAAAGGACTAAGTTTAAAACCTAGTCCTATTATATTTAATCTATTTTAAGTTTAAATAATTATAAATTATTCAACTATGCTAGTAACAACTCCTGAACCTACTGTTCTTCCACCTTCTCTGATAGCGAATCTTAGGTTGTTTTCCATTGCTACTGGTGTGATTAATTCTACGTTCATGTCTATATGGTCTCCTGGCATTACCATTTCTACTCCTTCTGGTAAAGCGATTGATCCTGTTACGTCTGTTGTTCTGAAGTAGAATTGTGGTCTGTATCCGTTAAAGAATGGAGTGTGTCTTCCACCTTCTTCTTTCTTTAATACGTAAACTTGACCTACGAATTTTTTGTGAGGTGTTACTGAACCTGGTTTTGCTAGTACTTGACCTCTTTCGATTTCGTCTCTTTGTACTCCTCTTAATAATGCTCCGATGTTATCTCCAGCCATTGCTTCATCTAACATCTTTCTGAACATTTCTACTCCTGTGATTGTTGTCTTTCCGATTTCTTCTTTCATTCCTACGATTTGTACTTCATCTCCTACGTGTAGTACTCCTCTTTCAACTCTTCCTGTTGCAACTGTTCCTCTTCCTGTAATTGTAAATACATCTTCTACAGGCATTAAGAATGGTTGATCTGTTGCTCTTTCTGGAGTTGGGATATATTCATCTACAGCTTTCATTAAGTCTAGGATGCATTGGTCATCCCCTTCTTCGATTGCTTTTAATGCTGATCCTACTACTACTGGACATTCGTCTCCGTCAAATCCGTATTCGCTTAATAATTCTCTTACTTCCATTTCTACTAATTCTAGTAATTCTGGATCATCTACTTGGTCTGCTTTGTTTAAGAATACTACTATGTGGTTAACTCCTACTCTTGATGCTAATAGGATGTGTTCTCTTGTTTGTGGCATTGGACCATCTGCTGCTGATACAACTAAGATAGCTCCGTCCATTTGTGCTGCTCCTGTGATCATGTTCTTTACATAGTCTGCGTGTCCTGGGCAGTCAACGTGTGCATAGTGTCTGTTTTCTGTTTCATATTCTACGTGTGATGTATTGATTGTGATTCCTCTTTCTTTTTCTTCTGGTGCTTTATCAATATCTTCGTAGTTTTGTACTTCTGCTCCACCTGCTTTTGCAAGTGTCATTGTGATTGCTGCTGTTGTTGTTGTTTTACCGTGGTCTACGTGACCTATTGTTCCTATATTTACGTGTGGCTTATTTCTTTCAAACTTTTGTCTTGCCATTTTTTATTCCTCCTGTTCACCTTTAAATTCTTAATTAATATTTTTAACCTTTTCGTAAACCTGTCCTGGTGTGTTGTCAGCTGTTTTAATTCATGGAGCCCACGACCGGGCTTGAACCGGCGACCTCCACCTTACCAAGGTGACGCTCTGCCAGCTGAGCTACATGGGCATCTTTCCTTTTTTCGATATTACAGGTATCGAGCCCACGACACCCAATTTAGGAGATTAATCATCTCCCCATATGTTGTTTTTCAAAAGCCCTATACCAATTATTTATTTTACTATTTACACTTTTTTTTGTCAACAATTTTTCACCTTTTTATTCAAGCATTTTTCAAGCTTTCTCTTTACTCTTTGTAATGCATTATCAATGGATTTAGAATGTCTATCCAAATCACATGCAATCTCTTGATATGATTTCCCTTGAAGATAAGAATTCAACACTTCTAATTCAAGTTCTGAAAGCACTTGTTCTATTTCTTTTTCTATTTTAATAACTTCTTCTTTACTTATAACAAGTTCTTCTGGATCACACACTTTTACTGTAGATAATATATCCAAAAGCGTTCTGTCAGATTCTTCATCATAAATCGGCTTATTTAAAGAAATATATGTATTAAGAGGTATATGCTTTTGTCGTGTTGCTGTTTTTATAGCTGTTATTATTTGTCTTGTAACACATAATTCCGCAAAAGCCTTAAAAGAAGATAATTTGTCTGGTTTAAAATCTCTTATAGCTTTATAAAGCCCAATCATACCTTCCTGATATATATCTTCTTTATCCGCACCTACCAAAAAATAAGATTTTGCTTTTGCCTTAACAAAATTTTTATACTTATTTATTAAGTATTCTTGAGCTTTTATATCGCCATTTTTTGCATCTAATGCTATATCTTCATCTAACCTTTTTTCAATTTGATCTTCTCTTTTTTTATCGGTTTCTTGTACTTTACTTAACAAAACAACCCCTCCACCCCATGCATGTCAAAATTAACTAATAAAACACACCTTAATATACATTATATATGTAATTATACATTAAAAGGAAATTACCTTCAATGTTTTTATCAACTTTTTCTAATTTTTTGTAATTTTTCTAGTACTTTCTTGTCTATTCTGTCTTCTAAAAGAGTTCTATTAGCGCTGATATTCTTTTTTGTCTTATTGGTAATTTTTTGGGTAGTAGTTTTAACTTCATTATAAAACTCTATGGAGGACATCCTTGTAGCTCCTCTTTGAAAAGTAACTTGTTGTTCTAAGGAGTCAGAAGTTACAACACACACTTCTACTTTTCTACCTATGTTGTTAACATACCTTTCTATAAAACTGTCTGCTGTTTCTCCTTCCTTTGTAAAAACCACCATCAAGTTACTCATTCTTTCTTTTTTCTCAATACTCCCCTTTACAAGATGAGCATCAAAAACTAAAAATATCTTATATCCATTATAAGCTCCATAATTCTGCATAATTTCTATAAGCTTATCTCGTGCTGCCTCAAAACTGTATTCTTTAATTCTATTTAGCTCCGGCCAACTATTAATAACATTATATCCATCTACAAATACATTTCTCACGGCTTTTCTCTATTCCATATTTTGTTTCAAAACCTCATACATCATGATACCGGCCGCTACAGATGCATTTAAAGATGTTATTTTTCCTACCATTGGTATCTTGATTAAAACATCACATTTTTGTTTAGTAAGTTTTGAAATTCCTTTTCCCTCACTACCTATTACTAATGCCACAGCACCTTTAAAATTTGTTTGGAAACAGTAGTTTTCTCCGTCCATATCTGCTCCATATACCCAAATTCCTCTTTCTTTAATTTCATCAATGGCTCTATTTATATTTGCAACTTTTGCTACTTTAACATATTCAGCTGCTCCTGCTGATGTTTTATATACAGTTGGTGTAACACCTACATTTCTTCTCTTTGGTATTACAATACCATGTACTCCACATATTTCAGCTGTTCTCATTATAGAACCTAAGTTATGGGGATCTTCTATTTCATCTAATACTAAAATAAAAGGTTCTTCCCCCTTTTCTTTTGCATAATTAAAAATATCCTCAATTTGACTATATTTAAATGGAGTTACAATAGCCATAACACCTTGATGCGCCCCTGTTATAGACATTGAGTCTAGTTTTTTTCTATCAACCTCTTTTATAATTATGCCTTTATCTTTAGCAATTCCTAAAACCTTGTTTATAGAACCACTAACATTTCCTTTAGCAACCATTACATATTCTATAGTTCTATCACTTCTTAATGCTTCTATAACCGCATTTCTTCCTTCTATTAAATCTTCTCTTTCTTCTTTTTCTTCTCTAATATTAAAGTTTCTTTTATTATTACGGTTTTTTAATTCTTTCATAAAATACCTCTCTTGTTTTATAAAATTTTGATTTATGAATACTTTGTTCTAACCTCTTCTATATGTCCACAAGTCATAGTACCCTCTGGACATCTACCTTTAACACATGAAGGTCCAGCTTTTTTAAATAATATTGGAGCTACTTTTCTAACCTGTTTCAACATTTCATCCGCTAATGCATGTATTTCCCATTGAGCTCTATTACAACATCTATGCTCAAAGAAATTCATTAAACTTCTAGCATTCATAGTAAGAACTATTTTTGTTTCACATGCATTTGGGAAAACATATCTAGCATCTTCTATAGCTTTCTTTTCCGCAGATAGTTTTTTCATTCCGCTTTCTATATGCTTTTCTCTTAGTATATCAACGATCTTGTCATAAGCTTTTTGGCTATTTTCCATAGCTTCAACAAAAATTTTCTTAGCATTATCATCTTTCTCTATTTCTGGTGGAACTATGTATTCAAACTGATTTAATTTTACATATCTTTGACTTTGCTGTGAGTAAGATGCTATTCTATGTCTCACAAGTTGATGTGTTAACGATCTTGAAACTCCCTCAACTCCAAAAGTAAAGGAAACATGTTCAATTGGAGAAGCATGTCCATAAGACATTAATCTTTGTAGGAAACTCTCTACATTCCCTTCATCTAATCCTTCTAATATATCATCTATAGAAGATGCACTATAACAAAGTTTAGCCGCCGACGCTATAACCTTTTCTGGATTTGGTGTATACTCTATTAACTTAACTTTTAACGCCATTTTCCCACTCCCTATTAAATTAATTAACCATGTATTTTTATACTCATATTCATAAGTTCATTAAGTCTATCTAACTGATTTGTCAAATATAAGAATCCCATTAATGCTTCAAAGCCAGTTGCCATTCTATACTCTCTAACATCTGCATTTTTAGGAACTGTTCCTGATTTTGCATTTCTTCCTCTTTTAAAAATTCTTTCTTCTTCCTCAGTTAAAGATTCTTTTATTTGCTTCATTATCTCACTTTGAGAATGTGCTTTAACATAAGATACAGCTTTAACATGAAGTTTATGTGCAGACATATCTTGATTTTGTTCAACTAAGTATCTTCTTACAAAAACTTCATAAATCGCATCTCCTACAAAAGCTAAAACTAAAGGATTTAACTGAACAGCTTCATTTATAGTAAACTTATTCCTTAAAAAATCAATCTCCATTAAAATTTCTCCTTTAATTACTAAAGTTATTATTCTAATGATACTATAATTTTAATAAATTTAAAAGCGTAGTCAATAATATGACTACACTTTATAAAAAACAATTATTGTTCCCTTTTCCATCTAACCCCTTGTGGAGTATCTTCAAGAACTATACCACGAGCTTTAAGGTCATCTCTTATCTTATCAGCTAAAGCCCAATCTTTATCTTTTCTTGCTTGTTGTCTTTGTTCTATTAGTTTTTCTATTTCTGCATTTAGATCTAACATTGTAGATTTTTGAAGTATTCCAAGCGGTTTACCAAGTTCTCTTATTAATTCTAATGAATATTCAACAAGTTCTTTTGATGACTCTGTATTTATATTAGTATTTATATCTTTTACTAAGTCAAAAATTACAGATATTGCATCAGCAGTGTTAAAATCATCATCCATCTTTTCTATATATTTTTCTTTATATGACTCTAAATTCTTAACATATTCTTTTTCATTTTCAGTAACTTTATCTACTTTTACTTCATCTAAAAGTCTTTCTAAGTTTCCTATTGCATTATAAAGTCTTTCATTAGAAGCCTTAGCACTTTGTAATAAATCGTCACTGAAGTTTAGTGGTGTTCTATAATGAGCAGAAAGCATAAATAATCTTATTACTTCAGCATCATACTTTTCTAATATTTCTCTTGTAGTAAAGAAATTATTTAAAGACTTAGACATCTTTTTATTATTTATGTTTAGGTATGCTGAATGCATCCAGTAGTTCGCAAAAGTTTTTCCATTTCTAGCTTCACTTTGTGCTATTTCATTTTCATGATGAGGGAACACTAAGTCAGCTCCACCTGCATGTATGTCTATTGTATCTCCTAATAACTTGTGAGCCATACAAGAACATTCTATATGCCAACCTGGTCTACCTTTTCCCCATGGACAATTCCAAGAAGGTTCACCTGGCTTTTCACTTTTCCAAATAGCAAAATCCATTGGATCTTTCTTTCTCTCATCTACTGATATTCTAGCTCCAGCTTGAAGATCATCCAAATTTTGTCCTGATAATTTTCCATATTCTTTGAATTGTTTTGTACTGAAATATACATCTCCATTAACTTCATATGCATATCCTTTATCAATTAAATCCTTAACAAACTGTATTATTTCATCCATATATTCTGTAGCTCTTGGATTAGCAGTAGCTCTTTTTATATTTAATCCATCTGCATCTTTATAGTATTCGTGTATGAATCTATCTCCTAATTCTTTTACAGTGATATTTTCTTCATTAGCTTTTTTTATCATTTTATCATCTATATCTGTAAAGTTTTGAATGAAATTTACTTTGTATCCTCTGTATTCAAAGTATCTTCTTATAGTATCAAACACTAAAAAAGTTCTTCCGTTTCCTATATGAAAATAGTTATATACTGTAGGTCCACATACATACATGCTAACCTCTCCGTCTTTAATAGGTTTAAACTCTTCCTTTTGTCTAGTCATTGTATTAAATAATTTCATTTTATTGCCTCCCAACAAGTTACATTCAACTTATTCTATTTATTATAACCTAATTTTAAAGGATATTATCGCACTAAATGCCCTATTATAAATTATACATATTTATTGTTTATTCTTCCACTAATAAATAACCTTATTTCTAGAGTATTTTAAAAATTAATAAACTCTTTCTAATAAAATATTAGAAAGAGTTTATTTTATGTATCTTAACATGTTTTAATATTTTCTAGTATACTCTCTCCCATAGGCAAATCTTCTGGAGTTGTTATTTTTATATTGTTATAACTTCCCTCATACAAATACACTCTATGGCCATAACTTTCTACAACAGATGTATCGTCAGTAACTTCAATGTTATCTTTTAAAGCTTTTTTGTGACAATTTAATATTAAATCATATTTAAAACACTGTGGAGTTTGAACTGAAAATAACTCTTCTCTCTTTAACGTATCTTTGGAAAATCCATCTTCAGCTATAACTTTTATAGTATCTTTAACTTTTACACCACAGGCAGAAGCTCCGTATAATTTAGCATATTTTATTCCATCTTCAATTATTCTATCTTCTATAAATGGTCTTGCTCCATCATGTATTAACACAATTTCACTATCTTTAACTGCATTTAATCCACTTATAACAGATTCTTGTCTTGTTTTTCCACCCTCAACTATATGAGTTACTTTATCTAAATGGTACTTTTTCAATACATTTTCCACGCAATACCCAATTTCATCTTTTGATAGAACTAAAACTATATTATCTATAGATGTATTATCTTGAAACTTCTTCAATGTATAATATAAAATTGGATTTCCTTTTAAATTTATAAACTGCTTGTTTATGTCAGTATTCATTCTAGTTCCTTTACCTGCTGCTACTACAATTGCACAATTCTTGCTCACACTAAAACACCTCTTTTAGTATTTATCTCTTGATTTTTGCAAATATCATTCTACCAGCAGCAGTTTGCAATACAGATGTAACTATAACGTCTTTCACTTCACCAATGTGTCTTTTTCCACCTTCTACAACTATCATTGTACCATCGTCTAAATAAGCAATTCCTTGTTCCTGCTCTTTTCCATCTTTAATTATTTGAAGTATCATTTCTTCTCCTGGAAGAACTACGGACTTAACAGCATTTGCAAGTTCATTTATATTTAATACTGGTACTCCTTGAACTCCTGCTACTTTATTTAAATTATAGTCATTAGTTATTACTTTACCTTTTAAAACCTTAGCCATCTTCAATAGCTTACTATCAACTTCCTCTATTTCTGGGAAATCTTTATCTGTTATCTTAATATCTAAATCTAATTCTTTTTGAATTTTATTTAATATATCAAGACCACGTCTTCCCCTATTTCTCTTTAAACTATCAGAAGAATCGGCTATATGTCTTAATTCATCTAATACAAAGTTAGGTATAACTAGTGTCCCCTCTATAAAACCTGTTCTGCATATATCAAGAATTCTTCCATCAATTATTACAGATGTATCTAATACCTTTGGAGTTCCTTTATATGAAGCTTTAAGCTTCTTTTCTTTAGTAGTATTAGTTTTTTTCAAATTAGATATAACTCCAATTATATCTTCTTTTTTCTTGACGCATACATCAGCTGATACTGATGATACTATAAGAACTATAATTATCCCTATTATTTTTAACACAAGAGTGTCATTAAATAAACTCACTACAGGAATAGAAATTATTAATCCTATAATAGCGCCAATAGCCCCTATTAACACATCAATTGTAGGGGTTCTTTGTATACTATCTTCAAGATATTCCATAACTCTAGTTATTAACGCACTAAAAACAGGTGAAATTAAAAATAATATAAGTCCAAGAATCAAAGAAGAAAAAATAATAAATACAATTCTAAGTATAGTATTGCCAGCAAAATATGCTAGTTGATTTAGATTAAGAAGCCACTCACCAGTTAAGAATCCAAGCACAATTCCCATTAAAGTAAAAAGACCTCTAAGTACTTTTTTAAACATAGACTTCACCTCCTCAAAATAATATAAATCCAAAATCATTGTTTAACTTTTTTAATAACAATATATATTATTATATACGTTATTGCAACTAAAGGAAAATTTGTTTATAAATTATTCACGGACATATTCCTTTATATATATTTTTGACTAAAATTTAACTTATTAATCCCCCTATTAATAAATTTTTTAATGTTTTATTATATATGTGTATTAATTAATTATTTACCATTCATTGACAAATGGTTGTGAAACATTTTATAATTAATTTGTAATATATTGGTTAAACATTGCGAGGAGTTGAAATTATGAAAGACGTTATTTTTGATGATTTTCAAAACGCAGTAGATGAATCTCTTTTAAGACACAGAAGCTTACTTGATATAATTACAAAGCTTCAGGAAACCCAAGGTAGAATTAACCGGGCTATAGCCAAATCTGTTACTAATTGCGGCTGTATAGAAATAGATGCCAAAAAACAATCTTTGTCACCTGCTTACAATACGTCACTAGATTCTTTAAAACTTAATCTTGATAATCATCTACACGGAGAACTTTGTGACAAATGTAGAGAAATTATAGAAAGAGAAATAGGAAATAATTTATTCTACTTAACATCATTATGTAACTTATTAGATTTAAATCTATACGATATACTTTTAAAGGAATATGATAAAACAAAAACACTTGGAAAATATAATTTAAGATAAACAAATATAGCACAAAATAAGATATCTTATTTTGTGCTATATTTGTTTATCTATCATAAATTGTTCTCTTAATCTTCTAAGTCCATTCTTAATGGCTTTAGCTCTTGCCTCTCCAATACCTTCTACATTATCAAGTTCTTCATATGATGCCTCCATAACTTCTTTTAGTTCCTTGAAGTTATTTACTACATTTTCAATAACATTAACAGGTATTCTAGGTATTTTGCTAAGCATTCTGTATCCTCTTGGTGAAATCAATGTGTCTACTAGAGGTACTCCCGAAGCATATCCTAGTGCTTTAGAAATTGTATCAAGTTCTAGTATTTCATCTGAAGACATATTTTGAATTTGTTCATATATTTTATTATAGTCCATATCATCTTTACAATAATCTCTTATTAAAAGTATACCGTCTTCTTCAACACTTTTAACAAGTTCACTAAGTTGCATTGATATAAGTCTTCCTTCATTTCCAAGCTCTATTATGTATCTTTCAACTTCATCAACTATTCTCATTACCATTTCAGTTCTTTGGATGGCTGTCATTACATCAAATAATGTAACTAAATCTTGAAATTCTAATAAGTTTAAATTACTCATTACTCTTTCTAAAACAGAAACATACTTCTCTAAAGTTTGAAGTGCCTGATTTGCTCTTGCAAGTATTACACTACTATCTCTTAATACATATTTAATATCATTTTTATACACTGTTATTATATTTCTTCTTTGAGATATAGCAATTACAATACATCCTGTCTGTTTTGTAACTCTATGAGCTGTTCTATGTCTAGTGCCTGTTTCAAATGTTGGTATAGATGCTTGTGGTATAAGTTGCGTATTTGCATATAATATTTTCTTTAAATCGCTACTTAAAACTATAGCTCCGTCCATTTTGGCAAGTTCATATATATATGAAGAACTGTATTCGGAGTCTATGTTAAATCCACCATCTACAATTTCTAATATTTCCTCACTATCTCCAAGTATTATAAGTCCCCCAGTTTTAGCTCTTAAAATATTATCTAGTCCCTCTCTTAGTTGAGTTCCTGGTGCTGTTATCTTTAATATTTCAATAAGCTTTTTATCCTTTTCAAGCCTCATATACTTCCCCTCCTTCCCTTATATTTTTTTATTAAAATACTTTTGATATAGCCTCTTTTAATGATGAAACACCAATTATATTTTTATTTTTTGTTGTTATTTTATCTTTATTTCTAGTTGGTATAACAATATTCTCAAATCCCATTTTTATGCCTTCATTAACAAGTCTATCGCATAATGAAATAGGTCTTACTTCTCCTGTTAACCCAATTTCTCCAAAAACAATCATCTTATTTAACTTAAATTCTCTACTTTTTATACTTGAAACTAATGCAAGTGCAAGTCCTAAATCTCCATAAGTACCCTCTATGTCAATTCCTCCAACTACATTTACATAAACATCACAATTATAAAAAGGAATTTTTAGCTTTTTCTCTAAAACAGCTAATATAAGATTTAATCTAGCATTATCAACACCCACTGCTGTTCTTCTTGGCATAATTGCCTTAGTTTCTGTAACTAATGCTTGTATTTCTACTAATATAGGTCTAGTTCCTTCCATTACACCTATAACTATTGAACCTTCTGCATTAAAATTAGTTTCTTCTAAAAATACTTCAGAAGGATTAAAGATTTCTCGAAGCCCTTCTTCTCTCATTTCAAAAACACCAATTTCGCTTGTAGTTCCAAATCTATTTTTTAATGTCCTTAATATTCTAAATTCTTGAGTTCTTTCACCTTCAAATGATAAAACTGTATCTACCATATGCTCTAATACTCTAGGTCCTGCAAGTTCTCCCTGCTTTGTTACATGGGCAACTATAAATAATGGTATATTTTTAGTTTTTGCTATTCTCATAAGTTCATTAGAACACTCTCTAACTTGAGATACACTTCCTGGTGCTGACTCAATAGACGGTTTAAACAATGTCTGTATAGAATCTATTATAACAAATACTGGATTCATTGAATTAATATGTTCTTCTATTATTTCTAAATTAGTTTCAGATAATATATAAAGTTCAGAGGATATATTTCCTATTCTGTCACCTCTTATTTTTATCTGTTCACCGGACTCTTCTCCTGATACATATAATACTTTTCCTATTTTTGTAGCAATGTTGTTTGCTGTTTGAAGAAGTATTGTTGACTTCCCTATACCGGGAGCCCCTGATATTAATGTTAAAGAACCCTTAACAAGTCCTCCACCTAAAACCCTATTAAGTTCTCCAATACCAGTATCATATCTATTAAATTCTCCTGATTTTATGTTTAGTATACTCTCTGGCTTACTGTTATTTTGAGTTATTCCAACCCTTTTACTTTTTACAGTATCCATTTTCTTTTCTTCAACCATACTATTCCATGTGTTACAACCAGGACATTTTCCAAACCATTTAGGAGCCTCATATCCACATTCTTGGCATACAAATACGCTTTTATTCTTAGCCATATCACATCACTCCTATTTATTCATACAAAATATTATTATACATTATTTTAGTATAAAATTGTATGAAATAAAAAATTTTTATAGAAATTAGTTAATTTATGATAATTTTAAAACCGACAGCATAACAATGGTTACACTAATCGGTTCTAATTATCTCTAAAATTTAGTTGATTTTCTTAAATATTAACTCATTATTTTCAACTGTAGTATATACTTTATCGCCTTTTTTTATAACACCCTTTAATATTTCTTCTGATAATTTATCTTCTATTATTCTTGTTATAGTTCTTCTTAATGGTCTTGCACCATAAGTTACATCTATACCTTTTTTAACTAGAAGCTTTTCTGTTTCATCATCAAAATCAATATATATATCTTTATCTTTTAATCTATTTGATACTTCATCTAGCATAAGTTTAACTATTTCCTTTAAGTTTTCTTCATCTAATGAATGGAATACAATAATATCGTCAATTCTATTTAAAAATTCTGGTCTAAAACTATTTTTTAATTCTTCCATTACATTATCTTTCATCTTTTCATATTCATCTTCCGCTTCATCTTCACTTCTTGAAAATCCTAAAGTATTTTGCTTATTTATTCTTGAAGCACCTACATTTGAAGTTAATATTATTATTGTATTTTTAAAATCAACAGTCTTTCCTTTTGAATCAGTAAGTCTTCCATCTTCTAAAATTTGAAGTAGTATGTTAAATACCTCTGGATGAGCTTTTTCAATTTCATCAAATAAAATTACTGAATAAGGATGACGTCTTACTTGTTCTGTTAATTGTCCACCCTCATCATGTCCTACATATCCTGGAGGAGAACCAACAAGTCTTGAAACTGCATGTTTCTCCATGTATTCTGACATATCAATTCTTATCATATTATTTTCATCACCAAACATAGCTTCTGCAAGTGCCTTTGATAGCTCTGTCTTTCCAACTCCAGTAGGTCCTAAAAATATAAATGAACCTATTGGTCTTTTAGAATCTTTAAGTCCAACTCTCGCACGTCTTACAGCTCTTGCTATGGATTTAACTGCTTCATTTTGACCAATTACCCTTTTGTGAAGAGTTTCTTCTAATTTTAATAATCTATCTGCTTCTTTTTCTGTCAATTTTTCAACTGGCACATTGCTCCAAGTAGATACTACCTCAGCTATTTGATCTTCAGACACAATTTCAGTTACCATGTGGCTTTGTTTTTTCCAGTTGTCAGTAAAATCTTTTAACTGTTGCTTTAAGTTTTTCTCCTTATCTCTCAAAGATGCAGCTTTCTCAAAATCTTGAACTATAACAGCATCTTCTTTTTCCTTAACAACCTTCTCAAGTTCTGCTTCCATGTCTTTTAAACTTGGTGGGGCTGTTAGATTTTTTATTCTAACCTTCGCACCAGCTTCATCTATTAAATCTATAGCTTTATCTGGTAGAAATCTATCTGTTATATACCTATCTGAAAGTTCAACTGCTGCAACTATTGCATCATCTGTTATTTTAACTCCATGATGAGCTTCATACTTATCTCTAAGTCCCTTTAATATTTCTATAGATTCTTCCTTTGTAGGCTCTCCTACATTAACTGGTTGAAATCTTCTCTCCAGTGCAGAATCCTTTTCTATATATTTTCTATATTCATCTATAGTTGTAGCTCCTATGCATTGAATTTCACCTCTTGCAAGTGCAGGTTTTAATATATTAGAAGCATCAATGGCCCCTTCAGCTCCACCAGCTCCTACTATAGTGTGAATTTCATCAATAAATAAAATTACATTTTTGTCTTTGTATATTTCATCCATTATTTTCTTAACTCTTTCTTCAAATTCACCTCTATACTTAGAACCAGCTACCATAGATGATATGTCTAGTGCTATAACTCTTTTATTTTTGAGTATTTCTGGTATATTACCTTGCACTATCTTTTGTGCAAGTCCTTCAGCAATAGCAGTTTTTCCAACTCCAGGATCTCCTATTAAGCAAGGATTATTTTTAATTCTTCTACATAAAATCTCAAGGACTCTTTCCGTTTCAGCACCTCTACCTATTACAGGATCTAGTTTTCCTTCCTCAGCCATCTTAGTTAAATCACGACCATGCTTATCTAAAGTAGGTGTATTATGAGACACTCTTTCATTACTTTCTCCTGAAACTTGTTTTCCTTGTTTCAAATTAGGATCATTTTCTAGTTGGGCTTCAAGTTTTTCAAAGTTAACTCCTAAATCATTTAGTATAGTATAAGCAAGTCCGTCTTCCTTTTTTATTAAAGCTAAAAGCATATGTTCAGGAGTAATATAATTATGTCCTTTATCCCTTGCCTCAAGTAAACTAAGCTCCAATAATCTTTTTGTTCTTGGAGTTAGCGGTATCTCTTTTTGATTTAATTCAAATTCTCCAAAAGATTCATATTGGGCAATTAAATTCTTAACATTTTCTTCATTTACATTCATATCATTTAAAAGATTTTTGGACATTCCCTTATCTTCTTTTAAAAGTCCAAGCAATATATGTTCAGTTCCAATATATCCATGCCTAAATTCTTGTGCTGCTTGCTTTGCATAGTAAAGAATATTCTGCGCTCTTTCTGTAAATCTTCCAAATATCATAAAATATATACACCTCCTAATAAAACTTTTAAAGTTCTATACCCTTTAATCCTTCTTTAACTATTTTTGCTCTTTCAATTTTTTCTTCTATATCAGTTAATTTCTTTTGTGATGACTTTTTAATACTTGCAGATTGAGTATTTATTAAAAGATTATTTAATATACTTTTATCAATATTGCTTATTATTCCTTCTTCAACTCCAAGTCTCACATTTGAAAGTAGGTTTAAAACCTCTCTAGCTGTTAATATTCTTGCAGACTTTAAAACTCCTAATGATCTAAATATCTTATCTTCAACCTCATATTTATATTTAGTTTTCATTCTTTCTCTTGCTAATCTTTCTTGCTGTATAATTTGCTTTACTATGCCCTCTAAACTAGTAATGATCTGTTCTTCCGCACGTCCTAAAGTAATTTGATTAGATATTTGATATAAGTTACCATAAGCTTTTGACCCTTCTCCATATAACCCTCTTATAGTCATACCAAGTTGAGTTATTCCATTTAAGATCTTTACTATATCCTTATTGGCAGTAAGAGCAGGAAGATGAACCATAGCTGATGCACGAAGCCCTGTTCCAAGATTAGTTGGACATGCTGTAATATACCCAAGTTTTTCATGAAAAGCATACTCTAAATTTTCTTCAAGTAGATCATCAAGCTCATTTATAGATTTAAAAACCTCTTTAAAATTTAAGCCTGATGTTATTGTCTGTAATCTTAAATGGTCTTCCTCATTTATCATAATGCTAATAGTTTCATCATTGTCTATTAAAAATGCAGAACCTTTAGCATGTTTTATAAGTCCCCTACTAATAAGATGTTTTTCAAGATACATCTTATTAGTTTCATTATCATTTTCCCATAAATGATTACTTTTTAAATTATCTTTCAAATCAGGTATTGTAAAAATAGCATTTTCAACCTTCTCCACAACGTCTTTTGCAGAATCCACAGTTAATTTATTTGGAAAAGGTATTCCCTTTAGATTTCTCGCTAGTCTAATCCTACTACTAAGTACAATATCTTCACTTGCATTATTTACATTTATCCAATTCTCCATACTCTCACCCCCTATTTTTCTGTAATTTCCTTTTCTATTTCTTTTATTTTATCTCTTATTTCTGCAGCTTTTTCGTATTCTTCCAAAGCTATAGCTTTTTGCAATTGTTCTTTTAAGTTTAGGATTTTTCGTCTATGAATTAAGTCTTTTCCTAGCTTTTTAGGTATTTTTCCAACATGCTCAACATTTCCTTGAACTCCTCTTACAACTGATAATATAGCAGGACTAAAATACTTATAGCATTCACTGCAACCAAGCAATCCCTTTTCTTTAAACTCTCTATAAGATGCTCCACAATTTTTGCATTTTATCTCTTCAACTGTATTATTCTTAGTAGTATTGTTTACATAGTCCATTAAGCCACCTATAATATTTTGAAAAGAAAATGGAGCCATTATATCCATATCAGAAGTTAAATTAAAACCTTCACTTTTTCCTGCACACTCTGAACATATGTTAGCTTCTTTTTTTACCCCATTCACTATTTTAGTTATGTGTATTGTAGCTTCATTTTTATTGCATAACTCACAAAGCAAAATATCACCCCTCTGAACTTTTGTAAATTCTCTTACATATTCTATATTTTACCACTTTTCTTGAATTTTATAACAAAATAATATTTAACATAGCTTTTAATATTTGAGCCCTAAGAATATTTCTTTCTTCTGGTGCTATAACTAAATTTCTATCATTTACTGATATCTTCATAAGTTTAGCTTCTCTTTCTGTTATAAAATCTCTCTCTTGAAGTCCTTGGATTATGCCATAAGCTGTATTTTGGGTAATACTATTTCCTATTTTTTTATCAAATAGATATTTTAAAGAATCATTATTCTCATACTCTATTTTTCTTATCTTTATACAGCCTCCACCCCCCCTTCTACTTTCAACATAATATCCATTATCCGTTGAAAATCTGGTAGTTAGTACATAACTTATTTGAGATGGAGCACATCTAAAATGACTTGCTAAATCATTTCTCCCTATTTCAAGTTCACTATTTTCACTGTCATTTAACATATCTTTTATAAATTCTTCGATTATATCTGATAATCGCGCCATATAATCACCTCTATTGACTTTGTCTTTCTTTGACTTTAATTATATTATATTATTTTTGTAAAATAAATTCAATTACTAATATGTTATTGGTTTTAATCGTTTTTTATACAAAATTAAAAATAAAATACCCCATAATTATATGGAGTATTTTATTTCGTAAGATAATTAATTTTATTTTTTTGTTTTATCTATATTTGACATATATTTATTAACATATTAAAGCAAAGGGATTATCCGAAATATCTGTTTAATAATCCTCTGAATGCTGATCCGTGTCTAGCTTCATCTTTACACATTTCATGAACTGTGTCATGGATAGCATCGTAGTTTAATTTTTTAGCAAGTGTAGCTAATTTTTTCTTTCCTTCACATGCACCATGTTCTGCTTCAACTCTCATTTGTAAGTTTTTCTTAGTGTCGTTTGTTACAACTTCACCTAATAATTCTGCAAATTTAGCAGCGTGTTCTGCTTCTTCAATAGCTATTCTCTTATAAGCTTCTGCAACTTCTGGATATCCTTCTCTATCAGCTTGTCTACTCATAGCTAAGTACATTCCAACCTCAGTACATTCTCCTGTAAAGTTAGCTCTTAATTCTTCTATAACTTCTGGATCTATGTCTTTTGCGATTCCTACTCTATGTTCATCTGCCCATTCTAAGTTTTCACATTCTTCATTCTTTTCTACAAACTTATCTTGTGGCGCTTTACATTGAGGGCAAAATGCTGGTGCTTCTTCTCCTTGATGAATATATCCACATACTGTACAAACAAATTTTTTCATAATAATATTCCTCCTAGATTTAATATATAATTCTTTTTATTTTCATTTTATATTTAATTCGTATTTGTTAATACTCTTTTGTTTTTAATAATAATTATTAATTACTGTAGTTATACTATATCTCATATCATATATTTTTTCAAGATATATTTTTTTAAAATTAAGGTATTTTATAAAAATAACTCATTTATTATTTGTTTTTCTTTTATTTACGTCCTTTTTTAATCTATATAGGAATTTATTCTTTTATAGTTATATTTTTAAAATACTTTCTTTTGTCCATTTCTCCATAGCTTTTATATCCACACATACTTTTAGCTTTTTTAACTCCATTAACAATAGCTTTTTCCATTACCCTTGCAGCAAGTAATCCAACTACATTTACATCTGCACTAACTTCTCCTGTTGCCATTGAAAAAATAGTGTCTCCGTCATACATAGTGTGTACTGGATATATACTTCTTGCATATCCATTGTGAGCCATAGATGCTACCTTATTTATTTCTGACTTAGTTAATTTAGCATTAGTTACTATCGCCCCTATTGTTGTGTTACCATTAAAAGCATTTTTATTATCACTATATTTACTTATCATTATTTGTTCTGTGTTTCTAAATCCAAATTTATCTTCATTTAAAATTCCAGCAACCACATCTCCTGTTTTTGAATCTATTACATCTCCTAAACAATTAACTGCAACTATAGCCCCTACCATTAAATCACCTTCTTGTACTGCGTAGGTTCCAAGTCCACCTTTCATAGCATATTCTCTGCCTAAAACTTTACCAACTGTAGCTCCAGTTCCAGCACCTACACTTCCCTCCAAAGCTTCATCACTAGTTGCATTTAAACAAGCCTCATATCCCATATCTTTATCTGGTCTTATTGTGTGATCGCCTACTACCAAATCAAACAATGCGGCTCCACAAACAATAGGTACTTTTGTAACTCCAACATCAAATCCAAATCCCTTTTCTTCTAAATACTTCATTACACCTGATGCTGCATCAAGCCCAAAAGCACTTCCTCCAGTTAAAAGTATAGCTTGTACTTTTTCCATCATATTTAACGGATTTAAAAGGTCTGTTTCTCTAGTGCCAGGAGCCCCTCCTCTTACATCTACTCCAGCTACTGCTCCTTTTTCACATAGAATAACAGTACATCCTGTAGGTCCATCAAAATTTTGAGCATGTCCTATCTTTATTCCTCTTATATCTGTAATTTTTATATTTTTCATTGAAACTCCCCCTATTTTTTATAACAATTAAGCTATGTCTAACATGTATAGTCTATCTAAATACTACACCGAAAACATAGCTAAATTAAAATTAAAGTAGTAAAATCCATAGATTCTACTACTTAATATATAAATTCTTAATTATTTTCTTATTTTTTTACCTGCAAATACAATTGGTATTGTTATTACTATAGCAACTATCATTTCAAGCCAACAATGGCTTACACCTATTCCTAAAACCCATTTTCCTATAGTGCTAGGGTCTCTTTTTAAAGCTTCTGCTATCTTATTGCCATATATTATGTATCCCATACCTAAGAAACCAACAGTATTCATTAATGTTCCAAAGGCTGCTGATGCTCCTACCTTTACGCTTTCCTTTTTACCTGGGAAAAACTTATATACATAGTAAGCAACTAATCCTATTAATATTCTTGGTGCTATAGACACAAGTGGATTATAGGCTATAAATGATATTACAGTAGGTCTCATAATAGCAGTTGCAAAACTTATAATACCAAATACCAATCCCATAAGAGCACCCATTAATGGTCCTTCTAATATTGCAACAATTATTACTGGTACATGAATTATTGTTGCACTTACAGGTGGAATTGGAATTATTCCAAGTGGAGTAAATCCAAGTATTATTGATATTGCTGCAAACATTGCAAATACAGTGATTTTTCTTGTTTTTTCTTTTGTAGTCTTTACAGTCTCCTTATTATTGTCAGTTGAAATATTTTTTTCCATAATTATTCCCCTCCGTTCTTATTCCCTTTTAGGATATAAGTCGAATTAACCAAACTTAATTATTAATTTTAAAATGTTTTAAGTTCACTTTCTTTTTAGAATACCGACTTTGTTAACATTCTAACACCTTTTTTATAAAATTCAAAGAGTTTTTTTAGTTTATTTCCATTATTTTATACTATAAATTTTTATGGGATTTCTTGCTGTGAATTTCAACTTTGTATAAAACATACATCATAACTGCTGCTACCACAGAACATACTGCAATAACAAGCCACGCCCAATTTAAAGCTCTATTTTTTATGTATAATCCCATAATTTTAGGACCTATCGCATAGCCTGTACCTGCTATTAAAGGAATGATAGAATTAACCCTTCCTCTATGGGACATTGGTGTGTGATTTGCTATATATACTCCTTGGTTGGTTGAGGCTATTATCTCTCCAACAGTCCATATAATTGTTGATATTATAAAAAATTCATAGCTTTTTACATAAAAAAGCATTCCAAAACCTACAGTATAAAATATTCCTGAGAGTACCATATTAAAAATGGCATAATTTTTTCTAGTTAAATGTATTATAATAAACGTGAAAAATACAACTACTATAGCATTTATGGACATTAAACTTCCATAAAGCACAGCTCCATTTTCAGGATACGTTTCTTTCACTTGAAGGGGAATCAAAAATCCATTTTGAGCGTAAACAAAGGAATATATTAAGCATACTAATGAAAATATAAGTAAAGTAGGCCTTTTCATCATTATCATAAATAAATTTCCTTCCTCACTTTTTTCATCAATATTATCTTTTTCTATTTCCTCTTCTCTTATATCGTGTATACTCTCTTTTACAAAAACTATAATTAATATCAAGGAAGATAAAGTAGTTATTGCATCTCCCCAAAATATCCATCTAATATAATTCTTATATAGAACCCCTGCAATTAATGGTCCAACTGCAATACCTATATTTATTCCTAAATATAAAAGCGAAAAAGCTTCCTGTCTGTTTTTAGTATTAGTAAGATCTCCTATTAAAGCTGCACTTGCTGGTTGAACAGCCCCTCCAAAAAATCCAGAAATAATTAAAAGCCATGGCGTTATCATAGAATACTCATAAAACCCACATGGTATAAGGGTTATTGCAGACATAGCTTGGAATATCAATATAATCTTTTTACGTCCTATTATATCTGAAAGTTTACCTCCAACTATTGACCCTAAACCCATAAATATTGCTGCCATTAACATAAAGTTTCCAACTCTATCTGATGTCATTCCCATCTTTTCCGTTAAATAAATCGTTAAAAATGGGTAAACAAAGTTTCCCAAACTATTTATAATTCTTGCAAAAAATATAGCAATTATACTTTTTGGTAATCTAGCATATCCTCTTATTGTATGTTTAAGCCCCATATTTCCTCACCTATTCCTTTAAAATATGATATATGGAAATATAATCTACCAAAATATAAAAAATTATATTCTAATAGATTATATTTAACCATTTTTATAAATACTATTTTAGGTTTACCTATTATTTTGCAAGTTCATACATAGCATGAGCATAAATTTTAGTGTTTTTAATTAAATCATCAATTTTCATATACTCGTTAGCTTGATGATCTAAGTCAGGTTCACCTGGGAATATTGGGCCAAAGGCAACTATATTAGGCATCTCCTTTGCATATGTTCCTCCACCAATTGATAGTAATTTTGTTTTATCTCCTGTTTGTTCTTCATAAACCTTTGAAAGTACTTTTATAATCGGATTATCCTCTGGAAAATATAAAGGTTCTTGATGATCCATATTTTCTATCTTTATATCTGTGTTAGATAATGTTTTATTTAAACCATTTATCATATCTTCAAATTTACATGTTACAGGGTATCTTAAATTTAATGTCATAGTTACCTTATCTTTATTCATATTTACTACACCAACATTAAATGAAAGTTTTCCTGATACTTCATCTTCAAGTCCAACACCAAAAGATTCTCCGTAAACTTCCATACCAATGTGCTTATTCATAAATTTAATAAAGTTAACTATATCACTCTTTTCAAGTGGTAATTCTCCTATAAACATGAATAATTGCATTATGGCGTTTTTACCTAGTTGTGGAAGGCTTCCATGTGCTGCAACACCCTTTGATTTAACAACTACCATATCATCCTTTGGTTCTACTGATATATCAAATCCTGTTTTATCAACAAACTCTTTTGCTGCACTTATAACTAAATTAGCATCATTAATTAAAATTCCAGCTTCACAGTAGTCAGGAACCATATTTGCCTTTTGACCACCCTTTATATAAGCTATAGAACTATTTTTACTGTCTAATTCTTTTACTAAATCAAATATTGTAAGTCCCTTTTCTCCATTTATAATTGGATATTCAGCATCAGGAGTAAATCCAGCAATAGGTGCTTTTTCACTTTCGAAATAACGATCTATTTCTCCTTCTGAACCACTTTCTTCGTTAGTTCCAAAAATAATTCTTATTTTTTTAGAAGGTTTAATTCCAGCATCTTTAATAGCCTTAAGACCATATACACAAGCAATCATAGGTCCTTTATCATCCATAGTACCACGACCAAATATTTTGCCATCATGTACTTCTGCTGCATAAGGTGGATAAATCCAGCCATCCCCTTCTGGAACTACATCAACATGACCTAAAACTCCTATGTAATCTTCTCCCTCACCGTATTCTGCATAACCTATGTAATTATCTAAGTTAACTGTTTTAAACCCTAGCTTATCACATAAATTTAAGCAATATTCAAGAGCTTTTGCTGGTCCTTCTCCAAAAGGCTTATTTTCCTTTGGTTCTTCTTTAACACTTTTTATTAATATTAACTCTTGAGTAGACTTTACAATGCTTTCTTTCATGTTATCTACTAAATTATTTATCTTCATAGACACTTCCCCTTTCTTTAGTAAATATCTTTGTAAAATTATATCATAATAATAATATTTGCATATACATATATATTATAACAAAATAGTAACTCTAAAGGTTTATAATTTGCTTCCACTGGTAATAATGTTAAAAGAAGTAGTATTACAAAAGATTGGAGGAAGGTATATGGAAAAAGATCTTTTATCATATGATGTATTAGAACGTAAGATTATAAGTTACATATCTACAGGTCGCGACTTTTTTAAAAATAACAACATACATAAAGCATTTTCTATGTTTGATAAAGCCTTAGAACTTAACAATGATTACGCTGAAATATATTTGGCAAAAGGAGAGGCTTACATTGAGATGTGCGATATAAGTTCAGCTGAAAAGTGTATAAAAAAATATATACGAATAAGCAACGATACCTTTAAAGGATATTTAAATATGATAGAAATCTATATAATGTCTGATGACTTTGATAAAGCACTTGTATTTTGTGATAAACTCATATCTCAAAATAAAGCAAACTATATGGTTTATTACAAAAAAGCTTATGTGCTTGTTCAATTAGGTAAAGTCTTTGATGCTTTAAAATGCTATGATAAATGCATAGCTTTAAACGAGAATTTTTATGAAGCCTATTGTAATAAAGGAGAACTTTTAATAGGTCTTTGTATGCATGATGAGGCTTTAAGCACATACTCTAAAGCAATAACTATAGATAATGACAATTGTGAAGCTTATATAGGTAAAGCCCTTGTTTATTTAGATATGGGTGATTATAAATCTGCTTTTCCACTAGCTAAAAAAGCTTACAAATTAGAACCTGATAACAATTGGTGTAAATGCTACTATACAATAATTAAAGACACTATAAATAGACAATCAAAATCCCAAGGTAACATATTATTTCCTTTTGAGTGATTTAAAAATACCACAGACTTATAATAAACCTGTGGTATTTTTTATATATTCTTTTCAATTATTTTATTATTTTTAAGACTACTTTTTACATCTATAATTCTTTGATTGCTAGAGCCAGTATATTTTTTAGCTCCTTCTTTAAGTCTTTTATCAAACTTTCCATCTATAAGTACATCAACAGATTTTAATAATTTTAATTTATCCTTATCTTTTAAAATTTGTTCAAAAGTATATCCTGTGTAACACCAAATATCAAGATTTTCTTCTTTTAGTTTATTAGCAAGAACAGTAAGTTCTCTGCATTGTTCAAATGGTTCCCCTCCAGAAAAAGTTACCCCTTTAATTAATGGCATATTGGATTTTATTCTATTTAAAATATCTTCAACTTCAATATCGTCGCCATAATTTGCATTTTGCATCTCTTTATTTTGGCACTCATCACAATTATGATTACAGCCTGATAAGAATAATGCGCTTCTTATCCCTTTGCCATTTACCATAGTATTGTCTAAGAACCCTGCTACACGAAGATTCATCTTTTAATCACTCCAAATTATTAATAAGTATTTATATGTCTATCTCCATTGTGTGAAAGTCTATCTCTACGTTCAGCTACTTTTCCAGCACCAAATCTTTCATCTAAAGAAAGATATCCTGTTACCCTTGATATTCCTTGTATGTTTGTGCTTCCACATTTAGGACAGTTACTTTCAAATACTTCTATCTTTTCACCACAATCTCTACAATATCTCATATGGAAGTTGATACCTATATAACTTATATTAGTTTGTTTGTACGCATAATCTATTATAGATTTTACATCTTCTGCTTCTGGATAGCCATCCATTTCAATGTAAGTTATATGTCCACCGTTACATATTTTATGGAATGGTGCTTCTAAATCTATTTTATCTTTAATTGATATCTTGTATCCAACTGGGATATGATAACTATTTGTATAGTAATCCTTATCTGTAACTCCCTTTATTTCTCCAAATACATTCTTATCGTGAACAATGAATTTTCCTGAAAGTCCTTCAGCTGGAGTTGCATAACAAGACCAATTTAATTTATCTATTTCTTTATATTTATCACAGAACTCTCTTATGTAAGATACTATTTTAATTCCTAAATCATGAGTTTCTTTATCTTCTCCATGATGTTTTCCAACTAGAGCTATTAAAGTTTCTGCAAGTCCTATAAATCCAATTCCCCAAGTTCCTTGTTTTAAAATTGGTTCTATAGTATCTTCTGGTCCTAAGTTTTCAGAACCTCTCATTAATTTTTCTCCTGCTACAAATGGTAAATCCTTAACCTTTAGATTCTTAAGAACACTGTATCTGTGAAGTAAAGATTCTCTTGCTAAATTTAATCTGCTATCTAATAATGAGAAAAACTTAGTTACATCTCCCTTTGCAAGTATTCCAAGTCTAGGTAAGTTTATTGTAGTAGGCGCTATGTTTCCACGGGCTGCTGGCCCTGGTTCTCCGTTTACATTTGACATTATATAAGTTCTACAACCCATTGTTGCAGCAACTACTCCTTTGTCATAGTATTCCTTATTAAAGTCCGCATCTAAATTCATAAACATAGGATTCATTCTTTTACTAGCAACTCTACACGCAAGTTTGTAAAGATCATAATATGGGTCTTGTGGTTCTCTATTTACACCTTTTTTAACTCTAAAAATTATATTAGGGAAAATAGGTTGTTCTCCTTTTCCAAGTCCTTTTTCATACTCTTCTAAAAAGATTCTATCAATCATAGCCGCATCTTTGTTATCTGGTAATCCAAGGTTTATAGAACTAAAAGGTACTTGGCTTCCTGCTCTTGAATGCATGGTATTTAAATTATAAACAATACCTTGCATTGACTGATGAACTACTTTTTCTAGTTTCTTTTCTACAATCTCATCTAAGTTATCTATATCACCTAGATATTCTTTGTATTCCTTTTTAATTTCTTGTCTTGACATATCTACAAAAGGAGCCATGTCATTATCAAAGTTAGTGTGAGATTGTCCTCCGAACATATCATTTTGAGTGCTTTGAAGTAATATACAAGATAACTCCGCTGCTGATTCTAATCTCTTTGCTGGAAGAATTGTTCCGTATCCTGTGTTAAATCCTCTACGCAATATCTTTCCAGTCTCTATATTTAAACAATTTATTGTTAGATTATATGAATCTAAATCATGATAGTATAAATCTCCGTTTTCATGAAGCTTTGCTAAATGCTTTGGCATCATTCCAAGATTGTGCCACTTATTAGATTCACTAGCTATTCTAAGAAGTTTTGAACTAAAGTTATTTCCTACATTTGCATTATCTCTATCTGTTTCTACACCGATTTTTTGGATAACAGTCATTAAATGTGATTTCTTTTCTCTTATCTTAGTTCTTTCTCTTCTGTAATTAGAATATGTTTTCCATATTGTTTCATATCCATTTTGTTGAAGAACACATTCCACAATATTTTGTATTTCTTCTACCGAAATTTCTTTACAATTTATAATTTCAATTTGCTCTATAACCTTTTGTGTAAGCTCTATAATCTCGCTTTCTTTCAAGGCAAAAGCTATCTCATCCGCCGATCCCTTTATAGCATTCTTTATATTTATTGAATCGAAGGGAACCCTTCTCCCATCCCTCTTAACCACATATAGCATATTATTTTCCTCCAACCACAACATATTGTACTTTGCCTATTATACTCTACAAAGATTTTTATGGCAATTCTATAATAAACTATATTAAATTAATACCATGAATTTAGTTTTCTTTTCTTCCTTTTATTCCGTTTTTTAAACTCTTAGTAATATTGACATTAATTAAAATTTATTTATATATTAAATTTATATTCCCAAAATATGGTTTTATTGAATAGTATAATAATATATAAAATTTAGGAGGTCTTTATTTTATGAGTTATACTACCAATAAACAACCTCAAGGTTATCCATACTTTGTAACAAGTAAATTAAGGGAAGATATGATTGGCGAACTAGTAGCAATAAATGACTATTCTTTTATTATTTCAAATTCCAATATAAAAGAAATAAATGATGTTTTATATCACATTAGACAAGAGGAACATAATCATTATGGAATGCTTTTAGAACTTCTTAGAAAATATGATCCTATGGAAATGGATGCTTATTTAAGAGTAATTGCACACACCACCTTAACACCAGTAAAGGAATACTTAACTGTAAATAGTGGAATAACAGATAAATTATTATTAAATTATCTAAGGGAAGGTGCTAAAGGTGAACTAGAAGCCATAATATTATATGAACAACATTTGGCTGAAATACCTTACTCAGATATAAGAGAAACTTTGCAAAAAATTGTATATGAAGAAAAAGAACACCTTGAAGAACTTACTCTAGTATTAATTAACTATGATAAGGACAAATATGGTTCTATTAAAAAATAATATAATTCATAGTATAACATTGTTAGGATATAGTGCATATTATATATTATAATTTAATAATATTTATAGTTAGCACAAAAAATATTATCCTATTCTCTTGATATTTTTACCATATTATAGTTGAAACTTCCAGTGGTAAATAATATAATATAGTTAATATTCAGTATTTTCTAAAAATAACAAGGAGGAATGCATATATGAAAAAAGCTGATGAAATAAACACACAAAATGAAACTAATAACTCAACTACCAATCCTAGTAAGGAGCTAAATGAAAAGAAACCTTTCTTAATTACTAAAGATGTTATAGACGATTGTCTATCAACTTCTATCGATTAATGTCATTATGAGTACTATAAGAAAATTAAAGCAAAAGCAGAAACCTTTTGTAATTAGTTTCTGCTTTTACTAAAATATTTTCTGTGTTTTTAATTTCTTTCATAATTCGATATCTTATTTATTGTATTATCTTCATTTGCAAATACTACAATAGGTTTGTAATCTTTCGCTTCTTGTTCATCCATTGAACAATAACACATAATAATTACCTTATCTCCTACTTGTACACATCTTGCTGCTGCTCCATTCAAGCAAATAACTTTACTATTTTCCTCACCTGGAATAACATACGTTTCAAATCTAGCCCCATTATCTATATCTACAATCTGAACTTTTTCATATTCTAATATGTTTGCCGCCTTCATAAGTGCCTTATCTATAGTTATACTTCCTACATAACTTAATTCTGCTTGTGTTACAGTTACTCTATGAATTTTTGATTTTAACATATTTAATTCCATTGTCTATTCCCCCAACTTAAAAATAAAATTATCTATTAATCTTGTTTTTCCGATAAAAACTGCAATAGCAACTAATACATCTCTTTCTATATTTTCAACTGGTTCTAATGTTATACTGTCTACAACTTCAATATAATCAATTTTACCAAGATGTGATTTCTTTATTTCATTTTCTATTGTTTCCTTTATTTTTGAAGTTTTTCTAATACCCCCATATAATAATTCTTTTCCTTTTCTAAGTCCCCTGCTTAAAACTAAAGCCTCTACTCTTTCTTCCTTAGATAAATATTTGTTTCTAGAACTTTTAGCAAGTCCATCACTTTCTCTAACTATTGGGCAACCTACAATTTCCACATTAAAATTTAAATCTCTAACCATTCTTTTTATAACAGCTAATTGTTGAGCGTCCTTTTGTCCAAAATAAGCTCTTGTTGCTTGGGATATGTTAAATAACTTACTTACAACAGTGCAAACCCCTCTAAAATGTCCTTCTCTCTTTGCACCACATAATCCATCAGTTAAATTCTCTACATTTACATAGGTACAAGCATCATGAAAATACATTTCTTTAGGATCTGGATTAAATACTATACTTACCCCTGCCTTATTACATAAATCAACATCATTTTCTATACTTCTAGGGTACTTATCAAAATCTTCATTAGGTCCAAATTGAGTTGGGTTTACAAATACACTTACTATAACTTTGTCATTTTCCTTTACCGCTCTATCTATAAGACTTTTATGTCCTTCATGGAGACAGCCCATAGTTGGAACAAGGCCTATAGTTAATCCTTCTTTTTTCCACTCATCAACATATTTTTTAACTTCATTTATTTTATTTAATTTCAACATATATAAACACACAAAACTGCATTAACAGCCTGTATTTCCCCCCTTTATATTTAAAACCACTAGTATAATTTATCTAAAACACTTTCATCTATTTTGAAGCAATGTTCTTTTGATGGAAAAGTTCCCTCTTGTACTTCCTTTATATAAGCCTTAAAACCGTCCTTCATAAGTTCACCTACATCTGCAAACTTCTTTACAAACTTAGGACTCATATCTGAAAACATACCTAACATATCTTGATAAACTAAAATCTGTCCATCGCAACCAGCTCCTGCACCTATTCCAATTGTAGGTATTGAAACCGCCTTAGTTATAAGTTCCGCAAGTTTTGCAGGTACACATTCTAGTACAATTGCAAAAGCCCCTGCTTCTTCTATCTTTTTTGCATCTTCTATTAATTTTTGAGCTTTTTCCTCATCTTTACCTTGTACCTTAAATCCACCAAATACATTTATTGATTGTGGAGTAAGTCCTATATGAGCCATTACAGGAATTTGAGCATTTACTATAGCTTTAATTTGCTCGATTACAGTTGCTCCCCCCTCTAACTTTACAGCTGTAGCTCCACCTTCTTTTATAAGTCTTCCTGCATTAACTACTGCATCATAAACTGAAGATTGATACGACATAAAAGGCATGTCTCCAACAACTAAAGTATTCTTTACACCCCTTGAAACCGCTCTAGTATGATGTATCATATCTTCCATAGTTACACTTAAAGTATCTTCATATCCAAGACAAACCATTCCTAATGAATCCCCTACTAATATTCCGTTTATACCTGATTCATCAATTAGCTTTGCTGTAGAATAGTCGTAAGCTGTAAGCATTGTAAGCTTTTCTCCATTATTTTTGGCCTTTTGAAATGTTGTTACAGTGTTTTTCATTTATATTCCCCCCAAATATTCTTCTAATTCCCCATAATTAACTTCTGAATTTTTAATTTTAGAAAGTTTTAATAGATTTGAAGATAAACATTTATACATTTCTTTATCTTCACTTGGAATAACCTCTATATGTTTTTTTATTGTTCCTATGTCCCCTCTTTCTACTGGTCCAGTTATAGCCCTTAAAACTCCATTTTCCTTTAGGTTTTTTATATTAGACTCTATAAGTGGGAAAAATGCATTAATTGCATCCTCATTTGATATTCCACACTTATTTAAATACTCACATCCTAAATTAATAATAGATAACACTAAATTAGACACAGTGACATTTGCTAAATGATATAGCTTTTTGTTTTGTGGCTTCATCAAAAGAACCTTATTTCCTAAAGAAACTAAAACTGAATACAAGTAATTGAGATACTTGGTATCACCTTCTATAGAAAAATAAGCAGTATTTAATTTTTTATAATCATTGAATTTATCACAAAATGGGAACATTGGATGAATAGAATATCCAAAGGCACCTGAATTGTCTATATTTGAAAAGATTTCTGAAGATAATGAACCACTGGTGTGGCATATGATTTTGTCCTTAATATTTAAGTTGCACATTTTATTCCATATATCATGTATTACATCATCAGGAGTAGTAATAAATATTGTATCACTATTTTCTATAAGATCATTTAATTTTTCATAACAATTAGAATCAGTAAATTTAGAAGCCTCATATGCAGACCTATAGGTTCTGCTATAATACCCCGAAACACTTATTCCTTTTTCAAAAAAATATTTGCCAAGAGAGAATCCAACTCTCCCTGCTCCAATAAAACCGATTTTCAATAGGCATCACCTCTTTATTTAAATTTAAGACGTGATACAAAAGTCTCATTCCTGACGATATGAGCAACGATTAAAAATATTATCTTTTAATATAACAATTAGGTGTAGCTCTCCATAGATACTACCCATCTTTTTGATTTTATCATATTTTTTTCCAATGTTAAACAAAAAAATAAGAAAAACCTCAAATTACTTTTGAGGTTTCCATACATATTCTCCATTTTTATCTATATATCCTATTTTTCCTTTAACTTCAACAAGTGCTAATCCATCTATAAATTCATATGCATCAGTAAACTTAGGTTCTATGACCATTTTATTTTGCATATCAATATATCCCCATTTTTCACCCACTTCAACAGCAATAAGACCTTCACTTATTACATCAACGTTATCGTACTTCGCTTCTATTACTACATTTTCATCTTTATCTATATATCCATATTTATCATCACTGCATACTACAACATATCCATTGTTAAAGTCATCAGCTTCTTCATATTTAGGCTCTATTACTATATCACCACTTTTATTTATAAACCCAAATCCCCTTTTAACCTCAACTGCAGCTAATCCTTCTTTAAAATCTCCTGCTGATAAATATTTAGGAGGTAATACAACTTCTCCATTTTTATCTATATATCCAAACTTTTTATTTATATCTACAGCTGCAATTCCCTCACTAAAGCTGTGTGCATAATCATATTTAGGTTCTATTACAACTTTTCCTTCTCTATTTATATATCCTTGTTTTCCACCAATCTGTACTAAAGCTAATCCTTCACTAAAGTTATAAGCATCAATAAAGCTAAATGGAATAACTTCTTCTCCATTTTTATTTATGTATCCCCACTTATATCCCATTTGTACAGCAGCTAAATCTTCACTAAATTCATTAGCACTTTTAAATTTAAAATCTATAACAGTTTCACCTTTTTTGTTTATATATCCAAGCTTTCCGTCAATACCTGCAATAGCTAAATCATTTGAAAATTCTTCTGCATAATCGTATTTAGGTTCTATTACTATATCTCCCATTTTATTTATGTAACCATATTTCTTATCTACAAGCACTGGATATAATGTTTCTTTATTATTTTCCATTTTAATTCCTCCTAATTTATAGTAACTACAAATCCATTCTTCATATTTTGCCCTTCTTCAATTGCAAAATTCTTATATCATATACATATTTAATGTATTTATTTCTTCACTAATGTTTTAACACATTTTTATTTGTAAATGTGTTAAAATAATATCTATCTAAAAATTTTTAATGTTAATATTCATTATAGGAAAGGATGTTGTATTATATGGTAACTATATCAATATCAGATAAAGCATATATCGAACTTAAACAAATGCTAGATGCCCATAAAGAATATTCTTGTGTACGTTTATCTTATATAAAGGGTTGTTGTAAATCCTGTAGAGTAGATATATTTTTAGATGACCTAACTCTCAAAGAGGACTATATAACAAAATCCATAAAAGATATAAAATTTATATATAATAAAGATTTTAATGTTAATATTAATAGTGTAGGTATTATATATAAAAATTCTTCATTTATGATTAAAGTTATTCCAAATAAAAGTTGCTCTAATTGTAATTCTAAATCATCATCAAATAAATGCAATGGTTGCAATAACTGTAATCATTAATACTCTATTATTATATATGGAGGTTTAAAAATATGCACTACTTATTTACCACATATAAGATTCTAACATATTTGAACCTTATATTTGCACTTTTAATTATATTCTTTGAAAGAAAAAATCCTTCTGCCACCTGGGCTTGGTTAATGGTGCTAATTTTAATACCCGGTGTGGGATTTATTTTATATCTTCTTTTAGGACAAAACTTAAGTAGAAACAAAATGTTTAAATTAAAAACAACAGAAGACAGATTTCATAAAAAACTGCTTTCACAAGGAAGACAACTCACAAATGACACCATGGAATTTAAAGATAAAAATATGATTAATTATAAAGATATGGTTTATATGCATCTTAAAAATAGTCAATCAGTATTTACTCAAGATAACAATGTAAAAATATATACAGATGGCTACAATAAATTTAATGATTTATTATCCTCCATTAAAAACGCTAAACATCACATTCATATGGTATACTACATAATAAAAAATGATTCACTAGGCAATTATATAATGGACGCATTAACAGAAAAAGCAGCACAAGGAGTTGAAGTTAGATTATTATACGATGGAATGGGTTGTCTTAGGCTTTCTGATCGTTTCTTTAATAATTTAAAAGCTGCTGGTGGCAAAGTTTCTTGTTTTTTCCCTTCATTATTGCCATTTGTAAATATTCGTATTAACTATAGAAACCACCGAAAAATTGCTGTAATTGATGGTAAAGAAGCTTATGTTGGTGGATTTAATATTGGAGATGAATACTTAGGTAAAAATAAAAAGTTCGGCTATTGGCGTGATACTCAAAAGGTAACTGGTAGTGCTGTTGATTCTCTTCAACAAAGATTTTTACTAGATTGGCGTTATGCATCTAATGAAAAAATAACCTTTGATAAAAAGTATTTTCCAACGAAACGTACAACTGGAGAAATAGGAATGCAAATAGTTTCTAGTGGACCTGATTCTGAATGGGAACAAATAAAAAATGGGTATCTTAAAATGATTCAATCTGCAAAAAAAAATATTTATATACAAACACCTTACTTCATACCAGATGAAAGTATATTTGAAGCTTTAAAAATAGCTTCTCTCTCAGGAGTAGATGTTAAAATTATGATTCCAAGTAAACCTGATCACATGTTTGTATATTGGGCATCTTTTTCTTATCTTGGCGAATTGCTTAAAAGTGGTGCTCAAGGATATTGTTATAAGAAAGGTTTTATCCATAGCAAAACATTAGTTGTAGATGGTAAAGTTTGTTCTATAGGTACTGCAAATATGGATGTTCGAAGTTTTAAATTGAATTTTGAAGTTAACGCTTTTATATATGATAGTAATGTTTCAGCTGAATGTGAAGAAATATTTAAAAATGATATGAAAGAATCTATTAAGTTAACTCAATACACATACGAAAATAGATCTATAATCATAAAATTTAAAGAGTCTATCTCTAGACTACTTTCTCCAGTATTATAAAAAAACAGCATTTTAATAATCAATGCTGTTTTTTTATTTATATATTTTCAATTTTTCTTCTTTCTGGTTTTTTATTTCCTACTTTTTTTCTTCTTTTATTTAATTCATTTTTTATATCTTCTAATTTAACTTCCTTTTCTACCATAAGTACAACCATATGATATATAACATCACAAACTTCTGCTATCAGATCATCTTTATTTGTATTTTTTGCAGCTACAATAACTTCTGTAGTTTCTTCTCCTACTTTTTTTAAAATCTTATCTATTCCCTTTTCAAATAGATAATTTGTATAAGAATTTTCTTTTCCATTTTCTTTTCTATCTAATATTACATTATATAATTCTTCTATAACATCTATATTATCCAATTATACTCACTCCTATGCTTAATCTATAGTATGTTTAACTATAATTTTTTATAGTATATTAAACTATAATATATTAAATCCTACCATCTATATTTCTATAAAAACAACTTCTATGCCCCTTATGACAGGCATTTCCTATTTGCTCTACTTTAATCAAAAGAGTATCATTGTCACAATCCATACTAATTAATTTTACATATTGAGTATTTCCTGATGTTGCTCCTTTGTTCCAAAGCTCATTTCTACTTCTACTCCAGAACCATGTAATTCCTGTTTCTATTGTTTTATTAAAGGATTCTTTATTCATATATCCAAGCATTAAAACCTGTCCATTTTTAAAATCTTGAATAATTGCAGGGACTAATCCACTTCCCTTTTTAAAATCTATTTTATTTATTAATTCTTTTTTTCTAAAATCTATATAATCCTTAACTTCTTTAATAGTCACTTCTCTAAAATGAAACATTGAGGCTGCCAAAGCACCACTTACTGTTGTTTTTTCAAAAATATCACCAAAGTCTTGAAGTTTTCCACAACCACCTGATGCAATTACAGGAATATCCACAGTTTTACAAACCCCATCTGTTAACTCTATATCATATCCTTCTTTTGTGCCATCTGCATCTTTACTGGTTAAAAGAATTTCTCCAGCTCCTAATTCTTCTGCTTTTTTTGCCCACTTAAAAACATCCAATCTAGTATCAATTTCTCCACCGCTTATAACTACGCTCCAACCATTATCATCTTTATTTCTTTTTCCGTCTATAGCTACCACAAGAGCTTCTTTTCCAAATTCATCTGATATTTTTTTTATTAAATTTGGAGTTCTTACAGCAGCTGAGTTTATAGATATTTTATTTGCCCCAGCTTCTATTACCTTTTTAGCATCTTCAACTGTCCTTATCCCTCCACCAACAGTAATTGGTATGGATACATTTTTCGCAACTTTTTTAATTACATCAATCATAGTTTCTCTTTCTTCAGAAGTTGCAGAAATATCTAATAAAACAATCTCATCTGCTCCTTCTTTTTCATAGAATTCGGCTATTTTAGCTGGATCACCAACATCTTTTAAGTTAGTAAATTTAACTCCCTTTACAACTCTCCCCTTATTAACATCAAGACAAGGTATTATTCTTTTATTTTTCATACTTTTGCCCCCTACTTTTCACTTAACTTTATTGCTTCCTTTAAATCTATATTATTTGAATATATAGCTTTCCCAACAATTGCCCCATAAATATTAAACTCTTTAAGTTTTTTAATGTCATTTACATCTTTAATTCCTCCGGATGCCGTTATATTGCAATTAATGTTTTCTTTTAGTTTTAATAATGCATCAAAATTTGGTCCATTTAGCGTTCCGTCTCTACTTATATCTGTAAATATAATATTTTTAACTCCTATACTCTCCATTTTCTTAGCAAAATCAATATAATTAACATTACTTAAATTTAGCCAACCTTCTACTGCAACATACCCATTTTTAGCATCTATACCTACAGCAACTTTGTCATCGTATCTTTTTATAGCTTCCCTAACTAATTTTTCATTATTTAATGCGGCTGTTCCAAGTATAATCCTACTAACTCCTATATCAATTAAATAATCTATAGTCTCTATATCTCTAATGCCTCCACCAAACTCTATAGGAATATCCACCTTTTTTATGAGTTCACAAACTATATCCAAATTTATACCTTTTCCCTTTAATGCCCCATCTAAATCTACAATGTGAATATATTCTGCCCCACACTCTTTAAACATAAGTGCTGTGTCCACTGCACTTTCTGCAACTATTTCTGTTTTATTAAAATCTCCCTTATACAATCTAACGCATTTTCCCATTCTCAGATCTATTGCCGGTAAAATTATCATTAATTAAGCCCCCTTTTATCTATATAATCCCCTTCGTTGACATCACCCCTTTTATTTTTTCATCTATTAATACAGCCTCTTTAATTGCACGTCCTAATGCCTTAAAAATAGCTTCTATCATATGATGATTGTTTTTACCATATAATATTTTAGTGTGTAATGTTATCTCTGAATTAAATGCAAAAGCTCTTAAAAATTCTTCCACAAGTTCAGTGTCCATATCCCCTACTTTATCCACAGTAAATTCACAATTATAAACTAAAAAAGCTCTACCACTTATATCTATGGAAACAAAGGCTAGTGATTCATCCATAGGCAAAAAACAAGTTCCGTATCTTTTTATTTTTTCCTTATTTCCTAAAGCTTCTTTAAGTGCTTTTCCAAGTACTATTCCTATATCTTCTACAGTATGGTGAGCATCTACTTCTAAATCTCCAATAGCTTTTATGTCTAAATCTAAAAAACCATGCTTTGTCATAAGATTTAACATATGATTTAAAAATCCTATACCTGTATCTATATTAGATTTTCCTTCTCCATCTAGATTTAAAGACAAGGAAATTTCACTTTCAGAAGTTTTTCTAAACTTATTACATTTCCTTGTAGTCATAGTTATCCCCCTTAATACAATTAATAACTTCTATATTTTGCTCTCTACTTCCAACGGTTATTCTTATAAAATTTTTTAAATTCTCATCAGTAAAACTTCTTACTTTTATTCCAATTTTAATTAGGCTCTCGTTTATCTCATTTGCATTTTCATTATAAATTAATACAAAATTTGATTTAGTTTCATAAACCTTTAATCCATCTATCTTTTTTAGCTCTTTTAATAAATAATTTCTCTCATATAAAACTTTATCTATAGATTCTCTAATAAAATCTTTATCTTTTAATATAATCTCACCAATAACTTGGCTTACTGAATTAACATTAAAAGGCGGCTTTACTTTTTTTATTTCTCTTAAAAGGGTATCATTTGTTATTAAAAATCCTAATCTTAAAGCAGCACTTCCTATAGCTTTGGATGCTGTTCTTAAAACTATTAGATTATCATATTTCTTAATATAATCCAATATAGAATCTCCATAAAACTCCATATATGCTTCATCAACTACTACTATGCAATTTACATTCTCAATTATTTTTATGATGTCATATTTAGGTATTACCCCTCCTGTTGGATTATTGGGATTTGAAAAAATAAACATTTTAGGTTTTTCTTCATTTATATACTCTATAATCTTATTCACATTTAATTTAAAATCTTCATCTAAATCAAACACTGAAACCTTTCCTCCACGGACTTTTGTATAAACTTCATACATAGAAAAGTCTGGATTAAGAGTTACTATTTTTTCATTCTTATCTAAAAAAGCATTTGTAAGTATTTGTATAAGTTCATCTGAACCATTTCCAACCATTATATTTTTTTCATCTATACCAATATAATCTCCATAAGCTTTTTTAAGCTTTGTTGCATCTGGATCTGGATAATTGTTAAATTCCAATTCAATTAAACTTCTTATTATTTTGTTCTTAATTTCCTTTGAAAGTCCTATAAAACTTTCATTAGCATCTAGTTTAATTTTATATTTCTCTCCTTTTGCATCATAAGGTCTAAAATCTTTAATATCTTTCCTAAATAGTTCTTGAATCATTATTTAAACCTCACTTCAATTGAATTAGCGTGAGCTGTTAACCCTTCTGTTTTAGCAATTGTAACTATATCATCTTTAACCTTTTTTAATGCATTTTCTGAGTAATATAAATAACTTGACTTTTTTATATAATCATCTACTGATAGTGGAGAGAAAAATTTAGCACTTCCATTTGTAGGTAATACGTGGTTTGGTCCAGCCATGTAATCTCCTAAAGGTTCAGGCGCAAACTTTCCTAAAAATATTGATCCTGCATTTTTAATTTCTCCAAGCATAGAAAATGGTTCTTTAACTAATACTTCTAAATGCTCTGGTGCTACAACATTTGCCATATCAATAGCTTCTTTTAAATTTTCTACTACTAGTATCGCTCCATAATTCTTTAAAGATTTTTCTATTATACTTTTTCTTGATAACTTTCTTATTTGTTTTTGCAATTCCTCTTTTACTTTTATAGCTAAATCATTAGATGTAGTAACTAATGTTGAAGATGCAAGCTCATCATGTTCTGCTTGTGACATTAAATCTGCAGCTATGAATTTAGGATCATTATCTTCATCAGCAATTACTAATATTTCACTTGGACCTGCTATCATATCAATATCCACATATCCATAAACACTTCTTTTAGCCATGGCAACATATATGTTGCCAGGACCAACTATTTTATCAACTTTACCTATACTTTCTGTACCAAAAGCAAGTGCAGCTACTCCTTGTGCTCCTCCAACTTTATATATCTCATCAACTCCAGCAACCTTAGCTGCAACTAAAATATTAGGATTTATACTTCCATCCTTTAATGGGGGAGTTACCATAACTATTTTTTTTACTCCTGCAACTTTAGCTGGAATTGTATTCATCATTACTGAGGAAGGATATGCAGCTGTTCCTCCTGGCACATATATTCCAACACTGTCTAGTGGTCTAATTTGTTGTCCTAATATAACTCCATCTTCTTTCGTAACAATCCAAGAATTCCTTTTTTGCTTCTCGTGGTAAAAAAATATATTTTCTTTTGCTTTTTTTATTGCTTCTATAAAATTTTTATCCACAAGAGCATATGCCTTTTTAATTTCCTCTTCAGTTACTTTTATATTTTGTGAATTAATATACCTACAATCAAATTGATTAGTGTACTTATTAACAGCTTTATCCCCATTTTCTCTAACATCTTTTATAATTTCATCAACTGCTACAAGAACTTCTTTTTTTACACTTTGAGACCTATCCTTTAGAATTTTTATATAAGATTGTTTGTTTTCTTTAGTAACATTTATAATATCTATCATTTAAAATCCCCCTAATTATTTACTACCCTATTTACATTTTCAATAATCTTACTAATTTCATTTTGCTTAGTTTTCATGCTAGTCTTATTCACTATCATTCTGGCACTTATATTACATATATCTTCTACAACTACAAGCCCATTTTCTTTTAGTGTTGATCCTGTTTCTACTATATCTACAATAGCATCTGCAAGTCCTACTATTGGTGCTAGTTCAACTGATCCTTCTATTTTTATAAGTTCAACATCAATTCCTTTATTTCTAAAATATTTTCTTGCTACTTTTGGATACTTTGTAGCTATTTTTTTAATATTATATCCTTTATAAATATCAATCTCAGGTAATGTAGCCACTGCAAACTTACACTTTCCTATTTTTAAATCCATAACTTCATAAAAATCTTTTTCTTTTTCCATCAAAGTATCTTTTCCAACAATACCTATATCAGCTGCCCCATAGTCTACATAGGTTGTTACATCTGGTGCCTTAACAAGAAAAAACTCTATATTATATTCTTTATTTTCACTGTGAAATATAAGTTTACGCCCCTTATTAAGTAACTCATCTACATTCACACCAATATCCTTAAATATTTCAATAGCTTTCTCTTCAAGTCTTCCTTTAGTCAAAGCTATTTTTACCTTTTTCAAATAAACGCCCCCTAATCTATAAATTTTAAATTAATTCTTCTAAAAAATTATCAATAATAACTTCCTTACTCTTATTAAAATTAATATCATATATCTTAATAAATTCTCTATTATCAATGAATATAATCTTGTCTACACACTTACTCCTTGCATATTTAATAGTATCTTCAATTGTGTCCCTCAAACTTATTTCACATATAATATTATTTTTTCTAACTCTATTTGCAATTTTATATGCTCTATTTAAATACTTGTTTTCACAATGTAAAATAACATTTCTAAACTTTCTTATATTTAAAACCTCATATATTCTAAGCGCTTCTATAATATTATCAATGTTAATTCCAAATCCAGTAGAGGGAAGATCACATCCAAAATTACCTATTAACTTATCATATCTTCCACCACTTAAAATATAATCACCAACCCCTTCTACATATCCCTTAAAAATTACCCCAGTATAATAATCAATGTCTTGTATCATCCCTAAATCAATAGAAACATATTTACTTAACCCAACTTTATCAATTATTTTATACAAGCTTAAAATTTCATCTAAGGCCTTTAGTTGTTCATTATCATTAACTAAATTTTTAGCTTCGTAAACTACACCTATATCACCAAACATCCTTGGGAGTTGTTCTAGTATTTTTATAGTATCCGCTTTAATAATTTTTGTTTTTTCCTTTAAATAATCTTTTAATGCTACATAGTTCTTATTTTCAATTAAGTTTTTTAATGTAAAAACTTCTTCTTTATTTATGTTTTCATTTTTAATAATTTCTTTAAAAAACTTTGACTGTCCAAGTTCTATTTTAAAATTTTTAAGTCCAAGTTGTAATAAAGATTCTATTGCTGTTATAACAACCTCCGCATCAGCTTTTATATTTTCAATACCTATTATTTCAATCCCCGATTGAGTTATTTCGCTAGTCTTTCCATTTAAGTTTTCATTAATTCTAAATATATTTGATGTATAACAAAGCTTCAAAGGATAATCCTTATAATTTACTTTAGTTGCTACAATTCTTCCTATTGGCATTGTCATATCAGGCTTTAATACTAAAATTCTTCCATTTCTATCAAATAATTTATACATCTTTTCCTGGGCAATTGGTTGATTTTCAAAATTAAATACATCATAAAATTCTAAAGTCGGAGAGATTATCTCTGAAAATCCATTTAGCTTATATAAATTTCTCAATTTTTTTTCTACATATAATTTTTCTTCACATTCCTTAAATAAAATATCCCTCATACCATCAGGCGTGTACTTTTTCAACTTATCCAAATTGTCGCCTCCTCACTCCATCACTTTATCACAGTAAAGTATTAAATTATATTAAATATTACTATTTATACTTAAATTTGTCAAGACTGTTTGTAAATATATTTTTATTTTTTAACTTCCACCTACTTTTGCAAATTAAAAATCACTTAATTTCATAAATTAAAAGGCAGCTGATATTTAGCTATATCAACTGCCTTATTAATAAAAGTAACATTAAATAACACAAAATACTATTTTAAATTATTAATTATGATTTCTTTTAACTTTTTCTTCTGATCATAAGCATCACCTATATTATGAATATTATTAGTTCCAAATTCCATTTCCTCCAAGCTCTCCATATTGCCAGTAGTACTAGAATAAAAATCAGTAATATTATCTCTATGGAGTCCTTTTTTTGCAACCCATGATTCGTAGTTGTTCATTTTCATATCCACCTTTCCAACTTACATCAAAATTATTATTCTCCATCATATAACAAATCATTTTTGTATCTTCTTTATTGTTTTCATTTAATGTAACTACAACCCTATCATCGTTGTTAACTAAATTCATATAATCATAAAATTTACTATAATCACTAAGATCCATTTCATTTTTTATATTTAAACTGTATTCTGACATGTTGTACTTCCTTTCGATGTGTTTAGTTATATTTTCTTCAATTTTCTTTAAATTATTCTATTGATAGTGATTATTAGGTAATAAAAATGTTGAATTATTAACATTAATGATATACAATTAAGAAAAGACAAGTTAATCCATAAGGGGGTATTTTTATCATGAAGAATTTAAAAGGAACAAAAACAGCTGAAAATTTATTAAAAGCTTTTGCTGGAGAATCCCAAGCTACTATGAAATATACTTATTATGCATCTAAAGCAAAAAAAGAAGGATATGTACAAATTTCAAATATATTTACTGAAACAGCAGGAAACGAAAAAGAACACGCTAAAATATTTTTAAAATATTTATTAGAAGATGAATCTTTACCTGATACAGCTATAGATATTAACGCTGGATATGCAGTTGCTCTTGGAGATACAAAAGCAAACTTAAATTCTGCAGCTAATGGTGAAGAAGAAGAATGGGACAAGCTATACCCTGCATTTGCTAAAGTTGCTGAAGAAGAAGGATTCGCTGATATAGCTGAAAGCTTTAGAATTATTGCTGGAATAGAAAATCATCATAAAGAAAGATATAGAAAATTATTAGCTAACATAGAAGATGGTTCTGTATTTAAAAAAGAAAATTCTACATTATGGAAATGCTTAAACTGTGGATATATATATGAAGGTGCTGCAGCCCCTGAAAAATGTCCTGCATGCAACCATCCACAAGGATACTTTGAAATATTATCAGAAAACTATTAATAATAATAAAAACTCACCAATGCACTTATTGCATTAGTGAGTTTTTTAATTTCTTATATATTTAATTTATTTTTGTTTGCAATTTAATCATTTTTACTGATTTTACACTTTATTTTATAGTAACTTTATTTTTTTACTTATCCTCCTTAATCTTATTTATAATTTTTTCTGCTTCATTATACGGAACTTCTTCATATCTTTCAAACTTCATTTTAAAACTTCCTCTAGCTCCAGTTAAAGCTCTTAAATCAGTTGCATACTTAAGAACCTCAGCTAGTGGTACTTCTGCAATTATTTTTTCTAAATCTCCACAGGAGTCCATTCCTAATACTCTTCCTCTTTTTTTATTTATATCTGCCATAACATCGCCCATATAATCATTTGGAACATGAACTTCCAAATGCATTATAGGCTCTAACAATACAGAGTCTCCTTGTTGCATAGCTTTCTTATATGCAATTGACGCTGCTATCTTAAATGCCATTTCAGAAGAATCTACTGAGTGATATGAACCATCATGTAAAGTTGCCTTTAATCCTATAACTGGGAAACCAGCTAATGCACCATGTTTCATAGATTCTTTTAGTCCCTTTTCAACGGCTGGTATATATTGTTTTGGAACTACTCCACCAAAAATTTTGTCTATAAATAATAAATCAGTTTTCCCATCACATCTAGGCTCAAATTTTATCTTTACATCCCCATATTGACCATGTCCACCACTTTGTTTTTTATGCTTTCCTTGTACATCTGAAACCTTCCTTATGGTTTCCCTATATGGAATTTTAGGATCTTTTAATTCTATAGATACTCCAAACTTATTTTTAAGTTTATTTACAATTACATCTAAATGAGTTTCTCCAACACCAGATATTATAGTATCCGCATTTTCTTCATCTCTAGAAATCGTAAAGGTTGGATCTTCCTCTGTCAATTTATATAATCCTGATGATATTTTATCTTCATCTCCCTTAGACTTTGGAACTATAGCCATAGAAATTACTGGCTCTGGAAAATCTATTTTTTCATACATTACTGCATATTTATTTTCACTTAAAGTATCCCCTGTAGATGTATATTGTAATTTAGGAACAGCTCCTATGTCCCCAGCTACTATTTCCTTAGCACTAATTTCATCTTTTCCTCTAACCACATATAAATTACTGAACTTTTCTTGCTTTTTCTTGTTAACATTATAAACAACGCTATCAGATTTAATTTTTCCTGTCATAACTTTAAAAATAGAAAGCTTTCCTACAAAAGGATCTGCAACTGTTTTAAATACAAACGCAGAAAATGGCTTATTCTCATCCATTTTTATATTAATTGGCTCATTGTTTCCTGTATTAATAGCCTGAATTTCTCTACATTCTTTAGGACATGGGAAACACTCCATTATATCTTCTAAAAATGTATTTATGCCTATACACTTAAATGCTGATCCACAAAGTACAGGAGCTATATCCCCATCTCTTGCTCCACTAATGATTCCATTATATAATTCACTATTAGTCAATTCTCCATCATTTAAATACTTTTCTAGTAATACCTCATCAGTTTCTGCAACTGACTCAATTATCATTTTTCTATATTCATCTACTTTAGGTAACAACTCAGTAGGTATTTCACTAACTTCCATTTGTTCATTTTTAGGATTAAAAATTCGGGCTTTTTTGTCTATAAGATTTATAACCCCTTTAAATTCTTCTTCCTTTCCTATAGGATATTGAATAGGCACTACAGACATCCCAAACCTATCTTTTAATTGATCTAACACCTTTTCAAAATTACTATTTTCTCTATCTAATTTGTTGATAAAAAAAGCTCTAGGTATGTTTAGTTTATTTACATACTTCCAAACTTTTTCCGTTCCAACTTTAACCCCCGATTTACCAGATAATGTAATTATAGCAGTATCTACTGCTCTTAAAGCTTCTATCATTTCTCCTACAAAATCAAAATATCCAGGTGTATCCAATATGTTTATTTTTATATTATTCCATTCACATGGTATAATACTTGTTGCAATTGATATTTTTCTTTTCTTTTCCTCAGGGTCATAATCACTTATGGTATTGCCTTCAGCTATCTTACCAAATCTGTCAATAGTTTTTGTACAATATAGTATTGCCTCTGTAAGAGTTGTCTTACCAGAACCACTGTGACCTATAAAACCTATATTCCTTAAATTTTGGGTGCTATATGACTTCATTATGATTCCCCCTTTTAATAACATATTAATTTTTTAATAACATATTGTTTGTTAATATATTCTCTTTTTTTATTAAAAGTCCTTTAATCTTTTATAAATTTTCAGAATTTTTAATCTTTTTAAGATATATATTTACTTAATTAATATTTACTTTATTTATATTCGTATTATTAAATTTATTTTTTTACTATGTTTTATATTACACTTAATATTTATTTAATTATATATAGTTATTAGAGGTTATATAAAACTTCAATGTTTCTTTAATCTTTAACAAATTTATAAATAAAATAAGTAAATAAAAAAAGCTTTGGCTAGATATAGTCAAAGCTTTTGATTTCTTTATAAATGATATGTTAATTTGTCAAAAAATAAAAATGGCTCCGCGAAGAGGACTCGAACCTCCAACCTATCGGTTAACAGCCGAGTGCTCCACCATTGAGCTATCGCGGAACATTACCTGGCAACGACCTACTCTTCCACACCGTCTCCAGTGCAGTACCATCGGCGCTTTGAAGCTTAACCATCGTGTTCGGTATGGGAACGGGTGTTACCTTCAAGCCATAATTACCAGATTACTTATTAAATTAAATGGCTCCGCGAAGAGGACTCGAACCTCCAACCTATCGGTTAACAGCCGAGTGCTCCACCATTGAGCTATCGCGGAACATTAATTAAAAGAACTAATTGTTCTTTCAAGATTACACAGTGATAATAATTATTTGATCAAGCCCTCGACCTATTAGTATTGGTCAGCTGAATACATTACTGTACTTACACCTCCAACCTATCAACCTGATAGTCTTTCAGGGGTCTTACTAGCTTACGCTATGGGAAATCTAATCTTGAGGTGGGCTTCACGCTTAGATGCTTTCAGCGTTTATCCCTTCCCAACATAGCTACCCAGCTGTGCTCCTGGCGGAACAACTGGTGCACCAGAGGTTGGTCCATCCCGGTCCTCTCGTACTAAGGACAGCTCCTCTCAAATTTCCTACGCCCACGGCGGATAGGGACCGAACTGTCTCACGACGTTCTGAACCCAGCTCGCGTGCCGCTTTAATGGGCGAACAGCCCAACCCTTGGGACCGACTACAGCCCCAGGATGCGACGAGCCGACATCGAGGTGCCAAACCTCCCCGTCGATGTGGACTCTTGGGGGAGATCAGCCTGTTATCCCCGAGGTAGCTTTTATCCGTTGAGCGATGGCCCTTCCATACAGAACCACCGGATCACTAAGCCCGACTTTCGTCCCTGCTCCACCTGTATGTGTCGCAGTCAGGCTCCCTTCTGCCTTTGCACTCTACGCGCGATTTCCGACCGCGCTGAGGGAACCTTTGGGCGCCTCCGTTACCTTTTAGGAGGCGACCGCCCCAGTCAAACTGCCCACCTAGCAATGTCCTGTGACCAGATTCATGGCCTCCAGTTAGAATTCCAGTACTATCAGGGTGGTATCCCAAGGATGACTCCACCAAAGCTGACGCCCTGGCTTCTAAGTCTCCCACCTATCCTGTACAGACAATACCGAAATTCAATGCTAAGCTACAGTAAAGCTCTACGGGGTCTTTCCGTCCAACCGCGGGTAGCAAGCATCTTCACTTGCACTACAATTTCACCGGATTTACTGCCGAGACAGTGCTCAAATCATTACGCCATTCGTGCGGGTCGGAACTTACCCGACAAGGAATTTCGCTACCTTAGGACCGTTATAGTTACGGCCGCCGTTTACTGGGGCTTAAGTTCATAGCTTCGCTTGCGCTAACTATTCCCCTTAACCTTCCAGCACCGGGCAGGCGTCAGCCCCTATACATCAGCTTACGCTTTAGCAGAGACCTGTGTTTTTGATAAACAGTTGCTTGAGCCTATTCACTGCGGCCTACTCTCGTAGGCACCCCTTCTCCCTAAGTTACGGGGTCAATTTGCCGAGTTCCTTAGCAGTAATTCTTCCGACGACCTTAGGATTCTCTCCTCATCTACCTGTGTCGGTTTGCGGTACGGGCACCATTTTGCTCCATAGAGACTTTTCTTGGCAGCGTGGAATCAGATACTTCGTCAAAAATGACTCCCCATCACACCTCAGGCTTAATGTTAAGCGGATTTGCCTACTTAACACCCTAAGTGCTTAGACGCACATCCAATAGTGCGCACATCCTATCCTCCTGCGTCATCCCATTTGTCAAACGCATTATGGTGGTACTGGAATATCAACCAGTTGTCCATCACCTACGCCTTTCGGCCTTGGCTTAGGTCCCGACTAACCCTGGGAGGACGAGCCTTCCCCAGGAAACCTTAGATATTCGGTCAACAAGATTCTCACTTGTTTTTCGCTACTTATGCCAGCATTCTCACTTCTGTACTGTCCACCACTCCTTACGGTATGGCTTCAACCTGTACAGAAAGCTCCTCTACCACGTATACAAAGTATACATCCATAGCTTCGGTGGTAAGTTTGAGCCCCGTTACATCTTCGGCGCAGGATCTCTCGACTAGTGAGCTATTACGCACTCTTTAAATGAGTGGCTGCTTCTAAGCCAACATCCTAGTTGTCTTAGAAATCCCACATCCTTTCCCACTTAACTTACACTTTGGGACCTTAGCTGATGGTCTGGGCTGTTTCCCTTTTGACCACGGATCTTATCATTCGTAGTCTGACTGCCGGGGTACAAGTATATGGCATTCGGAGTTTGATAGGGTTCAGTAACTGTTGTCAGCCCCTAGCCCATTCAGTGCTCTACCTCCACTACTTAATTACCCGACGCTAGCCCTAAAGCTATTTCGAGGAGAACCAGCTATCTCCGAGTTCGATTGGAATTTCTCCGCTATCCACAGCTCATCCCATGGCTTTTCAACGCCAACGTGGTTCGGACCTCCACGGAATTTTACTTCCGCTTCATCCTGGCCATGGATAGGTCACCCGGTTTCGGGTCTACAATATGCAACTAGTTGCCCTGTTCAGACTCGGTTTCCCTTCGGCTCCACACCATAAGTGCTTAACCTTGCTGCACATCGTAACTCGCTGGCCCGTTCTACAAAAAGTACGCCGTCACACTTTAATGTGCTCCGACCGATTGTAGGCACACGGTTTCAGATTCTATTTCACTCCCCTCCCGGGGTTCTTTTCACCTTTCCCTCACGGTACTGCTTCACTATCGGTCACTAGGTAGTATTTAGCCTTGGGAGATGGTCCTCCCAGCTTCCCACAAGGTTTCACGTGTCTCGTGGTACTCTGGAGTAGATCTACTTTTCTTTCCTTTTCGCTTACAGGGCTATTACCTTCTATGGCGGAGCCTTCCAGCTCTCTTCAACTAAAGAAATCAAAGCGTTGTGATCTATCCGCAACCCCAGGAACAAGTTCCTGGTTTGGGCTCTTCCCCTTTCGCTCGCCGCTACTTAGGGAATCGAATTTTCTTTCTCTTCCTCTGGGTACTTAGATGTTTCAGTTCCCCAGGTGTACCTCCATATACCTATATATTCAGTATACAGTATCTAGCAAAGCTAGATGGGTTTCCCCATTCGGAAATCTACATATCACAGGCTATGTGCGCCTACATGTAGCTTATCGCAGCTTATCACGTCCTTCATCGGCTCCTAGTGCCAGGGCATTCACCGTGCGCCCTTTGTAGCTTGATCTATCATCATCTACTAATTTTCATTAGTGTCTAGGTTTAGATTATTTCTAATCTTATTAATTCGTTTCTTTATCACTGTGCAATTTTCAAAGAACAATTTCTTGAAAGACTTAGTCTTTCAAAATTAAACAGAATCAGGTTTCCAGTCTGGAAGCTTTGCTTCCATTCTCCCTAGAAAGGAGGTGATCCAGCCGCAGGTTCTCCTACGGCTACCTTGTTACGACTTCACCCCAATCACCAATCCCACCTTCGACCGCTGGCTCCTTACGGTTACCTCACGGGCTTCGGGTGTTACCGGCTCTCATGGTGTGACGGGCGGTGTGTACAAGACCCGGGAACGTATTCACCGCGACATGCTGATTCGCGATTACTAGCAACTCCAACTTCATGTAGGCGAGTTTCAGCCTACAATCCGAACTGGGACTGGCTTTCAAGTTTTGCTCCCCCTCGCGGGATTGCTGCTCGTTGTACCAGCCATTGTAGCACGTGTGTAGCCCTAGACATAAGGGGCATGATGATTTGACGTCATCCCCACCTTCCTCCACGTTAACCGCGGCAGTCTCGTTAGAGTGCTTAACTTAATAGTAGCAACTAACAATAAGGGTTGCGCTCGTTGCGGGACTTAACCCAACATCTCACGACACGAGCTGACGACAACCATGCACCACCTGTCTTCCTGTCCCCGAAGGGACTTCCTCAGTTACGAGTAATTCAGGAGATGTCAAGTCTAGGTAAGGTTCTTCGCGTTGCTTCGAATTAAACCACATGCTCCGCTGCTTGTGCGGGTCCCCGTCAATTCCTTTGAGTTTTAATCTTGCGACCGTACTCCCCAGGCGGAATACTTAATGCGTTTGCTGCGGCACCGAGGGTGGTACCCCCCGACACCTAGTATTCATCGTTTACGGCGTGGACTACCAGGGTATCTAATCCTGTTTGCTACCCACGCTTTCGTATCTCAGTGTCAGTTACAGTCCAGAAAGTCGCCTTCGCCACTGGTGTTCTTCCTAATCTCTACGCATTTCACCGCTACACTAGGAATTCCACTTTCCTCTCCTGCACTCTAGACACCCAGTATCAAATGCAGCTCCCAGGTTAAGCCCGGGAATTTCACATCTGACTTAAATGCCCACCTACATACTCTTTACGCCCAGTAAATCCGGACAACGCTTGCCACCTACGTATTACCGCGGCTGCTGGCACGTAGTTAGCCGTGGCTTCCTCATTAGGTACCGTCATTATCGTCCCTAATGACAGAGTTTTACGATCCGAAAACCTTCATCACTCACGCGGCGTTGCTGCGTCAGGGTTTCCCCCATTGCGCAATATTCCCCACTGCTGCCTCCCGTAGGAGTCTGGACCGTGTCTCAGTTCCAATGTGGCCGATCACCCTCTCAGGTCGGCTACGCATCGTTGCCTTGGTGAGCCGTTACCTCACCAACTAGCTAATGCGCCGCGGGTCCATCTCAAAGCGGATTGCTCCTTTGATTATTCTACGATGCCGTAAAATAATGTTATGCGGTATTAATCTCCCTTTCGGGAGGCTATCCCACTCTTTGAGGCAGGTTACCCACGTGTTACTCACCCGTCCGCCGCTAATCCACTTCCCGAAGGAAGCTTCATCGCTCGACTTGCATGTGTTAGGCACGCCGCCAGCGTTCGTCCTGAGCCAGGATCAAACTCTCAATTTAAAAGTTTAATCTTACTCAAATTTATTGACTGGTTTATTACCTATATTCTGTTTAATTTTCAAAGACCATTTTCTTTCGCCATCTCTTGACAGCTCATTCATTATATCAATTTGAAATCTCTTTGTCAACAACTTTTTTAAACTTTTTTAATTTCTTAAAATCATTTATTAAGTTGTTTCCTTGATTTCGTATCGTCTCTCGTGACGACAAGGAATATCTTATCAGAATTTTAGGCTTACGTTTTTTATGTGCATTTATATTTTTAAAATAAAATCTCAAATGCTATATATTTCTTTTATTTTCTCACTTTTTCGCAAAATGATACTCCAGGTAAAGTATATTTACCTACAAACAAATTTTCATAAAATACACTCACAATTATTAGCTCTAATATGCATATTTAAAACACTTTATCAAATATTTTATTAATAAACATACACCTCTACTCATAAAATACCAAATAAAAAAAATTTAAAATACTAAAATAAATAAAAATAAAAACCTCCGTCAAACTTTAACGGAGGTTTTCTTATATAATTTATAAAATAAATTTTCATAGTTATAATTTAGACTGAATAAATTATCTCTATAGATTATTAACTATTTCTTTAAATTTGTTTCCTCTTACTTCAAAATTAGGGAACATATCAAAACTAGCACAAGCAGGTGATAAAGTAATTATATCCCCTTCATTTGCAATATCCTTAGCTCTATAAATAGCTTCATTAAAGCCATCTTCCATGTATATAGGTATGTTTATACCCCTGTCTTTCATAGCTTTATCAAAAGCATCTTTAATTTTATTTTTAGTTAGTCCCGTCAATACTAATGCTTGTATTTTGTCTAATCCTTCTTCTGCTAATGGTTCAAAAGGAATATGTTTATCATATCCACCAGCTATTAATATTACTGGTTTTTCAAAAGCTCTAAGTCCCGCAATTGTTCTTGTTGGACTTGATGCTATAGAGTCATTATAATATTTAACTCCATCGATTTCTCTTACAAACTCACATCTATGCTCAACACCAGTAAAAGTTGTAGCTACCTTAGCCATACTTTCAATACTTGCATCTTCAGACACAAGACAAAAAGCAGCTAAAAGATTTTCTACATTATGCATTCCCTTTAACTTTATATCTTCTAAAGCACAAACTTCTTTTCCAAGTAACACTAACTTATCTCCATTTAGATAAGCGCCACTTTCAATTTCTTCTTTTCTGCTAAATTGCATAACTCTACTCTTAGCTTCTTTAACTAAAGAGTTCGTTATATCATTATCTCTATTTAAAACTAATAAGTCATTAACTTCTTGATATTTAAAAATATTCTTTTTAGCATCAACATACTCATCCATATCTTTGTGAATATCTAAATGGTTAGGTGATAAATTAGTAACTAATGCACAATTTATCTCTTCTTTCATAGTCATAAGTTGGAAGCTTGATAATTCTAGTACAACCTTATCTTCTTCTTTCATTTCTTCTATATTAGAAAAAAGAGGATTTCCTATATTTCCTCCAACCCATGTTTTATATCCTTCTGTCATTAATATATTGTATACAAGAGTTGTAGTTGTTGTCTTTCCATCACTACCTGTTATACCAAATATTTTTGCAGGACAGTATTTTATAAACTCCTCCATTTCAGAAGTTATATATGCTCCTGATTCTTTAGCCTTTACTAAGGCTGGATTATCTATTCTCATAGAAGGTGTTTTAAATACAACATCAAATCCTTCTAAATTATCTAAGTAGTTTTCTCCAAGTTGTAATTTTATACCCTTGCTTTTAAATTCTACTGCCACTTCTCCTAGAGCCTCTTCACTTTTCTTATCAAAAGCTGTTACATTAGCTCCTAGTTTAACTAGAAAATGAATTAGGGGAATATTACTTATTCCTATTCCTACAACTGCCACTTCCTTATTTCTTATAAAATCCTTAAACTCATTAAATGTTTTTTTCATGAGAGAACCCCCAAAATGCTTAATATTATAAAGTGTTATTTTCTAATCAATTATAGCACTTTATATATTCTTATTGTATAGATTTGAAACTTTTTTAGTGCTTTTTTATATTCAGAATATTCTTATTAGATTTAAAATAAAAACTTTTTTATAGTATATTGCAAAATTTTGTCGTAATATGTTATAATGCTAGGGTGTCGTAAGTATTTGATGGTATGATTCCCCAGATTTTATTAGACACATAACATATCCCCATAATTAAACCTTATTTTCACCGGATGTATTTTTCCGGTGTTTTTTTTATTTTAAAGCAAATAATAAAGACCACTAACAAGTTAGCAGCCTCTATTATTTGTATTATTTAATTAGAATTGAACTTTTTCTTCTAAGAATTTCTCTAATTCGTCAATTGATAATCTTATTTGAGTCATGTTATCTCTGTCTCTTACTGTTACAGTATTATCTTCTAAAGTATCAAAGTCAACTGTTATACAGTATGGAGTACCTATTTCATCTTCTCTTCTGTATCTCTTTCCTATACTACCTGCTTCATCATAGTCAATGTTGAATTTCTTGCTTAATTTAGCATACACATCTAATGCCTTTTCAGATAATTTCTTTGATAATGGTAATATAGCAGCTTTAAATGGTGCTAATGCTGGGTGAAGGTGTAATACTGTTCTCTTATCTCCATTTTCTAATTCTTCTTCATCATAAGCGTCTACTAAGAATGCAAGAGCAACTCTATCAGCACCTAATGATGGTTCTATTACATATGGAACGTATTTTTCATTAGTAGTTGGATCTAAGTAAGTTAATTCTTGACCTGAATGTTCCATGTGTTTCTTTAAGTCGTAGTCAGTTCTATCTGCAACGCCCCAAAGTTCTCCCCATCCAAATGGGAATAAGAATTCTATATCAGAAGTAGCATTACTGTAGAATGATAATTCTTCTTCACCATGATCTCTGAATCTTAAGTTGTCTTCTGTCATGCCTAAGTCTAATAAGAACTTCCAGCAATAATTTTTCCAGTAGTGGAACCATTCTAAATCTGTTCCTGGTTTACAGAAGAATTCTAATTCCATTTGTTCGAATTCTCTAGTTCTGAAAGTAAAGTTTCCTGGAGTTATTTCATTTCTAAATGATTTACCTATTTGACCTATTCCAAATGGAACTTTTTTTCTTGAACTTCTTTGAGCATTTTTAAAGTTTACAAAAATACCTTGTGCTGTTTCTGGTCTTAAATAGATTTCTGCACTTGAATCTTCAGTTACCCCTTGGAATGTTTTAAACATAAGGTTAAATCTTCTTATGTCAGTATAGTTTTTCTTTCCACACTTAGGACATACTATGTTATTTTCATCTATGTAATTCATTAATTCTTGATTAGTCCATCCATCTGCGCTAACATCATCTTTTCCATTAGCAGCTAAATGTTCTTCAACTAATTTGTCAGCTCTAAATCTAGCTTTACATTCTTTACAATCCATTAATGGATCTGAGAATCCACCAACGTGTCCTGATGCTACCCAAACTTCTTTGTTCATAAGAATGCTTGAATCAAGACCTATGTTATATGGACTTTCTTGGATAAATCTCTTCCACCAAGCCTTTTTTACGTTGTTTTTAAATTCAACTCCAAGCGGACCGTAATCCCATGAGTTTGCAAGTCCACCGTATATTTCAGATCCTTGAAATATAAAACCTCTACCTTTACAAAGTGCTACTACTTTTTCCATAGTTTTTTCAAAAGCCATTTGTAATTACCTCCTAATTTATAATTTTACGTATAAAAAAAAGACCTATATCACCTAAAGGGACGAAAAACATACTTCCGCGGTTCCACCCTTTTTGGCTATTAGCCCTCCTTACAAATTCATACACTCCAAAGCTCCATTCATAGTAAGTTTTTAGTTGTTTACACCACCCACAACCTCTCTTTTAAAAACTTAAAATTACTCTTCTTTGTCATTGTGTTTTATTCTCTTTTAACTTATCCTGTAAATCGAAATAATATTCTTTATCAAAAAATAAAAAAATGGCTCCGCGGAGAGGACTCGAACCTCCAACCTATCGGTTAACAGCCGAGTGCTCCACCATTGAGCTACCGCGGAACGTTCATTACAATAAACATTATATCATGTTTTCTATAAATTGCAATAGTTATTTTTTATTTTTTTAAAATTTTTACCCTGATTATTTATTAATAACCAGGGCAATTTTATTTAATATACTTTTATACTATTTTGTTGGTTTCATTGTTGGGAATAGTATAACGTCTCTGATTGAGCTAGAATCAGTTAAGAACATTATTAATCTATCTATACCTATTCCAAGTCCACCTGTTGGAGGCATACCTATTTCTAACGCATTTATGAAATCGTCATCCATCATGTATGCTTCATCATCACCAAGTTCTCTTTCTTTAAGTTGTTGCATGAATCTTTCTTTTTGAACTATTGGATCATTTAATTCTGAGTAAGCATTACAGATCTCTCTTCCGTATACGAATCCTTCGAATCTTTCTGTTAACTCATCATTTCCTCTTTTCTTTTTAGTTAGAGGTGAGTTTTCCTTTGGATAATCGCAAACGAATGTTGGTTGCATTAATTTCTCTTCACCAAATTCTTCAAATAATGCTACTAAGATATCACCTTTTGTGCAATCTTTTAGTTCTTTTTTAAGTTCTAATTCCTTTGATTTTGCAATTTCTCTTGCTTCTTCATCAGTTTTAACTTCATTGAAGTCTACTCCTGCATATTCTTTTACTGCATCCACCATTGTGATTCTTCTCCAAGGTGGTTTAAAGTCTATTTCAGTACCTTCGTACATAACTTTAGTTGTTCCATTAACTTTTTCACAAACATAAGCAACCATATTTTCAGTAATTTCCATCATATCATTGTAATCAGCATATGCTTCATATAATTCTATTGCTGTAAATTCTGGGTTGTGTCTTACGTCTATTCCTTCGTTTCTGAAGTTTTTACCTATTTCATATACTTTTTCAAATCCACCTACAATAAGTCTCTTTAGGTAAAGTTCTGTTGCTATTCTAAGATACATATCTATATCTAAAGCATTGTGGTGAGTTATGAATGGTCTTGCAGCAGCTCCACCTGCTATTGGTGATAAAATTGGAGTTTCAACTTCTAAGAAATCTCTATTGTCTAAGAATTCCCTAATAGCTTTTATTATAGCAGTTCTCTTCATGAATGTTTCTTTTACGTCTTCATTCATTATTAAGTCTACATATCTTTGTCTATATCTTAAATCTGGATCTTTTAAGCCATGGAATTTTTCTGGTAATGGTTTTAAAGATTTGCTTAGTAATTGGAAATCAAGAATATGTAAAGTTATTTCTCCAGTTTTAGTCTTAAATACTGTACCTGTAATAGAAACAAAGTCACCGATATCGAATGTCTTATATTCTTTAAGTTTTTCTTCTCCAACATCATTGATCTTTATATATAATTGTATTTTTCCGTATCTGTCACGAATATCAGAAAATCCTGCTTTACCGTGTACTCTTTTAGACATAAGTCTACCAGCTACAGTTACATTCTTTCCTTCTAATTCATCATAGTTGTCTTTTACTTGTTGTGATGTATGAGTTCTTTCTACTTTGTATACATCAAAAGGATCTTTGCCTTGCTCTTGAAGATTTTCAAGCTTTTGCATTCTTTCTTTTACTAATGCATTAAATTCTGCTTCTTTTTTGGCTTCCATCTTTCTTGCTTTGATTTCTTCCTTTGTCAATTGCTTTTCTCCCATAAAAGCATCCCTCCGTTTATTCAGTTGTGTAAACCTACTTAAATTTTATTTATACTCTAATTTCCAAAATTTCAAATTTGCTTATTCCGTCTGGAACTGGTACATTAATCACATCTCCAACTTTTTTGCCTATTAATGCGCTTCCTACTGGTGACTCATTTGAAATTTTATTTTCCATAGGATCTGCTTCTGCTGAACCTACTATGTGGAAATCTATTATCTCATCAAAATCGTAATCTTTTACTTTTACAATAGATCCTACACTAACAGCATCTAATGATATTTCACTTTCGTCAACAACATTGGCATTTCTTAGCATATTCTCAAGTTGTACTATTCTTCCCTCAACAAATGCTTGCTCGTTTTTAGCTTCATCATATTCTGAGTTTTCGCTTAAATCCCCGTAAGAAAGTGCTACTTTTATCTTTTCTGTAATTTCTCTTCTCTTAACTGTTTTAAGATATTCTAATTCTTCTTCCAATTTTTTAACACCTTCGGCAGTCATGATATATTGTTTTGAATCACTCATTTTTTACTCCCCTTTAAAGTATTATTTGTTTAAAATTTTGTAATGTTATTGACACATAACTATTTAAGTAATTATAAAACAGTCAGTTTCTAATGTCAATACACTTATTCTATATTTTACCATAACTATATTATTATGTATATTCTGTTTTCATATTATCTTAATATGACACTTTTTAGATATAACTTATTAGTCTATTATTACTTTGAAACGATTTTTAATACGATTTTAAATTAGTTGTTCTTTGTAATCCGTAAGAATTTTAACCACATTATTAAAATCTTTTTCCACATTTATCTTGTTCTTTATTTCCGTACATTTTTTAATTCCTTTTATGTACCAAGCTATGTGCTTTCTCATCTCGCGGACACCTTTTAACTCTCCATGATAATGCACTGCAAGGTTTAGGTGTCTTATGCATAAGTCTATCTTTTCTATTGGAGTTGGATATATAACTTCTTCTTCATTTATAGCTTGTTGTATTTGTTTGAATATCCAAGGGTTACCCATAGCACCTCTAGCTACCATAATACCATCACAATTTGTAGAATTTTTTAGTGCAAATGCATCTTCTGCTGAAAATACATCCCCATTTCCAATAACGGGAATAGATACACTTTCTTTAACTTTTCTTATTATATCCCAATCCGCTTTTCCTTCATACATTTGCGCTCTTGTTCTTCCATGAATAGCTACAGCATCTGCTCCTGCCTGTTCCATTGCCATTGCAAAATCTACAGCATTTATATTATCATTGTCAAATCCTTTTCTAAACTTAACTGTTACAGGTTTGTTAGATACCTTTTTCATTTCTCTTACTATTTCCCCGGCAAGTTTAGGATTTTTCATTAAAGCAGAGCCTTCTCCATTTTTAACTATCTTAGGTGCAGGACATCCCATATTGATATCTACTATACCAACACCATCATCTTCGTTTAAAATCTCACAGGCTCTTGCCATAACTTTTGGATCACTTCCGAATATTTGAGCCGCTACAGGTTTTTCTTCTTCACTTAGCTTAAGTAATTTTTTTGTGTTTTCATTATCATAATACATACCTTTGGCACTTATCATTTCTGTGTATACAAGCCCACAGCCCATTTCCTTGCATAATCCTCTATAGGCTATGTCTGTTACCCCTGCCATTGGCGCTAAAAACACATTGTTATTAAAACTTAGTTTGCCTATTTTCATTTATATCCCTACTCTTTATTTTTTTCATAAATTACTCTAAGACCTTCTAGAGTTAAGAAAGGACATACCTCGTCTATTGTCTTAGATTCTTCTGAAATAAGTCCAGCAAAACCACCTGTTGCAATTACATATGGTTCTCCTTCTCCTAATGCTATCATTTCTTCTTTAATTTTTGAAACTATATAGTCTACTTGCCCAATATATCCATAAACTATTCCAGCCTGCATACTTGATACTGTATTTTTGCATATAACATGAGGTGGTTTTATAAGTTCTATTCTTGGAAGTTTAGCTGCTTTTTCAAATAAAGCTGCCGCTGATATTTTTATACCAGGACATATTGCCCCTCCTAGATAATCTCCCTTTTTAGTAACTGCACAGTATGTTGTTGCTGTACCAAAGTCTATTATTACCAATGGCTTTTCAAATAATGCATGTGCTGCTACTGCATTAACTATTCTATCTGCACCTACTGATTTAGGATTATCGTATTTTATATTTATACCAGTTTTAACTCCAGGTCCCACAACTATTGGGTCTATTTTAAAGTACTTTCTAATCATATGTTCAATTGAATACATTATATTGGGAACAACAGAAGATATTATAACACCTTCTATGTCTTTAGGATCTATGTTATTATGTGATAATAATTTTAATACTTGTATACCATATTCATCAGCTGTTCTTTTAGCATCTGTTCCTAGTCTACATTCTAAAACTAATTCTTTTCCTTTATAAATTCCTAATACAATGTTTGTATTTCCTGCGTCTAAAACAAATAACATTGTCATGCACCCCTTAATAAAACTATAAGAGCAGTATATATACTGCTCTTATATTAGAATTTAACATCTTAACTATAACAATTTAATTTTAACAACTGGTATCAATTTGTCAAGTATATTATATTAGAAAAGCCCTTGTATTGTGCCACCTTCTAAAATATCCATTTTGTTTGCAGCTGGTACTTTTGGTAATCCTGGCATTGTCATTATATTTCCAGTTAATACAACTATAAATCCTGCACCATTTGATACTTTAACTTCTCTAACATTTACTCTAAAGTCTTCAGGTTTTCCAAGTAAACTTGGGTTATCTGATAAAGAATATTGAGTTTTTGCAACACATATAGGAAGCTTATCTAATCCTAGCTTTTCTATATCTTTTATGTCTTTTTCAGCCGACTTATCATAATCAACTCCAGAAGCTCCGTAGATCTCTCTTGCTATTATATCCATTTTTTCTTTTATAGATAATTTCTCATCATATAAACATTTAAAATTACTCTTTTGTGTGTCTAAAACATTAATTACTTTTTCAGCAAGAGCAATTCCACCTTCTCCGCCTTTTTCCCACACTTCAGCAAGGGCAACTTCTACCCCTTGTTTATCACAAAATTCTTTTATAAATTCTACTTCTTCATCACTATCTGTTATAAATTTATTTATAGCAACAACAACAGGTACACCGTACTTTTTCATGTTTTCTATTTGCTTTTGAAGATTTGAAACTCCCTTAGATAATGCCTCTATATCTGGAGTTGATAGTTCATCCTTTGATACTCCACCATGATGTTTTAACGCTCTAATAGTTGCAACAACGACAATACAGTCTGGTTTTAGATTACCGTATCTACATTTTATGTCTAGAAATTTTTCCGCTCCAAGATCTGCTCCAAATCCAGCTTCAGTTATTGCATAATCTCCAAGCTTCATAGCCATTTTTGTAGCTAATATACTATTACATCCATGTGCAATATTTGCAAAAGGTCCTCCATGGATTATAGCTGGTGTATTTTCTAGTGTTTGAACTAAGTTAGGTTTTATAGCATCTTTCATAAGCATTGCCATGGCACCATGAACATTTAAATCCTTACAATAAATTGGTTCACCATCTAAGTTATATGCAACTAGTATGTTTCCGAATCTTTCTTTAAGATCCATTAAACTATTACTTAGGCATAGTATAGCCATTATTTCAGATGCAACAGTAATTGTAAATCCATCTTCTCTTAAGAATCCATTTACTTTTCCACCCATTCCAACTACTATATGACGTAATGCTCTATCATTCATGTCCATTACTCTTTTAAATAAAATTCTTCTTGAATCTATTTTTAAAGTATTTCCTTGATGTATATGATTATCTATAGCTGCTGCAAGTAAGTTGTTAGCCGATGTTATTGCATGCATATCCCCAGTAAAGTGCAAGTTTATATCTTCCATAGGCACAACTTGAGAGTATCCGCCTCCAGCGGCCCCTCCTTTTATTCCAAATACAGGTCCAAGAGATGGTTCTCTTAAAGCTATAACTGCTTTTTTATGTAACTTACAAAGTGCTTGCCCCAAACCCACTGTTATAGTTGATTTTCCTTCTCCTGCCGGTGTAGGGTTAATTGCTGTTACAAGTATTAACTTTCCATCAGCTTCATTATGTTTGTTTTTTAATACATCTAATGATATTTTGCATTTATATTTTCCATAAAGCTCTATATCATCTTCTCCAAGTCCTAATTCTTTAGCTATATCAGCTATTTTTTTCATATTTGCACTTTGTGCAATTTCAATATCACTTTTCATTTTCTACATAGCACCCCTTAATTAAATTTAATAAACGTTATTATATTACTTTTTAGTTTAATATAATAACGTTTATTAGTCTTACTTATACTTAGATTATATTATTTTTGAACGTTTTTAACAAATTCTTCTGAATTTACGATATATCTAGTGTGAGTTCCTTCTCCTATTTTTCCATCTTCATCATATGCTTCTACTTCGAAAACTAATTTCTTTCTATCTACTTTTATAAGTTTAGTTTCGCATCTAACTTTCATTCCAATTGGTGTAGCTTTCATATGTTTTACACTTATGTCTATACCAACTGTAGCATATCCTTCTGGTAAGCTATCTTTTACGCTTGCTTGAGATGTGTTTTCCATTAAAGCGATCATAGATGGTGTAGCAAAAACATCTACTAATCCAGAACCTACTCTCTTTGCAGAATGTTGATCTTCAACAACCATTTCCATTATACCCTTTGTTCCTTCATGTACATTAAATTCCATGATATACACCCCTTTGTAATTTTTGATTTATACAATATAATTTTTTATAAAAAACAGAATATTTGTATTAATAATCATAATTATAAAGAAAACAAAACAAAAAGTATAGAGTTTATATAAAAACTCTATACTTTTTAATAATCTAAATTTCCTTTTTATCTTCTTCTAAATCCGTGTTATTAGCAAAAGCATCAGTAGTCTCAATATTATCCTCTGATGTATCTTTTATATTAACTCCTTCTACATCATCATGAACTCCTTCTACATCATCATGAACTTCTTCTACATTATCATGCTTTTCTAAATCAATAGCATTTTCTTTTTTATTTAATTCTTCTAAAGGTCTTCCTTCTACTATAGCATTAAATTCTTCTCCAGTTACTTTTTCCTTATCTAAAAGAACTTTAGCTACAGCATGAAGTTTATCTATATGCTCAGTTAATATTTTTTCAGCTTTCTTGTAAGCTTCATCAACTAAAGCTTTAACTTCATTGTCTATTTCAAAAGCAACTTCTTCACTATAGTTTTTAGACTTTCCAATTTCTCTTCCTATAAATACTTCATCATGATCGCTTCCAAATGTTATAGTTCCTAGTTTTTCACTCATACCATATTCCATAACCATTTTTCTTGCGATATTTGATACTCTTTGAATATCATTTGATGCTCCTGTACTTATATCTCCAATTATTATTTGTTCAGCAACTCTACCTCCAAGTAATCCTACCATCTCATCCTTTAATTTTGATTTAGACATGTAAGATGTATCTCTTTCTGGAAGATGCATTGTGTATCCACCAGCCATACCTCTTGGTATTATGCTTATTTCATGTACTGGATCTGAGTGAGGAGAGAATTTCATTACTATAGCGTGACCTGCTTCATGATAAGCTGTAATTTTTCTATCTTCCTCATGAATAACTCTACTTTTCTTTTCAGGTCCAGCTATAACTCTTGTTATTGCCTCTTCTAATTCTTCCATTCCTATTTGCTTCTTATTAGCTCTAACAGCAAGTAGTGCAGCTTCATTCATTAAGTTTTCAAGATCTGCTCCCACAAATCCTGGTGTTCTCTTTGCAAGAACCTTAAGATCAACGTCATCTGATAAACGCTTATTTCTAACATGAACCTTTAATACTTCTTCTCTTCCTTTTGCATCTGGTGCGCCAACTAGTATTTGTCTATCAAATCTACCTGGTCTTAAAAGGGCTTTATCTAATATGTCTGGTCTATTTGTTGCAGCAACTAAGATTATTCCTTCATTTACTCCAAAACCATCCATTTCAACTAGCAATTGATTTAGAGTTTGTTCTCTTTCATCATGTCCTCCACCAAGACCTGCTCCTCTTTGTCTACCAACAGCATCAATTTCATCTATAAATATGATACATGGTGAATTCTTTTTAGCTTGTTCGAATAAGTCTCTAACTCTAGATGCACCTACACCAACAAACATTTCAACAAAGTCAGAACCTGATATGCTAAAGAAAGGTACTCCAGCTTCCCCTGCTACAGCCTTTGCAAGTAATGTCTTACCTGTTCCTGGAGGTCCTACAAGTAGGATTCCTTTAGGTATTCTAGCACCCATATCTAAGTACTTTTTAGGCTCTTTTAAGAAATCAACTATTTCTTCAAGTTCACCCTTTTCTTCATCAGCACCTGCTACATCTTTAAATGTAACCTTTTGGCTATCTGGAGTAGCAAGTTTGGCACGACTTTTTCCAAAGTTCATAACGCCTCTATTACCACCGCCACCACCTTGTGACTGTTGCATAAACATAACCCAGAAACCAACCATTACTAAAATCAATATTATAGTAGGTATCCAGCTTATCCACATAGGCATAGATGATGCTGGTTCAAACTTAACATTTACAGAAGACTTTGGGTTATTTACAAGTATGTCTTGTACTAATAAGCTTTGTGGAACTACAACTTGAAATTGAGTCTTGGCCTTATCGTTGAGTTCTCCTGCAACTGTTCTTCCATCTTGTTTTATTTCAACTCTTGAAACCTTATTTTCAATCCAATACTTTTTAAATTCATTATAGGATATAGCTCCTGATGTTTTACTACTTTCTAACACTGTTATTGCAGCAAAGAATAAAACTATCAGTAACACAATCCAAATTGTCGCACTTGAAAGTCTTTTTTTCACATTAATGCCCCCCATCTTTCCGTTATTTTTATATTTGATTGTATCATATGAATTTTTCCTTTACAACAATGTAACTTTTATACTTTTATTTAGTATATACACTCTCTTTTAGTATTCCTATATAAGGTAAGTTTCTATACTTCTCAGCATAATCTAATCCATATCCAACTAAAAATTCATCTGGAACTTTAAAACCTTCGTATTTAACTTCCACTTCAACTTTTCTTCTATCTGGCTTATTAAGAAGACATGCTACTTCAACACTGTTTGGCTTTTTAGCCTTTAAATATCTTTTTAAATATTCAAGTGTAGTTCCTGTGTCTACTATATCCTCTACAATAAGTATATCTTTTCCTTCAACTTCAAATTCTAAGTCTTTAAGTATTCTAACAACACCTGAACTTTCTGTAGAATTACCATAACTTGATACATCCATAAAATCTATCTGACAAGGCATTTCTACACATTTCATTAAGTCAGCCATAAATGGTACAGATCCCTTTAATATTCCAACTAATATTAATTGTTTTCCCTTATAATCCTCCGTTATTTTCTTTCCAATCTCTTGAACTTTTGCCTTTAACTTCTCTTCACTAAACAGTACTTCTTTAATGTCGTTTGTCATGCTATTCTTCCTCTCTTTCAATTTTGATTTTCAATATGCTTTTTGTATCTTTATTAATTTTAAACTTATCACTTATCCTATATCCTACTATCCATGCTATATCATCACCAAATGTAATTAGTGGTATACTATCTCTTCTTTCCTTTGGAATTTTCAAATCTATAAATAAGTCTTTAAGTTTTTTACTTCCACTCATACCAAACGGCATAAATTTATCCCCATTTTTTCTATATCTTAACTTTATAACACCTTTTATTTTATCATAATCAAAATACTTAATTAAAGGATTTTTATCAAATTTAATATCCTCTTTACTTTTTATTATATCCAATGTAATTTTAAGTTTATGATTAGTTAATACATTCTCTTCAAGTAAGTTTAATTCTACTTCTTTATTAATTTTCTGTACTTTATGTTTCTTTTCCTCTTTATATACATAAATATCTCCATAATTATTTGTAACTCTTATGCCACTTGGAAGCATTATGTACTTACCTGTAGATTTTTTTTGAATATCAATTATATCATATATATGATTTTTTTCTAGATTATTTAAATTGCCTTTTATATTTTTTATGGCAATTCTTATAACTCTAGTTAAAATAGCCTCATGTTCTTTAAAAAGCTGTCCTTTAAGTATAATTTTTTCTTCACTAATTTCACTATACTCATTATACTTTTCTTTGGCTACATTATTTATGTATTCATTATCAACCTTAACAGTATCAGAAAATCTATTTAAAACTTCTATCACATCAGAATTAAAGTTCTTTTGTATGTATGGAATTAATTCTAATCTTATTTTATTTCTTGTATATATGTTTTCAAAATTAGTTTTATCTATTCTAGGATTTAATTTGTTTATATCACAATAATTTTCAATTTCATCTCTAGTTAAGTTTATAATAGGCCTTACAAAAATATTATCTCTAACAGGTCTTATGCCAACCAATCCCTCAAGTCCAGTTCCTCTAAGTATCCTCATAAGAACAGTTTCTGCTTGATCATTAGCATTATGTGCAATAGCTATTTTGTTTCCATTAATTTTATGTAGCACTTCTTCAAAAAACTGATATCTTACTTCTCTACCAGCCATTTCACAGGAAATGCCTCTCTCCTTAGAAATTCTATGTACATCTTCCCTTTTAACAAAGCACTGAATTCCTAACTCTTCACAAATTTTTTTAACATACATTTCATCATTATCCGCAGCTTCACCTCTTAGACAATGATTTACGTGAGCAGCCACAATACTTATATTAATTTCATCTTTAAGAGTATGAAGTATATGTAAAAGACATATGGAATCAGGGCCTCCAGATAGTGCTACAACTACTTTATCATTAACCTCGAACATATTATTACATTTAATTGTGTTTATAACCTTTTCTATCAATATAAACCCTCCCATCCTATTGCATATTTATTTCTTTATTATAACATAAATATAGGCTATATTTAAAAATGACTAATCTCAATAACACTTTTAATCATAATAAATATAGCCCTTTTTATTTTTTTGTAATATGCACTAATATAAACTATACACTTTACTAACTATAGCTGTCATATCGTCTTTAGCTTTTCCCCCACTAAGCATTTTAGCTGTAGATATAAGTCCATCTACTAATTCTTTTGGACTATTTATGTTACTATTTTTCAAGTAATCTACCACCCAATCAACTTTACCTACATTATTATTGTTATAATCTAAAACGCCATCACTTAACATTATGATCATATCTCCACTTTTCAACTTTTTGTGAGTTACTTCTAAATCAACCTTGTCCAAAACCCCTATAGGAAGAGTATTAGATGTTACAACCTCTACTTTGTCTCCTGATTTTATAAAACTAGGCACAGCTCCAACCTTCATAAAATCTATTTCTCCATTATATAAATCTAAACTACTTAAATCTAATGTTGAAAACTTTTCATTTTCCGAAAACTTTAATGACATTATTGAATTCACTGTATTTATTGCAGTTTCTTTGCTTATACCAAAATGGGTAAACTTCTCAATAAGATCCACAGCAACTCTACTTTCTTCACTGGCCTCAGGACCCGATCCCATTCCATCACTTATTATACACATATAATCCCCATCATTGGTTTTCCCAAAGCTATAACTATCACCGTTATGCTTTTCTCCATTTTTACACTGTCTACCAACATAAGATGCAACATGAAATTTTGCAGTTTGTTCAAAAGTTATCGTGCACATTCCCGTTTTAGGATCTATAATGCACCCCTCATCACTTATACACATATTTTTTCCTACAGCTTCATTTATAAGAGGTAAAACTTTCTTAGAACATATTTGTGCGCCTCCACATGATTTTAGATACAGTTTAACAACTAATCTTTTATTTTTATCATCATAGCAGAATATATCATTGTACTTAAATGTCTTATTTTCAAAGATTTTTCTAATCCTTTTTTCAGCCTCACTATTAAACTTTACATCTGAATTAAATTCTTCGATAACTTCCTTTAGTGAACTTGCCATATTTTTTATTTGTCCTGCTACAATTTCACGCCCTTCGCTTAGTCTTTTTCTCCACATTTCATTTATAATATAATTGTTAACTATATCTTTTGTATTATTTAAAAGTATAGTTCTTTTAACACATTTTCTATTTATCTCCTTTGGCAATTTATTTTTTTTACCTTCTTGATGATTTTGAATCAATTCACCAAAAGCTTCATAGGTAATGTATGCTTCCTTTTTCCAACAATTATAATGCATTTCACATCCACTACAAACTCTATCAGCAAGATTTTGTATAAGGGCACTACTTTTATTTTTCATAACTAATTTATCATTATCAGCTAAGTTATTAAGATTTCCAGATATATTAGTTAGCACATCAGAAAAACCATATAATCTTTGGAATAGCATGTCCTTAATTCTATTAATATAATTTTTATTTATATATTCTTGCTTCTTTTCCCAATCTAGCTCTAAATTTATTTTTTCATAAACCCTACCTGGTATAATTAAAAATATCCCTGTGGCTATAATCATTTCTATTAATTTAAATTCTACATCTATATTAGAGTATAATTTTAAAATCAAAAAAGTAATTACATACGATGTACTTGTTAATATTTTTCCACTTTCTCTAAAAATACCTGCAATCAATCCACACAATCCATACACACTCATAAAAATAAGTATATTTTTTGAGGATATTCCTATAATTGATCCTATGGCAATTCCACTGGCAGCCCCTACATTGCTTCCATTTATATAACTAATCATGAGTATAAAGTTTAAAGCTAAAATATTTCTAATGGATACACCTAAAATTTGCATACCCCAAGTACCGGCTAATATAAGAGAAATCAATATTGATATGCTTATAACTTCTTCGCTTGTAAATAAATGTTTTGTTTTTAGGGATTTTAAACATATTAAGGAACGTTCTAGAATAAAATATAATGGTATAATACATATTACCTGTAAAAACATAGTTAAAAATGCAACATTCATTGTGATATGCCTAATAAAGAATTCACTTAATAATATTTCAATTGATGTAATGCTAAACATAACTACCAAACTTTTTATTTTGGATTTTTTGTTTAAAAGATAAGATAATATAAATATAGTGCCTGTTACTATTAGATATTGGGGAAGATTTGTAAGCTTATTACTTAAAGATATGTACCCTATAATACACCCCATAGAAACAGGAAACACCGCCCGTTCAGCTTGCATTACACTTGCAATTAGTAGCGCTATCCCAAAAGGAGCAGTTGTATTATCCTCACTTAATAATAGCACCCTACTCACAAGTAAAGCACTAATGCAGTACACTAGATTTTTCAAAATAATAATCCGTTGCAATTGTTTTTTCTCTTTTTCTTCTTTACTAACACCTTTAACTCTTTTATATGGCAAAATTTCTGAATTACATTGCATAATCAGCACCTCCTAATTTCACAGTTACTAAAAAAGATTATAACAAAACTCCCTGGAAATTATTGTCAGTTACTGAAATAGAATTTATTTTTTCGTAAGACATTTACTTTATAACTTTTGTAATATTTTACCATTAGCGATTTTTTTCTACTACCTTTTGTGAGAAAAATATATTCACATATATTTAGTTATATTTCAACACATATACATATATTTTATCCACAGTTGTGGAAAAGTTATGGTTTAATACCTTAATAGTTTTTAAATTTATTATAGACATTAAAAAATCCACAACTATTTAACGTTGTGGATTTTGGTAGCGGAAATAGGACTTGAACCTACGACACTTCGGGTATGAACCGAATGCTCTAGCCAGCTGAGCTATTCCGCCATATTTCATTTTAAAATATTTTTCAAAAAATAAATGGTTGCGGGGGCAGGACTTGAACCTGCGACCTTCGGGTTATGAGCCCGACGAGCTACCAACTGCTCCACCCCGCGATAATTGGTGCCGGAGACCGGACTTGAACCGGTACGGAGTGTTAGCTCCGCAGGATTTTAAGTCCTGTGCGTCTGCCGATTTCGCCACTCCGGCGTATGCAATTTATTGGGTATAAATTGCTGTTACTTATTAAGTTGTAACTGGTAGCGGAAATAGGACTTGAACCTACGACACTTCGGGTATGAACCGAATGCTCTAGCCAGCTGAGCTATTCCGCCACGTTTGGTTGCGGGGGCAGGACTTGAACCTACGACCTTCGGGTTATGAGCCCGACGAGCTACCAACTGCTCCACCCCGCGATATTGGTGCCGGAGACCGGACTTGAACCGGTACGGAGTGTTAGCTCCGCAGGATTTTAAGTCCTGTGCGTCTGCCGATTTCGCCACTCCGGCGTATTACATCATGTCTTGATGTTTTATCTTTTGTTTTTGTCGCTATCTCCTGGCGACATAGACTATTATATATTAATCCATTATAGTTGTCAACGCTTTTTTTAAAAAAATTTTTTAAAAAATAAAAGAGACTTTCTCAAGTCCCTTTTATACTTATTTTTAGCTCTTTTTAGAATACTTATTTCCCTTTAAATTTTGATGTTTTCTTATATCTTGAAATCTTTCTTCACTATCTTTTAAGAATCTTGATATAGCATCTTCAAAGTTTACATTAGGTGTTGCCTTTTTCTTTTCCTTTTCCCAATCTATTTCAACTGGTTTTACTGACTTTCTGGTTGGCATAGCTTGTTTTATAGATAAACTTAGTCTACCATTATCATCTACTGATATAACTTTTACCTTTACTTTATCTTGTTCTTTTATATGCTCTCTTATGTCCTTTACATATGTGTCTGCTACTTCAGATATGTGTACTAGACCTGTCTTCCCCTCCACTTCTATAAATGCTCCAAACTTTGTTATATTCACTACTGTACCTTCTAAGATACTACCCAACTTTAAGGCCATGTTAATAAAACTCCTCCTTGATATGTTTATATATTAAATTATAATAAGCAATATTTAGTCTTTTTTTTGAACTACTGCACTTTCTCCATGTTTTACGAAGCCAAGTCTTTCTCTAGCTAATTCTTCAACATATCTATTAGTTTCAGACATTTTTATTGTATCTACTAACTTTTGATGTTGATCATCAACTTTTTGTAATTCAACTTTGCAGTTTTCCAGCTGAATCTTTTTATTTTTTATAGTTATTTGCTGATGTACCGCTATGTAACAAGCATATATAACCATTACAGTCAAAATTACATTTTTAATTTTTCTTTTCTTCTTCATAATCATTCCCTCTGAAATTTATATTTTGACTCATATTTATATTTTAGTTTTCTTTTGTGTTTTATTCAAGGAATTTTTTAATTTATTTTTACCTGTAATCTTGCAAAAGAATGTTTCTATAAAATAAAAAAATATATTTTTCAATATTCTTAAAAATTTTAATATACTATTTATTATTTTATATTGAATTCTTAAGAAATGAATACTGATAAGTCTTATATAAATGTATAGCCCAAAGGCAATATATAAATATAAATATATTCCTACATAAACATGACCAGTATAAAGCAAAAATGCAAATACTGATATTGCTGCAAAAATCCAAAATAGTATATCCTCAATAAAAGTTAATACTTTATTTGGATTTTCCATTCCTCTTATTATTCTATATATATCAAATAAAACCCCTGTTAGTACCCCTGCAAGTACACTATAAGCTATTAAATTAAATTGACTTCTTATAGGAATTAGCATACCTTTTACCTAAACAACCTTGCTATTATACTATCTTTGTCTTTTTTACTTTCAGTTGTAGTATATACGCAGGAATTTATACGTCCTATTATGGCAACTTCTCCATTTTGGACATCTAATTTTTGAACTTTAAGTCCTTCTCCTTTAATTGTTAAGGTTCCAAGTTTAGTATCTAGGATTATTAATTTCTCATCAAAACAAATAACTTCTACTACACCAGTTATTTGCAACTTATTTCTATTTTCAAGTATTAAATTACTTTTTTTCTCTTCTAATGATGTTTCCTTTTTTACTTCCATCTATATCCCTCCCCTTTATAAATATGTATATGTGTAAAATATCTAAAATATACTTTTATATTTAAGGGAAGACACATAAAAATCATTAATAATACTCTTAATAATATATAGTATACTAATCTTCTTTATTTGCAACTGTATTATCTAAAATAATCTCATACATTGTCTTAGCATCAGCTTTTGCAACGTGATGAGCAATGTTTACAACCTTAGCTTTTAGTGAACTGTTGGCAAATTTAACTTCTATTATATCATTCTCATTAACTTCTGTGCTTGGCTTTGCAACCTTATCATTTATAAATACCCTGCCACTTTCACAAGCTTCCTTAGCTATAGTCCTTCTCTTTATAATTCTTGAAACTTTAAGATATTTATCTAGTCTCATGTTATCCCTCCTGATTGTAAAAATAAAAAACCTAGATTTTCACCCAGGTTTTTTATTTTAAATTTTTAGCAAAATTACTTTCTGCAAAACTATTTATTGTTTACTATTTCTTTGAATTCTTTTCCTGCTTTGAATACTGGAACAGTTGCTGCTGGTATAGTTATTTCTTCTTTAGTTCTTGGGTTTCTGCCTTTTCTTTCAGCTCTTTCTCTTGTTTCGAAAGTTCCAAATCCAACTAATTGAACCTTATCTCCATCCATTAGTGCTTCTTCAACACTTTCTATAAATGCTTTTAAAGCAACTTCTACGTCTTTCTTAGTTAATTGGCTCTTTTCTGCCATGCTAGTAATTAATTCTGATTTATTCACTTTTGTTACCTCCTCTTATTATTAACCATTACATAATAATTGATTTAATTCTTCATTTAAATTAAAAATCCTTTTTATATAAATTTTTAATCAAAATAGCATAAAAATTATTGTTCTTTTGACATTTTCCAAAATTCATCTAGTTCTTGTAATGTCATTTCAGTTATGTCTTTTCCCAATTCTTTTACCTTAGTCTCTATGTAATAAAATCTTGATATGAATTTATCTATAGTATAATTTAATGCATATTCTGGGTCAATGTCAAGAAATCTTGCTACATTTACTGTACTAAAAATTAAATCTCCTAATTCTTCTGTTATTTTTGACTTGTTATGGGATTTATATACACTTTTTATCTCGTTATACTCTTCTATTACCTTATCTAAAGCTGGTTCTATATCATCCCAGTCAAATCCCACTTTAGCCGCCTTCTTTTGAACTTTATCAGCTCTTATTAAAGCAGGTAAGGTTTTTGATATATGTTTTAGTTCATCAGTATATGATTCAAATCCATATTCTTCATGTTTTATTTCTTCCCATGTCTTTGAAACTTCTTTAGATGAATCAATTAAAACATCACCAAAAACATGAGGATGTCTATTTATAAGTTTCTCACAAATTCCCTTAATTATATCATTAATATTGAAAAATCCATCTTCTTTTCCAATTTGAGCATGGAAAACAACTTGAAGTAATATATCCCCTAATTCTTCTACTAAATTTTCATCATCATCTTTTTCTATTGCATCAATAGCTTCATAACATTCTTCAATTAAACTTCTTTTTAAAGATTTATGATCTTGTTCTCTATCCCATGGGCAACCATTTTCTCCCCTTAAAGTCTCCATTATATCTAACAAATCTTGAAAATCTATTGCAGCTTTAAGGTCTTTTGGTATATATATTGATGTTAAATAGTCAATATCCTCTTGTCTATCTAATTCATATAGAGGTATCTTTCTTATAATTTCAAGTTCTTTAACTCCTGCAGCCCTTACAAAGTATATTTCCATATCATCTTTATAATATTCAAGAAGTGCAAGTTTAACTTCAGATGCTATAAATTTATTATAAACTTGCGTTATAACAGTTCCAACTCTTTTATCCAAAATTTGATTTTTTATATCAAATGCATCTATAACTTTTATGCCATTTACAGGATCTAGCTTTAAACTTTCCATCATAGCATCAATAAAACTTATAGCAGGATATATATGAGTTTCTATATTTCTTTCCTCACAAAGCTTAAGCAATATATTTACTGACTTTTCCGCAACTAGTGGATGTCCTGGAACAGCATAAACTAAATCTTCATTTTCCTTGTGCTTTTCAACTAAGTCTTTAGCTATTGACTCATAAACTTCATCAAATGCATGAGAACTTTCATATTTATTATCATAGCTTTCAAATTTAACACCCAATTCTTTCAGATAATTAACATTTGGATGAATTTCCGTCCTAAAATATACATTTTGACTATTCTTAAGCATATCAAGGGTTCCAATGGTAATTGCATCTTTACTTCCTGGACCCAATCCCACAATTTTAATCATAGTTATTCTCCCTTTATAATTTAGTACTTTACTAGTTTTTCGTCGATCTAAGTTCAGAATAATCAATTACTCCAAACAAAAGCATCAACATTCCATATAATACTATACCTAAAAATATAGCTACTATACAAGCAATTGAATTACTCATTGTATAATTATAGACTTTTATATATATAAATACAACTGATAATATCATAGCCATAGAAGCATATGCTGGTTTTATAAATACCTTATTTAAATCTATTTTTATATGTAATGTTTTCTTTATAAGTCTTATATTTAAAATAACAGCAACCAAATATGCTGAAATAGTACCAACTATTGCTCCATAAACATTTATATTAGGTATAGGTACTAGTGCACTCGTTATGATAACTTTGACTATACATCCTATTAATAAATTGACTATTGGCATTTTTTTCGAACTAGTTGCTTGAAGAATAACTGTTGTTGTCTGAGCTAATATTATAAACGGAATAGCCAGTGATGAATACTTTAGAATCATAGCTCCACTTGCCTGATCTCTAAAAATTAAATTTAATACCTGTGAAGATAAAAAATATAATCCACAAAGCGATGGAAGAGCTATAACAGTAGATATTTTAATTGATGATAATACATTTTTATTTAGTTGATTCCTTTTATTTAAAAAATAAGCTTCTGATATTATTGGAACAACAGATGCACATATAGCTGCTGATAAAGTTAACGGAACATTAACAAGTACCGCTGCTTTTCCTGTAAGCTGACCATATAAAACCGCTGCTTCTCTTGATGAAAATCCAGCTTGAAGTAATCTTTGAGGAACCATAATAGAGTCTATAACATTCATTATAGTACCAACTGCTGCTCCTAAAGATATTGGTATAGCTGTTTTCAAAAGTTTATCCATAATATTAGAATCTAATTTTACTTTTCTTGTATCAAAATTTTTAGTAACTTTCTTATACTTAAAAATTAGATATATTCCTGCAAGTATTCCTCCTGCCGCAGCTCCAAGTGTAGCTCCGCCTGCAGCGTACTCAACTCCTTTAGGTAATAACAGTATAGCAAGTCCTATACCCACTACTACCCTTGCCACCTGTTCTAGTATCTGAGATATAGCAGTTGGTGTCATTGTTTGGAGACCTTGAAAAAAGCCCCTAAAGACACTTATTATAGATATAAAAAATGGTGCTATTCCAAGTGCAATTAATGAATAGTATGCTTTTCTATCCCATTTAAAAAAAGTTATTAATTTCCCTGAAAACAAAAGCATAATAACGCTTGTACCTGTGCCAAGTATAATCATTAATAATAAAGCTTGTTTTAGAACTTGGATTACTCCTTTTTTATTTCCTAATGCATTTTGCTCTGATATCATCTTAGACATAGCAAGTGGTACTCCTGATGCTATTGCAATAAATAACATATATAAAGGATACGCCATTTGATAATAGCCAAGCCCTTCATCTCCTACAAGTATAGTAAGTGGTATTCTAAAAAACATTCCTATACATCTAGCAAATATTCCTGCAAAGCCTAATATAAAAGTACCCTTTATTAATGATTGCTTTTTCAAAACAATACCTCCAAAACATTACTTAGTATAAATATTTATATTTATGTTTTGTAGATATTATTACTAAAATAAACAATGGCAGACAAGCTGCCATTGTTTATTCCATTTGTTTTCCTAAGAATGATGCAGCAGCTTCTGCTAGCTTAATTTCAACATCACCAAAAGAAGTTTCTTCTTCTTTAGATGCAATTATAACAGCTCCAATAGCATCTCCTTCTGCAATTATAGGAGCTATTACTTGTGAATAGTATTCTTCACCAGTTTCCTCATCATCTGTTATAGGAATAGGTTTTTCATTATCTTCTCCCATGATTGCAGAACTTCTTTCTTCCATAAGTCTTTCAAGTTCTATGCTTATCTTTCTGTCCATGTATTCTTTTTTAGTAGCTCCACTTACAGAAATTATATTATCCTTATCACAAATAAGTATAATGTTGCCAATAGTACTTTGTAATGCTTCTGCGTACTCCTTAGAAAAATTACTTAATTCTTCAATAGGTGAATACTTCTTTAATATTACTCCACCATCTCTATCTGTAAATATTTCTAAAGGATCTCCTTCTCTAATTCTTAAAGTTCTTCTAATTTCTTTAGGTATTACCACTCTTCCTAAATCGTCTATACGTCTAACTATGCCGGTAGCTTTCATTCAACGTTTACCTCCTTGTCTTTATTTTAATATGTTTGACAGTAATATTATCCGTCTAAACATGAAATTTTATACACAAATGTATAAGCTTTAATCTTTATGATAAAAAAAGATTTTGAATATAAACCTTATGCTTATCACAAATTTTCCCTTATGATGTAAAAAAATTGTCGAAAACCATTAATGTATAATTCTCTTAAATTCTTCTTTTATAATAATAAATTACTTTTTTATAAATTGATAGCGGAAAGTTCTGGTAATGTTTTTATTTATTCGGTTATTCAATTAAAAATTCCATTGCAAATTTGTAGTTTTTTGTCGTATACTTATTGGAAAATTAAAATAAAAAAGCAACCTATATAGGTAATACTACCCAATAGATTGCTTTTTAATACTCTTTTTATAAAATTTTATGATATTTTATCTTCAAATACTTTTACTTTAGCGTTATCTTGTATTTGTTTAAACTTATCTTTTATGATTTTTCCCTTTTTCTCTTCAAGTAAGAACTTATTTATTTCATTTTTAACTTCAGCAAAAGTCTTGCATGGCTTAACTTCTTTTTTAATCATTTTGATTATGTGATATCCAAATTGTGTTTTTACAGGTTCTGATATTTGACCATCTTTAAGTGGTAATGCAGCTTCCATAAATTGTTCATCAAATCCTGAGTCAACTGTTGGAACTGTTCCTAAGTCTCCACCTTTTTCTTTAGAACCATCTTGGCTATATTTCTTTGCAAGTACTGAGAATTCCGCACCTTTATTAAGTTCTTCTTTTATTGATTTAATTTCGCTTTCACATTTAGCTAAATCTTCTTGTGATTTAGGTTGAAGTATTATATGTGCTAAATGAACCTTTGTAGGATTCTTTACATCTTTAGGATACTTATCCTTATGTGTTTCATAATACTTTTGCATTTCTTTTTCATCAACTTTTACATTCTTAGTAAGTTCATTTTGAAGTTTTTCTAATATTATATTGTCTCTTACTAAACTTTCAAATCCTTCTTTAGTAAATCCACTTGCTTTTAACATCTTTTCAAATTCTTCATTACTCTTTATGTTTTGTTCTTTTTTCATTTCTTGTATCTTTTTATCTGTTTCTTTCTTTAATTCAGCTTCTTTAGGAACTAATCCTAACTTTTCAGCTTCTTGTTTTAAAGCTTCTTGAGCTGCCATTTGTTGAACAGTAGCTACTTTAACTTGCTTTAATTGTTCCTTAACTTGTGGATTTTCAGCATACTTATCTCCATACTGAGCTTTAAACTGTTCTTCATATCTTTTTACTGCAAAGTTTGAATCTAATTCTCCCTTTGTTATCTTCTTATCTCCAACTTTAGCTACAACTGTTTTATTTATAGCTTCCGGTGTTTTTTCTATCATACTGCATCCAACAGCAGACATTGAAAATACACATACGGCTACTGTTGCAACTAATTTTCTTATATTTTTCACTTTCTATTCCCCCATTTTATTGTATTTTATCAATAGATTTATTTTATCATAAAATTATTTGATTTCCACTATACTTTGTAAATATTGTAGAAATTCCCTTAAATGCATTATTAATTCTTCCTTCTTTATTTTTCTTGTATTGTAGCCTAGAGAAGGCTCATCTCCTAACTTAAACATAACATTCTTGCTATACTTATCCATTATACCTTTTATTAATTTTGGATTTATATATTCTTTGTTTTGGAATTTTATAATTACCTCATTTGGTTTTTCCTTCACTTCTACAATTCCTAGGCTGTTTGCAATAGTTTTTATGTAGGCAATATTAATAAGATTGTCTACAGATGGTGGTATATCCGAGAACCTATCTTCTAATTCTTCTTGTATATCCATCATGCTTTCTTTAGAATCTATATTTGCAATTTTCTTATATACTTCTATCTTTTGAACCTCATCTTTTATGTAGTTACCTGGTATATAAGCATCAACCTTTAGATCAACTGTAGTTTCTATAGGCTCCTTATCTATCTCTCCTTTCACAAGCTTTATTGTATCTTCAAGCATTCTACAGTATAGATCATATCCTACAGATGCCATATGTCCATGCTGTGCTGCTCCTATTAAGTTTCCAGCACCTCTTATTTCAAGATCTCGCATGGCAATTTTAAATCCTGATCCAAGCTCTGTAAAATCCTTAATTGCCTTTAATCTCTTTTCTGCAACTTCAGTTAATACCTTATCCTTTTTATATGTTAAATAAGCATAAGCCATTCTATTTGTTCTTCCAACTCTACCACGAAGTTGATAAAGTTGAGATAGTCCAAATTTATCTGCATCATAAATTATCATAGTATTAGCATTTTGAATATCTAATCCTGTTTCGATTATAGTTGTGCATACTAATATATCGTATTCTTTCTTCATAAAATCAAACATGACTTTTTCAAGTTCTCTTTCAGGCATTTGTCCATGTGCAATTCCAACCTTTGCATCTGGAACTAACTTTGCAAGATATGCCGCCATTTCTTTTATAGAACCAACTCTGTTGTAAACAAAGTATACTTGACCGCCTCTATCCATTTCTCTAGTTATGGCATCTAATATAAGCTGATCATTAAATTCTACTACATAAGTTTGCACTGGATATCTTTCTTCTGGTGGCGTTTCTATAACACTAATATCTCTAATACCTGTAAGTGACATATGAAGTGTTCTTGGTATTGGTGTAGCAGTTAATGTTAATACATCAACATTCTTCTTTAGATTTTTTATCTTTTCTTTATGGGTAACACCAAAACGTTGTTCTTCATCTACTATTAATAACCCTAAATCCTTAAATTCCACATCCTTTTGTAGTATTCTATGTGTTCCAATTAAAACATCAACATTTCCAGCTTTAACTTCTTTTAATATAGCTTTAACTTGAGCGGATGTTTTGAATCTACTTATCATATCTATTTTAACTGGGAAGTCACAAAATCTTTTTACTAAGTTAGTATAATGTTGTTCTGCTAAAATTGTTGTAGGAACTAATAATGCCACTTGTTTTCCATCCATTACAGATTTAAAAGCAGCTCTTATTGCAACTTCAGTCTTACCATAGCCAACATCTCCACATAAAAGCCTATCCATAGCCTTTGAAGATTCCATGTCTTCTTTTATTTCTTGAATAGCAGTAAGTTGGTCTGGAGTTTCATCATATGGGAACTCATCTTCAAATTGCTTTTGCCATACTGTATCTTTTCCAAACTTATGCCCTTTTAGGGTTGATCTTATGGCATAAAGTTTTACTAGTTCTTCAGCTATTTCATTTATAGCTTTTCTAACTTTCTTTTTAGCTTTTGTCCATTCACTTCCGCCAAGCTTATTTACCTTAGGAGATTTTCCTTCACTTCCTATATACTTTTGAACTAAGTCTAATTGTTCTACAGGAACATATAGTGTATCTCCAGCATTATAACTAAGTTCTAAATAATCTTTTTTATGACCTTGTACCTCTAATTGTTTAATGCCCTTATAAACACCTATACCATGATTTGTGTGAACTACATAATCTCCTGGCTTTAACTCATCAAAGCTCTTAATCTTGCCTACACCTTTTTTATTTTTTCTTTTAATTCTTTTTCTAGATTTACCGAAAAAGTCTTTATCTGATATAACACAAAGCTTTAACTCAGGGTACTCAAATCCTTTAGATTGATTTCCAAATGTTATTACAACTTCTCCAAACTCAATATTGTCTACAACATCTTTATAAGCACTTTCAATATCATAATCTCTTAATGCATCAACTAGTCTTTCTCCTCTAGGTCTAGTACCACTTAATATTAATATCTTGTATCCTTGACTTTTCTTACTATTTATTTCTTCTATTAAAAAGTCTAGTTTTCCTCCAAAGGAATTTAAAATTGTTTGATTAAAACTCTCTTTATGTTTAGATTTTAATACATCCATCTCTTTAGATATTATATTTAAGGTTACAATATTAGATTTTTGTATTTTTTCTAATATATCTTCCTTTGATACTAAAAGTTCTAGTTGTTTTGAAAGAATAGTACCTCTTTCTAAAAGCTGTTTATAATTCTCTATAAATTCAAAGTATACTGTATCGAGTTTTCCAAGTGATCTTTGTACATCAGTTACAAATACAAGTGAATCATTCATATAATCTAGTAATGTAGCCGTGTTTTCATAGAAATATGGTGTAAAACTATCTATATTTTCAAAGCTCCATGTTTCTTTTAAAGATTCTAAATTAGATATTGTATTCTTCTCTAAATTATCTAATAACTCTCTATCATCAACTAGTTTTTCTTTAGCCTTTTGTAAATCTTCTTTTATAGAATTGTATCCCATGTCTATATTTTCTTTTGTAAGTATCATTTCTTTGGCAGGAAATATTTCAATAGATTTGCTCTTCTCTATACTTCTTTGTGATTCTGTATTGAAACTTCTTATGGAATCTACTTCATCTCCAAATAACTCTATTCTATATGGAACAGATGATATTGGGGAATACACATCAATAATTCCACCTCTTATTGAAAATTCTCCTTTACCTTCTACAATGCTTGTTCTTTGATAACCACCTTGTATTAATTTTTCACTCAATTCTTCAATATCAATAACATCACCAACAGACACTTTTAATGTATACTTTTTGTATAATTCAGGAGATATATAAGTTGATGCTAAAGTTTCTATAGATGCTACTATTACCTTTTTGCCCTTCTTTAACATCTCCCTTATTACTTTAAGTCTTTCCCATCTTAAATCTCCAGAGATTGCATAAACATTATAAAAAACAACCTCTTTATTAGGAAAGTAATATACATTAGGTACATATAAAGATAAATCTTCATATAAATTTTTAGCTTCAACATCACTATTAGTAAATATAAATATAGATTTGTCTTCCTGTTCATATATACCATTTATAAAGTAAGCTCTTCCTGACTCTGAAAGTCCTGTTATCTCAATAGGATATTTCCCATCTTCTATACTTTTTATTGTATTTTGAAATTGAATGTTATCTAATAAAGGCTCCATAAGCCCCTTTAACCTCATGAGTATACCCCTCTCATTTACTACTAAGCTTTGAATCCATTAAACTTATTCATAGCTTCAGCAGTTCCTTTTTCTATAATATTTTCTGCTGCATCACTTGCAGCTTCAAAAACTTTAGATAATATCTCTCTATCATCCTTATTGAATTTTCCTAGTACATGGGATACTAAATCCCTTTGCACTGGCTGTCCTACCCCCACCTTAATTCTTGGGAAAACATCAGAACCAAAGTGAGCAATTATATTTTTTATACCATTATGCCCTCCAGCACTTCCTTTTTCTCTTATTCTCATTCTACCAACTTCTAAGCTTATATCATCGTATATAACTATTACATTTTCTTTAGGTATCTTGTAAAAATCTGTGACTTCCTTAATGCTTTCTCCACTTAAATTCATGTATGTTAATGGTTTTAATAAAATAACCTTCTCATTAGCTATAGTGCCATCCCCATACATCCCTTTAAATTTTTTCTTATTTAGATCTATATTATACTTCTCCGATATTACATCTATAATGTCAAACCCCACATTATGTCTTGTATGTTCATACTCTTTGCCAGGGTTTCCAAGTCCAACTATTAAAAACATGTCTTTTACCTCCAATATTGTCTTGCTTTTTCCACACTTATCTATAATACATTAAAAATAACATTTTTTAAAGGAAATAGACAACTAACCCATGAGAAGCTACTCACGGGTTTTAGTCTACTAATTCAGTTTTAATAACTTAAATAGTTACATTTAAATCTATTAATTTTTCTCCTCTTAATATACTGCACTTTATATTATCTCCAATTTTATGAGATTCTAAAATATTTTCTATATCCTTAAATTTACTTATTACCTTATTATCTAGCTTAACTATAATATCCGTTGGTCTTATGCCAGATTTCTCTGCAGCACTTCCTTTTACGACTTCACTTATGTAAACACCTTTTACTTTGTTTTTGTCTCCAGAAACTACAGCTCTTCCATTGATGCCCATAGTAGCTTTTTTAACTTTTCCATACTTAGTTATTTCACTTGCTATTATTTTAACTTCGTTACTTGCGATAGCAAATCCTATACCTGATACTTTTTTATTATTTAGATCAACACTATTTATTCCAATGACTTCTCCTTGCTTATTGCAAAGAACTCCTCCACTATTTGTATAATTTATAGAAGCATCTGTTTGAAGTAATTGATATGTTCCATCTACACCACTCACTCTTTGACTGCATCCACTTATTATACCTAGAGCTACATTTCCCGGAAATTGTTCTCCCATAGGATTTCCTATGGATATTGCAATATCTCCTATTTGAACTTTTGATGAATCTGCAAAAGTTGCCTTAGGCAAATTTCTAGCTTCTATTTTCATAACAGCAATATCAGATACTTCATCTTTCCCAATAAGTTTTGCTTTTAAACAATTAGGACTGTTTGCAAGCTTAACCTCTATCTCTCCCAATGAATCTACAATATGAGTATTTGTCAATATATAACCGTCAGAAGAAAATATAACTCCTGACCCCTTGAAATCATATTTATTTTCAGTAGAATTCATGGATTTTTCCATTATTCCTACAATGCTAGGAGCAACTTTATCTGCCACTTTTGATACAGTGTTGGAAAGCTCTTGTACACTAGCTTCCCTAAGATTATTATTTTGCAACTTTTCATCTCTAAACTCACTGAACTGTTTGTACTTTCTTTCAATTGTTAGCTTCGATGATATAACCCCAGAGAAAACAGCAATTATAATAAGAATAATTAACTTTATAAATTTCTTTATACTATTTCTATTTTTTCTAAATTTAATATTACCAAAATTGTCTTTATGTACATCTTCCCACTTTACTTCCTTAACATGAAAATTTTTATGATTCAATATTTATCACCTCCTATTATAAAATCTCTTATATACTCTAATTTATTGATCTCTTTAGTGTAAATATAAATTTAACACCTTTATCCTCTTTGTTTTCAAACCAGATATCTCCGCCATGTTTTGTAACTATTCTTCTAACAATAGATAATCCAAGCCCCGTACTTACCTTCATTGTTCTAGATTTATCTCCTTTGTAAAATCTATCCCAAATATATTTACCATCTTCTTCTGAAATATTAGGACCATCATTATATACAGATATGTATATATATTGACCTCTTACTTTTGTCCTAATTTCTATATTTCCTTCTTCTTTTCCATACTTTATAGCATTGTCTATTAAATTGGTTATAACTTGTATTATCTTATCTCTATCTACTAAGGCATAGACACTTTCTTCTTCAAGCCAAACCTCTACATTTAATTTTTTAGATTTAATTATTGTTTCAAATTTTATAATAGAAAGTCTTATTATCTCGTTTATGTCTTCCTTTTTCATATTAAGTACAAACTTTCCTGCTTCAATAGTAGATAAATCTAATAAATCATTTATAAGTCTTGTAAGCCTTTGTATTTCTTCATAAGCTATTGATAAATAATATTTTTCTTTTTCCTTTGGTATAATTCCATCTAATATCCCACCTATAAACCCTTTAATAGATGTTATAGGCGACCTTAACTCATGAGACACATTGGATATAAATGATCTTCTGTTTTCATCTACTTCTTCTAAGGATTTTGCCATTGAATTAAAGGATGTAGCAAGTTCCCCTATTTCGTCATTGGATTCTATATTAACCCTTTTATTAACTTCACCTTTTGATATTTTATCAGCGGCACTATTTATCTCCTCTAATGGTTTTATTATTATCTTTTGAGAGAAGTAATAGATTATAATACTTGAACATATTATGGCAAGTATAGCTGACACCCAAATTATTTGATAAACCCTTCTAAGTGGTGCTTTTATAAGCTGCATGGATGTACTAAATCTCAATGCACCTTGAAATATTCCTCTATAAAATATAGGTATTTCATAAACATATCTTTTATTGAATTCACTATCTATGTCCTTTTTTTCAATGAAATTTCCATCTCGTAAATTTTCAAGTTCATCTATTAAAAGCTGATTTCCTATAAACTTTTTATGTTTAGGGTTGGATGCTGCATATACATATCCATATCTATCAAATAACAAAATATCCATAGATGAATAACTAGAAACGTACTCTAATATATCATCTGTTTTACTAAGAGATGCATTCCCTTGTAAATACTGAATAGCTGCGTTTGATAATATTTGCGATTCTGATATTAACTGTTCTTTTCTTTGTGATAGAAAATATCCTTCAAACCAAAATGATAAAAAAGAAGCCAGTATTATAAAACTCATAGCAATTATCAAACTATATGTTGCTACCATCTTTGGAAAGAGGCCTTTTTTTCGCATCTATTTCACCTCGAATTTATACCCAACACCCCAAACTGTTTCTATTTGCCAGTTTGGACCTCCTTGAAGTTTTTCTCTAAGTCTTTTTATATGAACATCAACCGTTCTTGAATCTCCAGGATAGTCATACCCCCACACTTCACAAAGTAATTGTTCTCTTGTAAACACCTTGTTGCAATTACTTGCAAGATAATACAATAGTTCAAATTCCTTTGGTGGCATTTTTATTTCATTGTCTTTATATACAACTATATATGAATTTATATCTATAGTAAGACTTTTAAACTTAAGAACATCCTTATCTTCATTCTCTACATTATATCTTCGTAGTACAGCCTTTATTCTAGCTATTAATTCCTTAGGTTCAAATGGTTTTACAATATAATCATCTGCTCCAAGCTCTAAAGCTAACACCTTATCAAATGTTTCTCCCTTTGCAGTTAGCATAATAACTGGAGTTTCACATTCTTTTCTTATCCACTTTAAAACATCTATACCATCCATATGTGGTAACATAACATCCAGTAATACTAAATCTGGTTTATATTCATAAAAAGCAGTTTGTGCTGATTTTCCATCATAACAACATTCAGTTGAATACCCCGAACTTTCTAAATACATTTTTATTATTTCACATATATTTTCATCGTCATCTACAATTAATATTTTTCCTAACATTCCTTCCATGTATTTCACTCCCCTTTAACAAATTATTATAAATAAGATTACTTATACTTTATCATATTTTAAATAACATTTATCTTTTTAATACATAAATTAAAATAAATGTTACAATCATTATTTTTCTTTTAAGTAAAACAAGAGCATATAAGATATTTAATATCCTATATGCTCTAATTATACTAACTAAAAATTATACAAATAATTTGCTTATTGAAACATCTTCGTATATTCTTCTGATACCTTCAGCAAATATTGGAGCTACTGATAACACTTCAAATTTGTCTGATATTTTTTCACTTGGTATGTTTATTGTGTTTAAAGTAACTAATTTCTTAATTGCACTTTTTTCGATTCTTTCTATGGCTGGGCCTGATAATACTCCATGTGAACAACAAGCATATACTTCTTTTGCTCCTCTTTCAATTAAAGCATTAGCTCCATTTGTGATAGTTCCAGCAGTATCAATCATATCATCAATTAAGATAACTGTTTTACCTTTAATGTCACCTATTACATTCATTACTTCGCAAACATTAGCTTTTGGTCTTCTTTTGTCTATTATAGCTATTGGCGCATCTAATCTTTCTGCAAAGTTTCTAGCTCTTGTTACACTTCCTAAATCTGGAGATACGATAACAACATCGTCTCTTTCCTTAAATCCTGCTTCTAAGAAATATTTTGCAAGGATTGGTTCTCCACGAAGGTTGTCAACAGGGATGTTAAAGTATCCTTGAATTTGTGCAGCGTGTAAATCCATAGTAAGAACTCTGTCAGCTCCTGCTGTTGTTATTAAGTCTGCAACTAATTTTGCAGTGATTGGATCTCTTGCCTTAGCTTTTCTGTCTTGTCTTGCATATCCATAGTAAGGAATTACTGCTGTTATTCTTCCTGCTGATGCTCTCTTAAATGCGTCAATCATTATTAAAAGTTCCATTAAATTATCATTTACAGGGTTATGTGTTGGTTGGATAACAAACACATCAGATCCTCTAACTGTTTCATTTGTATTTACAGAAATTTCACCATCGCTGAATTTTCCTACATTGGAATCTCCAACAGTTACTCCTAAGACATCAGCTATGTCTTTTGCTAACTCTGGATGTGCATTACCTGTAAATATTTTAATACTTTTACCATGGGTTATCATATGTAGACCTCCTTAAAATTTTAAACACTGAATCCTTCTATTCCGTTACTTTTTTAGACCTTTTTTCGCTACCCAGCCCTTTATATTGACTTGTTTTGCTCTTGCAATAGCGAGATCACCTTCTTGAACTTTTTTAGTAATAGTTGACCCAGCTGCTATATATGTATTGTCTTCTACTTCTACTGGAGACACTAAGTTAGTATTACATCCAATAAAAGAGTTATCACCAATAATAGTTTTGTTCTTTGTTTTTCCATCATAATTTACTACAACTGTTCCACAACCGAAGTTACATCCACCACCAACTTCAGCATCCCCTATATAAGTTAAGTGAGAAACCTTAGTTCCATTTCCGATAGTTGACTTCTTAATTTCTACAAAGTCTCCTATTCTAGCACCTTCCCCTATTTTACTTTCAGGTCTTATATAAGCAAATGGACCTACTGTAGTATTCTTACCTACATGACTTTCTAAAATTACAGAACTTTGAATCTCAACTCCACTTTCAATTACACTGTCCTTTATTCTAGAATTTGGATAAAGCACACAACCTTTTTTGATTACAGTTTTTCCTTCTAAAACATTTCCAGGATAAACTATAGTATCTTCTTCAATTTCAACATCTGTTCCTATATATGTATTTTTAGGATCAATTAAAGTTACTCCGTTTTCCATATGTCTTTCATTTATTCTTAATCTTAATATTTCTTCTGCTTCTGCAAGTTGTCCTCTAGAATTTACTCCTTTTATTTCATCTGGATTAACACTAATAGCTCCAACTTTGCAACCTTTTTCTTTTAAAAGTTCTATTATGTCTGTTAAATAATATTCTCCTTGGGAATTGTTATTATTTAATTTATCTAAGTTGTTTAAAAGTTCTTTTATATCAAAACAATACATACCAGAGTTAATTTCATTAACTTTTAATTCTTCCGGAGTACAATCCTTGTGTTCTACTATTTTTTTAACTTCTCCGTTTTCATCTCTTATTATTCTTCCATACCCAAATGGATTTCCCACTATAGCAGTTAAAATAGTAGCCTTGTATTCTCCTTTGTTATGGAATTCTATGCAATCTTTTACTGTTTCACTTGTAATTAATGGAGCATCACCTGTAAATACAGCTACCACACCGTCTTTGCCTTCTAGAAACTCTCTAGCACACATAAGTGCATGACCAGTTCCTAATTGTTCTTCTTGAATAGAATATAAAACATGTGTATCTTTAGTAGCTTTTTTTACTTCTTCTGCTCCGTTTCCTATAACTAAATCTATATCTTCTATATCACTTTTTCTTAAAGTATCTATTACTTGATTAACCATTTCTTTTCCACAAACTTTGTGCAAAACTTTAGGTAAAGCTGATTTCATTCTTGTACCTTTACCTGCCGCTAAAATAACAGCACTTTTATACAATATTAACACCTCTCAACACGGTATAAATTAACGCTTCATGGCGTATTATATACTTTTTAATATTAATGCCTATTATATTATATTTTATATAAGTGTTTTTTTCAACCTATATAACCCTTATAATATATCATAAATGCAGTATAATATGATATATCATGAAAACATAGCCAAAAAAATAATAAAAAGGAGTAATTAAAAGTAATTACTCCTTTTTATTTAATCTTCACTTGTTATTTCTTCACCATTTTCGTTGTTAGTGGTTTCATTCTTAACTACTTCATACTCATCTAATATTGCCTTTTGAATTTTTTGTCTTGTTTCTGTATTAATAGGATGAGCTATATCTTTAAATTCTCCAGTCGGAGTTTTTCTACTAGGCATAGCTATAAAAAGTCCATTTTGTCCTTCAATAACTTTGATATCATGAACAACGAACTCATTATCAAAAGTTACTGATACAATAGCCTTCATTTTTCCTTCAGCAGAAATCTTTCTAATTCTTACATCTGTAATTTGCATAAACTCCACCTCCAAAGATGCTTTAGTTATAGTATTCTCCATAATTTCTCTTTTTCCTTCTTAATTTTTAGAAAATTTTATTTTTTGTGAATTTTATCTGGATAAACTATAGGATTATCATTTTCATCAATTCCCGCAAACTTTATTATTGATGTATAATCCTTAACTAATTTTTTGTCGGTATTTATGTTATCTACAAGAACTCCTATTCCTACAAGCTCACTTTCAAACTCTTTTAATAGATTTATTATTCCAAGGGCAGTTCCTCCAGCCTTCATAAAATCATCTATAAAAATACATCTGCTACCTTTACTTATACAACGTTTAGAAAGTGACATTGTTTGAATTCTTTTAGTTGATCCTGAAATATAGTTAATAGATACAGTAGGTCCTTCTGTTACTTTGTTATCTCTTCTTACAATAACAAGGTTAACTCCTAACTTTTTAGCAACCTCATATGCAAGTGGAATTCCTTTTGTTTCAACTGTAACTACACAATCTACATTTAATTCTTTGAATTTAGATGCTAATATAATAGATGCTGTTTGAATTATATCAGGATTAAACATTATATCACTTATGTACATAAATTCTCCTGGTACTATTCTTTCCTTCTGCTTTAGAATTATGCACAATTCTTCTGTGAATTCATCAATTCTCTCATCAGATATTCCATAAGTATATCTAATTCCACCTGCAGCACCTGCAATTGTTTCAATGTTCCCCATTGATAATTTGTTTAATGTTTCTCTAACTACAACAATATCCTCACTTATAGTAGATTTTGCTGCATCAAACATATCAGTAAATTTATTTAAATTTATAATTTTATTTGGATTTTCTATTAATGTCTTTGTAATAGCTGTAATTCTCTGGTTTCTAGTAAATTTTTTCATATCTCTCTCCTATTTTAAATTTACGAATCATTCTTTTAAATAATCATGTTATTATTCATATTTTAGTTCAATTATTTACTATTATCAACACAATTTTAAAATATTATAATGTTTGTTCCAAATATTTTATAATTGCAATAAGTTTTTTATTAGTTATTTATAGGAATTTTATTTAATATTATTAATAAAAGGTATTGATTTTATAAAAAGTTGTATATAATTAGATTGATAATAATTTTAATTATTTTATCCATTTAAGGAGCTGATTGATTTGTCATTTAATTTTTTAAAAGATAATAATAAAAAAGTACATTTTATAGGTATTGGCGGTATTAGCATGAGCGGACTTGCCGAAATACTTTTAAATAGTGGCTATAGAGTATCTGGTTCAGATAGAAGTGAATCTGACCTTACAAAACATCTTCAAGCTAAAGGTGCAGAAATATACATAGGACATAATGGTAATAATTTAAAAGATGTAGATTTAGTAGTCTACACAGCAGCTATCCCAGATAGTAACCCTGAACTTGTAAAGGCTCGTGAGTGTAATATTCAAACAATGGATAGAGCTGAATTTTTAGGTCATGTAATGCAAGGTCACAAGTATAATATAGCTATCTCAGGTACTCACGGAAAAACTACTACAACTTCTATGTTTTCACACATATCACTAAGTGCAAACTTAGATCCAACTATTTTAGTAGGTGGAAACCTTGATGTAATAAACGGAAACGTAAGAGTTGGAAATAGCGAATATTTTGTTACTGAAGCTTGTGAATACAAAGCATCATTTTTAAAATTCTATCCTTATATAGGAGTTATATTAAATATAGAAGCAGATCACTTAGACTTCTATAAAGACATAAATGATATACAAAACACATTCTTAAAATTTGCAAAACTCATCCCAAATGATGGATTCTTAATTGTAAATGCAGATGATAAGAGATGTGTTGAAGTATCTAAACAAGTAGATTGTAATGTAATAACATTTGGAATAAATAACGGAGATGTAAGAGCTAAAAATATAGTATTCAATAACGGTCGTCCAACTTTTGATGTTTACAGAAATGAAGAAAAACTATTTACTTTAACATTAAATGTTCCAGGAAACCACAACATTCTTGATGCACTAGCTAGTATAAGTTCTGCATTAAGCTTAAATGTTCCTGTAGATTCTATAATAGAAGGACTTTCAACATTTAACGGAGCTCATAGACGTTTTGAAATCAAGGGAAAAGTAGATGGAATTACTGTAGTTGATGATTACGCTCATCACCCAACAGAAATAAAAGCAGCTTTAAATGCCGCTAAAAACTTCCCTCATAAAAGAGTATTTTGTGTATTCCAACCTCACACTTACTCTAGAACAATAAGCTTATTTGATGATTTTGCAAATTCTTTCTCAAATGCTGATACTTTAGTTTTAGCAGATATTTATGCAGCAAGAGAAAAAGATACTGGAGTTGTAAGCTCTACTATGCTTGGTGATAAAATAAGAGAAAACGGAGTAAACTGCAAAAACCTTCATAGCTTTGAAGATATAGTAACTTTCCTAAAAGGCGAACTTAAAGATGGAGATTTACTAATTACAATTGGTGCTGGGGATGTTTATAGAGTTGGAGAAATGTTCTTAGAAGCAAAATAAGAAATAAAAAGAGGCACTTCATTTAATTGAAGTTACCTCTTTTTTTGTTTATAAGTTTCTTTAAAAATGAAATTATAACATAACTTGCAACGGCAACTATTATAATAGATGCACCTGATGCTATATTAAAATAATAAGAAATTGCAAGTCCTGCAAATCCAAATATAATTCCTAAAAATGAAGATACTATCATAATTGACTTTAAGTTAAATGTAAATTGTTTTGCAATAGCTGGTGGCACTGTAAGAAGTGCTATTACTAATATTATTCCAACTACTCTAATTAAAACAACTATAGTACAAGCTATTGTTACATATGTTAAATACTCTAAAAAGGAAGTATTAATTCCAAGAACCTGAGTAAATTCATCATCAAATAAGTATGCTTTAAAATAATTAAATAAAATCACTATAATAGCCACAACAATTACATCTAATGCACCCATTATTTTTACATCCATACTAGAAACTCTTAATATGTTTCCAAATAAATAAGAGTTCATATCTGGTGGATATCCTGGAGTAAATGCTATAAAAATTATACCAAGTGCCATACCAAGAGACCAAAACATTCCTATTAATGTATCTGAATTTGTATTTGTACTTCTATTTATTTTTGCAATTCCAAGAGATGAGAGTACAGAAAATATAAGCGCTCCAATCATAGGTTCTATACCCAGAAAATATCCCATACCAATTCCACCAAAGGCAGTATGTGCAATTCCTCCACTCATCATAACTAATTTTTTCTCAACAACTATAGTTCCAATTATTCCACAAACTATACTTGCTAAAATTACTGCAATAAATGCATGCCTCATAAAAGCATATTGAAAAAATGCATTAATCATCTAATTCCTCCCCACATGCCTCTAAATGGCTTTGAATTTTGTCCTTTGATATAGGCTCTATTGGGTAACTATATATTTTACTTAAAACTTCATTACCTGACTGTGCCTTTCCATAATAGTATAATTTATTATCTATACAAGCTATTTTAGTTGCATATGTTGAAATTATATTAACATCATGAGTTACAATTACTATCGTCATTTCACTACTTAATTCTTTTAAAAGTTCGTATATTTGAATTTTAGTTGCTGCATCAAGACTTGCCGTAGGCTCGTCTAAAAGCAATATTTTAGGTTCAATTAAAAGTGCTCTTGCAATCAATACTCTCTGCATTTGTCCTCCAGACAATTGTCCTATTTGCCTATCTTTAAATTGATATATATTTAATTTTTTCATTATGTCTTCAACTTTTTTATGATCTTCATCATTAAACTTATGAAATGGTTTAATTCTGCCTCCAAGCCTCCCCATAAGCACAACTTCCTCTACGCTAATTGGAAACTTTTTGTCAAATTTAGTGAACTGCGGTACATATCCAACCAAACTTCTACTCTTTTTAGGACTTTTGCCAAGTATCTTAATATCTCCACATGTAGGTTGTCTAAAGCCTAATATAAGCTTTAATAATGTACTCTTTCCCCCTCCATTGGGTCCTAAGATAGCTAGAAATTCATTTTGTTCAACTTTTAAATTTATATTACTCAATGCAGAAACATCTTCATAATAAACATCTACATCATTTATTTCAATTATATTTTCCATAAGCACCCCTCATTCCACTTTTAACGCATAAAATCATTTTAAACAATAATGCATATCAATTGCAAGTTTTATTTTGAATTTTTACGGTATATTAAAAATTATAGTCTTTAAAATAAGATTTTAACCCTAATATTATAAATGATTTTATAAATTAAGTCTAAAAATATAAAAATTGGGGAAAAATATTAATAATTAAATATTTAGGAGGATTTTATTATGAGAAATTTTTTAATCTCTGCCGTAGTAGATATTATTCTTATATTTGCTTTTTACTATTTGTTTAGAGCAATGATACCAAAGCCAACTCGCAATAAGTTATACGAAAAATACATAAGTTCATTTGCAAAGTTCGTTATATATCTATTTGTTGTAACATTAATAATAATAGGTGTATCAACTTTAATCCTTTATAGAACTCGCTATGTAAATTACTTAAATGTAATATCATCTGCATTAGTATCAATTTTCGTAGGATTTGTAATATCACTAGTTCCTACTACTGGTGCTGGAGATAAAAAAGAAGAAAAATAGTTGTTTTATTCCCCTAAATAAGGGATACAGAAAGTTATATCCATAATTTTACTTTATGGCATATAACTTTTTTAATTAAAATATAAAATTTATTGTTGACTTTTTATAAAAACCATCGTATAATAATTCTTGTTGACGGGGTATAGCGCAGATGGTAGCGCGCGTGGTTTGGGACCATGAGGCCGCGGGTTCAAGTCCTGCTACCCCGACCAGTAAAAAGAGTTAATTTTATTAACTCTTTTTTTTATTTTTTGTAAAACTACACTATACGCTTTAATACTTAATAATGTTATAACACCTTATATTGTATACAAATATATTTAACTGCTAAAAATAAGCTTAAATACCATACAGTAAAAGGAGACTGCATTATGAATAAAAAATTTGATAACTTATTTAAAAAATTAGTTAAAGCATATTATAATGATAATTTCGAAGAAACAGTAACTCATATATTATCAAAAGAAACTGAAGATAAAGAGTATTTATCCAAGGTCATTTCTTCCTTATGCGGAGTTAATATAGAATTCGATGATAACTTTATCATAAACTTAAAGAAAGCAATAGGTAATTATGAAATTCGTCATAAAATCGTTCATAAAGTACATGATTGCTCTATGGACTGCTCTAAGGATGGTGAGAAAACTCGCTGTCAGAAATCTTGTCCCTTTGATGCTATATTAGTAGATAAAAATACCAGTACGACATACATATCTCTTGGTAAATGCGTAGATTGTGGATTTTGCGTAGACGCATGTCCTACAGGTAGCATTTTAGATAAAGTAGAATTTATTCCCCTTATAGACTTACTAAATAAAGAAGACATAGTAATTGCCGCAGTAGCCCCTTCAATAATTGGACAATTTGGAGAAAATGTATCCATGAATAAGCTTAGAACTGCCTTTAAAAAATTAGGCTTTACTGATATGGTCGAAGTAGCATTTTTTGCAGATATGCTGACTTTAAATGAAGCCACTGAATTTAACAAAAATGTAAATTCAATAGATGACTTTATGATAACTTCATGTTGTTGCCCTATGTGGATGGCTATGCTGAAAAAATCCTTTAAGGAACTTCTTCCTCATGTTTCTCCTTCAGTATCACCTATGATTGCAGCAGGCAAAGTATTAAAAAAATTAAATCCTAAATGTAAAGTGGTATTCATAGGACCTTGCATAGCTAAAAAATCTGAAGCAAAAGAAAAGGATCTTGCGGGAATAATTGATTTTGTTCTAACCTACAAAGAAACTAAGGACATTTTTGATGCTCTAAATATACATCCGGAAGAACTAAAAGAAGATAACACTATAGAATATTCATCAAAGCAAGGATTAATATACGGATTTACAGGTGGAGTATCAAAAGCAATTTGCGATACCATAGAAACATTATTTCCAGACAGAAAAGATCTTCTTAAAACCACTAAAGCTAACGGAATTAAAGAATGCAGGGAAGTTTTATCATTATTAAAACAAGGTGATTTAGATTCAAATTTTATTGAAGGTATGGGCTGTGTTGGTGGTTGTGTTGGTGGTCCTGGTACTATAATTTCAAAAGAAGAAGGACAAAAATCACTTTCAAATTTAGCCAATAACTCTGAAATATCAATATCAACACAAAATCATTGGATGAAGAATATACTAAATAATCTAGATATTTATTCCATAAAAGACTTTGAAAACAAAGAAAAAACAGAAATATTTCATAGAAACCTTTAAATGTTTTCTCTTGCTACATTCAATTGTTCTATCTTATAATGATAATAAACATTATTTACGAAAAAGGGGTGTTATTTATGCTTAAAGATATAAAAGGCGCTATATTTGATATGGACGGCACTCTTGTTGATTCTATGTGGGTATGGACAAAAATAGATAGAGATTTTTTAGAAAAAAGAAATATAGAATGTCCAAAAGATTTAAAAGAACAAGTTCAAGATTTATGTTTTGAAGAAGCTGCTTTATACTTTAAAAATACATTTAATTTAGATGAGTCTGTTGAAGAAATTTGTACTGAGTGGAACAATATGGCTCTAGATGAATACAAACATAATGTTACTCTTAAACCAGGTACACTAAAGTACTTAAATTTACTTAAATCAATGGGAATTAAAATAGCCCTTGCAACTAGCAATTGTGAATTATTGCTTACAACAGCATTAAAAGCAACTGGTATCTATGATTATTTTGATTCTATTACAAGAACAGATGAAGTAAGTAGAGGAAAGAACTTTCCTGACGTGTATTTACTTGCAGCTAAACGTCTAAATGTTGACCCTTCTAAGTGTATTGTATTTGAAGATATATTCCCAGCTGTAGTTGGTGCTAAAGCTGCTGGAATGAAAGTGATTGGTATTTATGATGATTTTTCAAGTTATCAAAAGGATAAGATTATAGATATTGCTGATAAATATATATATAAATACGATGATCTTATGGGTGACGCAATATAACAAAAAAGATTATGTAGGAATTTAAGTATACCTACATAATCTTTTATTTTTATATATATTCTTTTCCTTGATATATATTATCATTTTTAAACTTGGCATCTATAGCATTTAAAACTTCCCACTTTTTCAAACTCCACATAGGTCCTATTATTAAGTTTCTAGGTGCATCCCCAGTTAATCTGTGTATAACTATGTTTTGAGGTAACATGCTAACAGCCTTTACTATAATATCTATATATTCATCTTGTTCTAAAAATTTAAGTTTCCCTTGTTCATATAGTTTAACCATAGGAGTTCCTTTAAGTAAATGAAGAAGATGTATTTTTATCCCTTGAATATCCTTTTTTCTTAAATATCTTATAGTATTAAGCATATCTTCTCTATCTTCTCCTGGAAGTCCAAATATGGTATGTACTACAACATCTATGTTTTTTTCTCTAAGTCTAGTTAAAGCATCCTCAAATATAGGAAGATTATATCCTCTATTTATAAGCTTTGCCGTACATTCATTACTAGTTTGAAGTCCAAGCTCTACCCATGTGTATACTCTATCATTAAACTGACTTATTAATTCTACAACCTCATCACTTAAACAATCAGGCCTTGTAGCTATGGCAAGAGCAACTACTCCCTCTTCATTTATAGCCTCTTCATACTTTCTTCTTAGTTCTTCTACAGGAGCATATGTATTTGTATATGCCTGAAAATAAGCTATATACTTTCCCTTTTTCCACTTATTTTTCATCATTTCTTTTATATCATCAAATTGAGAACTTATAGAAAAATTCCTATCACCTGCAAAATCTCCCGAACCTCTTTCACTGCAATATATACATCCACCTTTGCTTATGGTTCCATCCCTATTAGGACATGAAAAACCAGCATCTAGTGATATTTTAAATACCTTTTCTCCAAATTTTTCTCTTAGAAAATAATTTAAAGTATGATACCTTTTATCTCCCCACTTTTCTTTCATGTAAATTCGCTACTCCTTTTCTTTTATAAATCTACCAAACAAAAATGCCTATAGAGTATTATACACTATAGACATTTTTATATAAAATTATTTCTTGGCTTTAGATATTTTGTAAGATTGTAAATTAAGTTCCCATTCCCCAATATATTTGTTGTCTTTTTCTTTGCTATCCTTATTTATAACACTAAAAATCATTTTATCCTTTTTAAACTCTCTAAAAACTACATTAACTTTACTTAATGGATACTCACTTTCAAAATTTGTAGGTATCGGTTCACCACTTTCTGTATTAAATACCTTTATGCAAGTATCTTTATCTTTACTATATTGGACAAGCAATAATTTATCATCTTGAGAAAAAGTCATGTTTTCTATCTTAGCCTTTTTTAATAAGTCACATAATAAAACATTTTTTCCTATAGGTTTTTCTTTTACAAGATTTGAACCTTCTTTATTTTGTGATGAATCTCCACCTTCATCTTTATTACTAGTTTGAGTTTGGATAGTATCATCTAAATCTATAATTCCAACAAAACTTCCATCACCTGTAGTAGTTATTCCAAGCATATCTCCTGAATAACTTAAACAACAAATACCAAATTTGTTTTTAGGTATTAACTCACTTTGAAGTTTTCCGCTATCACTTTTGGCATATCCATACTTCGGAATACCATCCATATCTGTTATCAACAAAGTTTCAACATTATTTTCTTTTCTAAATCTTATCTGATTCTTTTTTTGAAATGCTTCTTTAAAAAGAGAAGTGGACACTTCTGTAATTTTATAATCCAAACCTTTTTTAGCCACTTTTATTCTGTAGTCTATTACTTGAGTTTCAGGTTTATCCACACTAGACTTTATAACATCTACTTTAAAATCGCCCTCTCCTCCACTTTCAGTAACTTCACTGATTCTATAACCTCTTATTCTTAACTTAGAAGGCTTTAAATCCTTGGTATCAGTTTTTGCTTTCTCATCTAAAAGCTTTGCTGACTCCTCATACTTATCTGCTTTTGTATAATTAAAATATGCCTCTACTATTTTAGTAGCGACTTTCATATTAAATACATCCTTTTCCTTTACATTTTCATATTGATTTTTATTACATCCTACACACATAAAAATAGTTAAAAAAATTAGTATATAACTTGTATACTTTTTTATCACATCTTTCACCTCTCTTTAATTTATTTTGCCACTAAAATAAAATTTAATTTATATAATCATTATTTTTATTAAATTTTATATATTTATAATGAGCGCTTGTTTTATAAATGTAATGGAGGTATAATTTTGAAAAAAAATTTAACGTTAATCTTTGAATTAACAGCAGTATTCATTGGAACCATTGTTGGTGCTGGACTAGCTTCTGGTGAAGAAATAACACTTTTTTTCACTAGGTATGGCTATAAAAGTTTTTTGGGCATTCTTATATGTATGTTTATCTATATATTTATGGGGTTTAACATAATACATATTGGCGGTAAATATAATTTAAATTCTTATAGCTCATTTATAAAAACTGTTAGTCCAGGAATATGGGGCAAAATAACCCAGCTATTCACCACCATTTGTTTAATTACTAGTTCTTCAATAATACTTGCTGGTAGCGGCTCTTTAATTCATCAATATTTTAATGTTCCAAAGTGGGTTGGAATATCTATAATGGCAGTAATCGCACTTATTACACTATTTCGTGATACCAACGGACTTATAGAAATAAATGCCTTTATAGTTCCTTGTCTTATAATTGTAATCACAACTATCTTTTTATTGTTTTTACTACTTTCTAAGGATACAGCTAATGTAGGTTATATTAAACAGATTCCTTCAATTAAGGGAAGCTGGTTTATTTCTTGTTTATTATATGGAAGCTTTAATTCCCTATCTTGTAGTGGAGTTTTAGTTCCATTAACTTCAGAAACAAAGGATAAATCATCCTGTAGACTTGGAATATTCTTTGGTGCTTTAGGTCTTACAATTCTTGCCTGTATGATAAATTTTATGCTACTTTTAAACGTGCCTAACATATATAAATACGATATTCCACTATTATATGTAGCCAATCGCTTCGGAGGACTTATACAAATATTTCTTCTCGGAATTATGTGGCTTGAAATGTTCTCAACTGAAGTGTCCGACATTTATAGTTTAAGTAAGACCCTTAGAGATGTATTTAAAATTCCATATAAAAAGGCTATAATACTTATATTGCTTATTGATATTCCAATTTCCCAATTTGGATTTGTAAATTTAATAAGCCATGTATATCCTGTATTTGGATTTGTAAGTTTAATTTTTCTAATACAGTGTATTATATTTAGGATTAAAGATAGACATTAGATGATAAAAATTTATATAGTAACAAAGGATGTGATTTTATGTTAGAAAACTGTAATTTATGTTATAGAAATTGTAACGTAAATAGATTTAATGGAGATATCGGTTTTTGCAAATCAAAAGACAAAGTAAAACTTGCCAGAGTATCACTACACGCCTGGGAAGAGCCTTGTATTTCAGGAAGCAATGGCTCTGGCACAGTATTTTTTTCAAACTGTAATTTAAAATGTGTTTTCTGTCAAAACTACGCCATTAGCACAGATGGTGTTGGACAGGAAGTTTCCATTGAACGTTTAAGCGAAATATTTTTAGAACAACAACAAAGAGGTGCAACTAATATAAATTTAGTAACTCCAACACACTTTGTACCTCAAATAATATCTGCTCTTAAAATAGCCAAAATGAGGGGACTCAATATTCCCATTGTCTATAATACAAACAGTTATGAAAACATAGAAACACTAAAATTATTAAATGGCTATGTTGATATATATCTTCCAGATTTTAAATATTTTAAAGATTCCTATGCAATTAAATATTCTAATGCTCCCGATTATTTTAAGGTAGCATCCAAGGCCATAATGGAGATGTTTAAACAAGTTGGAACACCTGAATTTGATCATAAGGGAATTATGAAAAAAGGCGTTATTGTAAGGCACTTAATGATACCAAGTCTTTTATTTGATTCAAAAAAAATAATAGATTATCTATATAAAACATATAAAGATTCTATATACATAAGTATAATGAATCAATATACTCCAACCAAAAACCTTGCAAAATATCCTGAAATAAACAGAAAGGTTACTAAAAAACATTATGATGCTTTAATAAATTATTGTTTAAATCTAGGAATTAAAAATGCTTTTATACAAGATGAGGGAACAGCCTCTGAAAGTTTTATTCCAGATTTTGATTTAAGGGGAATAAATAAGTCCTAACAGATAACTGCTAGGACTTTTATTTATATCTTATATTTTCTTAATTCATCTTTAAACTGTTCTGTTAGATTTTTAAACTCTGAAATACTACTAATTAAGTTCTTTATTTCACTAGTATAGTTAGATACACTTGCACTAACTTCTTCTGAAGATGCTGAATTTTCCTCAGCAATTGCTGATAAAGATTCTATGTTATTATATATCTCTGCTATAGTTTGTGATTCTGAAGTTAATTCATCTATTGTTTTTATCATAGATGCAGATACAGTTTGTATTGCATTAGTAGCATCTAAGCTTATATCCCTAACTTCTTTAAGACTTCCAGTTTCCTTTTCCAAAACTGAGTATTGAGAGTCTATTTTTGTAACTAAATTCTTAATAGCCTCTACAAACTCTCCAAGATTAGTATTTATTTGCTCCACAGCTTCTTGTGTTTGTTCTGCAAGCTTTCTAACCTCTTCAGCTACAACTGAAAATCCCTTTCCTGCTTCTCCTGCTCTTGCTGCTTCAATTGATGCATTTAGCGCTAAAAGATTTGTCTGTTCTGATATTTGAGAAACAATTGAAACAATGTCAGTTATGCTATGAGCTTTATCTTCAAGTTCCATTCCATTATTTCTTACTTCTTTAAACTTATTAAGTGACTCTATTATATTTTTACTTGAATTATCAACATTATTATAACTATTATCAATCTTGCTTATTGCCTGTTCTAACTGTTCTTTATTTTCATTTTCAACATTAACAATATTTTTTAAAGCTTCTATATTTCCATTTAAAATAGTAGCAGCATCTTGAGTATTTTCAGCTTGGCTTATAGCAGCGTCTGCAACTTGCTCAACTACCCCTGATATCTCTTCAGACGTAGACATCATGGAATCAGATATTTTATTTATATTTCTAACAAATGTACCCATTTCATCTGTAACACCCTTAAAGCCAACAAAATCTGCTCGTACACCTTTTCTATGTTCTTTTAATAATTCATATATGTCTTCAAAAACATCCCCTGTAACAATCTGTCCATCCTCAGTATAATTATTTTTATTGATATTATTTATTTCTTTTTTAATTAAACCTACTGGCCTAAGTAGTACAGATATAGCAAATGCTGATGCTAAAGATGATATAACAGCTATACCTAGTTCTTTTAGTATATTTGTAAACCCAAACATAGGAATACCAACAAGTAAGGATATTATAAATGTTAAAACACCAACTTTTGCAGGTATACTTTTCATAAATCCAAAAGATAGCATCTTATTAAACTTATAAACTCTTTTATAAAAAATATCATTTTCAAATGTGAATTCTAATACTAGTTCACCACTACTTCTACTAATTTCTTTTACCTCTAAATTTTCCTTAAAATACTCCGAACTTCCATCAATTAATCCTAAACAATAATCATACATTTCTCTTTTGGAATTGTATTTAAAAATAGCTTTTTTACTTGATATTGGCTTTATATCAATAATAGGTGGCTTTGCGCCCTTAAACTTTTTAACCATTTCAACGTGAACATCAAACATAGATCTAAAAAATGAATATAGATTTTCATGTTCAAAAAAAGCTGGAAAATCTTTAAAGAAGGTTTTTATATTATCTTTTCCTATAGCTCTCCATAATTCATTTATGCTTATGTTCCTACTTTCAGATATGTACTTCATTATGTCCTGTACATATCTATCATCAACATCCTCTATGGGAGAAAATATTCTGTTTTCTTTCCACCCAACTGATTGCATAGCAAGTGCAACTGTATTTTTATCATAAATTTTTCGGCATGTATTAATCCAAGTCGCAACAATAGTACCTTTCATTATTTATACCTCCAGTAATATTTATTAATATACAATAAATCCAAAATGTAGCACTAATTTAATTATATATTATTTTTATATGTTTGTAATCATCAATTACATTAAACGACAAAAATATACTATTAACGGAATATGTTCCTGTCAAATTAACATTTGTATACTATTTTACCTCAAGAAAGTAATTATTGTATTTTTATTATCTAAATTGTATGTTATCATTAATATATATGTGTAGTTTTTATTATTAATAATGATTTTACTTTATACAAGGAGAATCCTTAACTATGAGAAAAATATCTATTTCACAAATAAAAGATGGCCAAATACTAGCAAAACCAATTTATGATGCCTCTGGTAGATTACTACTTTCTAAAGGCACAAAATTAAAACCTGGATACAAAATGAGATTAACTAATATAGGATTATTTTCTGTTTTTATAGATGATGAATTTTCTAAAGATATTCAAATGGATGAAATTATTTCAGAACAAACTCGCGAAGAAACTAAGGCAGTTTTAAAAAGTGAATTTACTAAATTTATTTCTAAGCAAAGCTACCCATCAAAAGAAATTTATACTGTAGTTAATAATATAATTGATATTATATTATCTCGTGAGGACGTAATGGTTAATATTTGCGATATTAAATCTAAGGATAAATATCTTTATGAACATTCAATAAATGTATGCGTTTTATCTTTAATACTTGGGGTTTATCTAAAATACCCTGAAAATCGTCTTAAAGAACTGGCCATAGGAGCTTTATTACACGATATAGGTAAACTTTTAACTCCTAAAGATATAGTTGAAAGATTTAGAAATGGTAATTTATCAAAAGAAGAATTTGAAATTTTTAAAAGCCATACTATAGATGGATATGAAATTATAAATCAAAAAGAAGATATAAGTTACATATCAAAGGCAATTATACTTATGCACCATGAACATTTCGATGTACAGGATTTCCTTTAGGACTTAGTGATGAACAACTTCATGAAACGGTTAAGATTGTGTCAATATGTAATACCTTTGATAACTTAGTTTCTGACTTTAGTGGTTATACAAAAATGGAAGTTTATAAAGCATTAGAATATCTTATTGCTATGAGCCAGACTATTTTTGATAAAAAACTTGTAGATGCTTTTGTTAAAAATATAGCAGCTTACCCTTCTGGCACAATAGTAAAATTAAATACAGGAGATTCAGCAATAGTATTAAAACAAAATGCCTCACTTCCTTTAAGACCTGTAGTTAATATAATTTTTGATAAAAATAATTGTAAACTAGATAATCCTATAACTTTGGACCTTTCTCAAGAAAACACTGTGTTTATCGTGGATACAGTAAATGATATATAATAAATAAAATAAACCATAAGTCCTTAATGTAACTTATGGTTTATTTTCAACCTCTATCTTGCGTTAGCAGGTTCTATATTTATCTTTTTGCCCTTTATTGTATTATTCTTCATTATTCCTAATACTTCTCTAGCATTTTCTCTTGGCACTTCAACAAAAGTAAATTTCTCATATATATCGATTTTACCTATTACTTTTCCTGGTATTCCAGTTTCTCCAGCAATTGCACCAATTACGTCTCTAGCTTGGATTTTATGATTACGTCCTATATTTATAAATAGTCTAACCATTCCAGGTTCTGCACCAGTTTCTCCGATTTCTTCTTGAATTTCTATAACCTCTTCTTTCTTTTCTTCACCTAAAGCCATTTTAAGTAAAGCTGAAGCTATATCTATAGTAGCAAAATCTTCATCAAGTAAGTTTTCTATATAATCTATATATTTTCCTAAATGTCCATCTTCTATAGTATTTTTAACTTTTTCTAAGAAAGTATTAGCTTTAAATTCTTCTACATCATTAGCTGATGGAATTTCCGCACGTTTAATTTTTGTTTTCGTGTATCTTTCTATATCTCTTAGCTTACGCATTGCTTTTCCTGCAACAAAAGTAAATGCTATTCCTGACCTTCCCGCTCTTCCTGTTCTTCCTATTCTGTGAACATAATACTCTTCATCTTGAGGTAAATCGTAGTTAAATACTGCTTCTACATCATCAACATCTATACCTCTTGCCGCTACGTCTGTTGCAACTAAGATTTCAATAGTACCATTTCTAAACTTGCTCATTACACGGTCTCTTTGAGGTTGCTTCATATCACCATGAAGTCCTTCAGCAAAATATCCTCTTGATTGAAGTTCAGATACTACTTCATCAACTCTTTTCTTTGTATTACAGAAGATTACTGATAATTTAGGATTTCTCATATCTATTAATCTTGATAATACTTCGATTTTAAAGTTTTCTTTAACTTCTATATATCTTTGTTCTATATTAGGGACTGTTAATTGTCTATGAACAACTTTTATGAATTCAGCTTTAGTTTGATATTTCTTACTTAATTCAACTATAGCCTTAGGCATTGTAGCCGAGAATAGTATAGTTTGTCTGTTTTCTGGTACAGATTGGATTATTGTTTCTATATCGTCTCTAAATCCCATGTCTAGCATTTCATCTGCTTCATCTAGAACTACCATTTTTATATTGTCAGTTTTTAGAGTTTTACGATTTATATGATCTATAACTCGTCCTGGTGTTCCTATTACTATTTGAACTCCTCTTTTTAGAGCTTTTATTTGACGATCTATTGGTTGCCCTCCATATATAGCAAGGACATTTAATCCTTTTTTATATTTTCCAAGCTTTGTAATTTCTTGAGTTGCTTGTATTGCTAATTCTCTTGTAGGACATAGTACCATGATTTGTAAATTTCTATTATTAAGATCTATAGTATCTAAAGCCGGTATTCCAAAAGCTGCTGTCTTTCCTGTTCCTGTTTGTGCTTGCCCTATTATATCTTTTCCACTTAATATAAAAGGAATTGCCTTTTCTTGAATTGGAGAAGGTTCTTCAAATCCCATATCCGCAATTGCACTTTTTATTTCATCTGATATTGGTAAATTTTCAAACTTAATTTTTTCCATATTAACTTCCTTCCAAATGTTCGTTTTTATTTCATTAACCTAACCATTATATATGTATTATGTTCAATATGCAATAAATTATATTCCTAATTGTTGAAATATAAAATTAATTTGTCGTATTATAAGTTTTTCAGTTTAATAAAATATTTATAATTTTTTTATAAAAAAAAGATTGTTTAAAAGTTTTAAACAATCTTAAGAGATTTTAATTTTATAACACATTATGAGTAAAAGCTACTATTTTATCAATTGGAATGTCTGTAATAGTTCCTAGATTATTACACACCGTTTTATAATCATTTTTCACAGGAAAAGAACATCCATTACCAACCGGACACTCTGGTGCAGAACCGACTCTAGTTATAAGCCTTAAAAAACATCTATTTACACTTAAAACAACTCCAGTAAATCCTAGTCCGCCTCCCCCTCCAGTTGTCACAAATATAGTTACCGTTTGTCCTATGTACTTTGAAAAATGCGACGATAGTTTCATATTTTTGTCTACACTATTTTTTATTTTAACTGTTTTGTCTTTATTCATAATATATCACTTCCTAAAAACTTATAATAATAAACTTATATTTGTAATTTATATTTATGAATTTTTATACTTTTTTATGATATAAAAATTTGACACCAATAAACATTGGTGTCAAATAAAATACTATATTTTTAAATTAGTTGTTCAATGAATTGTGAACAAATGCTACTATTTTGCAAAGAGGAATATCTGAAATTGATCCTACATCTCTTGCATCACAACGTATTACTCCATTTCCATCCATACCATAGTCGTCTCTATCACATTCTCCATAGCCACCATAACCATTATCATATGGTGATTCCATTGAATCTCTATGAGAACAACAATTTCCAAGTGCACATGCTGGCGCTGGTCCTACATGTGTTGTAAGTCTGACATAACATTTATTTACATCTAGTAATATACCTGTAAATCCTCTTCCTGATTGTCCACCACTTTCAGTAAATATAGTTACTGTTTCCCCTATATTTTTACACATATGCTTTGCAAAACTAATATCACACATTAATATCACTCCTTAATAATAATAGATTAAAATAAAATTTGTTTAAGCTTCAATTAAAGAGCGTTATGAACAAATGATACTATTTTGCAGATAGGAATATCTGTTACAGAACCAACAGTGTTTCCATGACAACTAAATCTTTGGTTGTGATGATGATAATTGTTATTATTGTTATCTTTGCCTTCCTTACAGATATCTTCTTCACCATTTCTTGGTCCACCAAATCCAGAACAGCAATTTCCAAGAGCGCATCCTGGTGCTGGGCCTACTTGTGTTGTAAGTCTTACATAACAATTATTAACTGTTAATAATATACCTGTAAATCCTCTTCCTGATTGTCCACCACTTTCAGTAAATATAGTTACTGTTTGTCCAATATACTTACATAAATGAGATACTAAACATAGTTCATCCATTTCTTTTTCCCCTCACTAATTAAATTTTCTAATAGCTATCCTATTTCTCTTCTTTCATTCATCATTTTCTATTCTAATGTAAATTAATAAATCGAAATTTTTGTTAATAACATTGTTACTTGTAGGATAAATAAATCCTTTGGACTAGCTATCCTAATTTCATATTATGTAAATTAATGTATTTTGTTACTTATTCTAAATTTTTTTAAATAAAAATAAGCTATAGCTCCACGCTATAGCTTTTAAACTTATAGTTATATATCCGAATTTACTACTAAATCATCTATTTTACACCTTAAAATACTTGCTAGAACAACTACTTTTCGAAAACTTGGATTCTTCTTATCCCCTCTTTCCAATTCTTCTAAATAGGATTTTGAAATAGAAGTTTCATACTTAGGATTTTTCGTAAGACTTTCTATATCCTTAGCTGTATACCCTAAATTTAATCTAAACTCTCTGATCTTTCTACCATTTAACATTAAAAAGACCCCCCTATAAAGTTATTCCTATTACAATTATACTACTTTTAAATATAAAGAAGTAGCATTTTAATAGCATATATATTTGTTAATTAATAAATACTATTAATATATATTTATCGTATTAGGAGGTATATGCATGACTGTAATAAATAAACTAAATCAAACTATGGCTCTTTTAAAAAGTGCAGAATCTAACTTCTTAACATTTTCATTAGATACTCAAGATCCAAACGCAAAGCAAATGTATACTCAAATAGCTGATAGTTTAAATCAATCAATAAACACATTTCAAAGTAGAATAAATTTTGTTATGAGTGAGGAACCTTCATATCAATCTTCAAAACCTAAAACCCCTGTGCAAGATTTAGAAAATAATTAATTGACTCTATACTTATTTATAATTAATAAAAGCTGTTGATTAAAGATAAAATCAACAGCTTTTATTAATTTATTGTAATTCTATTGGATCATATTTTTTTAAGTAATTTTCTATATTTTGTTTGTCTTCTATACTGCCATATATGGTTAACATACAATATCCTGGCTTTACTGTCTTTATAGGTCTATATAACATTAGTATTGCTACAAAAAATGCAAACAATGTAGCTCCAATTCCACATCCTAAAATTATACTAACGCCAGTTCCTCCAGCAGATACAGAATTAAATATTGGCAATGCTATTTTGCTTCTTGAATGAAATATAGAAATAAACATTCCCAAAAATCCACCTACAATAGTAGCTGTCAGTATATATATACCTTCTTTAAATGTGAATATATGCATATCATAAATTTCTTGTATATAATTTTCCGTAAGTGTTTTACTATTTAAGTTCATTATATTATTGTTCATTAAATCATCTATTGCCTTTTGCATAGTAGCTTTATCCCTAAAATATCTAACTGTCTTATATCCGAAACGTGGGAGGTTTTCTAGTCGTTGCTTCATTTGTTGTTGTAGTTGATTTTCTTTTTCTATTTCATTTTTACGTCTTCTCATATCTTTATTATTGTTAATCATAAATTACACCTCCCCATAATCTAGCCACTTATCTAATTGCCATTGAATACTTGGCATTATTTCATTTTCACTTCCGATTATCCACCCATGATTATATATTTGTCCTTTGGCAGATGTTTTCATAGGCTTTACTGTTTCTAAATATTTAGTTACTTCCTCTGATATTTTATCTTTTTCAACTAATATCATAGGTCCAAACTTCCCTTTGTAACTTAATCCTGCCGCTGCAATTGTACTTTGCCATTCATTTGGATTTGCAAAAATAAAGTTATGTCCTGCTTCCGCTATTCCCCATCCAAAATGTCTAGGATTTTTATTTATCCACCAAGCGGAATTCTTTCCTATATCTCTAAATGATGCAAAGCCCACAGATTGAGAATACACACTGTTTTCTAAAGGAATATTTTGAATGTAGCCTCTCTTTAAAAGTTCATCCTTAACACCTTTTGAAATTAACTTTTCATTACCCATTAGATAAATATATGAACCACCATGTCTTAATCCAAGAGCCTCACTAGTTGGCTTTGGAACATCATTTCTATTTATAAATAATATTGGATCTCCTGAATATGAAGACCAAGCTGTTTCTGCTAATGCAAAATCCGCCATATCAACAGGAACCGTCATTACTATATCCCTGTGATTTCCTTTGATTGTTGCACAATAATCATCAATATTTTTTCCAAGTTCAAATATATCTTTTCCTGTTATATGTCTAAAGTTTAAATTATTTTTATTTAGCTGTTCTTCTATTCCCTCTCCCACATCACCAATTAAAATTATTTTCTTATTTCTATCAACTCTAATGCCCTTTGGATTTAATCTTTTTATCTCATCCATTGTAACATTTGGCACTATGTCTTTATCTATATATAAAATAGGTGCATTTATAGGATCGTGCATAAGTCTTGCTGATAATATTGCTTCTTCTTTTTTATCTCCCCTTACAAGAATAATGCCGTTTGGTCTATCATCATTGACTGTTGCCGGATAATTTAATTGAGATATAGCAACTGCTGTCTCGTAAAAATCCTTTCCGTAAACCCTAGTTGTATTTCTTGTTACAATAGGTTTTTGCACATTAAATTTGTCTTCTTTAAATTTATTAGAATAATGTGGTTTATAAATAAACATAAAGTATATGAAAATAAGAGCTAATATAATTTCTATTATTAAAGCAGTCTTAAACTTTTTATCTAAATTTTCCTTTGTTATCATAGTATCACCCCTTATACAACACCAAGTTCTTTACCGAATTTCACTAAAAGCCAATTAGGTATATATGATATAATTCCACCTATTACTACTGATAGATGCATAAAGCCCCACCAAAGTATATAGTCTTCTTCTGGTATTCTTGGAGCATACACAACACTTAGCCACCACATGCTTAAAGCTATTCCTATAAATATTGAAGTTATAGAAACAACAACTGGTACAAAAGCTTCTTTTTTAGCATGTGTATATGATATATTTTTTATTTCTATAAATAAGTCTGGGACAAAGAAATATACACTTAAAATAAACGAAAGTATATACGAAACTATCATAAGAATTATTATTGGATTTCCCAGAAGGTACATTCCTGATTTTTCTGGGAATATAGCCATTGGTAATCCTATTTTTGTCATAATATATTGTATTGCTATAATAGCTGCCCCACCAAAAGACAAACTCATTACAGTGACAACTAAAACTTGTTTCCACACAGGTCTCATACATATAACTTTATTGTTTACATTCATCCATGGAGAATCTACATAAGATATTATATATATCCATAGTCCTAAAGCTCCAAGTAGTAACACTGTTAGTATCCACATAAGCTTAACTAATGGAGATAATCTTCTCATCCTTAAAGATAGATGTAGGGCAGTCCATATGGCTCCAAGTACAGATATTAAAATAGAAACTATACATAAAGCTTCAATTCCACTTACGCCTCCATGTCCCATCATTTCATAAGAATTAATTCCCTGAGAGTAATCCACTGTACCTTGTATTCCATAATCTAAAATGTTGTTGTTTCCTATTATCCAAACATTATTGTATGGACCTTCTGCACCGCCAACCCAGTAGTTTGGCTTCATTCTCCAAAGGTAATTTTCAGTTATAGGTGATAACCCTTTACTTTCAGTCCATAAAAGTGGTCCTGTTCTTCCCCTAGTTGCTAATTGTGACGCAACAACCGCCATCATGGGATTAGATTTTGAACATAATATGTAATTATGTCCCTCATTATTTCTCTTTCTATCTGATGCCCATCCTACTGAATTCTTTTCATCATTAAATCTTGCAAACTTAACAGCAAATGATTCAGGATTAAAAGCTACAAGTCTGTTTACCTTTACTTTAAATGGTTTTAAAATACCATCTCCATCAAGAGTTTTATCTGCTAATACATAAACATTTTTGATATTTTGACTTTTTAAAATTTCCTTTGATGATTCATATAATTTATTATCTTTATCAGCATAAAGTAACACTCCGCCTTCCTTTGCAATCCATGTAGCAGATGGAATTGATGCTAAGGGATTATCCTCCTTAACTAAAAAGGCATATTTCTCATCATTTAACACATTAGGCATTCCATAAATATATTTTTGAAGCTCATCTGTTGTTTTATATGATAAATATGTAGATTTTAAATTAATATTTTTTAATTGAGTTTTTATATTTTCTATATTCTTTCCAAATACAAATAACTGAGTTCTATTTATATCACCTGCACCCTTAGGTAATGATGCATTTATATAATCATAAGCCTGTTTAGATACACTATTTCCTACATTCATTAAAACCCCATTGTACTTTCTAATCATAGGCATAAGTGCAAGTGCATCTTGCCAATTATCTGATTGTAATAATATTATTGAACCTAAGTTACTTTCTTTAAATCCCGCTGGATATAGAATTTTTGACACTTCAGCTCCTATATCCTCTGAAGTTTCCCCTAGAACTCTTGTTGTATTTGATGTATTTAAATGAACCCTATTATATTGATTTTTATATACTGATGGATAAAGTAATCCTCTCAAAATACTTAAAGGTCCTAGTAATAATATAAAGCACAATATACTAGCCAAAATAACAGATACCTTTTTCATACTTACCCTCCTACATTAAGTAGTCTTACATAACATTAGTCTATATTTAATATGCGCATTTCAATATTTTTTAATGTATAATCCCAAAAGATTTTCACACTTCGAATTTTAATTAATATACTGATATTGTAATTTCATTAAAAGAGGTGACAATATGTATCAAAACTTCATGCCATATATGAATCCAATATATATGTTAAACACTAGAAATGCTATGCAACCAAAATGGGAAATGGACCTAGCAAGAATTTACTTTCAACCTCAACCATTCGTAGGTATATTCCCAGTGGATGAAGCTATGTATAAAGGAACAGTATTTCCTAACCTATATGCAGCTTACCCACCACCAATAGGACAATTTGATAATAGGAGGAAGTAATTATGGATCAATTTTCTTACAATACCCTATCTCGCGAAGATTTAATGAGAAAAATTCAAGAACTAGAATTTGCTACTGTTGATTTAAATTTATTCTTAGATACTCATCCTGACAATGCAGATGCATTAGAAGCATTTAATGAAATATCCCGAAATGCAAATAAACTTAAAAAAATTTATGAAGTTAACTTCGGACCTTTAACTAACTTTGGATATGATCAAAGTAGTTCTCCTTGGGCATGGGTTGATGAACCTTGGCCTTGGGAAAAATCTTCAAAATAATTTAAAGGGGAGATATACTAAATGTGGATATATGAAAAGAAGTTAGAATATCCGGTTAATCTAAAAAGAAAAGATCTTAGAATGGCTAAATTTTTAATAACTCAATTTGGGGGTCCTGATGGAGAACTTTCTGCAGCTCTTAGATACTTAAGTCAAAGATATGCAATGCCCTGCGGCAAAACCAAAGGACTCCTTACTGATATAGGTACAGAAGAATTAGCTCACGTAGAAATAATCTCTGCAATGGTACATCAATTAGTAGATGGTGCAAGCATAGATGAAATTAAAAAAGCAGGCCTTGAAGGATATTATACTCAGCACGGTATTGATGTATTCCCAGTAGATGCAAACGGCGTTCCATTTTCTTCTGCATATTTCCAAGCAATTGGAGATCCTATAGCAAACTTAAACGAAGACCTAGCTGCAGAACAGAAAGCCAAAGTAACATACGAACATCTTATTGCTCTAGCTGATGATCCTGACATTAAAGATATTCTTAAATTTTTATGGGCAAGAGAAATTGTACACTATCAACGTTTTGGTGAAGCTCTTGAAAGTGTTCAAGACTCTATGGATAGAAAAAAGATTTATTAATAAAAAACCTGTTGCAAAAATGCAACAGGTTTTTTCCTCATTTTACTATATGTTCTAAAGTTTTATTATATACTATTACTATAAAGTTTTTTATTATCCCTTAAAATTTCAGTAAATCCTTCTCCAGATACAGGCTTACTAAAATAATATCCTTGTATTGTATCACATTTTCTAACTTTTAAAAACTTTATATGATCTAATGTTTCAGTTCCCTCTGCTACCACATTCAAATGTAAACTTTTAGCAAGCTCAATAATTATATTTGCAATGGCACCATTATCTTCTTTAGGTATACCCATAATAAAAGATCTATCTATCTTTAATCTATCAATAGGAAATTCTTTAAGATAACTCAAAGAAGAATACCCTGTTCCAAAATCATCTATAGCAATTTTTACTCCTATCTCTTTAAGATCATTTAAAGTTTGTATTGCCTTATCAGTATTCACCATAAGAATTCCTTCAGTTATCTCAACCTCTAAAAATTTTGGATCTAATCCAGAAGTTTTTAGTGCATCTACTATTACATCTACCAAATCTTCCTTTTCAAATTGAAGTGCAGATAAATTTACGGAAACAACTAACTCTTCAAATCCACTATCATGCCATATTTTATTTTGTCTACAAGCCTCTCGTATTACCCATTCTCCCATAGGTATAATTAATCCTGTTTTCTCTGCAAGTGGTATAAACTTATCAGGATATACTAGTCCAAGCTTAGGATGATTCCACCTTATTAAAGCCTCCACTCCCATAACACTTCCTGATTCAAGACTTACCTGTGGTTGATAATGTAATACAAATTGATTGTTTTCTACAGCGTGCTTTAAAAGCGCAATCATTTCTATTCTCTTATAAGCATTTTTACTAATATCTTTAGAATATATTTTATAATCATTCTTACCATTTTTCTTAACAAAATTTTGAGCTGATGTAGCATTCATAATCAACTCATTTGCATTAAGTGCATCCAAAGGATAAATGCTAATCCCTATACTAGCAGTTACAAAAACTTCTTGATCATTTATAACAAATGCTTTACAGAACAACTGTTGAATATGATTAATCCTATTCTCTATATCCTTAATGTCTTCACACTCAGTTAAAATTATTCCAAATTCATCTCCAGTTATTCTCGCTAAAAAGCACTTTTTATCTAATGTTTTTAATCTTCTTGTCACATCTCTTAATAACCTATCACCAGATAAATGTCCCATGGCCTCATTTATAAATTTAAAATCATCTAATCCTAAAGTGACAACCCCTACTAATTTTCCTGTTCCCTCTAATCTAATTATCTCATCTTTTAAATTCTTAACAAACAGTTCCTTTTGTGGCAATTGTGTAAGTATATCATATTTTTTAAGATAATTTATATCTCTTTCACTCTCTTTAAGTTTTGTTACATCCTCAAATATTACAATATAATATGTTTGTAGATCTCTTTGACTGATTATGCTTTTCCCTAAAATAGATAGAGAATACATCCTACCGGATTTAGATCTATATTCTAATTCACCAGTCCAAATTTTATTTTGTTTAATATTCATAACTATATTTTTATAGAACTCTACTTTTATCTTATTTATATTATATATTCTCTCATTTATAACTTCCTCTACATTTCTCTCACAAATCTTCAAAAGCGTATAATTAGCATATAATACCGTTAAACTTTCATCTAATATCATTATTCCTTCTTTAGAGCTGTCTATAATTTCAGAAAATATAGAATATTCAAGCGGGCAATCATTTCTTTTATATGAACTGGATACATCATGAGAATTCTGCAAAATAGATTTATTGTCCGAATTATTAACTTGCTGATTATCTTTTCTCATAACTCACCTCCATAATTTTACCAAAACTCCTAACATTTTGTCGAATTTATATATAATTATATCATGTTTTTACGATTTTTACTTATAATTTCCTTAAATTGCTTTATAATGTATGTAAAATTTATAAAAAAGCCTCTAAATGATTTCTTATTTCATCTAAAGGCTCCCTTAATGACTATATATTTAATATTCGTGCTATGTTTTCAGAAGTTTTTTGTATATTTTTACTCCCACTTCTTAGTGCTTCATCCAAATTAGTAACTCCTTGAAGTATTCCAACAATAGAATTTATTCCATGCTTATATAATTCTTCTACACCATCACCGATTCTTCCTGCAAAAGCAATGGTAGGAATGTTATATTTTTTAGCTACCGTAGATACTCCAAAAGGAGTTTTTCCAAATACTGTTTGAGAGTCTACACTTCCTTCTCCTGTAAACACATAATCAGCACCCTTTATCTTTTCTTCAAGCTTAGTATACTTTATTACAAGTTCTACTCCCTTTCTTAAATCAGCATCTAAAAATGCCATAAGTCCTGCTCCAAGTCCACCGGCTGCTCCTGCTCCTGGTACATTTTCAACATCACAACCTAATTGCTCTTTTATAACTTTTGCATAATTTTTTAATGAATTATCAAGATCTTTTACCATATCTTCCGTAGCACCCTTTTGTGGTCCAAATATATAAGAGGCTCCATTTTCTCCCGTTAGTGGATTATTAACATCACATGCAACTTCAATATTTACATCTTTTACTCTTTCATCAAAGTTAGATAGGTCAATTTTTTCAAGCTTTTCAAGGGCACCACCACCAAATGCTAGTTCATCTCCGTACTTATCGTAAAACTTAGCTCCTAGTGCTTCGAGCATTCCTGCACCACCATCATTAGTGGCACTTCCCCCTATCCCTATAAGTATATTTTTAACTCCTCTATTTAATGCGGATTTTATTAATTCACCAGTTCCATAAGTTGTTGTATATAATGGATTTCTTTTTTCTTTTTTTACAAGATGAATTCCACTTGCACTTGCCATTTCAATTACAGCCGTCTTTCCATCTCCTAAAATTCCATAAACAGCCTTTACTTTATTACAATCAGGTCCTGTTACTTCTACCTCAATGATTTCTCCATCCGTTGCATCTACTAAAGATTGAACAGTTCCTTCTCCACCATCTGCCATAGGAACTTTTATACACTCAGCATCAGGTATAGCTTTTTTTATTCCTCTTTCCATAGCTTCTGCTGCTTCTTTTGCTGTCATACTTTCTTTAAAAGAATCTGGCGCTAAAACAAATTTCATATTATTTATCCCTTCCTTTAGTGTTCTATTTATATTAACCACCTATAGATTTTTTTAAAAATTGCCTGAGGATTTATTAATCTTCAGGCAATTTATTTAAGTTAATTACATTATGATTCCAAATATTATTGTTGATATTATTGTCATTGTTAATCCTATTAATGATTCATATGGTATAAGTTTTAATCTTTCTTTCATATCCATATAAACACTACCACCAGTTGAGTGGAAGAAACTTCCGTGTGGTAAATGATCTAATACAGTTGCTCCTGAATGAATCATAGCCGCTCCAGCTAATGGTTTTATTCCAAGTTGTAATATTGTCTCTCCAAATACTTGACTTGCAACAGCAGTTCCAGAAGTTGTGGATGCAGTTGCACCACCCATTAATATACCTGCTATTGGTGCAAGTAAAAATGCTGGAAGACCTAAAGAACTAATTCCATGTATGATTACATCTTTTAATGCTGAATTTGATATTATTCCTGCAATTGTTCCTGTTCCTAGTAATAAGATTGCAACTCCACTCATTTTAGCAAGACCTGATGAAGCATATTTATTTATGTTTTTAATTTTTCCCATGCACAATGCACCTATTACTCCCCCAACAGGTAATGCAATGAGAGGATCAACACTTATATTACATATTGGTCTTAAAGCCAATAGTATAATAGCTACAAGTGGTCCTACAATTGCACCAAGAAAACTAGGCTTTTCTTCGGTATTTTCTTCAATTTCATGATCTTTTACATAAGATCCTTTGTTAGATAATTTTTTAGCTACTATGCATGTAACTACAACACCAACTATTGCAGGTATAATTCCTGCGCCCATAACAGATGTTAACGGTATCTTAAAAGCATCTGAAGCTGCAATAGCATTTGGATTAGGTGACATAATATTTCCGGCCTTTCCTCCACCTATCATAGCAATAAGTATTGATGTTTTAGTTAAATTTGCTCTTTTGGCAATTGCAAGTGCAATTGGCGCTACTGTTATAACTGATACGTCTACAAATACTCCTACTGCTGTTAACACTAAAGTTGCTAATGCTAGTGCAATAAGAGAATTAGATTCTCCTAGTTTGTCCACTATACTCTCAGCTATCTTAGCAGCTGCACCTGATTCAATAAGCACTCCAGCTAAAACTCCTGCTGTTAATATTCTTAGTATAGCAGGCATTATTCCTTTGGCACCGCCTATCATCAAGGTAACGGTTCCAGCAAGTCCAGCACCACCTATAAGACCTCCTACAATTGCTCCTAGTATAAGTCCATAAGCAGGGTGAACTTTTCTTATGATTAATACAATTGATAAAACCAATCCTACAATTGCTCCTAAAGCAGTAACTTGCATAATCATTCCCCCATTCATGATATTTTGTATAGGGTTATTATACTTCCTTTAATTTATAAATACATTGTCTTATTGTCCAATTTTTTCATATTATATATTGTTCAAATGCACAATATACTATTTTAGTTTATATAAAACACAAGCCACTAAAAGTTCCAATAAATCCATAATATCTTTTGGGTTCTTTCCTGTAATATCATATATTTTTTTCAATCTATAATTTAAACTATTTCTGTGGATATGAAGCTTTTCCGAAACATTCTTAACATCACAATTAAACACTATATATGTTATTAAAGTATCTATTAATTCAAATTTATTTATTTCTGTAATCTTATCCACTAATGTTTCAATACTTTTTTCTTTAATGTTATTTGATATAACATCAAAAAACTTTACATCACTATACTTGCATAAACTATATCCTAATGCTAATTTATCATTTATTTCTATAGCTCTTGATGCTTGTTCCACTGACTTAGTCATTATTTTTTCATGTAATCCAATTCCGATTTTTACTTTTTCATTTAGCTGATAATATATATTGCTAACTCTTTTATATATTTTATTGTCATACTTCATAAAAATAAGAACATCTTCCGCATCAAATCTTATTACATACTCACAATCATATATATATTTTTTTATTGTATTTACTATGTTTTTCTTATCCTCACCTTTTATAACAACTGCAACCCTATCTATATTTAGATTTATTCCAAGGACATCTGCTCTTTGAAAGAAGCTCTCATCATATTCATTATTTAAATATGACCATTGATATAAAAACTCTTCCTCTATTTGTTCTCGTACTCTTCTTTCGTTAAATATATACTCCTGTTTTATTAATAACTCTGAAGTTGCCTTCACAATGGCTGCAAAAGAAATAACTTCTTTAGGATCTCCACTAATGCCTATAACCCCCATTAGTGTATCATTAAAGTGAATGGGCATATTCACTCCTGGTTTTGCTCCCACACCATCCTTATATATTAAATTAAGCTTGTTTCTAGAAATCGCATCTACTGCACCTTCGTGTAATTGTCCTATTCTCTTCTTGTCACCACTTCCAATAATAACGCCTTCATTATTCATTATATTTACGTTGTAAGGAATAACATTCATCATTCTATCCACTATACTTTGAGCCATTTGCTCTGTAAGTTTTATCACAAATCTTCCCCCTTACCTCACAAAAGTTGCCACAATCTTTAATTTCCTTATTTTTTATCTTCTAATATCTTCTTTATTATGTCATTCTCTATAAGTTCACTTTTGCTAAACCCTTTTCTAAAGTATCTTATTTGCTTATACTTTATTCCTGCCATTTCAAAATCTAAAATATCAATTCTATCTCCCTTGTAAATTACAGGTTCTTTTTGTCCTTTTAAGTACACTCTTAATTCCATTTATTTAACCACATTCCTTTTTTCATTATTTAAAAAAGCATTTATATTCAGCTTAATTTCTTTGACTAATTTTTTTCTAGCTTCAACACTTGCCCATGCAATATGAGGCGTTATAAGAAGTTTTTCTTTACTTTTAATCTTTAAAAGTGGATTATCCTCACCTATTGGCTCACTTTCCATAACATCCAGTGCTGCAGCCCCAATCACTTCTTTGTCTAATGCCTCTGCAAGAGCTTTTTCATCAATTATTTTACCCCTACCAACGTTAATTAATATAGCTGACTTTTTCATTTGTTTTAGTTGCTCCATTGATATAAGATTTTCTGTCTCCTTATTTAATGGACAATGTATAGATACTATATCGCTCTCTTTTAATAGTTCCTCTAAAGTCTTTCTTTTATATGACGAGTTGTTATTTTTACCAGAAGTTGAATAATAGATTACATTACACCCAAAGCTTTGTGCTATCTTAGCTACATTCCTTCCTATTTCCCCAAGTCCTATTATGCCCCATGTCTTGCCTGAGATTTCCCAAAACGGTTTCATAAAGTGAGTAAATGTATCCTCTTTTGAATACTGTCCAGATTTAGTGTATTCATCATAATATCTTAGATTTTGAAGCAAATAAAATAAGCATGAGAATGTATGTTGCACAACGCTACTCGTAGAGTATCCTGCAACATTTGTAACCACAATTCCTCTTTTATTTGTATAATTTAAATCTACATTGTTAGTACCAGTTGCACAAATACAAATAAGCTTTAGTTTATGTGCTTCTTTTAGATTATCCTCATTTAAAAGAATTTTATTTGCTATTATAATATCTTTATCTTTTATTCTCTCTAACACTTCACTAGATTTAGTAATATCATAAATCTCCACTTCACCAAATTCATTAAAAATTCTTAAATCAATATCTTTCCCCAATGTTTTAGCATCTAATATAGCTATCTTTAACATATTAACCCGCCCCTTATGAATATTTTACTTAAATACATTTTACTATATTACACTATAATATAATAAGATATATTTAAATAAAAGCCTTATTCAATGCAAATTATTGAATAAGGCTTTTAGATCGTACTTTAAAATTCATATATTAGTTTATATAGTATTTTTCATTTCCATGAATCCATTTATTTATTTGTTTTTCATATTGAACAGAACCATCGGCAATAACTTTTATACCCTTTACCTTCCAATCATCTGAAACTGGAGTAAAGTTTGCTTTTCTAATCCACATACGATTTATATCACTAAACTTAATACTTGGTTTTTTTATTTTTAATATATACGTATCTTCTTGGTTAGCTTCAAAATCATTTCCTGGATTGTCTAATGTCCATTCTTGAACAGTTCCATCTTTTCTTTCTATTCCAAAATAAACATAATCATCAGTACCTGCTGCTATTTCATTTGCAGTCTTTATAACCACCATTAAACCATTAATTTTATGATTTTCTGTTGGTAATAAATCTTTAGATACATCATATAAAAATCTATATATACATCCTGCTGTTCCCATTTGTGCATTCTTTAAAGCGTGACTTGCTGAATAATCCCAATCTTCATTTGTATGTTTCATAGTAGAATGACTGTAATATAAGTTTTTAGCTTGTTTTGCCCAACCTTTACAATACTCTTTTGACCAGGAATCAAAATTACTATTTTTTAATGCATCAGCATAAAAGCCTTCATTTGTTTTAATACCTGTTGTATTAATTCTATATTGGTCTTTTCTTTTTTCTGCAAATCCTTCATATTTAGTGTGTCCTATACTATCTACTGCTGTTACATTTGCTGCATGATATGGAGTATTTAAATCTCCAAAGTAATGCATAGCTTGTCCGAAATACCATGTTGCCTTTTCATAATTTCCTTTTTCCCATTCATTTCTAGCTAATGCTGTAAACTTTCTTACTTGTGATTCAGCTGTATCTTTTATTGAATATGAAAGATACCACAAATTATCCTTTGAAAAATTATGATCTGTATCGGGGTCCCAAAAATGATCTTGGAATAGCTTGTACGCATTCGGATCATAATCAGGATAAGTAGATCCTAACTGAAATTTATGCATATTATCTTGTAGTATTTTAAAGTTCTGCTTTACAATTTCAGGTTCATCCTTTGACATATCATTTTCTAGCACTTTAACTGCTTGTGTTACAATCATGGAATGAGTTCCTGTACCATCTTTTTTACCATCCCATCCATACGCTTTACTTGATGCTCCTAAACATGTGATTGAAATTACAAAAGCACAACATAAACCTTTTAAAAATTTTTTCTTCATATATTACTCCCCCTCTCATTTATAGTATACAAAAAAATCTCTATTTTGAAAACGTTTTGTTCATATTTAATTCATATTATTCCTTGTATGTCCTTTTAATAAGAAAAAGGAAAAGATCAGCTAATTCAAGCTGACATTTTCCCTTTTTTTAGGCCAATTTCTAACTATATACCATATTGCAATGATAGATGTAACACAAAATATTGCTATAGCTGGTTTTCCGAGTAAAAGCAGGTCATTAATGTCTGTCTTGCTAAATTCATCAGTGCCACCACCATGAATACTCGGCAAAGAACATAAAAAGTTATTTATACAATGAATAAGCATTGTTACAAATATATTTCTAGTTTTCATATATACAATACACATCATTACTCCAAATAAAAATGCTCCTATAACAGCAAGATTTATATGTAACACTCCAAACAATATAGAAGATACAATAATAGCTGAACCTATTCCCCATCTCATTTTTAGTCTATTTAGAATAATACCTCTAAATACAAGTTCTTCTATAATAGGCGCAAGTATAACCACCAAAATAAATTCATAAATAGCATCATATATTGTACCGCTATTTTCTAATATCTTCTGTCCCATCATCTTTTCTGATAAACCAGGATTTATTTTATACACTATATACGCAATACCTATGGCTGCTGCTATTGCAAGAATTCCATGTATAACAATAATTATCAGACCATCTTTATATTTAGGTTTACTTTTAAAATCTCTTATTGAATCTTTAAAGTTAAATCCACTCTTTTTGAGCTTATACACAATAAACCCTATTAAAAGCAACTGCGAAATTATACTAAAAAAATTATCATTAAAAATATTTTGTGCACATACACTTATTTTACCACTAATTTGTGATGCTATAAATGCAACAACTCCCACTAAAATATAAACTCCTAATAATACTGGTATAGTTATTTTTTCAAAGTATTTATCCATATTTAATGTCCCCCTTACTCTAAGTTTAATACAACTTCAAATATAGTTTTATAATTATCATCGCCTTTTAATACAATCCATCCATTATGTTTCTCAACTATTTTTTTAGCAATAGATAACCCAAGACCCGTACCTCCCGTTGAAAGCCTTGATAAATCACCCCTTGTAAATGCCTCAAATATAGTTTGTTTTAATTCATTAGATATACCTATTCCATCATCAGCAATAATTATACTTATATCAGAAACATTTTTCTTTAATTGTATTTTAATCTTTGTCTTTAAAGGATTATACTTCATACAATTAGAAATTATATTGGCTATAGCCCTTGTAAATTCACTTTTATCCACCTTATGCATAATTGATTGTTCAGGTATATCTATATGACAATCAAATTGCTTTTCTTCTATTTCAAAATAAAACCCTGCGAGTATTTCTCTTAAAAGCTCACATATATCAGTGTATTCCATGGACATAGAGTAACTTTCATTTCCTAACTTTGCAAGTTCATGAACATTTTCAACTAAGCTTGTAAGTCTCCTTGATTTATCATAAATAATCTTAATATATTTTTGTTTTTTTACATCATCTTCTACTACACCATCATATAAAGCTTTAGAATACCCTTGAATAGATGTTATTGGGGTTTTTAAATCATGAGATATATCCGTAAACAGTTGTTGCTTAAATTGTTCATTTCTTTTTCTTTCTATATCTCCTTGTTGAATTTTTTCAGCCATAAAATTAAAGGCATCTTTTATTTCAGAAAATTCATTTTCACGTTTAAATTTAATTCTTGCCTCATAATCTCCTTCTGTCATTTTTGATATACCCATAAGTATTTCTTTTAAAGGTTTAATTATTCTATTAGATACCCAAGCACTATATATTAATATCAATAAAACCACTAATATTATAATATACAGTACTCCCTTTGATACTTTAGTTACTACCTTTTCTATATACTTTTCCATAGCTTTTTTCTTGTCTATATCTATTTGCATAGTGTCATTTGGCACTTTAACAACACAATAATACTTTCTGCCATTAGAATAAAATGGTTCTATTGAACACAGGTAACTATTATTAGTCTTATTTATATCCAAATTTCGCTCTACAGCTAATAGTAATTCATCTTCACTATAGACCATTTTTTTATCTTTCTTTTTTCCAATTATATGAATAACTTTTTTATTACTATCTAGTATTTCAACCCAACCACCAATAGATATTACTTGTTTTGCATCTATATTCTTATAATCACTTTTAATAATAACTTTAGCCTTATAAAATTTGTTTATATCATTTTTATATTCATTTGAATCAATAAGCCTTCCAATGCCTACAAATATTGCTACAATTCCTACAGAAAATATTGTTACTATGAAAAATAAAAATATTATATATTGTTTAAATGTAGTAGTATACACTCTTTTATTTTGTTTTTTTAAACCAAACATTATAATGCTCCTTGTTTAATCATATGTTTGAATCCAATTTATATCCAAGCCCCCTTATAGTCTTTATATAATGTGGGTTTTTAGAATCATCCTCTATTTTATCTCTAAGATTGCTTATATGAACCATTATGGCATTATCATCTCCATAAAATGGTTCTTCCCAAACATATTCAAAAATTTGTTTTTTTGTAAATACCTTCCCCTTATTTTCTAGTAGATAAAAAAGTATTTTATATTCAGTAGACGTAAGATAAACTTCTATATTTTCCTTATATAACGTACACGTGTTAATATTTAATCTTAATTTACCACATTCTAAATATTGTTTTTCGCATTTTTCTTTTTCAGACATACTTTTATTGTATCTTCTAAGTTGTGCCTTTACTCTAGCTAAGACCTCCATTGCATTAAAAGGCTTTGTTATATAGTCATCAGCTCCAAGATCAAGTCCAAGTATTTTATCACAATATTCACTTTTTGCCGAAAGCATAATAACAGGCATATCGTAATTTTCTCTTATTTTTCTTACAAGATGATACCCATCAATTTGTGGCATCATTATATCTATAATTGCTATATCAACTTCATTATTATTTATAATTTGAAGTGCTTCTAATCCATTTACCGCTGAGTATATACAATGACCATCCTTTTCTAAATATAAAGATAATAATTCAATTATTTCTTCTTCATCATCTGCAATTAAAACCCTTGCCACTACATAACAGCTCCTTTTTCACATATACCAAGCCCCTTAAAAAACTTTTTAAGCTTGTCCACGTCTTTTGTATCTATTTTTCTTAAATTTATGTTTAAATCATTATTTTTACCTTTTACTATTATATTCTTTCTCCTTATATTTCCCTCAAAACTATAACTCTTTATATCGCTAATATTTATAAAATCATACTTAGCTATTTTTTTATTGCAAACTTCTACTTTTTCATGATTTGCTTTAATATAAGCAAACTTTCTTATGTTATATAGTTCAATTATGCTACTTATAATTTCAACTAAATTAAATATTAATAATATTCCTCCAAGAATAATAAACCATTTTCCTTTACCTTCCATTATATGTCTAAATGACAAACTTAAAATTATGAAAAAATATAATATACAGCTTAGTATGGCATTAATATTCTTCTTCTTGTAGTTTTTTGAAAATTGTAAAACTAAATTTTCTTCCATGTCTCTCCTCCTTTATATCTTTCAATATCTATTCTACAAAAACTTCTTTTAACCTGTCTTAAGGAATTCTTAAAATTACCTTAAGAAAAATCACAAAATAAAAGTATAAATAATTTAAAATAACCATATATATAAAAAAATTTTAGAAAATTAATGGCGAACGCAGTACACGCCATTACCTCTCTAAAACCCTTTTTAATTCTTCTAATCCTACTCTATCAATAAAAAAGCTTAACTTCTCTCCAAGCTCTGCATTTTCTTTATAATATTTTATAATCTTATCTACCATATCTAAAGCTTCTTTTTCAGATAATCCCTTTGCCACAATATCTGCAAGTCTTGGATTGTACCCAGCTGATCCTCCTACTGTAACCATTAATGTTCCATCTATATCTGCTATAACTCCTATATCTTTGCTATAAACACTTCCACAAGCATTTCTACATCCAGAAACACCAATTTTAGTTCTACAAGGCATATCCATCCACTGATATTTTCTAGATAACTTCATACCTATACCAATTGTATTATGCTTAGAACGCTTACAAAATCCTGCTGGACACATCTCAACATTTTTAACTGAATTTTGGCTTTTCACCGCTGCTTCCATATCTAGCTCTTCCCATATACTTGGCAAATCACTTTCTTCTAAATTAGTTATCATTATTCTTTGACCTGATGTTATCTTTAAAGCTCCATTATATTTTTTCGCAACTCTAGCTATTTTTTCAAGCTTTTCTGGAGTTATAAACCCTCCAGGTATATGTGGCGTTATTGCGTATTTTCTTATACCATCTCTTACCTTTTGTAAATTTCCAAAATGGTTTGCCATGCTCTCTCCTCCATGTCATATTAAGTATTTATAAGCACATACTATATAAACATATTATTTTACACTATTATATATTATATGAACTTATAATACATCATAATTTTAGTCATTTGTGAACAATTGGTTAATTTTTGTATTTTTAGTAGGTAACTGGTTGGGTTTTCCTCCTTGTTGAGTTAGAATGTAACTATATACGTCAAAATAAAAACTAATACACATATCCATCATCAATACTATTTATATGATAAAATCTTTGTTTTTTCACACTATAATATGACATTTTTCTAAACTGATATAGAAAAATTTAATAACTGTATTAAAATAAAAGAAAAGAGGGGTTTATTATGTCACAAGCAGCAATTGCTATAAGCGAAAGACAAAAAACAGATACCGCTAACAAAATAAGAAGAAACGGAGAGGTTCCTTGCATAATTTATGGAGAACATTTAGAAAAATCAATACCTGTAAAAGTGTCATACAATAAGTTAATGAGATTACTTAAAGAGAATTCTAAAGGCTCTATTTTTAAATTAAAATTAAACGATGAAATAAGAAATTGCGTTATAAAAGAAATTCAAAATGATGCTTTATCCGGAAATGTTATACATGTTGATTTTCAAAACGTAAACAAAAATGAAGTTATAAAAATGACTATACCAGTTGAATTTACGGGTATTGAAAGCTTACAATCTAGAAAATTAATATTAGAAACTTTCATAACTGAAATAGAAATGCAAGGAAAGGTTGAAGAAATACCTGAGAACATTGTAATAGATGCTTCAACTATGAATTTTGACGATAAAATATTTGTTCATGATATAAAATTACCTGAAGGCATTAGACTTTTATCTGAAGCAGATGCTCTTGTAGCTGTTGTTAATAGCACAGATCAATCAGTTAAAACTTCTAGTGAAGATACAGAAGAATAAAATAAACCTCATTCACTTAGTGAATGAGGTTTATTTTATACAGGCTGTTGATAAACATAATTTGTCAACAGCCTTTTTACATTTATTACAAAAAGGGTTTTTAGTTTTTATGTAGAATATATATTTTAGACCAATAAATCTTTTAGCCCGTTAGGGCTCCTACGGAGGAAAAATGCTTACTAATAATGAAAGAAAACAAAATCAATTAGAACTAGTTTATATAGAAAATTTAGTACCTGAAAATCATATACTTAGAAAAATAGATAAATACATAGATTTTTCATTTATAAGAGATTTAACTAAGGATTTATATTGTCCTGATAATGGCAGACCTTCAGTAGACCCAGTTGTATTATTTAAAATGCTTTTTATCGGATACCTATTCGGTATACGTTCAGAGCGTCAGCTTGTAAAAGAAATCCAGGTAAATGTAGCTTACAGATGGTTTTTAGGATATGGACTTACTGATAAAATACCAGTCATTCCACTATAAGCCAGAATAGAACAAAAAGATTTAGTAATACAAATATACATCAAGAAATATTTGATAATATTGTATTTCAAGCTATTAATAGAAACTTGGTTGATGGCAAAATTCTATATACTGATTCTACTCACTTAAAAGCTAACGCTAATAAACATAAATTTATTAAAAAAGAAATAACTAAATCCACAAAGGAATACTTTGATGAATTAGAGAATGACATTAATAAAAATAGAATTAATCATAATAAAAAGCCTCTAAAAAAAAAGACTAAAATAGCTGAAACTAAGGAAATAAAAGTAAGTACAACTGATCCAGACAGTGGATATATGGTTAGAGATGGAAAACCTAAAGGCTTTTTTTATTTAGATCATAGAACTGTTGACGGAAAGTATAATATTATAACAGACGTTCATGTTACTCCCGGGAATATAAACGATGTAGATCCTTATGTTAAAAGAATAGAAACTCAAATAGAAAAGTTTAATTTTAATACAAAATATTTAGTAGCAGATGCCGGATATTCTACGAATCCTATTTGTAAACAAATTTCAGACAAAAATTATCAAGGTGTTTTTGGGTTCCGTTTAGGACCCCATGTTAAAGGAAAATATACAAAATATAGATTTCAGTATGTTAAAGAATTAGATGGATATGTGTGTATTAATAATTGCTTTTTAAAATATAGAACTACTACGAGGGAAGGTTATAAAGAATATTTAAGTAATGCGGAGCATTGTGCTTATTGCAAATATAAAAATAATTGCTTAACATCTGATAAATCCATTAATAGAACTATACGTCGTCATGTTTGGGAAGACTATAAAGATCAAATTTTTAGCTTTACTAAAACAGAAAAAGGTAAAAGTATTTACAAACGACGTAAAGAAAAGATTGAGCGTAGCTTTGCTGATTCAAAAGAATTACATGGGCTACGTTATTGTCGCATGCGAGGAATTAAAAATGTTTCTGAACAATGCTTACTTACAGCGGCAGTTCAGAATATGAAAAAGATAGCCATGGTGCTATCGCATTATTTTTTGTGTACATTAATTCAAATTTATTCCAAATTAACATACATAATAAATATTTTTCGAATGCTATCGCATAAAAGAATTTTGGCGTAAACAAAAGCCCCCAATTGTTGGGGGCTTTTTGAACAATCTGAATAAAATAAACCTCATTCACTTAGTGAATGAGGTTTATTTTATATCATATTTTTTTCTCTTTTATATTCCATATCTCCTGTGCATATTCTTTAATAGTTCTATCACTACTGAACTTACCTGCGCTTGCTATATTTATAAGGCATTTCTTTGCCCATGAAAGTTTATCCCTATAATCTTTATCTATTAAGTTCCTTGCATTTATATAGTCATTAAAATCTTTAAATATAAAATAATTATCTGGAGTATGCCAACTAGCCCCCTCCAATAAGGATCTATATAATTCTTTAAACATACCAGTTCCATTATCATCAAAAGTTCCATCTATTAGTGTATCTACTACTCTTTTTAAATTTTTATCTTTTTTATAGTAGTCCTTTGGATTATAAGAATCCTTAATTTTTTCTAATTCCTCAACTCTTGCTCCAAAAATAAAGTTATTTTCTTCTCCAGCTTCTTCTACAATTTCAACATTAGCTCCATCATAGGTTCCAAGAGTAGGTGTTCCATTTAACATAAACTTCATATTACCAGTTCCTGATGCTTCCTTGCCCGCTGTTGATATTTGCTCTGAAATATCTGCTGCTGGGAATAGTTTTTCTGCATAAGAAACCCTATAGTTTTGAACAAATACAACTTTAATCTTTCCATTTATATCTCTATCATTATTTATAAGCTTTGCTATTTCATTTATAAATTTAATAATTGCTTTAGCTCTAACATATCCTGGCGCTGCCTTTGCTCCAAATATAAAAGTTCTTGGCACTATATCAAGCTTTGGATTTTCTTTTAATTTAAAATATAAATCTAAAATTCCAAATGCATTTAAAAGTTGTCTTTTATATTCATGTAGTCTCTTTATTTGAATATCAAATATTGAATCAGGATTTATTGTAACACCTTCATGTTTTTCAATATACCTTGCAAGTTCCTTTTTTTTCTCTTTCTTTATATCTAAAATTTTATTTAATACCACATCATCATCTATATATTTTTCTAATTCCTTTAAATCATCCAAATTCACTATCCAATTTTCGTTTCCCAAAAGCTCAGTTATTAAATTTGATAGTTGAATGTTGCATAATTTTAACCATCTTCTAGGTGTTATTCCATTAGTTTTATTTAAAAATCTTTCTGGATATAACTCATACCAATCCTTTAACTCTTGATGTTTTAATATATCTGTATGAAGTTTTGCAACTCCATTTGTAGCATGAGTACCATGTATAGCTAAAAACGCCATTCTTATTTTATCTTTATATATAATTCTCATTGAATCTATTTTTTCTTCTTTGTATTTTTTCTTTTTTAATTCTTTTACAAAATTATTATCTATTTTCTCTATTATTCCATAGATTCTTGGTAATAACTTTTTATATAACTTAACATCCCACTCTTCTAGTGCTTCTCTTAAAATAGTATGATTTGTATAAGCAAAAGTATTGATTGCAATATTCCATGCTTTATCAAATTCAAGCCCTTCATTGTCTATAAATATTCTCATAAGTTCTGGTATTGCAACTACTGGGTGAGTATCATTAAGTTGAATTGCGTGAAATTCATTAAACTTTTCAAAGTTATTTCCATGATTTTTCTTGAATTTTTTAACTAAATCTTGAAGTCCCGCTGATACAAAAAAGTATTGTTGTTTTAATCTTAATATCTTTCCTTCTTCAGTAGAATCATTTGGATAAAGTATCCTTGAAATATCCTCAGCTCTATTTTTTTCTTCAACAGCTTTATTATACTTTTGATCGTTAAACAACTCAAAATCGAACTCATTTATAGGTTCTGCCTTAAATAATCTTAAAGTATTAATATTTTTTGTTCTATATCCAACAATAGGAGTATCATAAGGCACCGCTTTAACTTTTTCATCATCAAACTCTACAATAATAGTATCTTCATCTCTACGAATTGACCAGGGATCTCCATATTTTAACCAGTTATCAACTTCTTCTACTTGAAATCCATCTACAAATCTTTGTTTAAACAATCCATAACTATATCTAATTCCATATCCTGTTACAGGTAGATTTTTAGTTGCCGATGATTCCATAAAGCATGCTGCAAGTCTTCCAAGTCCACCATTTCCAAGACCAGCATCTTCCTCTATTTCTTCTATATCATTTATATTTATACTAATTTCTTTTAATACATCTTTAACCTCATCATAAATCCCAAGATTTATTAAGTTATTTCCCAATGCTCTTCCCATGAGAAACTCTGCTGAAAAGTAACTTGCTTGTTTTCCTTCTTCATATTTATATTGAGTTTTTTCCCATCTATCAACTATTTCTGCCATAATAGCTTTACAAACTGCATTGTATTTTTCATAGTCTTTTGCTTTGTTTAATGATTTACCATAATCAATTTTTAATATTTTCTCTATTGTTGATTTTAGTTCTTTAGAATTAAACATCTTATCCCTACCTTCCATACAGTTTGGTAATTTCACATATTTTCTTGCTCAAATCTCCGTTTATATCTTTCTTTTTAGCTCTCCATCTCCAATTGCCACCTAATGTTGATGGAATATTCATTCTTGCTTCTGTTCCAAGTCCTAAATAATCTTGAAATTGTGCAATAGCAAGGGAAGCTACTGAACTTAAAGCTCCTCTTATAAATCCCCAGTTATATCCTTCTTCCTTAGTAAGTTTTAAATATTTTATAGCAAAATCCACATCACTTTTATTAGCGTTTTCAAACCATCCATTTACAGTATCATTATCATGTGTACCTGTATAAACTACACAATCTTTATCATAATTATGTGGAAGATAATCACTTTCCTCTCTAGCATCAAAAGCAAACTCTAATACCTTCATACCAGGATATCCACTATCTTCTCTAAATTTCCTAACCTCATCTGTTAAATATCCTAAGTCTTCAGCTATTATATCTACATCACCCAGTTCTTTTTTTATAACATTAAATAATTTCATAGCAGGACCTTTGACCCATTCACCATTTATAGCGGTTTCTTCTCCGTAAGGAACTTGCCAATATGATTCAAACCCTCTAAAATGATCTATTCTAGTTACATCATAAAGTTTACTATTAGCTTTTATTCTTTTTACCCACCAACTGTAATTTGTCTCCTCTAAATACTTCCAATTATATATTGGATTTCCCCAAAGCTGTCCAGTTTCAGAAAATCCGTCTGGGGGACAGCCGGATACAACTATTGGTCTTTTATCTTTATCTAATAAAAATAGTTCACTACTTGCCCATGTATCTGCACTATCTTCTGCAACATAAATTGGTATGTCTCCAATTATCTTGATTCCATTTTTATTAGCATATTCTTTCAAATTGTTCCACTGCTTATAAAACATAAACTGTAAAAATATATTATAATCTATATCATCTTTAAGCTCTTTTTTCGCCTTATTTAAGGCATCCTTTTTTCTAAGTTTTATATCCTTGTCCCATAGTTGCCACGACTTTAAATTATTTTTTACTTTTAACGCCATATATAAAGCATAGTCTTCTATCCATTCATCATTTTCTTCTTTAAATTGTTGTAACTCATCTCTATATTTATCTTTTAAATTTTTAAAAGCCATTTTTAATATAGGCATTTTATTTTCTGCTATTTTTTGAAAGTCTACTTCTTCACAGTTATACCCAAAATTTATATATTTATAATCATTAACTTCTAATAGTCCTTCTTTGCATAGCAAATCTAAATCTATAAGATATGGATTTCCTGCAAAAGCTGAAAATGATTGATAGGGAGAATCTCCATATCCAGTAGGTCCTAAGGGCAAAACTTGCCAATATTTTTGTCCCGCTTTAACTAAGAAGTCTACAAATCTATAGGCTTCTTTTCCTAAAGTCCCTATTCCATAGGGACTAGGCAAAGAAGTAATATGCATTAAAATTCCACTGCTTCTCTCAAACATAACTCCTCTCCTTTCTTGTTACAAATTTATTGTTTTTAAATAGACTTCACCTTGCGTATTCAATATTTCAAATTTAATTTCTTGTATATTATTAACTTTATTTTCATTAACTGTTATGTCATAATCCTTTTCATTCTTTGTTATATTAATATCTAATTCTAAATATTTACCCTTTTTATAATCATAAGTTATACCATCATCATCATAGTATTTATAGTGAGCATTCTTTTCAACAAAAGCTATTACAGTTAACTGCCTATTATCAATAGAATCAACATTTTGTGCTGAATTCCCTACAACTAACATCTTATTCTTTCTAATAAAAATAGGTACTTCATCAATATCTATGTCTATATAACTATGTCCCTTTGAAACTACCTCATAATTTTTTTCTTTATAATTTTTCGCTTTCCATAAAAGCATATCTTCTGGCAAGTATATATATCTCCCCTTAGCATTCTCTTCATATATAGGTGCAACCATCAATGATTTTCCTACTAAAAGCTGATCTTCCACTCTTCTTGACATTTCATCATCATATTCAAACATAATTGGAGAAAAATACACCTCTTTATTTATAACAGCTTTCATGTATTCAGAATAAATATATGGTATTAGAGCATATCTAAGTTCTATTGTATTTCTCATAATTTCTGTAGTATCTCTATCGAAAGCAAAAGGTTCTTGTTTTCTTGTTCCCCTTGCTGAATGATTTCTAAAAAGAGGAGTAAATATACTAAATTGTGTCCATCTTATTATAAGTTCAGCATTAGAATTACTTCCAAAACCGCCTGTATCCCCACCTATATATAAAAATCCACACATATTTAATGAAGGCATCATTTTTATATTTAATAATATATGTTGCCACCAAGAACAGTTATCTCCTGTCCATATTCCAGAATATCTATGCATTCCTATATAGGAAGATCTTGAAAATAATAAATATCTCTTATTTTTATCTATCTTTTTAAGTCCTTCACTGGCACTTTTGGTCATGTTATACCCAAATAAATTATGAACCTGGTAGTGGTTTACCTTATTTCCATCTATGTTGTGGTAGAAGCTCTTATAATCTAATAAATTATTTGACATACCCTTAAACTTATCTTGTAATTCAAAATGAGAATTAATATCTAGATTTTTTCCTTCTGACTCTTTTGCAAAGTCAATTGCTTCTTTAAGTCCCCTATCTGTATAAAATATTGCAGGTTCGTTCATATCATTCCAAAACCCCTCAATACCTAAATCTGTTAAAATTTTATATTTAAGTCCAAACCAATCTCTTGCATCTTTATTTAAAAAATCTGGGAAATGGCATTTTCCAGGCCACACTGCAACTAAAAATGGCTCATCATTTTCATCCTTGCAGAAATAGTTGTTTTTAATACCTTCCTCATAAATGTCATATCCATCTTCAATTTTTACACCTGCATCTATAATTGGTATAAGTCTAAAACCTTTTTTCTTCATCTCTTGTGTAAATTTTTTAAAGTTAGGAAACGCATTATTATCTATTGTAAAATCCTTAAATCTCTCCATATAATCTATGTCCAAATAGATTGCATCACATGGTATTTTATTTTCTATAAAGTTATTTGCAACTTCATTAATTTCATTTTTATCTTTATAACTCCATCTTGATTGCTGATATCCAAAAGCCCATTTAGGAGGAACATAGCTATCTCCAATCAAATTTAAAAAATTCTTAACTATCTCCTTTATAGAATTGCCCTTTATTATATATAAATCTAAATTAATATTTTCAATTATTATACTCAACTTATTTTTATTAGAATATCCAACATCAAAAATCACCTTTCCTGGGAAATCAACAAATACTCCAAAGGCTTCTTTTCCATCTACTACTAAAAAATTGTGAGCTCCATATAAAGACTTTTTATCTTCTGTATGAAAAGGATCATCTGTGCAAAACGACTCATATATCCCTCCCCTTTTGTTTATTCCTCTTTGATTTTCTCCAAGTCCCAGAACTATATCTTCTTTATCTAAGTTATAGCTAAGTACTATACTTTCATTCTTATTTATACTTAAAAATTCTAATGGTTCCTCCATTATTTCTGTTCCCTCTACTAATACAGTTTCAGTATTAAAAGGTTCTCCGAACCTATATTTTTTCACCTTATTATCTATTTTAAAAACCTTCACGCAATCCCCTCCAGCTATCTATTTTATAGAACCTTGTGTAACACCTTTTACTATGTGTTTTTGTGCAAAGAAATAGAATACTATTATTGGAATCATAGCAAGTACAAGTCCCGCAAGTGCTAAATTCCACTTCTTTGAATACTCTCCAAAGAAATAAAACATTTTTAGAGGAAGCGTTTGCCACTCTGGTTTGTTTATAACAAGTTGTGGTAATAAGAAATCATTCCATATCCACATTGCGTTTAGTATGCTAACTGTCACTGTTATTGGTTTTAATAAAGGAAAAACTATTATCCAAAACACTTGAAATTTATTACAACCATCAATAATAGCTGCTTCTTCTAACTCAAGTGGTATATTTTTAATAAACCCATGATACATAATTATTGATAAACTTGAACCAAATCCTAGATACATAAATACTAATCCTACAGGATTTAATAAATTTAATTTTCCCATTATATTTATGAGTGGTAACATTACAGATTGAAATGGTATAAGCATTGCTGCTGCAAATAAGAAAAACAAGAATTTGCTTAATTTTGTTTTAGATCTGACAAGCATCCAAGCTGCCATTGAAGAAAATATTACAATTAAAACCGTACTTATTGTTGTGATTAAAAAAGAGTTCAAAAATGAATGAAAAAAATTCAAATCTTCAAATGCTCGAATATAATTATCTAAAGTAAATGTATCTCCTTTAGGTAATCCTAAAACATTAAGATATAACCCCTTTTGTGTTTTAAATGAATTCGTAAAAGCTATATAAAGAGGTGCCAAAAATATAATTGCTACAAAAATAGATAGTATGTTCCAACCAATTTTCTTTAAAAGTCCTTGTTTCATTACATCTCAACCTCCTTCTTCTTATTAAAGTTCAATTGAGTTAATGTTATTACTGCAACGGTAATTAAGAATATTACTGCTTTAGCTTGTGATATTCCAAATTCATTTCTTGCAAAAGCTGAATTATATATATTAAGTGCTAACATTTGGGTTGAATTGTAAGGCCCTCCACCAGTTAATGCTAGATTTTGATCAAATAATTTGAAGCAATTAGATAAAGTTAGAAATATTCCTACTGTAAATGCTGGTGCAACCAAAGGAATTGTTATATTTATAAGTCTTTGGAATGGGTTTGCTCCATCAATTTCAGCAGCTTCTTTTAAGTTATCTGGAATTCCTTGAAGTGCCGCAATATAAACAACCATCATATATCCTGACATTTGCCATGACATTAATATTACAAGAGCCCAAAATCCAGTTGCTGTTGTAGATAGCCAGCCTGTCATGAACTCCCATCCTAGTTTCATTCCTATTGTATTGAAAGCTTTAGTAAATATAAACTGCCATATAAATCCTAAGATAAGCCCTCCAACCATATTAGGCATGAAAAATATACTTCTTAAAATATTACTAATTTTCATTTCTCTAGTTACTAATAGTGCCAAAGCAAAACCTATTAAGTTTATCATTATTACTGACACTATTGAAAACTTTAAAGTAAATATAAAGGATTGCAAAAATCCACTATCTGCACTAAATATTTGCCTATAGTTTTGAAGTCCAACAAAAGGTGCGTTATTATCTATTCCATTCCAATCAGTAAATGAATAATAAATTCCCGTTATAGCTGGTATAATTACTACAATTAAAAATGAAATTAATATAGGTGCAACAAAAAAGCTAAACCATAACCTTGATTTTTTCATAGTGTCCTCCTCTTTCTTTATAATAAGGGAGGGATTTCTCCCTCCCCCTCACATTATTTTTTATTTCTCATAGTTGTCCATTGATCTTGAGAATCTTTTATAACTTCATCCCAAGTCATTTTTCCAGCCAAATATTTTTGTATATTTTTACCTACAACATTCATACCCCAATCAGTTGGATATCCCATAAATACCCATGGTATTGTCTTACCTTCTTTAATGTATCTTTCTGTAGCTACTGCAAGAGAATCTTTTGCAGGGTATTTTTCATATCCTTTAAATGGAGGAATAAAGAAAAATTTATTTACAATCATATCCTTTCCTTCATCTGAAGTATATAACCAATTTAAAAAGTCTTTAGCTGCTTCTTGTTGTTCTTTTGATACCTTGTTATTAACTGCCCAGTACATTGGAACTCCAAGGGCTATAGAATCACCTTTTCCACCTTTAATTGCGATTGGTAATATGTCTAGTTTTTTGGCAACCTTTTCATCAGTCTTATCAACATCATTGAATATCCAGTTTCCTTGTTGAATTATTGCAACACGTTCAATTGCTATCCCTTGACCAACTTGAGTTGCATAATCAACAGCATTTAATTTTCCCTTAGAATTTGCATTTGGGGAATAATTTGCTTGTAAATCAATTAAACTCTTAAATCCATCTCTATATTTAAATTGAACCTTATCAGATTTAAATGAATCTAATGAACTGTTAAATTCTTGTGCTAATGCTACATTTGATGAATGAAGTCCAGTTATCCAAGTTTCCTTTGCCGGCATTTCAAATACAGCTTCTAATTGAGGATATTTATCCTTTAATTTACCTGATTTTATTTCATTATCAAGCTTTTTAACCGCCGCCTCCAAAGAATCATAACTATTTATTTTTGACGCATCTATTCCTGCATCTTTAAAGATTTCTTTATTGTATATTAAACCATAGGATTCCACAGCAAATGGCATGCCATAAATTTTCTTATCTTCGGTTACACCATCTAAAACTCCTTTGATAGATTCTTTTACCCAAGATTCTCCTGATAGGTCAACTAGCCTAGCTTTCCAGTCTTTTACATCCTGTGGTCCTCCTATATTAAATATTGCTGGTTCCTCTCCTGATTGTATTTTTGCTCTAAGCGCTGCTCCATAGTCATCTCCACCACCAACAGTATTTATATTAATTTTTACATTAGGGTGTTTTTCTGAGTATTCTTTTGCAGCTTTTTCAAGTTCTTCTTTTACTTCAACTTTAAATTGAAATATATTTAAAGTTACCTTATCTTTTTGATCCCCAGTACTCGTTTGTGTCGATTTGGATGCGCAACCTCCCAGAGCTAAAGAAGACATCATCATAACTGATGTGATTGCAAATGCAACAAGTTTTTTAACATTTCTCATAAATTACCCCTCCATATTTTTTATTAAATTTTATAAAGTTATATTTTTTTCAGTATCAATATCAAATATATGACAATTGTCCATATTAAACATAAGCTTTATCTTATCATTTGTTTTTATGTTACTAATGTCTGATAATTGTATATTTGAAATAAATTGTTTAGCGCCTAATTTAAAATAAACAAATGCTTCACTTCCCATATTTTCAACAAAGTCCACAATTCCTTCAATACCAATGCTGTTAACGTTTTCTTGAAGGTTAATGTCTGAAGGTCTAATTCCAAACCAAACCTTTTTATCAATATATCCTTGTACCTTATCTGCCTTATCTTTAGGAAGCCTTAATTTAATATCACCTACTTTTATTAAAACTAGGTCATCTTCTTTTATAAGTTCTCCTTCTATTACATTCATTGTAGGCGAACCAATAAATTCAGCTACAAATTTATTAACAGGATATCTATATAAATTTAAAGGTGTATCAACCTGCATTATTCGTCCAAAATTCATAACACAAATTCTGTCACCCATAGTCATAGCTTCTACTTGATCATGTGTTACATATATCATTGTTGTTTTTAATTCTTTATGAAGCTTAGATAGTTGAACTCTCATGTGCACTCTTAATTTTGCATCTAAATTAGACAAAGGTTCATCAAATAAGAATACTTTAGGATCTCTTACTATGGCTCTTCCAACTGCTACCCTCTGTCTTTGCCCTCCTGACAATTCCTTAGGTTTTCTCTTTAAAAGTTCCTCTAAATCTAAATTTTTAGCAGTTTCTCTTACCTTTTTATCTATGATATCTTTTGGAACTTTCCTTACCTTTAAAGAAAATGCCATATTATCATAAACAGTCATATGTGGATATAATGCATAATTTTGAAAAACCATAGCAATTTCACGATTTTTAGGTGGAACATCATTTACAACCTTATCTCCAATAGAAATAGTTCCTGATGTTATCTCCTCAAGGCCGGCTATCATTCTCAAAGTTGTTGACTTTGCACATCCTGATGGTCCTACAAAAACCATAAATTCACCATCATTTATTTCTAAATTAATTCCATGAACAGCTTTGAATCCATTTGGATAAATCTTTTCAACGTCTTTTAAAATTACCTTAGCCATACTTTACCCCCCTATATATTTTTGCAAGATTCTCTCTTCACTAGTTTAGTTTTGAGAACTAAGTGCTGATGTTTTTTGCTTCCATTTATTAAATCCAGTAAAATTTCTATGCTTTTTTCAGCCATAATTTCTACTGGTTGTTCAACTGTAGTTATTGATGGATGAAAAAATCTTGAATAATCAATTCCATCAAATCCAATTATAGATATATCCTCAGGTATTTTAAGCCCTCTATCTAAAATAGCCTTTGCAGCACCAATTGCCATAATATCAGTAGTTGCAAATATTGCTGTTATTTTTAAATTCTTATCTAAAAACTTATTCATTGCCTTATAACCTGATTCAAAGGTGTATTCTCCTATTTCAACAAACTCTTTATTAAACTCTATATTGTTTTTAGAAATGGCTTTTTTATACCCAGAAAATCTAAGCCTTCCGACACTTCTATCATCTTCCCCAGAAGTTATAATTCCTATGTTTTTATGCCCTAGTTTGCATAAATAATCAACTGCATCAAAAGCAGCTTTTTCATTCTCTATAACTACACTTGAAAAAAGGGTATTGTTTATATTCTTTGTTACATTACTAGATGTAACAACTATGGGTACGCTTATATTTTCTAATTGTTTTCTATCTAAATTATTAAAATCACCACCAAGACATATAAGTCCCTTTAACTTTTTCTCCTTTATAAGTTCTATTGCAGAATCACAATCATCCTTCTGACTTTCATTGTAATGAAGTATCATAGAATATCTTTTACTATCAATCTTTCTTTCTATTGATTTTATCATCTTTGAAAAAAAGGGATTATCTATACCTTTAATTAAAATCCCTATACTTTTTGATGTATTTCTCTTTAGGTTTCTTGCACTATTATTAGGTATGTAATTAACCATTTCTATTACATCCAATACCTTTTTTCTTGTTTCCGCCTTAACATCTGGATGATTATTTAAAACTCTTGAAATAGTACTAACACCAACTCCAGCCATCCTAGATATATCTTTTATAGTTATATTAGCCATTAGATACCCTCTTTTCTTAAAATATATCTATATATAAATTATTTTTAAAACTTCTTTTTGGAAACGTTACTGGTAACGTTTCCAATATCTATATACTATTATAACACATTTTAAGAATCTTTAAATAACTTTTGTAAAATTTGGTATACTATAATGAATTTTTATAATATCTATCATATTTTACACCATTAATTTATATAACCTCTCCTTATTAAATAAAAAATCCTACAGAAAGATTTTAACAAATCTATTCCGTAGGATAATTTTCTAAGTATATTAAAGCTTTTTAACGAACTCTGATTTTAAAAGCATTGCTCCAAAACCATCTATTTTACAGTCAATGTTATGATCTCCATCAACTAAACGTATATTCTTTACCTTTGTACCCTTCTTTAAAGCATTTGAATATCCTTTTATTTTAAGATCCTTTATTATTGTTACAGAATCTCCATCACTTAATATATTTCCATTTGAATCTTTAACAACATTTTCATCCTCAGCAGGCTCATTTTGTGCCTCTAATGTAAACTCATGAGCACATTCTGGACAAATTATAAGATTTCCATCTTCATAAGTATATTCCGAATTACATTTTGGACAGTTTGGTAAACTATTCATAAATTCATTCCTTTCAATTTTTCATTAATTGTGTTCTATTTTATGAAATGCCTTTATAATATATCACAGTACGCTAATATTATCAAATACATTAATTTATATTGTATATAATCATGTTTTCTATTTTATTCTTTGTAATTTGACTTATTTCTAATTTTATCGAGCATATCTAATACTATTTTAATTGCTATAATATCATCTAAAAAGCCTATTGGAAATATAAAGTCAGGAATAATATCTATAGGAGTTACAAAATATAGAAGTCCACTTCCTATTAAAAGTAGTTCTTTTATTGGTATATCCTTAGAACAAAATTGTTTATACATATCTTTTAACTTCTCTACAAATACTCCGCCCTTATCTATTTTCTCTATCTTATTATTGAAATTTTTATAAAGTACATCCTTTCCCTCATCTGTCTTTAAATATAATTGATATTTATTTAATTGAGATTCTATCAACCCTTTAAGCTCTGTATTTTCAACCATTGATGATAGTTTAAAAATATCATCAATGCTCTCATAGTTGTTGTTTATATCAAATTCTCCCTTATGTTGAATATTTTCATTGTTTATGTTATATCCATCTTCCACTAATAATTCTTCTAATGGTATATCTAGTGCCTTTGATATTTTTTCTAAATGATTTATATTTGCTCTTTGTTTATGATTTATAATTCTTGATATTGTTGATTTATCAATTCCTGTTAAACTACTAAGTTTACTTAAAGATAAGGATTTTTCCTTTAGTTTATCCTTTAGATATAATCCAAAATCACGACTTTCCTCCGAATTACTCAACCCTATTCACCTCTAAAGTACTTTTATATATTAATATGATATGAACTTAACATTATTATAGTGTTGTTTTATTGTTGATTTTTCATCAACATCTTTTGATATTTTAGGAACAATTTTTGATACTTTAAATAATATGGTATTATAAATAACTTAAATTATTAAAGAGGTGCATAAAATGCTTCAGTCAATACTATTAGTTACATCTTTATGTATAGATGCTTTTGTTGCGAGTTTTGGTTACGGAACCAATAAAATAAAAATTCCTTTTTCATCAACTACAGTAATTAATGTTGTTTGCTCAACAGTTCTTGCAATTTCATTATTTGCTGGTTCAATAGTAAGAAAGTTTCTTCCTGAGAGTTTAACTATAGCTATATGTTTTGGTATATTATTTATTTTAGGTTCACTTAGGCTGTTTGAAAGTTTATTTAAATCTCATCTAAGAAAAAATGAACTGACAAATAAATCATTTAACTTTAAGATTTTTGATATTAACTTTGATTTAAACTTGAGTGCTGATGAAGATGTTTTAGATACTAGCAATCATAGAATACTTAAACCTGGTGAAGCTTTCACCCTTGCCCTTGCTTGTAGCCTAGATGGCATGGCAATTGGTTTTGGAAGTGGACTTGCTGGTGTTAATTATTTTCAAGTTGTAGGATTCTCCTTGATTTCAGATATGGTTGCAGTAATGCTCGGCTCTTTCCTCGGAAGAAAAATAGCTGAAAAAGTGGATTTAAATCTATCATGGCTTAGTGGTACATTACTACTTGTCCTTGCCTTTATGAAATTATAACAAAAGCCCCTTTCTTATGTAAGTAAGGGGCTTTTAAATACTGATTTTTATTTAAACTTATATATTTTATACACTAGTACTTTCTATATTATTTTTCTTTGGAAATTTGATTTGTGATGCAAGTATACCTACTAATATGAATGCACATCCTAGAAATCCTCTTGTTGTCATTTCTTCTCCAAGTAAAAGAACGCCACCAATTGCACCAAATACAGCTTCCATGCTAAGTATTATAACTGCATGAGATGGTTTTGCACTTTTTTGTGCTACAACTTGAAGAGTATAGGCAACCCCTACTGATAAAAAACCACCATAAAGTAAAGGTATCATAGCATTATATATGGATTGTAATGTAATAACTTCGACACATAGAGCAGTTAAAAAACTTAAAATACCACAAGTTATAAATTGAATACATGATAACTTCAACGAATCAACTTTTTTTGAAAAATAGTCTATCAAAAGAATATGAGTTGCCCAAAATACAGCACCTATAACTTCAAGTAAATCTCCATTGCTTATAGCGAAGTTTTCATTTATGCTCAATAAATACAAACCAGCAACTGAAAATAACATTCCAATCCATGCACCCTTATCTATTTTATGTCCTATAAATATACCCATAATTGGTACAAGCACTATGTAAAGTCCTGTTATAAATCCAGCCTTTGCAGCGGTTGTATAAGCAAGTCCTATTTGTTGTAATGTAGCCGCTATATAAAGCGCTCCACCAAGCATGATCCCAGGCAATACTTCTTTTTTAAAGCCATCTGTAACTGCAACTTCATCCTTTTTACTTTTCTTCTTTTCTTTATTAAAATAAAGAATCAAAGGTATAAGTGAAATTCCTCCAAGACCAAATCTTATAGCGTTAAAAGTAAATGCTCCTAAATTTTCCGCTCCTACCCTTTGTGCTACGAAGCCAAGTCCCCATATAGCAGCTGTAATTAATAACAGTGCATTTGCTCCTAATCTTTTGTTCTTCATTGTTTTGCCCCCTTTTAAGATTGATTATTATTTTAATTTTATAAAATACTATATTTACAAATCTTACTCAATAAAAAATATATAACAATCATAAACCCACATAATATTATATAATATATTTTACAAATATGAATTATTTTAGTTTATTATTCTATTTTATTTCCTCATTTTGAAAATACCCATCTATTAACCATAAATGATTTAATTCTTCTTCTTTTCTTCCATTGTTTTTTCTATCCCTTACCTTTTTTATAGGAGCACCAATAACTAAAGAATTTTCTTCTACATCTTTATTTACTATAGATCCAGCTGCAACTATAGCTTGGTTTCCTATTGTAATCCCTGGTAAGATAGTACATCTTGAATATATCTTTACATAATCCTTTAAAACTACAGGCTTGTATTCTCTTACAGTATGATCCTCTTCAGAATGAGAATGTGTAAATACATATGTACCTTCAGCAATTCCTGATGAATTTCCTATTTTAAATCCACCCTTTGAATCTATGAAAATATCATTGCTAAAAATAACGTTATCTCCAATTTCTATTTTATCTGGCACATTAAATCTAACATTGTTTTGAGCTATAAAATTTTTACCACAAGATTTAAATAATTTCTTTGCAAGTATTCTTCTAAATGGAATAGCAAAATTAGTTACAATACTCATGGGCGATTTATCTAGCATATCCCATAAGAAATGCAAATATCTTTTTTCTTTTGAATAGTTTATATTCTTAGGTAAGTAATCTACATATAATTCAATCTCATCTAAGTCACTAATAGGAAGGGAACACTTTAGCATGTCTAATATTCTTTTAACTCCTTCATCAGTTATTCCATTGTTAACTATTTCTTCTACTTCATTTAATAACATATTTATTTGGCTCATAATATACTCCTTTTTCTTTTTATAAATAGTTTGCTTTATATATTATATTAAAACATAACATGATTTCTCAAAATATATTATTACACTATTTTGAAATTTTTTAAACATTTTGGTTATATTTAATAAGAATATAGAGTTTTTTATTTTACAAAAAAAATAGTAACTAATTTTTTATTAGCTACTATTTTAAACACTAATTTATTCAAGGAAGATATTGTTGTTCATATTTAACTATAATCCCATTTTTCAAAAATATATAAGATAGTATTTGATTATATTGACCATTATTTAATTTACTAAACCTCTCATAATTAATCTTATTTTGACCTGCTGAACCACTTGAATTAACCATATACTCACATACACTTATACTAGCATTTGGAGCCATTTCATATACCTTCATAGGTTTGTTTAAATCTCTAATATAATAATCATCATCTACTCTACCATCTATTAAGTAATCGGCATGACCATCTTGAATTGCCATTCTTTCAGCTATATCCATATCTTCATCTGTATCTCTAAAAAACTCTACCTCTCTTGTTTTTAAATATCTCCTGTTATTTTTAATATAAGTTCCCATTGCATATACTGTCTTTTTAACGGTTTTTACAGGTAATATACTTAAATTTAATTGAACCTCTCTATCATACCCCTGTGCTTTACCTGTATATTTTTTCACTTTAACTTTGGTTGTATCCACCTTAGGATTATTCCAAACAACATTCACTTGTTTTTCCTCATTATTTATTTTTATTTTTACACTACTTGGCAATGAGTATTTACCATATTCATAAGCCTTTTGTTCTATGATAGGTACTTCAAACTTAGATTTTATATCACTTGAAAGTTTCTTCATATTTTCAGTATCAACATTATTTTTAACAGCTAAATTTATAATTTGATATGCATCATCCATTCTTTGATTTTCCATATACTTATCTTTTATTTTAATATAAGTGTCTTTATTTGACTTATCCTCTGAAATAGCTTTTTGAAATGCACTTTTGGCTTCATCAAATTTCTTCTCACCTAAAAGCTTACTTCCTTCTTCAATATAACTCTTAATTTTATCATCTTTTAGTTTTGCTTCTTTCTTAACATCACTAGTAACTACGTTACCTTTTGATTCATTTGCACACCCTGAAAAACTTAATATAATCATGAATATTACTATTAACGAGATTATATTTTTTCTTTTCAAATATTTTCACTCCTTATATAATATATAAACATCTATTATAATATATATTTTAATAATAGAAATAAATGAATACTAACGGTTACTCTTTAAGTCTTTCAGCGTAAATTTTAAAAGCTTCTCCCATAAATTTCGATGCACCATAACCATATTTCTTATCAATTATTTTTATAAAATTAGAATCTGATAAATAAAGTTCTGACATATACCCCCAATGATTTTCTCCTGAATCTATTTTGTAAAATTCATTGTTTTCTTTAGTTGCATCTGATATTTCTTCAACAATTTGTTGAATTTCCCTAGAAGAAGGATCTTTACATAAATCAAATACAAGCTTTTCATATAATATTTCTAATTTAGGACGTTTATCTCCTAAATAATTTTTTAAGGCTTTTCCAATAAATTTGGATGAACCACTACCATACTTCTTATCAACTTCTTTTATCCAATCTGGATATACTAAAAATATTTGAACCATATAAAACCAGTGATCGTCTCCATTTTTCATATTAAAAATTTCATAATCCTCTTTAGCTGTATTTGTTATCTCTCCAGCAATTTGTTGAATTTCGGCTGAAGAAGGTTCCTTCTTTAAATCACATACTAACTTTTTATATAGTTCTTTTAATTTTGGATTATTATCTTCTAATAAATCTTTTTTAAATTCGTCATATCGCTCTGCTAGATTTAATATACCACTATTAAAATTTTTCTTAATTGCCTTAGCATATTTCTCAATACTTCCATATTTCTTTATGGCCATTTTAGCAATTTTGCCCTCTTTAGATTTCATTTGTTCAATATATTCGTTATACTTGTCTACACTTCCATAAAGCTTGATTATCTTGTCCTCATGCTCTGTTTTAAATTCCTCTAATACATTAAAATACTCACTCATATCAAATTCTTTAAAGCTCATGGTACTCTCCCCATTTAATGTTTTATTTATAAGTTCAATTAAAGCATTTAATCTCTTTCTTTTTAAAATAAGTAGCTTTCTCTGATTTTTAAGTGCCTCTACTTTATCAAAATACGGACTAGACATTATCTTTTTAACTTCTTTTAAAGGTATATCAAGCTCCTTGAAAAACAAAATCTGTTGCAAAGCTTTAATATCCTCATGATCATAAAGTCTATATCCTGCATCTGTAACTCTACTTGGTTTTAATAATCCTATTTCATCATAGTAATGTAATAAACGTACACTTATTCCCGTTAAATCCGAAACTTGTTTCACTGTTCTCATTTTTACACCTCAAAGTTTAATTTACTAGCCTAATACCTTCAAGCTATATTTTTATATTACACTATGACGTAATGTTAGGGTCAACACTAATAAATGACAAACAAAAAGCCTTAACCAATTAGTTTCAATGGTTAGGCTTTTATTTATTTTACAAGTAATTGTTCTTTTGCATGAACAAGCATAGTAAGAAGATCATTATATTTTGTATCTATATTAAATTCTTTTCCTTTTCTTGATACATATCCATTTATATAATCAATTTCTGTTAAACGATGTTTTTGAATTAAGTCTTGATGCATTGATGGATAATGTTCTCCAGCTTGACTTGGATCATATATTTTCTCTATTCCTTTTGCAACTTGTTCAACATTTAAATTTACACCGTATTTAGTAGCGACATCTGCAAACTCTTTTATGATGTTACGAATAAGTTCTGGTGCTTCTTTTAATTCGCCAAATTGCTTTATATTACAATCTAAAATTGTACAACAACTATTTAAAGTTCCATTTACACAAGCTTTTCTCCAAATTGAGAATATAACATCCTCACTATAGTAAGCCTTGAGCCCTGCCTCATTTAATACATCGCAAACTTTTTTTACCTCACTATCCATACTTTGATCAATATTTTGTACCTCTAAATTTCCATCTCCACTTAATAAAACATGACCTGGGCCTTTTAAGTTGGCAGTCCATAAAGTTACTCCCATAAATATATTTTTTGTATCTATATACTTTTCTAAAGTTTCATTATGTCCTAATCCATTTAACAAACATAATACCTTTGTATCTTTTCCTAAAATGCCTTTTACAGCTTTCAGCATAGGTTCTAGTCCCATTGATTTTGTAAATAAAATCACTAGATCAGGAACTTCATGAGCATCTTCAGGTAGCATAGCTGGAATTTTTACCTTTTTGAACTGTCCATTTTCTTCAATTGTTAATCCCTCTTTATTTATAATATCTACATGTTCCTTCCAAGCATCTATTAAGAAAACTTCATTGCCACCTTCATGTAACATATATCCATAACGAGAACCCATAGCTCCTGCTCCAACAATTGAAATTTTCATTTTTACATCTCCTCTTTAGTATATATTACTCACTAAATATATTTGTAGATACTCACATCATATAAATGTAATACTTTTCTGCACAATATATCAATTAAAAACGCACCTACAAATGGTACAACAATAAACGCCATTGCAGCTCTAAAAACTGATCCTGTAGGACTATTTATTGAAGCTAATGGTCCAACTAATCCAACTAGTCCAAATCCAGCACTACTAGGTGTCCCTACAATATGAAATATATAAGCACCAATTCCACTTATAATTCCATTTAAAATAATAGGAACTGCTATAATCGGATATGCTACTAAATTTGGCATCATCATCTTCATAGCTCCTAGGAGAACTGATAATGTAACTCCACTTTCATTGACTAATCTTGAACCAATTACAAGAACTGCTGTACATGCCGCAACTCCAATTGCAGCAGCACCTGCTCCTAATCCTGTTATGCCTATTGCAATACCAATTGCCACAGTTGATATTGGAGAAATAATCAAAATTGAAAATGAAACACTAATCAAAATACACATTAATAATGGTTGTAAAACTGCAAAATTATTAATTACATTTCCTATTGCAACAGTAATTTGTCTTACATATGGAAGTGTAATAATTCCAATAACACCTACCGCTGCACCTACAATAGGTAGTAGTAATATTGTTAATGATTTTAATTTATTCCCTATTAATCTAACAAAATAAACTGCTATACATGCTACTAACATTGTATTTATCAAATCACCTATACCAATCATTTGTACCCCATTACTAGTAACTTTATATGCACCTGAACCTAAGAACACCGCTGCACCTACCACAACTGTTTGCATGGGTCCAAGCTGAAATTGTAATGCTACTAAGACACCCACAAGAACTGGCACAATAAATTGCATAATATTAACAGCATTATAAAGTACAGAAAATATAGGCGAAGTATTTATTAGTCCTTTAAATATGGCTCCCAAAATTGCATTTGGAATTAATCCAACAACTATTCCTGTTGCAGTTCCAGCTAAAACCTTATTTAAATAATCCTTAGGTGTTAACTTTTCTTTTTCATTTACGTCCTTTGCCATAATATTTTTCTCCTTTCTACCGTTAACTTTATCTTTAGCAATTCTTTATTTTTTATCATATAGTTTTTTGATTTCAAGAAATTTTTTACTATAAAATTAATAGAAACTTATATTAATTTTGGTGGCTTATAGTTTGTTTTCTTTAGTAAATTGTAATCAAAAAATAGCTAAAGCCTTAATAGACTAGCTACTTTTTTTCACTAAAATTCTAGATATAATTTTACGTTAAATTTAAATCATTATATTATAAAAATAAAAAACCGTATCTATTTATGATACGGTTCACCTGCATTAATTTTATACGCTCTATAAATTTGTTCTAACAAAATAACTCTCATAAGTTGATGTGGAAATGTCATCTTTGAAAAAGATAACTTGTAGTTTGCTCTATTTAAAACTTCCTTAGATAATCCTAAAGAACCTCCTATAACTAGAGCAATATTACTTTTACCTTTAAGTCCTAAATCACCTATTAATTCTGCAAGTTCTTCTGATGATGCCATTTTTCCATTTAGATCTAATGCGATTACATACATATTTTCTTTTACATGAGCTAATATTTTGCTTCCTTCTTTTTGTTTTATTATAAGCTCATCTTTTTCTGAGGCATTATCTGGTGTTTTCTCATCATTTAACTCAACTATGTTTAGCTTACAATACCTTGAAAGTCTTTTACTATACTCATCAATAGCTAACTTTAAATACTTTTCCTTCAGTTTACCAACACAAATTATTGTTATGTTCATTATTTCTCCATTCTTTTAATAACGTTTATTTTACCTACAATCTTATCTTGTACTTTTTCTAAAAGTTCATTCTTATTTTGACCTTCTTGTGGATACTTTGCAAAGGCACATTCTAAGAAATACTTATCGTGTGTTTTACTAAGCTTCTTTTCATCATTAAATATTTTCTTTATTTTATTTGTTAAGTCTTGTTCTTTTATAGGTTTTAATTCTTTAAATACACCTACAAAACTTTGTTCTCCATACTTTGTAAATATTTCGGCATCTGAAAATAGTTCTTTCAATTTAGGATATATCTTTTTAGTTAAGTCATTGTATTCTCTTTGCACTTCTTGTGTAAATTCATCTACAGCTTTAAATATAGTTAGCATAACCAATGAAAATTCATTAAAATTTTTCTTAGATTTATAAACTTTTTCAGATAGATACTTATTGAAATCCACACTTTCTTCCTTTTTACTATTATCAACTATAGATTTTGATGATTTCTTTACTATTTTACTATCTTTATTATTTTTTTCAATATCTTTTACTATTCTCTTCAATAAAAATTTACCTTCAAATGGTCTTAAAATATAATCTGTTGCTCCCGCTTTAATTCCTTCTATAAAAGTTTTTTTCTTATTTTCAGATGTTAGTATTAATATAGGGCATTTAATTCCCTTTTCCTTTATCCTTTTTATTATATCTATTCCACTTTCTTTTCCTAAATTTACGTCTGTAATAATTAATTCAGCATTATTATTCAACTTTTGTAATGTACTAAATACTTCAAAAGAATTTTTAGCCTCATATACTGTTATATTATAATCTCCAACCAATTCTTTAATTGTATTTATACTATATGGTTTGTTATCTATCATTATTATGTTTTTCAAAAAACCAGCTCCTTAAACCTCGCTAAACTCATGTATTCCCTTATATTACTATTCGTCTAAAATTTGGTTTTCTGAATTAATTTTAAAATAAAAAAATGACTACATACAAAGTGTAATCATTTTTGTGTAAATATTATGCATTTTTTCCACAACATTTTTTATATTTCTTACCGCTTCCACATGGACATGGATCGTTTCTTCCAACTTTGTCTTCTCTAATAACTGTTTTAGAAGCTCTCCATTCATTTCTTATTTCTTTTCTCTTTTCTTCTGAGAATATTCCTTCCCATTGTGGAAGATTGTATAAATAGTCTGCTTTAGCATCTATCATGTTAAAATATAATTTTTCTAAGTTAACATTTAATTTAATTTGAGTGTCTTTTTCTATGTTTTCTATATCCATTTCTTCTTCAAGACTTTCATTTATTCCATCTAAAAATCCAACGAAGAAATATAATGGAGTTTCAAATTTTTCTGCTAATTCTTCTGTTGTTCCAGCAAATACTTCTTCATGATCTGCTAATAATTTAGAGTATATATTCTTTTCCATTTGGCCGTATTCTTTCCAAAATGCAGCTTCTCCCTTATGTTTTACATAATCTATAACCATGTCTGTCCATTCTTTATATAAACTCATTTTCTATTCTCCTTCTGTAAACTATACTTTATTTTATTTTCGTATTTTATTTATATCTTCTTTACCAAAAGGTTTTGATATATCGTAGTTTCCACCTAAAGTATCTACATTTTTGTTGTTAATTAATATCTTAACCTTATTAATAGATTTTATCTGATTTAAGGATAAAACGATCCCCTTTAAAAAAGCTTCTTCTGTTGATTTGTTCATTTTATATTGAGCCTCTTGACTTAAGTTAATATACGCTATGTTATCCTTTATAGCAAAACTTAATAATTTTGTGTCCTTTGGAAATATAGGTTTTAACTTATTCTCAATAGAAGGCCCTTTTATAAGCTCTCTAAGTATAACTTCTCCTAAAAGCTCATCCTTATTTATTATTCTTTCTTCTTTTAGCATATCAACATTTTTGTGGTTTTTTGAAGCATCAAAATATATATTGAACTTAACAAGTGAATCATCATTTTCTGATAGCTCCAAAATCTTTAGCTTTTTATTATTATTCGCTGATACTTTATCTTTGTCATCACATCCAACAAAAATCATGTTTAAAGAAGCTAATATACATATGAGTAAAAATATTTTGTATATTTTTTTCATTATTGTATCCTCCTTTAAAACTCCATATAATTACTTGGCATATCTCTTTTTGCCATGCTAATGTTAATATCCTTATTCAATTGTATTTTGTTTTCACGAAGAACTTCTACAACAGTTTCATATGCAAGATCTGGATAATTGTTTGTTTTACTTAAATGTCCTAAAATAATATTTTTGCAATTATTTTCAGTCATAGTAACTATCGCTTTTCCACAATCATCATTAGATAAGTGTCCTACATTACTTAAAATTCTTCTTTTTAAGTTATATGGATATGGTCCAAATTTAAGCATTTCAACATCATGATTGCTTTCTAATAATACTACATCAGCATCTTTTGTATTTTCTCTCACTTCATCAGAGAAATACCCAAGATCTGTGGCTACACAAGCTTTACTCTTTCCAGAGTAAATTGCATACCCAACTGGATCTACGGCATCATGAGATATACTATAGTTGAATATATCCATATCTTTTATAGTAATATTTTTATGTTTTGAAATTATGTTTATGTTTTCTTCTTTTATTTTTCCTATATTCTTTTTCATTCCTTGCCATGTAAGTTCATTGGCGTAAATAGGTATATTATACCTTCTGGATAACACCCCAACCCCTTTAACATGGTCTATATGTTCATGGGTTACAAATATTCCATCTATGTCGTTAGGATTTTTATTTATTGCTTCAAGTGCTTTTTCTATATGTTTTCCAGGAAGTCCAGCATCAATTAATATACTACTTTTTCCTGATGATATATAAACACTATTACCACTACTTCCACTATATAAAGGACAAAATATCATTATACTATATTCTCCTACCTTAGTATTCAACCCTTTTAATTTTAGCACCTAACTTATTGAACTTTTCTTCTATATAAGGGTATCCTCTATCTATATGTTCTATATTAGTAACTTCAGTGATTCCATTAGCGATAAGTCCAGCTATTACCATAGCAGCACCTGCTCTTAAATCTGTAGCTTTTACTTTAGCTCCACTTAAAGATTTTACACCTTCAATCATAGCTATATTATTTTCTACGCTTATTTTAGCACCCATTTTCTTTAATTCATCTACGTGCTTAAATCTGCTTTCCCATATGCTTTCATTAACTATGCTACTACCTTTTGCTATACTTAATATAGTAGTCATAGGTTGTTGTAAGTCAGTTGGGAAACCTGGATATGGAAGTGTTTTAATGTTTACTCCATTTAGATTTCTTGTACTGTTAATAGTTATACTATCACCATTTTCAATTACATTTACACCCATTTCTATAAGTTTAGCACTAATAGATTCTAAGTGCTTAGGTATAACATTGTTTATAGTTACGTTTCCACCACAAGCTGCTGTAGCGATCATATATGTACCAGCTTCTATTTGGTCTGGTATAACACTGTAGTTACATCCTGTTAGTTCTTTTACTCCATTTATCTTTATCACATCAGTTCCTGCACCCTTAATGTCAGCTCCCATAGAATTTAAGAAGTTTGCAACATCAACAATATGAGGTTCTTTTGCTGCATTTTCAAGAACAGTTTTTCCTTCTGCAAGTGTAGCTGCAAGCATTACGTTTATTGTAGCTCCAACACTTACAACATCAAAGTATATGTTAGTTCCAACTAATTTTTCAGCTTCAACAACTACTGCTCCATGTTCTATAGTAACATTGGCTCCTAAAGCTTCAAAACCTTTTATGTGCTGATCAATAGGTCTAACCCCTATAGCACAACCTCCTGGCATTTCTACTCTTGCCTTTTTAAATCTTCCAAGAAGGGCTCCGATTAAATAATAAGAAGCTCTCATCTTTCTAACATCTTCTGTGTTTGCATCACTACTATTTATAGATGTGCTATCTATTATTACAGTATTATTTTTTCTTGTTACTGTAGCTCCTAAGCTTTCTATTATTCTTTCAATACATTCAGTATCACTAATCATAGGTATATTATCAATAACACAAATTCCCTTGCTCGCCATTATAGCCGATGGTAAGATAGCTACAGCTGCATTTTTTGCTCCACTAATCTCTATATCTCCATTAAGAGGTCTACCTCCATCAATAACCAATTTCTCCATATGATTATCCATCCTTATTACTTATTTTTATTTTAACTTTAATGTTATTCTTTTCTGTTTGTTTTATATATACGATAAACCATTTACAAATTTTACATTTGTAAATTTCCACAACTTTTATTATATCATTAATATTAAGTTTTTTTAATACAAAATTTTAATTATATTTAGATAGTTTGTATTGATATATAATAAATTTAATTCAATCTCTTAATTACATTTATATTTAATTATATTTTTCACTTCTTTTTATAACAAGTGGTATTTTATTGAAGTTTGTGTATTTTCCTTCTTTTAACTGGATTAGATTTATAAAAATTACATATTTAATGTACAAATTACTTAAATATGATATAATATCAATTAATAATCAATAAATTCATTGCCACTGGGGGATTAAAATGAAATATCATTTAGTTGCATTGTTTGATGATGAATCTAATAGATTTATAGAATCAACACAAAAAAAACTATGCAAAAAATATAGACTATACAAGACAAATAATCATCAATTCTGTATACACGTACAAACAATAACAAATCCTGACATGGATAAATTAAACAAGATTATTAATGACACATTAGCACCTTATAAAAATTTTAAAGTGCAAATAGATCCTAGTTTTCATTTAGATAAATCCTTAAAAACTGTAAATTTAAAGATTGCAAAGAGAGGATATATAACAAGAATTATAAGAAATATTTCTGATACGCTACATTTAAGCGGATTTAATATACAAAACAATCTTAAGCGTGAACTTTTAATTTCTCTTGCAAATTCAAATTACTCTATGAGAAAATCTGCAAATGGAGAAACTCCAACAGTGCTTGCTTACAGAAACTCAGATATGAGTTATAACTACATAAAAATAAACCGTTTTGAGCTTTGGAAACCAATTAATAATAAAAAAGACATATTAATGGTTGACTACCCACTTAAAATGTTTTAATAAATACCAAACCGAAATCAAGGTCATTTTTCCTTGATTTCGGTTTATTTTTTTATAAAACTTCATGTAAACGTTTATGCATTCTTCCAATATCTCATAAAATACTATAGAATAGATTAAGGGAAAACTAAAGAAAGGCGGAATTTCAAATGAATCTGGATAAGTTATTTAAATTACAGAATACTCTTGACGAAAGAATTATTAAAGAACATAATCTGCATGGTCAATCTCTTTGCTCGAAAAAAATCCTTGCTCTTCAAGTTGAAGTAAGTGAACTTGCTAACGAAACTCGTTGTTTTAAATTTTGGAGTACTAAAGAACCTTCTCCTAGAGAAGTAATTTTAGAAGAATATGTAGACTGTCTTCATTTTATATTAAGTTTAGGGCTTGAATGGAATTATTGTGACATAAAATTAAACTGTAAAAATTATAATAGCGAATTGACAGAAAAGTTTAACAATATTTACATAGACATAAACGACTTCATTGTTTGCCCATCAAAGGATAATTATAAAACTCTTTTTGAGGACTTTTTCTGTCTAGGACATGATTTAGAATTCACTTATGAGGAAATTGAAAAAGCGTATTTAGATAAAAATGCTACAAATCATGAAAGACAAGATAATGGATATTAGCTTCTTATTTTAGCATTTATTTTCCTTTCAAATTTTATATATTATGTTCTATTTAGGGCATACTATGGTTGGAAGGTGATATTGTGCTTGGATTTATTTATTCAGTAGTAGCTGGTATTTTCATGAGTATTCAAGGTGTATTCAATACACGTCTTGGTGAAAAAATAGGACTTTGGGAGACTAATACTTTAGTTCAAGGTATCGGATTTATAATAACCTTAATAATTATGTTATTTGCAGGTGAAGGAAATATAAAAAATATTACAACTGCAAACAAGCTTTATTTACTTGGGGCACCGCTTGGTGTAGGTATTACATTTACAGTTATGCAAGGTATCGGAAAACTAGGTCCTGCCTACGCAACATCCGCAATTCTCATTGCACAATTGTTGTTTTCTGGCATAATAGAAGGGTTAGGATTATTTGGTTCTGAAAAAATTCATTTTGGTATTACTAAAATATTAGGTTTTATTATTTTAATCATTGGAATATTGGTTTTTAAGTGGAATAAATAAGGAGCTAGCTATGACTAACTCTTTATTTTTTTATATGTTAACACTTCATATGGAAAAATACTATATTATAATAGAGTATTTCTTTAGGAGGATATGTATGTTTTCCTTAAAAAATAAGGTAGATATAAACTTAAAAAATGCTATTAATAGTAAACTTTATAAAAACTATAGGGTTATTATTCATTGCAAAACTTTTGAAGACAAAATAGAAAAAAAACTCCAAAGATACAAATGTGAAATAATACGGTCCATTCCATCAATAGGATGTATATGCGCCTACGTTTCTCCTTCTGTTATTGAAAGGATAATAGAATATCCTCAAGTTGATTATATATTCTTTGATAGTTATGCTTTTTTGTGTGGCAATAATAGTATTCTTTCATCCAATGGTATTTTTTTCGATATAAATTCTAAGCTTTCAGGAAAAGATGTATGCGTAGGGATTATTGATAGTGGAACTTATCCTCATGCTGATTTAAAGAAACCTTTAGATAAAATAGCTAATTTTAAAGATTTACTTAATGACTTTAATTATCCATACGACGATAATGGCCATGGTACCTTTGTTAGCGGTCTTATTTGTTCTAATGGCTATAGTTCAGAAGGAGTTTACAAGGGTGTTGCTCCTAGAAGTAAAATATATATGGTAAAAGCATTTAATAGTGCTTCTCGTGGTTTTATATCTGATATTTTATTTGGAATAGATCTTTTAATAAATGAAAGTGAAGAATACGGAATCAAGGTAATATGTCTTCCATTTGAGATTGTAGAATATAATGAATTTGTTTTATCTCTTTTTTCGAGACTTTTTGATATTGCCGTAGAAAAGAATATAACTGTTGTGGTTCCTAGTGGTCACAATGGAAATGTAGATAATTCTCTAACAGGAATAGGTCTTCTTAAAAATTGCATAACAGTAGGTGGACTAGATACAACTAAGGGCAAACAGCCTTATACAATGTCCTCAGCTGGTAGCAATACAAAACTTGAAAAACCAGATCTTTGTGCTGCTTGCGTGGATATTTGTTCTCTAAACTGTGATGTTAATTATATTTCCGAAAGAAATGGACACAAGTTATATCCACGTCCACTTAAAGAACCATATACGTTTTTTACAGGTACTTCTTGTGCATGTGCTTATATATCTGGTATTTGTGCATTACTATATGAGAGTAATCCAAGTTTAACATACAAAGATGTGTCTTCTTTACTTAAAATGTCTTGTAACTTACTTGATATGCCAAAGCCTATTCAAGGATGTGGAATGGTGGATATTCATAAGTTATTTTCACCAAAATAAAAAAAGTGATTGCGCCCCATGCAATCACTTTTTTCTATTTGCAATATAATCAACTATAATTGCTATTGCTCCGTCTCCAATTACGTTAGTCGCAGTACCAAAACTATCTTGTGCTGAATGTAATGCTATCATAAGTCCTTGTTGGGCTGTACTAAACATTAACATATCTTGAAGAAGTCCAAGTGCTGCCATAACCCCTCCACCTGGTATTCCTGGCGCTGCCACCATAGTTACACCAAGCATTAGTATAAAAGATATCATAACTGTAAACGTAGGATTTTGACCATTTATAAGCATAACGCCCATAGACGCTAATACCAAGGTTATTGTATCTCCAGCTAAGTGAATTGTTGCACATAATGGCACAACAAAGTCAGTTATTTCTTCAGATACTCCATTTTTCTTTACACATTGTAAATTTACTGGAATAGCCGCTGCTGATGATTGTGTTCCAAGCGCTGTAAAATATGAAGGAATCATATTTTTTAGAGCTTTTATCGGATTTTTTCCACTTACAATCCATGATAATCCGTATTGAATTATTACATATACTACTTGTAATAATAACAATATTATATATACAGAAGAAAAAGTCTTTAATGTTTTAAATATTTCTCCTAAGATTGTTAATCTTACAAATATACCGGTTATGTATAATGGAACAAAAGGTATTACAACTTTCTTTACTACAAGAGATACTATATCCTGAAAGTCTCTCATTGTACCTAATAATGTTTTTCCCTTTATATAAGACATTCCTATTCCTAACATAAATGCAAGAACAAGCGCTGTCATAACTCCCATTAGAGGATCTATCTTTATAGTAAAGTATGGATCCAATTTAATTGATGACTTTTCAGCAATACTTGCTGCCTTTATAACCTTTGGTAGTATTGCATTTCCCACGAAATAAGCCATTATTCCTGAAACTACTGTTGATATATACGCTATTAATGTAGTTATAACTAATAATTTACCTGACTTATTTCCAAGATCAGCAATGCTCGGTGCAACAAAGCCAACTATTATACATGGAATTATAAATTTTAAAAAGTTAGAAAATATATCAGTGAAAGTTATAAATATTCTAGCTACTGAATACACTCCAGCACTTCTAGAAATATAACCTATTAGGATACCTAAGAGTATACCTAAAATTAACCTTGGTAAAAGGCCTATTTTTCTCATATAAAAAGCCCCCTCCTTCATCTTTTGTACTCGTTTTGAAAACATCTGTTTATTTATGAAACACAATAAATGTTATCATCTTTTAAAAAGCTTGTCAATATAAATATTTTTCTGTCTAAAATAACGAAAAACTGATTAAATCAAAATAAATTTCAATCTAATCAGTTTTTTAATATCTTTTATTACTTTATTCCTTTTCTTATAAGCTCACGTCTTAACCATTCTAAAGCCCTTATAACTGTATGCTGTCTTACTCTTTGTCTATCTCCAACTAAGTGTAATTCCTTAGTTTTTACATCACCTTTTATACATATACCAACATAAACAAGCCCCACTGGTTTTTCTTTTGTTCCTCCATCAGGTCCTGCAATTCCTGTTGTTGAAATTCCAATGTCACTTCCCGTTACCTTTGCTACTCCTTCTGCCATTTCTGCTGCTGTTTGACTACTAACTGCACCATACTTTTGAAGCGTATCCTTCTTTACTTTTATTCTTTTCATTTTAGCTTCATTGCTATAAGTAATCATACCTTCTTTAAATACAGAAGATATTCCTGGATAATTTACAAGTCTACCTGCAAGAAGTCCTCCAGTACAAGATTCTGCTGTAGCAATTGTTATATTATTATCTATAAGCATTTTTCCTAGTACTTCTTCAAGAGTTACTTCTCCATCTGCGTACACAGAAAGTCCTAATCTATCTCTTATTTCCTGTTCAACAGGCTCAATTAACTTTTCAGCATCTTCTATAGTTTTTGCCTTAGCTGTAATTCTTAAAGTTACTTCGCTATCCTTTGCATATGGTGCAACTGTTGGATTTGTTGAATTTTCAAGTATATCATCTACAATTTCAGCTACTCTACTTTCTCCAACACCTAAAATTCTTAGTGTTTTTGAATGAAGTACATTCTCTTGAAACTTTCTTAGATACGGTACTAAGCTTTCTTCAAACATAGCCTTCATTTCTCTTGGTGGTCCTGGTAAAACAGCTAATATTTTTTTATTTTCTTCTATAATGCATCCTGGTGCCGTACCATTATTATTTGGCATTATTATAGCATCCTCTGGGAAACATGCTTGTTTTTTATTACTATCTACCATAGGTCTATCTATCTTTTTAAAATAATCTTCTATTCTTCTAAGTGATTCTTCATGTAGTTTAGCTTCTTTTCCTAAGTATTCAAAAGCAACTTCCTTTGTTAAATCATCCTTTGTGGGTCCAAGTCCTCCTGTAGTTATTACAAGGTCAGCCCTTTTAAAAGCTAATTCATAAGCTTCCCTTAATCTTTCAGCATTATCCCCAACAACCGATTGATTGTAAACTTCTATCCCTAAATCGGCAAGTCGTTTTGATATATATTGAGCATTTGTATTTACTATATTTCCAAGCAATAATTCAGTTCCTACAGCTAATATCTCAGCCTTCATAATTATACCTTCTTTCTTTTTCAATACAAATATTATACCAAAATCTTAATTATAAACACATAAGATTGAAAATAATTTTCACTTTCCATAAATTTTATACCACTATTTTCTAGGTAAGTTTAGTTACATAAATACCCTTATGTTCTATATTTAGTGTTAAAATTATTATTGATTAACTTTATAAAATACTAAATATGAAAGGACATACACAAATGAAAAAGTTATTAAAATTAACACTAGTATTATAATTAACATTATTGCTCTCAGCATGTTCTACAAAGGCACAAAAAGAATTTAATGAGGCCTTAAAACTTCAACAAAACCAGAAATATGATGATGCCATAAATTTGTACAAGGATATTATTGATAATCATCCAAAAAGCAAATTAGTAGCAAATTCAGATGTAAAATTACATGAGTGTATTGATTTAATTGTAAAACAAGGTGATGAATTAGCCTCTAAGAAAAACTACATTAAAGCTATATCTTGTTATGAAAATGCTTCTAAATTTAAACCTACTGATGATTCAATTAAAAATAAAATTTCTGCTTGTAAAAAACTTGCTATAGATACCTTTAAAAAAGATGAACCTAAACTTGTAGAAACTAAGAGTAGTGAACCAAAGGAAATAAAAATCACTAACTTTAATAACAATAGCAAAATCTCTCAAATGATAGTTAACTGGGAATCTGCTTGGGAAAGTCAAGATATTAATGTTTATAGAAATTACTATGATACTGATTTTGTTGGCACTGTTAAAGGAAAAACTATGGACTATACACAGTGGATGAATTATAAAGAAGAACTTTTTAATAAATACTCTAATATTACTTTAGCAAGTAAACTTATAGACGCAACATTAACTAAAGATAAAATTACGGTTAGATTTGAGCAATGGTTTACTGGATATGGTTCTAGTCATTATTCTGACCATAGTAATAAAGAACTTATCTTTAGATACTCTAAGGATAGAGGTTGGCTTATAATTAGTGAAAAAACAAGGATGTAGGTTGATATATGTAAAAGCACTATAATCATTTTATTTACTAAATGAAACATACCCTTAATTTCTTCTAGTGTTATAATCTATACTTATTGTAAGTTATACTCAAGCAAAACTTTACAATTCAATACAGGGTTAAAATTAGCTAAAAATGATTTTAAAAAATCTCAAATTATTTTTATTTATTCAGCAGCCTTAAACGGCCAATCTATAGAAAAGATTTTTGAAAATTTAAAAATAGCATAAAATAGTATTTATCTATTCAACTATAAAATTATTCAATTTAAAATGTTTAATCCAGTAAATAAAGAAAATTGGTATTATCTTTATTGATTCTCCAATGATAAACCTAAAGATACTTTTGTTTTGCATACAACCTATAAAGATAATAAATTTTTGCCTAAAGAATACATAGAGTATCTGGAAAACATGAAATAAACTTCTTTTATTAGTTAATAAAAGAAGTTTATTTCTATAGTTTACTCACTTAATTTTTTCCCTATTGTTCCCATGAAGAATACCATACAAAGTCCTGTTAGTCTTAAAGGAAGACTTTTAGTATAAAGTCCCACTTCAATAAAAAGGAAAACAGCGATGATATTTGAAACAATATATAATACTTTTGAAATTATTTTTTTAAATTTATTATCTTTATGAGTTTTATTCCAGTAAAAAACATATACAGATATCAATTGTAAGCATATAAATGCAGTAAAGCATTCTTTTAAGTGTAAATTTGTATATATTGTTTCGTTGAAAGTAAAAGTAAATGGATTAAACATTTTATACCCCTTATATCCTTATATGAATAGAGGATTATATCCAATATTTGTACGATACCATTCAGTAGATTGACCTGTTTGTAGGTTTCTAACAGTAGCTCTTACATATCCTATACTTGATGAAAAAGGATGTTTCTTTAATATATCATAATCTATGCATCTTGTTACGGTAAGTTGATATTTAACCGGTTTTTTATTAGGATTTGCCTTTGTTAACTTAATCCATCCTGCAGCACTTGTAAAAGCTGTAATAAGTTTACCAATTGCTACCGGAGCTCCAAAACCACCAAATAATCCTAAAGCTATCAAAGCAGCTTCGCCATCTTGTTGTTTTTTATTACCAATAGGATCATAATATAGAATTTTGCTTTTTGATTCACATTTCATTTCAGCAAATGCAGGTGTAGCTGATGTTGTAAATATAACAAATGCTAATAAAAAAATTGATATTTTCGTAATAAATTTCTTTTTCATAATAACTTCTCCTTTAATGTATAATATTGATACATGCACATGTAACAATATTATACATTAATTTTTTTTAAAAAAATGTATAATATTGACATATAAAATATTTTTTAATTTTTTTTATAAATATAGTATAAAAACACTGTTAATTACATTGGTTAATAACTTTACTTCAAAATATATTTTAAAAAAAACATTGAAATATATTGATTTTTTTCAAAAAACTAAAATGAAATTTAAAAATATGTAAAATATACAGTGTTAAAATTTTTGTTTAGAAAATAACTAAAATAAAAAAAACATATCATTTGTTTTATATTTGAAATGCTATTTTTAAAAATCTTCTTTTCTTTAAAAGTTGTCCTTTGGGACACCTTTTTGTTTGTTAAATTTCAATTAATATTTATGGTATACTAGCATTTTTTATTACTTCTTTGCATACGCTAGGAGTATGTGACGTAGCGAAGGCAAGGAGTACCTCATAGCTTTCATATGCTACCTATAGCCTTTTTATTTAGGCTTATTTTTTTATCCTTTTTTGTTCAATTCTTAACTCTTTTGGCAGTTGCAGAAATGGAACGTAATACAATAATAGAACGTACACAAGCTGGAAAGGCTATTGCAAAAACAAAACCAGGATTTAAAGAAGGTAGACCTAAAAAATATACAAAGGAACAAATAGATCATGCACTAAATCTATTAGAAAGTAATAGTTACTCATATGTTGAAAGAATTACATGTATAAGTAAGAGTGCTTTAATTAGAGCTGTTAGAGATAAAAAATATAATTTATTTTATATTAATATCCTTTGAAAATTTCAATTTCATTTGAATAAGATTAAAGCCTTATTTTATAAGGCTCAGGCTGTTGATAAACATAATTTGTCAACAGCCTTTTTACATTTATTACAAAAAGGATTTTTAGTGTTTATGTAGAATATATATTTTAGAACAATAAATCTTTTAGCCCGTTAGGGCTCATACGGAGGAAAAATGCTTACTAATAATGAAAGAAAACAAAATCAATTAGAACTGGTTTATATAGAAAATTTAGTACCTGAAAATCACATACTTAGAAAGATAGATAAATACATAGACTTTTCATTTATAAGAGATTTAACTAAGGATTTATATTGTCCTGATAATGGAAGACCTTCAGTAGATCCAGTTGTATTATTTAAAATGCTTTTTATAGGATACCTATTCGGTATACGTTCAGAGCGTCAGCTTGTAAAAGAAATCCAGGTAAATGTAGCTTACAGATGGTTTTTAGGATATGGACTTACTGATAAAATACCAAGTCATTCCACTATAAGCCAGAATAGAACAAAAAGATTTAGTAATACAAATATACATCAAGAAATATTTGATAATATTGTATTTCAAGCTATTAATAGAAACTTGGTTGATGGGAAAATTCTATATACTGATTCTACTCACTTAAAAGCTAACGCTAATAAACATAAATTTATTAAAAAAGAAATAACTAAATCCACAAAGGAATACTTTGATGAATTAGAGAATGACATTAATAAAGATAGAATTAATCATAATAAAAAGCCTCTAAAAAAAAAGACTAAAATAGCTGAAACTAAGGAAATAAAAGTAAGTACAACTGATCCAGACAGTGGATATATGGTTAGAGATGGAAAACCTAAAGGCTTTTTTTATTTAGATCATAGAACTGTTGACGGAAAGTATAATATTATAACAGACGTTCATGTTACTCCCGGGAATATAAACGATGTAGATCCTTATGTTAAAAGAATAGAAACTCAAATAGAAAAGTTTAATTTTAATACAAAATATTTAGTAGCAGATGCCGGATATTCTACGAATCCTATTTGTAAACAAATTTCAGACAAAAATTATCAAGGTGTTTTTGGGTTCCGTTTAGGACCCCATGTTAAAGGAAAATATACAAAATATAGATTTCAGTATGTTAAAGAATTAGATGGATATGTGTGTATTAATAATTGCTTTTTAAAATATAGAACTACTACGAGGGAAGGTTATAAAGAATATTTAAGTAATGCGGAGCATTGTGCTTATTGCAAATATAAAAATAATTGCTTAACATCTGATAAATCCATTAATAGAACTATACGTCGTCATGTTTGGGAAGACTATAAAGATCAAATTTTTAGCTTTACTAAAACAGAAAAAGGTAAAAGTATTTACAAACGACGTAAAGAAAAGATTGAGCGTAGCTTTGCTGATTCAAAAGAATTACATGGGCTACGTTATTGTCGCATGCGAGGAATTAAAAATGTTTCTGAGCAGTGCCTACTTACAGCGGCAGTTCAGAATATGAAAAAGATAGCCATGGTGCTATCGCATTATTTTTTGTGTACATTAATTCAAATTTATTCCAAATTAACATACATAATAAATATTTTTCGAATGCTATCGCATAAAAGAATTTTGGCGTAAACAAAAGCCCCCAATTGTTGGGGGCTTTTTGAACAATCTGGGGAGATACTTTTTGTATCTCCTTTTAATTTTTCTAAATAGTAATTACTACTATCTTTGCTTACTAAAATTATACTCTAACGGATGTAGGTTGATTTGTGTAAAAACAAATTAACCTACATCTTTTTTGTATGGAAAATTGGTTAGTTTGGAATAATATACTTATAAGAATTTAGGAGGAATCTAAATGAGAAATTTTGAAGTACCTGATTTTGACTACAAAGAAGAAGTTAAGAAATGCAAAAGTTTAGATGATGTTATGGGTAAAAACGGACTAATACAAAGAATGTTAAAAGACGTTATTCAAAATATATTGGAAGCAGAAATGGAAGATCATTTGGGAAGAGATAAATATGAAAGAAATCCTGAAAATAATAGTAAAAATTATCGCAATGGCTATAGTAAAAAGAATATACGCAGTAGCTTTGGAGATATAGATGTAGATATTCCAAGGGATAGAAATGCTGAATTCGAACCAAAAGTAATTAAAAAGTATGAAACTGTTTGCAATGAATTAGACAAAAAGGTTATTGGTCTTTATGCACGGGGTATATCTACACGTGATATACAAGCGGAAATAGAAGATCTTTATGGGATTACTATATCACCATCAATGGTATCAAAAATCACTGATAAGGTAATTGGCGCAGCCACTGCGTGGCAAAACAGAACATTGGATAGAATTTATCCTATAGTATATATGCATGCTATGCATTTTAAAGTAAGAGATGACAATAGAATTGTTAGTAAAGCAGCATACTTATGTATGGCATATGATATGAGTGGTCATAAAGATATTTTAGGTATTTGGGTTGGAGAATCCGAAGGAGCGAGGTTTTGGTTGTCAGTATGCAATGATTTGAAGAATAGAGGTGTTAAGCAAATACTAATTGCATGTATGGATGGGCTTAGAGGTTTACCAGATGCTATAAAAACCGTTTATCCAGAAGTAAGTATACAAACATGTATAGTACATAAAATTAGAAATTCTCTGAATTACATAGCGTCAAAAGATAAAAAAGAATTCATTAAAGATTTAAATTTAATTTATAAAGCAACTACCGAAGAACTAGCGCTCCTAGAACTTGATAATCTCAAGGAAAAATGGGGTTCTAAGTACGGTATAGTTATTGATTCTTGGTATAATAATTGGGATAATTTATCCACATTCTTTGAATTTTCACCTGAGATTAGAAAAATGATATATACTACAAATGCCCTAGAAGGATTTAATATACAGATTAGAAAATTTACTAAAACTAGAACCGTATTTCCTACGGATGAATCCTTAAAAAAGTCATTATATCTAGCAACCATGGAGATAATGAAAAAATGGACTTAACCAAGACAAAATTGGGCTCTTACACTAGACCAATTAACAATTACATTTGGTAATAAAATAGATGAATTTTTAGCATAACAACTTGTACTTTTTAGAAATTTTATGTATATTTAAATCTTTATTACACACTATAATTAGCCATTATTAGTATGTTTTAAATTTTAAAAAATATTACTAGAAAGGTGAATTTCCAGAAATATTTTCTGATACTAATTAGAAGTACACAAATCTATCTATATTCTCTATTAAAATTAAAGTATGACCTAAAATCTAGGTCATACTTTATTCCAAAAATCATTTACTTTATCCTTAATACTTTCTTTCCCATCTACCCGAAATATATCATTCCATTCCCTAGGTAATAATTTAAAGTAACTAGAATATCTAAACCTTTCATCTATTAATAAAACTACTCCTTTGTCTTCTTCAGTTCTTATAACTCTACCTGCTGATTGCATTACCTTGTTCATACCTGGGTATATGTATGAGTATTCAAATCCTTTTCCGTTCTTCTTTTTAAAATAATCACTTATTATGTTTCTTTCTAGTGAAACCTGTGGCAATCCAACACCAACTATTATACTTCCAATTAATCTATCATGCGTTAAATCAATTCCCTCTGAAAAAAGCCCACCCATAACAGCAAATGCAAGTAATGTACTCTTTGGATTTTCACAAAAGTTTTCAAGAAACTCCTCACGCTGTTCCTCACTCATATAACTTTCTTGGCAAATCACATTAATTTCTTGATTGTTTTCTATAAATCTATCATAAACTTCATTCATATATTTATATGATGGAAAGAACACCAGGTAATTTCCCACCTTACTACTTATAACAGCTTCTATATCAGAAACCACACTATCATAGGTAAATTCCCTCATTTTGTACTTAGTTGAAATTTTAGAATCCATCATAACACAAAGATTTTCTCTTTTAAAAGGAGATGATAACTTTACTCTATAGTCTTCACTAGTTCCCCCTAAAATATCAATATAATAATTCATTGGCATCAATGTAGCTGAAAAAATTATGGTAGCCTTGCATTTCTTCATGGTTTCACTTAAAAGATAAGAGGGATCTAAGCAAAACATTTTAAGAAAAACCTCATCATTAATTTTCTCAGCATATGTTATATACCTTTCGTCATAACATTCATAGGTTCTTATAAATCCTAATGCCTTAAAATAAAACTCTAAAAGAGATTCCTTAAATCCATCTAAAGCATTCTTATTTTCTAGTAGCCACTTTTCACAAACATAAGTAAACTCACGAAGTATAGGTATTAACTCCTTTGGAGGTTCCTTAACAACCAAAGTATTGTCCTTTGCTTCACATTCCTTTCTTATATCTATTAAATATGAATTTATCTTATTTAATATCTTAGAAATACCTTTTGCACCTTTTGATGTATCCTTCTTTAACTTTAATACTTCCTTTTTACTAATGTCTGATGAAAACATCTCTCTTGCTCTATCAACTAAATTATGTCCTTCATCAACTAGTAGTGTAAAATCACCGTTTCCCTCTGAAAAAAATTGTTTAAGTGATACTCTAGGATCAAAAACATAATTGTAATCACATATTATACAATCACAAAAGTTGCAAAGTTCTAAGGAAAATTCAAATGGACAAACCTTGTGCTTTCTTGCATACTTTTCTATAACTTCTCTTGAAAATATATCTTCTTTATAAATATCAGAAAGAGCATCATTTATTCTATCAAAGTGTCCCTGTGCAAACTGGCAAACCTCTGGATTACATCCATCTTCTTTACAAAAACATACCTTATCCTTAGCTGTAAGTGTAACACTTTTTAATTTAAGCCCTTTGTTTCTCATATTTTCTATTGCTTTTTCCGCAGCAGTTCTTGTAATTGTCTTTGCAGTTAAATAAAATATTTTTGAAGTATATCCTTCTTCCATAGCTTTAATAGTTGGAAAAAGTGTGGCTATAGTCTTTCCTATTCCCGTTGGAGCTTCTGCAAAAAACTTTTTGCCCTCAGCTACAGTTTTATAAACTCCAACAGCAAATTTTCTTTGTCCCTCTCTATAGCTTTTAAAGGGAAAAGTTAATTTCTTTATGGATTCATCCCGTATATTTTGAAAGTCCTTTAATGTTCTAGCCCATTTAATATATCTATCTACAACATCAAAGAAAAACTCCTTTAACTCTGTAAAACTAAACCTTCTCTTAAACCTTTTTATGTCCTTACTTTCCATTTCATAATATGTAAGTTGAATATCTATATTATCTAAATTATTATCATTGCAATAAATAAAACCATAACATTTAGCTTGAGCCCAATGAAGAATGTTGTAATCTTCCTCAATTAATTCTAGCGGTTTTGTAGTAGTCTTTATCTCATCTATAATTACATTATTATCTTCTTTTATAATTCCATCAGCACGTCCTCCTACTTCTAATACAATATCCTCTGTTTCTACTATATAGGATAGCGTTACTTCTGGAGTATAGTTGTCTCCAGATGATTTTTGTATCTTTTGATGTGCTTTTATAGCATCTACATTTCTTGAACTTCCCATAAATGTAGACACTAGATTTCCCGACCTAAGTATAAACTCCACAAGATTTCTAATGGATACTTTAATGGTACTTTTATCCTCCATAACTTTAATCCTCTCCAAATTTATATTATGCTCTTATTATAACAATAAAATTTTAAATAAATCGAACTTAATCCCTTCCCCATTCATCTAATATATAGAAATATAAAATCGGTGGTTATGCTGGAGGCGTTGTTGGCAATCTTTGGTTTGAAGCTACTGATTCTAATAACTTAATTATTAATGTTAAAAATACTAAAACATCAGAGGAAAAATCTATTCAGATTAAAATAAGGTAGAAAGAATTATTTTAAGATTCTTTCTACCTTATTTTAATATATTACGTATCCATTTTTATTTTATAAATATAAACAGGTCTAATTTCCTTATCCTCAAACCTACTTAAATAATTGTAAAAGGATACATCTACAGCGTTTTTAGTATGTTGAGCCATAAATAAATCATATCTTCCTATCATTGGATTAAACTTCTTATCTACAATTACTTGAGTATGGTATGGAATCTTACTATAGGTACTTCCATACTGAATAACATCCCCTATATCTAAAAAAGCATATATTTCTTTAAAATTATATAGTACTTTTTTAGCTGTACTCTCTATATACATAGCTGCCTTATTTTCTCCAAATCCATCTTCATTTCCAAAATACCTTCTAAAATAACGGGCAGCTCTCCAAGTAATAGATATATTACTTAAGTTTTCTGTACTATTGGTACGACAAAACCACGACTCAACTCTATCCCAATCGCTACCTTCTTCTGGCATTCCACCAGCCCTTAATACTTGGGATACAAAATTAGCACAATCATCATTTTCAAAATACGGATACTTACTTGTATTTGGCGTTAAAGCATACTTTTCAGCATATGCTTTTGCTAAACTACGATTATAATTTGAATTTAAATGATTAATTTTGTAATTTTTTTTATAATACTCTCCCATCTCAATCCTCTAAAAATTGTTTCAATATTATAGATATACCTTTGTTAATTTCTTTATGTCTTTTTTTAAAGAATTATATTTAATATTTTATACCTCTGCATTAACTTTCATTTTATCTTCTTTTATTTCTACCTGTAATAAATCCTTTTTAAAATACATAATATTATCTTCATTACTTAATTCAATATAACAAAACCCCGAGCATTTATTGCCCGGGGTTTTGTTATAATACCTTACTTAAAAAGCTTTTTGTTCTTTCTTCCTGTGGATTTTCAAATATGTCAGTTGGACTTGCGTCTTCAACTACAACTCCGCCATCCATAAATAATACTCTATCTGCAACTTCCCTTGCAAATCCCATTTCATGAGTTACAACTACCATAGTCATACCTTCTTTTGCAAGTTCTTTCATTACTCCTAAAACTTCTCCAACCATTTCTGGATCTAGTGCCGAGGTTGGTTCATCAAATAACATTACATCTGGTGACATTGCAAGTGCTCTTGCTATTGCTATTCTTTGCTTTTGTCCACCTGATAATTGGTTTGGATAATTTTTAGCTTTATCTTTAAGTCCTACACGATCTAATAGGTCTAATGCTATATTCTCAGCATCTTCCTTTGAAAGTTTGTTTAACTTTACAGGTGCAAGAGTTATGTTATCTAAGATATTTAAGTTAGGAAACAAGTTAAATTGTTGAAACACCATACCCATCTTTTGTCTTTGAAGATTTATATCATTTTTCTTCGATGTTATTTCTTGTCCTTCAAAAATTATTTCTCCTGAAGTAGGTTCTTCTAAAAGATTAAGGCATCTTAAAAACGTACTTTTTCCTGAACCCGATGGTCCTATTACTACTACAACTTCACCCTTTTTTATGTGAGCATTTACTCCCTTTAATACTTCTAAATCACCAAAACTTTTGTGTAAATCTTTAACCTTAATCACTTAGCTTCATCCTCCTTTCAAATATTCCTAATAATTTTGAAAGCGTAAATGTTAATATAAAATACATTGCCGCTGCTGTTAAATATGGTGTAAATATCATCATTGTTGCTCCTGATGCCGCTTGTGCATTACGCATAAGCTCCTTTATTCCAACTACAGATACTATAGATGATTCTTTTATAACTGTTATAAACTCATTTCCAAGGGCAGGTAATATATTTTTTATTGCCTGAGGAATTATAACATATCTCATTGCCATTCTATGAGTTAATCCAAGTGATCTTGCAGCTTCCATTTGTCCTTTATTTACTGACTCTATTCCACTTCTAATTATTTCTGCAACATAAGCCGTACTGTTAAGCGCCAGTGTTATTACAATCATACAAAGCCCTGTAAAATCATTTCCCATTACATCAATCTGTGGAAGTTCAACTCCTGCATTTTGTAGTAGTGTTGGTATTCCATAATAGAAGATATATACTTGTACAAGTAAGGGAGTTCCTCTGACTATTTCTATAAATACATTTGAAATTACTTTTAATATTTTAATTTTAGATAACTTCATCAACGCAAATATTGTACCTAGTATTGATGAAAAAATTACTGTTATTAATGATAATACTATTGTTATACCTGCACCATTTAAGAAACAAGGTAAATAAGCCTCTAAAAACTCTTTAGTCTCTGCCATGTAATCCTCCCCCAAATTGCTTTAATTCTTTCTACTCAACTAAGTCCTTTAATTCCTTTGAATACTTATCAACCATTTTTTCAATTTCGTGTTTTGAATTTAATCTATCTATTGTTTTGTTTACTGAATCAACAAACTCTTTATTTCCCTTTTGAATTCCAACTGCTGAACCTTCATTAGGTTTTCCAACATTTATATTTGCTATAGTTGTTCCTGGATATTTTGCAACATAAGCTTTTGCAACAGGTTCTTCAACGATTACGGCATCAACTTTTTTCGTTTTTAATGCAGTTACAAGTTCATTAACCTTTCCAAGAGAAGTAACTTTAGCACCTTTTATTTCTTCTTTTGCAATTTTCTCTTGAAGTGAAGTTAATTGAGCACCTACTTTTTTACCTGAAAGACTTTCAACACTTGTTAACTTCGCTTTATCTTCATCTCTTATAATTACGCTTTGTTTTGCTCTATAATAGATTTTAGAAAAGTCTATTTCCTTTTCTCTATCTGGTGTTGGATTCATTCCGGAAATAACCATATCTATTTTACCTGATTTTACTGAAAGCACTAATGGATCAAAGTCCATATCCTTAATTTCTAATTTAACTCCTAAATCCTTTGCGATTTCTTTTGCGATTTCAATATCAATACCCACGATTTCTGGTTTACCGTCTTTAACTTGTTGTGCTTCATATGGTGGATAGTCAGCACATGTTCCAAGCACTAATTTTCCTGATTTTTTTATCTTCTCTATTTTTGTTAGATTCTTATCTTCTTTTGCGTCTTTATTCTTATTGCCACATCCAACAAATAATGTAGCTCCCATTGTTAACATTAATCCACATATTATTAATTTTAATTTTTTTCCCTTTAACATTTTTAATCCCCCTGTATCTCTTGATGTGTATTATTATACTCTTATATTTATAATTATGCAATAGTTTTATGAATATTTATGTATATTTTTTATGATTTTATTTATATTTATACACCAAATGCATAAAAATATACATAGCATGGGTTTTTACTTGCCATACTATGTATCAATCTATATTATATTTATTCTGCATATTCTCCAATTGCTCTGTATTTATTATATCTTTTTTCTAAGGTTTCATTTATATTTTCTTGCATATTTTTAAAATCTATAGTTAATAATTCCTCTTTTATATTCTTTGCCATTAAATCTATATCTTTATGAGCTCCACCTTCTGGCTCTTTTATAATTCTATCTATTATATTATACCCTTTTAAATCTTTTGCTGTTATTTTCATTAGTTCTGCTGCTTCTTTAACCTTTGAACCATCTTTCCATAGAATAGCTGCAAATCCTTCTGGAGAAAGTACCGAATACACACTATGTTCAAGCATCCATATTTCATCTCCAATAGATAATCCAAGGGCTCCACCACTTCCCCCTTCTCCAATAACAATTGAAATGATAGGTGTCTTTAAAAGCGCCATTTCCATTAAGTTTTTAGCGATGGCTTCTCCTTGACCTCGCTCTTCTGCTCCAACTCCACAAAATGCACCTGGAGTATCAACAAAACAAATAACTGGTCTTTTAAATTTTTCTGCCTGCTTCATTAATCTTAAAGCTTTTCTATATCCTTCAGGGTGTGCCATACCAAAGTTCCTCTTTATATTGTCTTTAGTATCACGTCCCTTTTGTTGCCCTATTACAGTAACAGGTATACCATTAAATTTAGCAATTCCTCCAACAATACTAGGATCATCTTTAAATCCTCTATCTCCATGTAATTCTATAAATCCATTAAAAATTCTATCTATGTAATCAAGGGCTGTAGGTCTATCTTTCATTCTAGATAATTTTAGTTTATCTAAAGGAGATAACTCTACTTTTGTTTCAATAATCTGTTTTTCATTTTGTAGCAAAAATATCACCCCTTCATAGCTTTAAATCACCTTTAGTGTAATTCTAAAATCTTATATAATACCTTTTTTAATTCATTTCTATTAACGATTTTATCTAAAAATCCATGTTCTAAAAGAAACTCTGCACTTTGAAAATCATCAGGTAACTTTTGTTTTATTGTTTGTTCTATAACTCTTCTTCCTGCAAATCCAATTAAAGTACCAGGCTCTGATAATATAATGTCTCCAAGCATTGCAAAACTTGCAATAACGCCTCCTGTTGTTGGATCAGTTAGAACTGGTATATATAAAAGTCCAGCTTCATTATGTCTTGCTATTGCAGCACTTGTCTTTGCCATTTGCATTAGTGAAAACATGCTCTCCTGCATTCTGGCTCCTCCAGATGTTGTGAATATTATTATTGGTAATCTTTCTTCTGTAGCCTTTTCTACTGCCCTTGTTATTTTTTCGCCTACAGCTGATCCCATACTTCCCATCATAAATCTACTGTCCATAACTGCAATTACAACATTCTTTCCGTAGATTTTTCCTTTTCCAGTGATTACACCTTCTTTAAGTTTAGTTTTTTCTTTTATCCCCTTTAATTTATCTTCATAGCCACTAAAGTCTAGTGGATTTTTAGATGTAATATTCTCTCCAAATTCTCTAAAGGTTCCCGTGTCTACTATTAAATCAATTCTCTCCCAAGCATTCATTCTATAATGCTTATTGCAAAATTTACACACCTTTAAATTTTCATCTAAATCTTTTTTATAAAGGGTTTTTCCACATCTATCACATTTAACCCACATACCCTCTGGTATGTTAGGAATATTTTCTTTATTTATATTATTATCCTTAGAAGTATTTATAGTTATATATTTAGTTTTCTTAAATATAGGATTAATTTTAAACATAATCTTCACCTACTCCTAATAGCTCTTAGCTATCATACCTTCTTCTTAATATCCAAATTCTTTATTTATAAATCCAGTGTTATATGTTCCCTCATTAAAGGTTTTATTATTTAAAATTTCAAATTGAAAAGATATGTTTGTATCTATTCCTTCTAAAATAAATTCTCCTAATGCTCTCTTCATCTTACTTATAGCCTCATTTCTATCTTTTCCATGTACTATAAGCTTTGCAATCATTGAATCATAATTTGGTGGCATTTTATATCCTTGATATAATGCACTATCTATTCTTATTCCACTTCCACCTGGAATACATGTTACACCTATTGTGCCTGGTGATGGCATAAATCCTTTTGATGGATTTTCCGCATTAATTCTGCATTCTATAGAATGTCCATTAAACTTTATATCTTCTTGAGTTACACTTAGTTTTTCTCCATATGCTATTTTAATTTGCTCTTTTACTAAATCTATTCCTGTTATCATCTCAGTTACAGGATGTTCTACTTGTATTCTTGTGTTCATTTCCATAAAGTAAAACTCACCATTTTTATCTAGTAAAAACTCAATTGTTCCTGCTCCCTTATAATTCACAGCTTTAGCTGCTTTTATAGCAACTTCACCCATTTTATTTCTTAATTCTTCTGTCATTATAGGACATGGTGTTTCTTCTAATACCTTTTGATTTCTTCTTTGAATAGAGCAATCTCTCTCTCCAAGATGTACTACATTTCCACAGTTGTCTCCAAGTATTTGAAACTCAACATGCTTTGGATTTTCTATGAATTTTTCCATATACATGCTTCCATCTCCAAAAGAGGCTTCAGCTTCTCTTTTTGCGGTTTCAAACATTTTTATGAGTTCATGAGAATTTTTAACTATTCTAATTCCTCGCCCTCCACCACCTGCTGCTGCCTTTACCATAACAGGATAGCCTATTCTCTCAGCTTCTTTTAATGCTTCCTTGGATGTTTCTACGTTTCCTTCTGTACCTGGAACAATAGGCACATTTGCCTTCATCATAATTTCTCTTGCCTTTGACTTATTCCCCATATTGTTCATTGTTTTAGTATCAGGTCCAATAAAAACAATATTACATTCCTTACACATCTGGGCAAATTTACTGTTCTCAGATAAGAATCCAAAACCAGGATGAATTGCTTGTGCTCCTGTAAGTACCGTTGCACTTATTATATTTTCCATATTAAGATAGCTTTCACTTGGCTTTGCAGGTCCAATACATACAGCCTCATCTGCCATTTGAACATGAAGTGCCTCTCTATCTATATCCGAATATACAGCAACAGTTTCTATTTCCATTTCTCTACATGCTCTAATTATTCTAACTGCAATTTCCCCTCTATTAGCAATTAAAATTTTGTTAAACATTATATCACCTACTTTCCTACTGCAAACATTATTTCACATTCAACAGCTTTTTCACCGTCAACAGTAGCTATGGCCTTACCAATTCCAGCAGGTCCCTTCATTTTTACAATCTCAATTTCTAATTTAAGTACATCTCCTGGAACAACCTTGCGTCTAAATTTAGCCTTATTTATTCCACCAAAGTATGCAATCTTACCTTTAAACTCATCCATACTTAAAAGTGCAATTGCCCCAAGTTGTGCTAGTGCCTCTATTTGAAGAACTCCAGGCATTACCGGTTCTTCTGGAAAATGTCCTTGAAAGAAATACTCATTCATAGTAACGTTTTTATACCCTACAGCCCTTTTTCCTGGTTCTAATTCTTCTACTTTATCTACAAGTAAAAATGGATATCTATGTGGTATAATTTCTTGAATTTCTTTTATGCCAAGTGCCATTATGTTTGCCCCCTATACTCTAACTTTGAATAGTGGTTGTCCATACTCAACCATTTCTTCATTCTTTACTAGTATCTCAACTATCTCACAATCTTCTTCTGCTTCTATTTCATTCATAAGCTTCATTGCCTCTATAATACAAAGAGTATCTCCCTTTTTAACCTTACTTCCAGACACTACAAAATCTTCTTCATCAGGAGAAGGTGCTGTATAAAAAGTTCCTACTATAGGTGATTCTATAATAGTTAAATTTTCATCTTCTACTTTGCCCTGTTGCACTGTTTCTATAATTTCTTCTTCCTCTACAATATTTTCTAAATTCTTAACTTCTTCTTTATGATTATTAAGCGTAGTTACTGCCATTATGTCTTCTCTACTTATGCTCTCTACTACTTCCCCCTTTTTCATGATAATCTTCATATCTTTTGTTTCTATTTCCAAAGATGTAAGCTCTGAATTACTCATTGTTTTTATAATTTCTTGTATTCCCTTATAATCCATAACCTATTGTCCATCCCATTTCTTTAAGATTATTGTTGAGTTGTGACCTCCAAAACCTAATGAATTAGACATTGCATACTTTATATTTTTCTCTCTACCTTCATTTGGTACATAATCTAAATCACAATCCTCATCAGCTTCCCTGTAACCTATTGTTGCAGGTATAAATCCATCCTGTAATGCTTTTGTGCAAACTATTGCTTCTACTGCTCCAGCTGCTCCAAGTAAATGTCCAGTCATTGATTTAGTTGAGCTTACAGGTATTTTATATGCATCCTCTCCAAATACAGTTTTTATAGCTTCTGTTTCAAACTTATCATTGTATGGAGTGCTTGTTCCATGAGCGTTTATATATGAAATTTCATTTTTCTCTATACCAGCATCCTTTATAGCAATTTCCATAGCCCTTGCTCCACCTTCTCCATTTGGTGCTGGTGAAGTTATGTGGTACGCATCACAAGTTGCTCCATATCCAACTATTTCACCATAAATTTTTGCATTTCTCTTTAATGCGCTTTCAAGAGATTCTAATACTACAATTCCAGCCCCCTCTCCCATTACAAATCCATTTCTCTCTTTATCAAATGGAATTGATGCTCTTAGTGGCTCTTCGCTAGTGCTTAGTGCCGTAAGTGATGTAAACCCAGCAACTGCAAGTGGTGTAATTGATGCTTCTGCCCCTCCTGCTATTATTACATCTGATATTTCATTTCTAATGTTATGAAAAGCCTCACCTATTGCATGAGTTCCAGTTGCACAAGCTGTTACTATATTGGTGCAAACACCTTTGGCACCAAACTTAATTGCTATATTTCCTGCCGCCATGTTGCTTATAATCATAGGTATAAAAAATGGACTTACTCTATTTGGTCCTTTTTGTAAAAGCTTATTGTGTTGTTCTTCAATTGTTCCAAATCCTCCAACCCCTGAACCTACAATAACTCCCATTCTGTATTTATCCACATTTTCATCTGTAATTCCTGCACTCTTTACTGCCTCATCTGCTGCAACTAGTGCAAAATGACAAAACCTATCAAGTCTTCTAGCTTCTCTTTTTTCCATATAATCTGTAACTTCAAAATTTTTAACTTCTGCTGCAAGCTTTGCCTTATAATCCTCAGTATCAAAGAATGTTATTTTATCAATTCCACACTTTCCTTCTCTAACTCCGCTCCAAAAATCATTAACGCTATTACCTATGGGAGTTATAGCTCCCATACCAGTGATTACAACTCTGTTTTTCACTTAAATTCACTCCTTATATATGCATTCCACCATCTACGCTTATAACTTGTCCAGTTATATAAGCTCCCATATCAGATGCTAAAAAGGCAACTGTATTTGCAATATCTTTTCCTTCTCCAATTCTTCTTAGAGGAATGTTTTTCTTTATTTCCTCTTTAACTTTATCTGATAATACATCTGTCATATCTGTACTTATAAAACCTGGTGCTATTGCATTTACAGTTATTCCTCTTGTAGCTATTTCTTTTGCTACAGACTTTGTAAAACCAATTATTCCTGCCTTTGCAGCTGCATAGTTTGATTGTCCAGCATTTCCTGAAAGCCCAACAATTGAAGATATATTTATTATTCTTCCACTTCTTTGTTTCATCATTATAGGCACAATATTTTTGGTGCAGTTAAATACACCTTTTAAGTTAACTTCTATTACCTTGTCAAAGTCTTCTTCCTTCATTCTCATAAGAAGTGTATCCTTTGTTATTCCTGCATTGTTTACTAGAATATCTATTGAACCTAGCTTTTCTTTAGCTTCATCTACTACCTTTTTTGCATCTTCAAAGTTACTTACATCACCTTGAATTGCCATAACTTTAACGCCCTTTGTTTCTATTTCTTTTATAACTTCTTTAACTGATGCTACATTATTTCTATAATTTAAAATAATATTAGCTCCAAGTTCTGCAAGTTTTATAGCAATAGCCCTTCCTATTCCACGACTTGAACCTGTAACTATAGCATTTTTTCCAGTTAACATTATTTCTTTCATTAATTCTTGTCTCCTTTTAATTCATCTACAGTTTTCCTTAAAGAATTTAAATCCTCAACATTTAAAACTTTTACTTTTCTATTTATCTTCTTTACAAATCCACATAAGGCTTTTCCAGGTCCAATTTCTATAAAAGTATCTACGCCTTCTTCTATCATATTTTTTATTATGTCTTCCCAAAGTACAGAGCTCATAACCTGCTCTTTTAATATTCCTTTTATATCATGAACATCATTTATATAAGTTCCAGTTACATTTGTCATTACAGGTATTTTTATTTCCTTTAACTCTATATTTTGAAGTTCACTATATAATTTCTCTCCAGCACCCTTTAGCATGGAAGTATGAAATGGCGCACTAACTTTAAGTTTTATAACTCTCTTTGCACCTAATTCCTTTGCTATCTCTAAAGCTTTATCTACTGCTTTTATTTCCCCAGCAATAACTATTTGCGACTGACAATTATAATTTGCAACCTGAACAATTCCTTCCTTAGATGCTCTAATGCAGGCTTCCTTTATCTTTTCCCTTGCTAAGCCTATTACGGCAGCCATAGTTCCAACTCCAAAAGGAACTTCTTCTTGCATGAACTTACCTCTCTTTTTTACAACTCTTACTGCATCTTCAAAGTCTAAAACTCCACTACATACTAAAGCTGAATACTCTCCAAGGCTAAGTCCTGCAACCATATCTGGCTTTATTTCATGTTTTTCTAATGCCTTTAATGTAGCTATACTAGTTGTGAGTATTGCAGGTTGAGTATTTTCCGTTTTATTTAAATCTTCTAAACTTCCACCAAAACATAAATCACTTATAGAAAATCCAAGGGCAATATTTGCTTTATTAAATACTTCTCTGCTTTCATAAAAATTATCATATAGTTCTTTTCCCATTCCTATGTATTGGGACCCTTGCCCTGAGAATAAAAATGCAATTTTACTCATTTTCTCTCTCCCTTTTAAAACCCATTAATATATTGTCAGCTTCAGTAAATAATTCTTCTATAATTTCACTGCAAGTTTGCTCTTTTTTTATAAGCCCTGCAATTTGTCCTGCCATAACGGAACCCATTTGAACATCTCCATATCTTGCGGCCTTTTTAAGTGTTCCTGCTCCTAATTTTTCGTATTCTTCAATGGTTGCTCCTTTTTTTTCTAAAGCTTTAAACTCACGAACAAGCTTATTTCTAAGGCTTCTTACTGGATGTCCTGTGGCTCTTGCAGTTACTACTGAATCTATATCCTTAGCTTTTATAACCTTATCCTTATAATTTTCATGAACAGTACATTCCTTAGCAACTAAAAATCTGGTTCCCACTTGAACTCCAGATGCACCAAGCATAAATGATGCCATAACACCTCTACCATCACCTATACCCCCTGCTGCAATTACAGGTATGTCTACAGCATCAACTATTTGTGGTACAAGGACCATAGTTGTAAGTTCTCCAATATGTCCTCCAGCTTCACATCCTTCTGATATAACTGCATCTGCTCCACTTCTCTCCATTCTCTTTGCAAGGGCAACCGATGCTACAACAGGAATAACTGTAATGTCATGTTCTTTCCACATATTCATATACTTTCCGGGGCTTCCTGCTCCAGTTGTAACAATCTTTACTCCTTCTTCACATACAAGCTTTGCAATATCATCTGCATTATCACTAAGAAGCATTATATTAACTCCAAAGGGTTTATCGGTTAAACTTTTAGCCTTTCTAATTTCATCACGTACATACTCTACAGGAGCATTTGCTGCTGCAATTATTCCGATTCCTCCAGCATTTGATACTGCTGCTGCAAGTGAACTATCTGCAATCCAAGCCATGCCACCTTGAATTATTGGATATTTTACTCCTAGTTTTTCAAATAAATCGCAGTTTTTCATTCTATCCTCCTATAAAATAAGACTGCGCATTTGCAGTCTTTAATTTTAATTTTTTATACTTACTCACATCTTGAATCTATATACTTTACTAAATCTTCAACAGTTTTTACATTTTCAATATCTTCATTTGGTATTTCAAGATCAAATTCATCTTCTATTTCCATCACTATTTCAAATATATCTAAAGAATCCACTCCTAAATCATCTTGGAAATTTGATCCTAATTTTATTTCATCTTCATTAATTTCTAAATGGTCTGCCATTATCTTTTTAACTCTATTTAATGTCATTTTATTTTCCCCCTTGATTGTTTTTAATTTATACTAATTCCATTGAATTAAGTGAGCTCCAAATGTAAGTCCTCCACCGAATCCAACTAAAATAATTTTGTCGCCTTTTTTTAGCATATTCTTCTCATTCATTTCATCTAAAGCTATTGGTATACTAGCTCCTGATGTGTTTCCATACCTGTGTAAATTTATATAAAATTTATCCTGTGATACTTTTAGTTTTTTAGCTACATATTCTATTATTCTTATATTTGCTTGATGAGGTACTATATAATCAATATCTTCTATAGTGTAATCTGTTTTTTCTAGAACCTTGTGGACAGAATCAATCATTGCATTTACTGCAAATTTAAAAACTTCTCGTCCTTCCATTGAAAGCTTGTTTAAGAACTCCGTCTTTTCACTTACATATGGATTTTCAACAGGTAGAGCATCACATTTTAAAAACTTTCCCCCAGTACCATCTGAACATGTATACTGAGAAATAAGTCCTACCTCTTCACTTCTAGTTAAAATTGCCGCTCCTGCACCATCTGCAAATAATACGCATGTACCTCTATCTTGCCAATTAATCATCTTGGACAATGTTTCAGCTCCAATTACTAAAGCATTTTTACTTTGTCCTGATTTTATAAATTGGCTTGCAACAGAAAGTGCATACATGAATCCAGTGCAAGCGGCATTTATATCAAAACATGTAGCCTTTGTAGCACCTATAGCATCTTGAACAATACAAGCCGTGGAGGGTACGAAGCAATCTGGTGTACATGTGGCTACAATGATTAAATCTAATTCATCAGCTTTTATAGAGGATTTTCTTAATACATCCTTTGCTGACTTTATTGCCATGTGAGATGTATTTTCACCTTTTGAAATTCTTCTTTCTTTAATTCCAGTTCTCTCTCTTATCCATTTATCATTAGTATCTACAATCTTTGAAATGTCCTCATTTGTAACGATGTTATCTGGCACATATCTACCAGTGTTCTCAATCTTTACATTATACATATTATTTATTCCTTTTTATCTTCATTTTTTTCTAAGTAGTTGTTTTTAAAAAAGTCATTTAGTTTACCAAGTGCAGCTGCTAAAAGAACCTCTTCTTCATCAGTTAATCCATCTATTGTTGCCTTTATCATATCTGAATGAAATTTTTCGTGAACCCTATATGCAAGCTTGCCCTTTTTAGTAAGCACAATCTTAACTACCCTTCTGTCATTTTCATCTTTCTGTCTCTCAACATACTCTTTTTTCACTAAATTGTTTATTGCAGTAGTTAATGTTCCAACAGTTATTCCAAGGTCTCCTGCAACCTCTGACATGGTTCTTGGCTTATACATTCCAATAGCTTCTATTGTATGTATTTCTGTTACTGATAAATCATTTAACTTTCCTGACTTTAATGCTGTCTGCTCAATAGTTAATATCTCATTAAAGGTACTAACTAAAAGTTCATTTAAAATTGTTTTTATATTCTTATCCACTATATATCACGCATCCCTCTAAGTTTAAAATTACTTTAACTAAAATATATTTGGATAATCAAATATTTTGATAGTCAAAGTATATATCAAAAAATCCTTTGTGTAAACTATAAAAGTTTCTTAAATTTTTGTATATTTTCATTAAAAATTAAGTATTACTCCTATTTATTTTAACTTTCTTTGTTTTTTAATTTATAATATAACTTTATTTATATTAATTATTATTTTATTTTTAGTTCTCTAAATCTATTTAAAGCTGCCATAATCTCATGTTTTCTAACTATAGCAAGATTTCCCCCTCCACCTTTTTTAGAAGAAACTACAATGAGTCCTTTTTCCTTAATATCTTCAACAACTTTACCTACTACATCATGTAAGTTTAACTTGTCATTAACAGTATTCTCTTTTATGTATTTTATAATTTCTCCAATGGTATTAACTTGGCTTCTATCTACTATTTGCTCTAAATATCTTAAATTTATTTCAGATTTATTATAAAGAAGTGCTTCCTTTCCAACAGATTTTATTTTTACTCCTTTATATCCTTCCTTAAAGCTATTTTTAAGTAAAACTCTATTAAAATTTAAAGAATACCTATCTTTATTTATATCTATATTATTACTATTCTCATTACTGTTTTTACTTATTTCCTTAGCCTTTTTAGTTACATCTAAAATCCTATATTCATCCATCATAATTACATTGTCAGCTATAGAAAAATAGTCTCCAGAACTTCCTACAACTATAATAGTTGAAATCCCGTTTTTCTCATATATTTCTCTTGCCCTTAATATAAATGGGGTTATAGGCTCCTTATCATCACTTACAAGTAACTGCATATTCTTATCTCTAATCATAAAATTAGTTGCACTTGTATCTTCATCAATAAGAAATACCCTTGCCCTACTTTCTATTGCCTCAACAATATTTGCAGCCTCTGATGTACTTCCACTGGCATTTTCAGTAGTAAATTTAACTGTGTCCTTTCCATTTGGAAGATTGTTTATGAACATTGATATATCTACTTTTTCGATGCTTCTTCCATCTTCTGCTCTAATCTTCACCGCAGTGTCATCTGTTATTACAAATTCACGCCCATCACCTTTAATGTGATTATAAACTCCAAGTTCTAGGGCCTTTAAAAGTGTAGACTTACCGTGGTATCCTCCGCCTACAATTAAGGTTATTCCCTTCTTAATACCCATTCCAGATATTTTGCCCTTGTTTGGAAGATTTATTTCCAACTCAAGTTCTTTAGGACTTAAAAACTTAACTGCATTGTTCTTTAATGGTTTTTCTGATACTCCACTTTCTCTTGGAAGTATAGAGCCATTAGCTACAAAAGCACACAACTGAAGTTCATTTAATTTATTTCTTATATAATTTTGATCTTCTGAAAGACGCACACTTTCTATTAACTTTTCTTTATTAATATTATTGAAATATAAAGTTTTATCTACTATTTTGGGTATAAAATTAAAAAAGATCTCTTCAGCTTCTTTTGATAAAACCCTTCTTCCATTTGCCGGAAGACCCACTTCTATCCTAGCTTCAACCTTATTTTTATCAATACAAATAGCTGTTCTATCTAATACTTCTTGACCGCAACTATCTATACTTAAAAGTCCACTTTTTCCTGAACCCTTAACTCTAGAATAAATCTTATTTATATTTTCATAAAATAAACGAGCTAAAAAATCCGTTAAAGCTATTCTTCTGTAAGATTCATCAAAAAGGTTTTCTGGAAACTTAGAATTTTTCTGATTTACACTAATTCTAACTCTAGAAGGACTTGCAAATGGATCTCCTTGAACACTATCTACATGTAATATGTATTTTCCAAAATCATAGGCTCCAGCTATATCCTTATATGCCTTATACCCTTTACCATTTATACTTTTTAATATATTTAATAAATCTACTGAATTCTTCAATAAACTTCCTCCTACCATAAACTTATGTATTTAAAATACCACCAAATATTGTTTATTTCAATAAATGTAATTTTTCTTCCATTCTTTAATTAATTGAGTAAAACCCATTATTTTGTTATAATTAAATTTAAAGTTACTATATATAGTGTTTATAATAGAAAGGTGTGACTGCATGAACACATTCATGTTTAACCACAAGAATGTCAAGTACACTCTTGTAAGTAACATATTTATAGATAAATTTATGACATCAGCTAGAGGGCAATACGTAAAGGTCTATTTACTTGGTCTTAGATATTGTATGTCTGGTGAACTTGGGGTAAACTCTGCTAGTATTGCAGATACTCTTCACATATTAGAAGATGATGTTATGAATGCATGGAATTACTGGAGTGATGAAGGGGTAATTAAGATGAATTCCCTTGACGATTCAGGTACTTATTCTATAGAATTTTTAGATTTAGACAATGCACCAAAACAAGACCCTACAGATACTGCTATACTATCAAAATTAAAGGATAATTCTATTAAGGGTATGATGAAAGAAATAGAACAACTCCTAGCACGTCCTCTTTCAAATAAAGAAATGACAATGTATTTAAGCTGGCAAAAAGACTTTGATTTTTCTCCAGAACTTATACTTCTTTTAATGCAGTATAGCGTTTCAAAAGGAAAACGTGATTACAGATATATTGAAAAAATAGCAATAGCATGGCATGATGCTAAAATTAAAACAGTTGATGATGCCCAAGCTTTTATTAAAGCTCATGAAGACAAATGGCTTAACATTAAAAAGATATTAAATTACCTAGGAATTAAAAATTCAGAAGTTATGAAGCCACAGGAGCAAATGCTTGATAAATGGATTAGTGTTTACAAATTTCCTTTAGATATAATATATAAAGCTTGCGATATTTGTTTTGAAAGATTAAATAAAGCTGAATTTAAATATATAGATGGAATTCTAAATAATTGGTTTAAAAATGATTTAAGAACTATTGAAGATATAGAAAAGAAAGATAAATTAAAAGGTAACTTTAAGAAAAAGAACTATTATGGCAATAATACTAATACTAGCACAGATTCATTTAATAACTATGAGCAACGCTCTTATGACTTTAGTGAACTAGAAAAAAAATTACTAGGATGGGATAATGATGATTAAGGGTTACCAACATAAGATTTTAAAAATGTACGAAAAAATAAGAGAAGATGAAACACATAATCTTAAAAATAGAAAAGAAGAAGTTTACTCTAAGTTTCCTGAGATTGAGGAACTGGAAAAAGAGATAAATAAACTATGTGTAAAACTTTCTATAAGTGCATTTAAACCAATAAAAAATAGAGAAGAATTCTTACATGACCTACGTGAAAAAATAACTGACCTTAGAATGAAGAAAACAGAACTTTTAGTGTCTAATGGTTATGATATGGATTATCTAAAAACTAGATACCAATGTCCTAAATGCAAAGATACAGGTTTTATTGGACCAACTAAATGTGAATGTTATAAACCAAAATTAATTAAGCTTTACTATGAAAACTCTGAACTTAGTCAGCTACTTAGGACTAATAATTTTAGAAACTTTAAATATGACTATTATCCATCAACTAGAGATAGTGAAAATCCCAAAAGTTCTAGAAAGAACATGGAAGAGATAATAAAAACTATTATGTACTTTATAGAAACTTTTGATAGTGGAAAAGATAATCTCTTGTTTTATGGAAATTCAGGCACAGGAAAGACTTTTTTAACTCACTGTATTGCAAAGGAACTTCTAGACAGAGGAAATTTAGTAATTTATAGAACCGCTGAAGATCTTATTAAAAACCTTAGAGAAATAAGACTTGAAAATAATTACGAACTTGAAGATATACTTATCAATTGTGACTTACTTATAATTGACGATTTAGGTACTGAACAAATAAGTAATTTCACTAAAACAGAACTTTTTAATCTTTTAAATAAGAGAATACTTAAAAATAAAAAAATGGTTATTTCAACAAACTATACTTTAGAATCATTACTTAAAACATATTCTGAAAGAATAACTTCAAGATTATTTGGTAACTTCACTTTATGTAAATTTTATGGTGAAGATATACGTGTTAAAATAAATTTATCAAAAATGAGGTCTCAAAATTTATAGATATATCGGTTAGACCATACTAAAAAACGAGTAAATTATGAATACTATAATTTACTCGTTTTTTTTGCTTATATATTTTATATATACAACTAGATTTATACTTTTTAATTAATTAACAAAAAAATAAAAAACTAAGTAAAATTACTTAGTTTTTACTGGTGCTGGCACCAGGACTTGAACCCGGAACCTACTGATTACAAGTCAGTTGCTCTACCAGTTGAGCCATGCCAGCTAATATGGCGACCTAGAAGGGACTCGAACCCTCGACCTCCGGCGTGACAGGCCGGCACTCTAACCAACTGAGCCACTAGGCCACATTTGTTTTATGGTGGGCACAACAGGGCTCGAACCTGTGACCCCCTGCTTGTAAGGCAGATGCTCTCCCAGCTGAGCTATGCGCCCATAAAACTGTAAATGGTGACTCCTAGGGGAATCGAACCCCTGTTACCACCGTGAAAGGGTGGTGTCTTAACCGCTTGACCAAGGAGCCTTATTAAATTTTAAAATTGGTGCTGGCACCAGGACTTGAACCCGGAACCTACTGATTACAAGTCAGTTGCTCTACCAGTTGAGCCATGCCAGCTAATATATGGCGACCTAGAAGGGACTCGAACCCTCGACCTCCGGCGTGACAGGCCGGCACTCTAACCAACTGAGCCACTAGGCCACATTTTGTTTTATGGTGGGCACAACAGGGCTCGAACCTGTGACCCCCTGCTTGTAAGGCAGATGCTCTCCCAGCTGAGCTATGCGCCCATAAAACTGTAAATGGTGACTCCTAGGGGAATCGAACCCCTGTTACCACCGTGAAAGGGTGGTGTCTTAACCGCTTGACCAAGGAGCCTTGGTTTAATCTTTTGTTTTTCAAGTGTTTCGTTTCCGTCACACCCGACGAAGAATATATTACATGATATTTGATAAAGTGTCAACACATTTTCTGCATTTTTTTTTAATTTTATTATTTATTTTTTGTCATGTTATAGTTTTCAACCCCTAAAACCCTTATTTAATGGGAGTTTCGTCATTTTTCAAAATATAAAAATTTATTATATATTTTTATATTTCTTTATATAATTAATGCTATTTTTATTATTTTTTCTCTATTTTTATTTTTAAATTTATAAGTTTTTTGTACTAATTTTATTCTTTTATTTTTATTTTTTAGCTTTTTGTCTATTAAATTTTATTCTTTTTCTTTATTAAGATATAATAAAATATAAATGCATAACATAAGGAGAGATCATTTTGAAACATGATGTTATTATAGTTGGCGGAGGTGCCTCCGGAATCATAGCAGCTATTAATGCTAAAAATTTAGGATTAGACGTTGCCATAATAGAATCTAATAATAGAATTGCAAAAAAACTTTTAACAACAGGAAACGGTCGTTGTAATATTACAAATGAAAATATAACACTTGATAGATACCATAGCGAAAATAAAAGCTTTTTTAAAACTATTTTATCAAAATTTACTGTAGATAAAATCGAGGAATTTTTTAAAACTATAGGTATTTACCTTACAACTTTAGAGAACGGTAAAATGTATCCTATGTCCCTTCAAGCTTCATCTGTAATAGACGTATTAAAATCTACCTTAGAAGAGAGAGAAATACCTATTTACTTAGAAACTAAAGTAAAGGATATTATCCACTCTAAAAAAGGTTTTAAAATCTTTACTTCTTCAAATGATGATTTAACTAAAGAATTTAACTGCAATAAGTTAATTCTGTGTTGTGGAGGAAAATCAGCTCCTAAAACCGGCTCAGATGGCTCAGGATTTACTTTAGCTAAGAAATTAGGTCATAGCATTATAGAACCTATTCCAGCCCTTGTACAGCTTAAATTAGATTATAAAAAGCTAAAATCAATATCTGGGGTTAAGTTTGATGGAAGCGCTAAAATATTTATAGATAATGAATTTGTTCAAGAAGAACTTGGAGAGATTTTGTTTACTGATTATGGTATTTCAGGCCCACCAATACTTCAGCTTAGCAGAAATGCATCTTATTCAACTTCAAAGGGTAAAAATGTTACAATGTCAGTTGATATGATGAACAATTTTTCTAAAGAAGAATTAATTCATTTTTTAGAAAATCACTGGGGTGTTTTTGGATACAAAAGTGTTTATGATTCTCTTATAGGCATAATAAATAAAAAAATTATACCTATTCTTTTAAAAGAAGCTAACATTGAAAGTATACATAAACCTTGTTGGGAACTTACTTGGAAAGAAAAGAACAATATTTTTGATCTTCTTAAAGATTGGAGATTTAACGTCACTGGTACTAATGGCTTTAATAACGCTCAGGTCACTGCTGGGGGCGTAAATACTAAAGAAGTAGACGAAAGTACCCTTGAATCTAAAATCGTTCCTAATTTGTACTTTTGCGGTGAAATCTTAGATGTTGATGGTGATTGTGGTGGTTTTAACCTACAATGGGCATGGGCATCAGCTCTCGCAGTCTCTAATGTGCTGTATGAATTTTAGTTTTAAATATTAATTAAAAATAAAAAAGGATGGTAACAAAACATTTTGCTACCATCCTTAACCTTTATAAAACAAATAATAGTTATGTACCTTATTATTTATTTTTTTCCCAAAGAGTTTCTCCCTCAGTTAAAAGTTCTCCATTTTCTCTTAATATATTATGTACAAATTTCACTTTATCTTCATCTTCTTTAATTTTTCCTGTTATAACTTTTATACTTTCTCCGTACATAGTTTCTTTTTTATATGTTATTTTTGTATTTTTAAGAGTGTAATTTAATATTATATCTCGAGGAATACTTTCTATCATCCATGCAACGTATTTTTCATTATTAACATGACCATTAGTATCAATGTCACTATACCTTACCTTAAAGTTTATTTCTGTATTTTCTTCAGGTAGTTTATGTACATTTTCAATTTCTAATGTTTCTTCTTTATTTTCAAGTCCAAAAGCTTTAACCATCTCTTTAGAAATTCTAAGTGGTCTTCTCTTTTTTGTATCTATTAGTAGCCATGTAGATTTTGCCGATGCTATAATATTTCTATTTTCATCTAATATATAAAACTTTCTATAAGCATAGAATTTTTTTATGGAATATGGCTCTGTAACTGCTAATATCTTCTCTCTATACCTTGGATATCTCTCTACATTTATGTCCCATTTGTATAATATCCAAGCCATATTATTTTCCATCATGTAATTAATTCCAACACCTAATTCTTCCGATTGAAAAGTTGAAACATCTGTAAAAAAGTCTATTATGTTAGTAATTGTGGCTTGTTGTTTTAAGTGTGCTTCATAATAATGAATTTCATACTGTTTTTCTGTTATAATTCCGCTCATAAGTATCCTCCTTAAAATCCACATTTTAAATAAATAGTTAAAAGCACTATAATGTGCATTCAGTCTGCATTATTATAGTGCTTTTAATTATATTAAACTTATATTATATAGCCTTATTTAAAGCTTCTAAAAGTTTTTCAATATCCATACCATGAACCATTGCTGCTTGTTCTAAGCTTTCTCCTTGAGCTGATGGACATCCAACGCAACCCATTCCGAAGCTCATTAATATTTCAATTGAACTTGGGAAATTTCTTACGATTTCTCCTATAGTCATATCCTTAGTTATTTGCATTCTCTTCACCTCGTTTCAGTTTATTTAAGATAATTATACCAAACTTATAACGACGAATAAAGAAAATTTAAATTTCGCCAACTACTATAGTTTGATCTCTCTTTGGACCTACTGATACTATAGAAATTTTTGTATCTGTAAATTCTTCTATTTTCTTTAAGTAAATCTTAGCATTTTCAGGTAATTCTTCATAACTTCTAGCATCAGCTATGCTGTCGTCCCATCCGTCAAATTCTTCGTATACTGGTTTGCATTTAGCTAAATCTTCTAAAGATGCTGGGAAGTAATCTATTACCTTTCCGTCAAATTCATATCCAGTACAAACTTTAATCTTGTCGAATCCTGCAAGTGTATCTATTTTAGTTACAACAAAGCTTGTAAGTCCAGATATTCTAGCTGTACTTTTTAAGATTACAAGGTCAAGCCATCCACATCTTCTTGCTCTTCCTGTAGTTACTCCGTATTCGTGTCCCTTTTCTCTTAACTTTTCTCCCATTTCATCAAGAAGTTCTGTTGGGAAAGGTCCTTTTCCTACTCTTGTAGTGTAAGCTTTTGCAATACCTACTGCTCCTGTTATAGCTGTAGGTCCAACACCTGCTCCTGTGCAAACTCCACCAGCTACAGTGCTTGAAGATGTAACATATGGATAAGTACCATAGTCTATATCAAGTAATGAACCTTGAGCTCCTTCAAATAGTACATTCTTATTTTTCTTCATTTCATCATATATTATTACAGATATATCTGTAACATATGGTCTCATTCTGTCTGCATAAGCATTATATTCTTCAAATATCTTATCGAAGTCTAATTCTTCTCCGCCATAAAGTCTTATTAATTCATTTTTATCATTTATGTTTTGTCTTAACTTTTCTTCAAAGACATCTTTATGCATTAAATCGCAAACTCTAATTCCACTTCTTTCAGCTTTATCAGTGTATGCAGGTCCTATTCCTTTTCCTGTAGTTCCTATATCATTTTTTCCTCTAGCTTTTTCTTTTAAGCCATCAAGGATTCTGTGGTAAGGCATTATAAGTTGAGCTCTATCACTTACTTTTAATTTTTCTTTAGTAACTTTAACTCCTAAATCTTCTAGGTAGTTTATTTCTTCAAATAGAGCTTTTGGATCTATTACAACACCATTTCCTAATACATTTATTTTATCTTCATATAATATTCCTGATGGAACTAAGTGAAGTTTATATTCTTTATCTCCTACTACAACTGTATGACCAGCGTTATTTCCTCCTTGGAATCTAACAACAACGTCTGCTGTTTCAGCAAGATAATCTGTCATTTTTCCTTTTCCTTCATCGCCCCATTGAGCACCTAATACTACAAAAGCTGACATATGTTTCCCTCTCTTTCACCATACATTACATGATTTTTTTATCATAATGTAATATATTATTTTCTATTTATATTTAATTATTTTAACCTATTTTTTAATTTTTTTCACTATATCTCTTGCTACAATTACCCCAGTTGAAGAAGCCTGCATAAGTCCTCTTGTAATTCCTGCTCCATCTCCTATTGTATATAAATTATTTATATCAGTTTCAAATTTATTATTTGTTTCAAATTTACTTGAATAGAATTTAACTTCAACTCCATAAAGTAATGTATTTTTACTATAAAGTCCTGGAGCCACCTTATCAAAAGCTTTAAGTGCTTCTATTATAGATGTTAAATGCCTTTGAGGAAGTACAAAACTTAAATCTCCTGGTACTGCTGATTTTAATGTAGGTATTGTAGTAGATTTCTTTAATCTTGATTCGTCTGTTCTTCTACCCTTTAACAAATCCCCTAATCTTTGAACCATTATTGGTCCACCAGTTAACATATTTCCAAGCTGAGCTATATATTTTCCATAGTCAATTGGTTGATTAAACGGTTCTGTAAATGATGTTGATACAAGCATTGCAAAGTTAGTATTGTTAGTTCTTAACTTTTCTTCTGAATAACTATGACCATTTACTACTGCTATATTATTGTCATAATGTTCTTCAGATACCACACCACCTGGATTCATGCAAAACGTTCTAACTTTATTATCAAAGGTATCTGAATAATAAACAAGTTTTGCCTCATATAAGTCCTTAGTTAGGTGATCCATTATAGAATTTGGAACTTCAACTCTAACTCCTATATCAACCGCATTATTTTTAGTTTTTATATTTAATCTTTCGGCTTCTTTTGAAAGCCATTCAGCTCCACCACGACCTGGTGCAACTACAACATATCTACCCTTAATTTCACATCTTCCATATTTTGAATTAACTATAATTCCTGTAACTTTATTATCCTCAACAATAAGTTCTTCAGCTTCTGTAAGTTCGCTAAAGTCTGTATTGGTATTGTCTATAAGATGATGATACATATCCCTTAACACGTTATAAGCAAGTTCCGTTCCAAGATGTCTTACAGGACACTCCACTAAACGAATATTATGTTTACTTGCTTCGTATTTAATTTCTTCAACTCTTTCATTATTTAAACCATGAACTACCTTATTTGCACCAAACTTCAAATATATATTATCACAATAATTTATAAGATCTTTACATTCTTCTTCTGAATAATATTCAAGTATTCTTCCACCAACTTCTGGACTTAATGAAAGTTTTCCATCTGAAAAAGCACCTGCACCTGACCATCCGAATGTTATTGCACACGGATTGCAATTAACACACTTACCTGTCTTTCTTACAGGACAAGTTCTTTTTTCTATATTTCTTCCTTTGTCAATTATCAAAACACTTAATTCAGAGTTTAATCTTGTTACTTCTAAAGCCGTAAATATACCTGCTGGACCTGCTCCAATTATTATAACATCATAACTTTTTTTCATGGCTAAATCCCCCCTTACCTATAGTAGCAAAGGTGTGTTGGTTAGTCAATACAAATTGCGAATTATTAATATGTTTATTAAAATAATATTCGTAATTTTTTATTTTTTACACCCAAAAACTACTTATGTATACAAAATATAATAAATAAGGGTTTTTTGTTCACAATATACGTAAGGAACATTTATATATATTTAATATTCTCCTATTTTATATAAAATATAAAAAACCTATGAAATAAAATTTTTATTTCATAGGTTAATGTTTTTTAATTAGATTTTAACTTAATTAATTACTCTATATTATAATATTTGTTCAGTTTAATATATTATTTAATGTTATTTACTCATATTTTCAGCTTTTCTTACACACTTTTCAATAGATTCAATTACAGCTGCTCTAAATCCGCTCTTTTCTAATGAGTAAACAGCTTCTATTGTTGTGCCTCCTGGTGAACAAACATCATCCTTTAAAGCTCCTGGATGTTTTCCTGTTTCTAAAACCATTTTTGCAGAACCTAAAACTGCTTGTGCAGCCATTTTGTATGCCTTATCTCTTGGAAGTCCTTCAAGAACAGCTCCATCTGCTAAAGCTTCTATAAACATATAAACGTAAGCTGGTGATGAACCCGTTAATGCTGTAACTACGTTAATGTACTTTTCTTCAACTACTTCTACTTTACTAAAACATTTAAATAAATTAACTATTTCTTCAAGCTCTGCATCATTTATATTCGCATTAGGACATAATGCACTCATACCTTCTCCAACTAAAGCTGGTGTATTTGGCATTACTCTAACAACCTTTATTTCTCTACCAAAATTAGTTTCAGTTGTTTTAATATCAACTCCAGCTGCTATTGTAACTATAATAGTTTCTTTTTTAACTTTATCCTTTATTTCATCAATTACAGCTTTGTACATGTTAGGTTTAACTGATAAAAATAAAACATCTGCAAACTCTGCAACTTCATTATTATTATTTGTTGTTAAAATTCCTATTTCATCTTTCATAGCCTCTAATTTTTCTAAAAAATAATCACTTGCCATTATATTTTTAGAATCAACTAAGTTAGATTTAACAATTCCCTTAATCATGGCACTTCCCATGTTGCCACATCCGATAAATCCTATTTTCTTGTTCATATTGACCTCCTGTAAAATTGAATTAAATGTTTATTATATGATATAATTTGCTAAATTGATAATAATAATTTTATTATACACTTTTTATAAAAAACAACCTAATTATTAAATAAATTTAAGGGAGGTAAAACTGTTTTACAGTTATAAAATATGAACAATTTAAGAGAAACCTACATAAAAGACGTAAAAAGAATCGTAGTAAAGGTCGGTACATCAACATTAACTTATCCCACAGGACTACTTAACTTAAATAAAATAGAAAACCTAGTTAGACAGCTTTCCGATGCCCAAAATCGTGGAATTGAAGTTATTCTTGTATCATCTGGTGCAATAGGAGCAGGTATTGGAAAACTTGGACTTAAAGAGAGACCTAAAACTATTCCTGAAAAACAAGCAGCTGCTGCTGTAGGTCAAGGTATACTTTTACATATGTATGAAAAGATTTTTTCAGAATACGGAAAACCAGTAGGACAAATACTTTTAACTCGCGAGGACTTATCTCATAGAACTAGATTTTTAAATGCTAGTAACACTTTCTACTCACTACTTGAACAAGGCGTAATTCCTATTGTAAATGAAAATGACGCTATAGTAGTAGATGAAATTAAATTTGGTGATAACGACACTCTATCAGCTATGGTAGCAAGTCTTGTTGACGCTGATTTATTGATTTTAGTTACAGATATAGATGGACTATATGATTCAAATCCAAAAACAAATCCTGATGCTAAATTTATTCCTGTAGTTGATGAGATTACAGAGGATATTGTAGCTGCTGCAGGTGGTGCTGGAAGTTCACTTGGTACTGGTGGAATGGCAACTAAAATAAATGCAGGTAAAATCGCAACATCATCAGGTTCATCAATGGTTATCGTAAATGGAGACAATCGTAATTTCCTAACAGACATCCTTGATGGAAAAGAAATAGGTACATTATTCCTAGGACAAGAGGATCATGTTAAAGCAAAAAAACATTGGATGGCTTTTGCAACTAAGCCAACGGGTTCTATAATAGTAGATGATGGTGCAGAAAAAGCACTAGTAAACCATAATAAAAGCTTACTTCCAAAGGGTATAATATCTATTGATGGTACTTTTCAAGAAGGAGAAGTTGTGTCAATTTTAAATTCTAAAAAAGAAGAAATAGCACATGGAATTACAAATTATAACTCTATGGAAATTGATTTAATAAAGGGATTAGATTCTAATATAATAGAAGATAAACTAGGTTATAAAAACTATGATGAAGTAATTCACAAAAACAACTTAGTAATATTAGAAAACCTATAAGGAGGAACTAAAATGAACATAGAAAATTACGTAATTGAAACAGCAAGTCTTGCAAAATCCGCTGCAAGAAAAATGTCTATTGTAAGCACAGTTACTAAGAATAATGCTTTAAACGCTATGGCAGATGCTTTGATTGAAAATACTAATGCTATAATTGAAGCTAATAAAAAAGATATGGAAAACGGTAGAGAAAAGGGCCTTACTGAATCTTTACTTGATAGACTTCTACTTGATGAGGCAAGAATTAAATCAATGGCTCAAGGTTTAAGAGACGTTGCATCACTAGAAGATCCAATTGGAGAAGTAATAAGAATGTGGAGAAGACCTAACAATTTAAAAATTGGTCAAATTCGTGTTCCTCTAGGTGTTATCGGTATAATATATGAAGCTCGTCCTAACGTTACTGTTGACGCTGCTGCCCTTTGCGTAAAATCAGGTAATGCAGTTATTCTAAGAGGTGGTTCTGAAGCTATAAACTCAAACACAACTGTAGCTAGAATAATTTCAGAGGCTGCTACAAAAGCTGGTCTTCCAGAAGGTGCTATAAACCTTATCGAAAACCCAAGTAGAGATGCAGTAAATGTAATGATGAAATTAAATGATTATATAGATGTTTTAATTCCAAGAGGTGGAGCTGGACTTATAAATGCAGTAGTTAAAAACGCAACTGTTCCAGTAATTCAAACTGGTGTTGGAAACTGTCACGTATTTGTAGACGCATCTGCTGACCTTGAAATGGCTGCAAACATAGTTATAAATGCTAAAACTCAAAGACCAGCAGTATGTAATGCAATGGAAAGCTTACTTGTACACAAAGATATAGCTGATAAATTCCTTCCATACCTTGCTGAAAAATTAAAACCTTTAAATGTAGAAATAAAAGGATGCATAAGAACTCAATCTCTAGTTGAGGGAGCAACAGAGGCAACAGAAGAAGACTGGGCAAAGGAATATTTAGACTTCAAATTTGCAAGTAAAGTTGTTGACTCATTAGATGAAGCACTAGATCACATATATAAATACAGCACAAAACACTCAGAAGTAATAGTTACAAATAACTATGAAAACTCTCAAAGATTTTTAGCTGAAGTTGATGCTGCTGCTGTATATGTAAATGCCTCTTCACGTTTCACTGACGGGTCAGAATTTGGATTTGGTGCTGAAATCGGAATAAGCACACAAAAACTTCATGCAAGAGGACCTATGGGACTTAAAGAACTTACTTCTTCAAAATACATAATTTACGGAGAAGGTCAAATTAGATAACAACTAAGAAACTAAAATAGTGCGGATAATTTTTTATCAGCACTATTTTTATTTAAGTTTTATCTTTAAAATTATATAATTTTAAAATTATAAACATAATAGCAAAAAGACAGATACACAACGTTATACCTGTCTTTTTACTATTATTTAAGTTTATCGTTATCCTTCTTTCCCTCATAAAAAATTACAAGTATAACTATGCATATAACAATATACATAAAGTTTACGCACCTTGAAAATGCACTTATAAAAGCACTATAGTCAACTTCATCAATAGAATTATTTTTAAAAACTATTAATCTTTCGGCAATCTTAGCAGAAAATATATTAAATATTGATAATATAACTATAGAGCTAAATACTTTTATCTGTTTTTCCATAACCCTCCCCCCTGTTTTATTCATTGTATAAACGGCGTCTAAAACGTTTACAATGGCATGTACGAATTTATTATATAATACATTATTTTCTATTAAAAGTTATTTTCAATAGATTTTTATAAAAATGTTTTAACTTATTATAAAAATTTATAATTAAAGGAGCATTTGTAATAATTCAAATGCTCCCCTATTTATTCAAATAAATCTTTTGTAAGATCTTCTATCTCTCTTTTTCTTTTTTCAGTTTCTTTGTAGTCTATAGTTATTATGTCATGATGAAATTTTAACACGTCTCCCTCTTTTGCTTCTTTTGGGAGTTTATTTTTTAATATATTTACTACTTTTCTATCATCAAATTCTACTACTGCAAATTCCTCTTCAAATCTATCTATTGTCCCAAACATACCTTATCCTCCTTACACATATCCATACATTCCTCTAACGGATACCTCTCCAGATACAATTTTGTCCACTTTGCCATCATTGTATTCAACTATTAATTCTCCATCTTCAGTTAATCCAATAGCTTTTGCAAAGACTTCTTCATTTCTTTTTATTATCTTTATGTCATTTCCTATAAGCGCAGAGTTTTCTCTGCAAATATTTATGGATCTTTTTATAGTTTCGCTGTTTATAAATTCATCATATAGACTTTCAAAATTATTAAATATACTTGCAACAAGTTCCTTACGTTTAACTTTTTTCCCACTTTCTATTTTTATTGATGTTGCTATATCTTTTATATCTCCTGGGAAATCTTCATCTTCTATATTTACATTTATTCCAATGCCCATAATTATGTAGTTTATCTTATTTAGTTCTCCGCTCATTTCCGTTAAAATTCCACATACCTTTTTTCCATTTAAAACTATGTCATTTGGCCATTTTATAGTAGCCTTTAGTCCTAACTCATTAATGCTCATGCACACTGCTGCTGCACCAATTTGAGTGATTTTAGAGGCATCCATTGGTTCTATATCAGGTTTTAAAATAATAGACATCCATATACCATTAAATTTAGGAGATACCCACTGACGTCCAAGTCTACCTCGTCCCCCTGTTTGTTCTTCACTTATAACTACTGTTCCTTCTTTTGCTCCAGCAGTTCCTAGTTCCTTTGCTTTAGTATTAGTTGAATCTATTGTATTATAATATCTTATATCTTTTCCTATGTATTTTGTATTTAAATAAGGATTTACTTCTTCAAAAGTAAGTAAGTCTGGTGAAGAAATAAGCTTGTACCCTTTTCTTGATATTGATTCTATTTCATATCCATCTTCTTTTATTGATTTAATATGCTTCCAAACAGCAGCTCTACTTATACCAAGTTTCTCACTTATTTTCTCTCCAGATATGAAATTATCTTCATTTTCTTTCAGTAGGTTTATAATTTCTTCCTTCACTTTAAATCCCCCTTTTACTTTTTAAATAATTATATCATACAAAAAAGGATAAGAACTTATTTGTTCCTACCCTTATATAGTATATGAAGTCTATTTTATTTATATATTTAAAATTCTTTTTATTTCTTCTTTCATATTATCTTTATTGCATACTGCATTATGAAGAACTTCTCTTTTTTCTATATCCTTTATTGCTTTTGGTTCTTCAGCTCCTACAAATTTATTCATTTCCTTTATAAGTTTAAAATCATTGTAATTCTTAAAGCTATCATCTAAAGCATTCATAACTGCATAAGTGAATTTATATGGACTAGCTGTTGATGCTATTAAAGTCTTTTTATTATCATTAAATTCTTCTTTATACTTTTTATTAACACCATATGCAACAGATGTATGAGTATCAATTAAATATTTACTACTTCGATAAACTTCCTTTATTCCTTTTCTTGTTTCATCTTCTGATGCAAAATTTCCGTAGAAATCTTTAATTCTTTCCTTCATATCACTTGTTATTTCATAGCTTCCTTTACTTTCTAGATTACTCATAAGCGACCTTACCAAATCTTGATTTTCTCCACTTATGCTATATAAAAGTCTTTCAAGGTTACTTGAAATTAATATATCCATAGAAGGTGATATTGTTGTTACGAATTCTCTTAGCTTATCGTACCTTCCTGTGCTTAAAAATTCATATAGTACTTTGTTATCATTAGATGCACATATAAGCTTATTAATTGGAAGACCCATTGTTTTTGCATAATATGCTGCAAGTATGTTTCCAAAGTTTCCTGTAGGAACAGTTACATTTATGCTTTCTCCTAAAGTTACTTCTTTCATATTACACATTTTTAAATATCCATAGAAGTAATATACAACTTGAGGAATTAGACGACCTATATTGATTGAGTTTGCAGAAGAAAACACATAATTGTTTTTATCTAACAGCTCTATAAAGTTCTCATCTCTAAAAATCTTTTTAACTCCACTTTGAGCATCATCAAAATTTCCTTCTATTCCAACTACATAAGTATTGTTTCCTTTATGAGTAACCATTTGTTTCTTTTGAATTTCACTTACCCCTTCTTCTGGGAAGAATACTATAATTTTTGTTCCATCAACATTTGTAAAGCCTTCAAGTGCTGCCTTACCAGTATCCCCTGATGTTGCAGTTAAAATTACTATTTCTTTGTTTAGGTTTTGTTTTTTAGCAGATGTAGTTAAAAGATGAGGAAGTATTGATAAAGCCATATCCTTAAATGCAAGAGTTGGTCCATGATAAAGTTCTAAAAAGAAATCATTACCTACTTTTTTTATTTCAGCTATATTTTCTGTATCAAACTTGTTATCATACGCCCTGTCTATACATATCCTTAGTTCCTCTTCAGTAAAATCAGTAAAGAATTTGCTCATAACAAAATATGCAAGTTCTCTATAATTCATTTTACTTAATTCCTGTAGTGATTTATCTATTTTAGGAATTCTGTTTGGTACAAATAATCCTCCATCATCTGCTATTCCCTTTAATATAGCTTGTGATGATGATATGTTATCTTCTCTCCCTCTTGTACTTCTATAAAAAATCTTTTCCATGTATCTAGCCCCCTAAACCCTTATTGTAACTTTTCTACTCTTATAATATTTTCTATACTTTGAACGCTACTTAGCTTTTTCATTTCTTCCATTGACTTATTTATATTGCCTTCTAATGTTTTATGAGTTATAAACACTAGCTTTACAGATTCTTCTTCTTTGGCCTTTTGTATTACTGAAAGTAAGCTTACATCATGTTTTCCAAGAATACCTGCTATATTACCTAAAACTCCTGGTTCATCATTTACAGTCATTCTTATGTAATATTCACATTCCGTATCTTCCATACTACTTACCTTTTTAACGTTTCCTAATTTATGTTTTGATAGTTTAAATAATGGATCTGTTTCATTTCTTAGTACAGAAATTATATCACCAACAACCGCACTTCCTGTTGGAAGATCTCCAGCTCCACGTCCGTACATCATTAAATCTCCAACTGCATTTCCCTTTAAGAATATTGCATTGAAAGAATCATTTACATTAGCAAGAGGATGTCTCTCTGGAATCATTGTTGGATGAACTCTTAATTCTAAAGTGTCATTTACATCCTTAACTATTGCTAAAAGCTTTATCACATATCCAAATTCCTTAGCATAATCTATGTCTACTGATTCTATCTTTTGAATTCCTTCTCTATATATTGAATCTACATTTACCTTTTTACCAAATGCAAGATAAGTTAATATAGCAAGTTTATAAACAGCATCATATCCTTCAACATCTGATGTTGGATCAGCTTCTGCATAACCCTTTTCTTGTGCTTCTTTTAGCGCTTCTTTAAAATCCATATTATCTAAGCGCATTTTTGTTAATATGTAATTTGTTGTTCCGTTTATAATCCCCACTATTTGTTCAATTTTATTTGCTGTTAAGCTTTCACTTAATCCATGTATTATTGGAATTCCCCCAGCAACACTTGCTTCATAACATAATCTTACGTTTTCTTCTTGTGCTGTTTTTAAAAGTTCAGAACCACAAGTTGCAACTGCAAGTTTATTTGCTGTTACTACATGTTTTTTATTTTTCATAGCCCTTATCATATATTCTTTAGCAGGATCAACTCCGCCCATTAATTCTACTACTATCTTTATATTTTCATCTTCAAATATTTCGTCAGCATTAGTTGTTATTATTTTATCTGGTACATCTATGCCCCTATTTTTGTTTCTATCCCTAACTAATATTTTAGAAACTTCTATTTCGTAACCAGATCTTTCTCTTATCTCCTCTTTATTTGCATCTAGTATCTTCCATACTCCCCTACCTACATTTCCAAGTCCTAATAATGCAATGCTTACTTTTTTCATAATCTATGCCCCCTTATTTATATCATATATAATATTATAATTTCATTTTGTTTTTTATCGGCAAACAAATGTACTAAATATAACTACTCCTATTATACTTATTATTTATAAAATAATAAAGTACTTATATAAAATTATTTATAAATTTTCAATATGAGGAATTTTATTACTTAAATATAGATAAATAAAAATCACATAACCAATTGCTTTAAAATATCAATTCGTTATGTGATTAATTTATCTAAAACGCTATTACAAGACCTCCATTATCTGCATAAGTTGTGCTTAGTCCAGACATTTCAACAACTACTATGTCCTTAAAATTATATCTCTTTAAAACCTCTTCTTTAAATTGAAGAGCTCTTTCAAGACAATTGCAATGAGCAATTCCAAGTACCTTTTGCTCTAAGTTGCTTCCTTCTTCTCCGATTATATCTATAAATCTCTTGAAGGCTTTTTTATAACCTCTAGTCTTTTCAACCATTCTTATAGTTCCATCATCATTAGAACCCATAATTGGTTTTATAGATAACATGTTTGCAACCTTTGCAATAATAGGATTTAATCTTCCTGCCTTTGCTAGGTGATCTAAACTTTCTAATAAGAAAAATGTTTTCATTTCACTTATGTATTTATTAACCTTTTCTACAATTTCTAATTCTCCTAAATTAAGCTTTGAAAGCTCATTTATTTTAAGAGATATTATAGTTTGACCTACTGATGCTGTAACAGAATCAAATACATGAATGAATTTGTTTCCTATTTCATCTAAAAATAAATTCTTAGCAAGTACAGCACTGTTGTAGCTTCCACTTAATTTTGATGATAATGGCACTACAAATACACTTTCTTCTCCTTTATATTTTTCTATATAATCTTGTGGAGAAGGACATGCTGTTTTAGGTGATGTCTTACAGTTTGCCATATTCTCAATATATTCTGATACATTTAATTCTTCATTGTCTATATATTCTTTGCCCTCTAAAATTAATGTTAAAGGAGCAATGTCGATGTTCATTTCTTCTTTTAATTCCTGTGATAAATCACAACTACTATCTGCAACAATTTTTATATCCATATGCTTTATCCCCCTTACTTATTTAATATCGTTAAGAAAAAATACTGCAACAGTTCCAGGTCCTACATGGGAGCCTATTACTCCTCCAATGGTACTTATTAAGAAATCCTTTGAGCCAAATTCTTCTTTAAAGATTTCCTTTACTTTTTCTGCTGCTTCTATATCATCTCCATGAGATATTGCTATTGTTTGATTTTCTAAATCCACACCACGTTCTCTTACTAACTCTAAAATTTTCTTTAAAACTTTTTTTCTTCCTCTAACTTTATCTATAGGAATTAGTTTACCCTTTTCTATATTTAATATAGGTTTAATATTTAAAAGTCCACCTATTACGGCAGAACCCCTACTTACTCTTCCGCCTTTATATAGATATTCTAAATCATCAACAGTAAAGATTCCTTCCATATGTTTACTGTTAAACTCAATAGCTTCTAAGACCTCTTCTTTAGTCTTTCCTTCCATAACCATTTGAGCAGCCTTATAAACCACAAGTCCAAGTCCCAGTGATGCAGATTTTGTATCTATAACATGTATATCAAAATCAGGATATTCTTCTAAAATATCTTCCTTTGCTATCATTGATGATTGATAAGTTCCTGAAAGTTCTGACGAAAAACCTATATAAATACATGTATCATTGTTTTCAGCACACTCTTTAAAAGCATCATAAAATACATTTGGTGGTATTTGGGCTGTCTTATACATATTGCCCTTTCTCATACCATCATAAACTTCTTTATGTTCAATAGTTACGCCGTCTAAATATGGTTCATCGTTAACATATACATATAAGGGTAAAAACTTAATATTATACTTTTCAATAATATCTTTAGGTAAATCAGACCCGCTATCAGTTACTATTCTTATTGCCATTTTAAAATCTCCTTTATGTTCATTATAAAGTATAACTTGTACTTTATACCATTTTTATTTTCATTACTTATTATTTTACTACAATAGTATATCTCAAATACCCTTTATTTTGTACTTTTTTTCTTGAATACTACCTCTCTATGAAAATTACTTGTTTATCAAAAAATAAAAGAGGCTAAGATATGTTTGTAATCTCAACCTTCAAGCTAATAACTTTTCTTGGTGCTCCTAACAGGATTTGAACCTGCGACCTACTGATTACGAATCAGTTGCTCTACCATCTGAGCCATAGGAGCATTTTATTTATATATACAATTTTACTCCTAATTAAAAATTTAATCAATGTTTTGTGCAATAATCAGTATTCTTCTTAAAATTTTTTAAAAATCCACTTATTATATTAAAATTTATTATTATTTTAAAATATTAGACTCTTTATATTTCTTTTTAATTATAGCTTTTTAAACCTCAATTTTTTAGACTTTGACTTTCTTTGACTTTTAGCTTATTATATAAGCATACAAGGTAATCACCTGGTAGTTAATAGCAAGTTAATTTAAATAAAATATTTAATATATTAAGGAGGTTTTTTATAATGTTTGAAATGATTCCTTTTAGAAACCATGGAAATTTAAGAAGGAGAGAAGACTTTTTCAATAATTTATTTGATAACTTCTTTAATGATGACTTCTTTCCAAAAACTATGAACAATGGATTTAATGTAGATGTTAGAGACACTGAAAATGCTTACTTAGTTGAGGCTGATCTTCCTGGAATGAAAAAAGAAAATTTAGACCTTTACTATGAAAATGGATATTTAACAATTTCAGCAAAACGTGAAGATTCTATAGAAGATAAAGATGATGAAAATAACTATGTAAGACGTGAAAGACATTATGGAGAATTTAAAAGAAGTTTCTTTATAAATGATATTGATGAAGATAATATTGAGGCTAATTTTGAAAATGGTGTTTTAAAATTAGTTCTTCCAAAGAAAAATAACAGAAATCAAAAAAGAATAGAAATTAAATAATAAAAAAAGATGTGATTTTTATAGTCACATCTTTTCTTATTCTTGATGTATAATATCTAATCTACCAAACTTACTGTACTGTCCAAGCCAAGCAAGTTTTACAGTTCCAACTGGACCGTTTCTTTGTTTTGCAATTATACATTCTGCTATATTTTTGTCTTCAGTTTCCTTGTTATAATACTCATCTCTATATAAGAACATAACAAGGTCAGCATCCTGCTCTATTGAACCTGATTCTCTAAGGTCAGATAACATAGGTCTGTGATCTGCTCTTTGCTCTGGAGCACGAGATAACTGTGATAATGCTATAACTGGACAATGCATTTCCTTTGCCAGTGCTTTTATGGATCTTGATATTTCAGATACCTCTTGTTGTCTACTTTCAGAACCTGAACTTCCACTCATAAGTTGAAGATAGTCTATTACTATAAGGTCTATTCCATGTTCTATTTTTAATCTTCTGCACTTAGATCTCATTTCCATAACAGATACACCCGCAGTATCATCTATATAAATATTTGATGCTGCAATAGGTCCTGAAGCCTTAGCTATTCGTTCCCAATCCCCATCTTCTAATTCACCAGTTCTTAGTTTTAACATATCTACGTTTGCTTCTGAACAAAGTATTTTATATGCTAATTGTTCTTTTGACATTTCAAGTGAGAACACAACAACATTTTTACCTTCTCTTATAGCTGCGTATTCAGCTATATTTATAGCAAATGTTGTTTTTCCCATAGAAGGTCTTGCTGCAATTAATATCATATCACCTGGTTGAAATCCTGATGTTTTTGCATCAAGCTCTGGAAAACCTGATGGAATTCCTGTTGTTTCTCCCTTATTATTAAAAATCTTTTCTATTTGCTCAAAGCCTCTTTCGAGAACATTACTTATAGGTTCAAAATCACTTGAAGTTCTCTTTTCTGCTATATCAAATACTCTTTTTTCCGCTTTATCAAGTACACTTGGTACATCTTCTTGATTTAAGTAACACTCTTCTGTAATATCTGCTGAAGCTTTTATAAGCTTTCTTAAAATAGATTTTTCTTCAACAATTTTTATGTATGAATTTACGTTTATAGTTGATTCGACGGAATTACTTAATTCCGTTATATAAGTAATTCCGCCTACAATTTGTAACTTATCAGTAGATTTTAATTTCTCTATTAATGTTACCATATCTACAGGAATGTCTTTTGAGTAAAGCTCATATATAGCATTAAATATAATCTGATGACTTTCCCTATAAAAATCTTCTCCCCTTAAAGCCTCTGCTGATTGAGCAATAGATGTTTTGTCTTTAATCATACATCCAAGTACTGTTTGTTCAGCCTGTATATTATGTGGCAAAACTCTAAGAGGTGTTTCCATTTTTATCTCTCCTACTAGTAATTAAAATTATTCTTCAAAAACAATCTTAATTAGTTCCTCAATATTATCTACAGCTTTAATTTCTATGTCATTAAGACCTGTTGGTACTTCTCTTAAATTATCCTTTGGTATAACTACACATTTAATGCCTTTTCTTCTTGCACCATATACCTTTTCAAATATGCCACCTACTGGTTTTACTTTTCCTCTTAATGATATTTCACCAGTTACTGCAACATCTTGTCTTATTGATTTATTTAAAAGAGCACTTATAATACAAATTGTTATAGCAGCACCTGCTGATGGACCATCTATTCTTCCACCACCTACTGCGTTAACATGAATGTCATAATCTTTTATATCTTTGTCTGTAATTTTTCTAATAACAGATGCAGCATTAAATACAGAGTCCTTTGCCATACTTCCCGCTGTATCGTTAAATCTTACAGAACCTTTTCCCTTATCCTTAGCTTCAAATATAGCAGCTTCAATTTCTATTGTTGAGCCAATATATCCACTAACTCCAAGTCCATAAATATGACCAACTTCTCCTTTTTCATTATTTAACTTTTCTTCAAAAGGAGTTAATCTTGATATTGATATTATCTCTTCAAGATCCTTTACTGTTATTGTAACTTCGCCTTCTGATATATTTTTATTATATAAAACATATCCATAGGCATCAGCTAAAATATTTACAGCTTTTCTTCCCTCTATAGTATACTTGCTTATTAAACTACTTACACCTTCTTCTAGGTTTATGTTAAGTCTAAGGGCAGCATTTTCTACTATGTTCTTTATATCACCTGCTGATAAAGGTTCAAAATAAACTTCTGTGCATCTTGATCTTAATGCTGGATTTATATCTTTTGGTTCTCTAGTTGTAGCACCAATTAATACAAAATCGGCAGGAGCACCATTTTCAAATAAGTATTTTATATATTTAGGTATGTTCTCATCATCTGGATCATAATATGATGATGAAAACTCTACTCTTTTATCTTCTAATACTTTTAAAAGTTTATTTTGAAGTATAGTATCAAGTTCTCCAATTTCATCAATAAATAAAACCCCACCATGAGCTTCAGTAACTAAACCTGGCTTTGGTTCAGGAACACCAATTTCAGCTAAATCTCTTTTACTTCCTTGATATATAGGATCATGTACAGAACCTAAAAGCGGGTTTGCAATTTCTCTTGGATCCCATCTTAGTGTTGTTCCATCTACTTCTACGAACTTTGCACTTTCTCCAAAAGGAGTATGTTTAAGTTTTTTTACTTCTTCTAGTGCAAGTCTTGCAGCTGTAGTCTTGCCTACTCCTGGAGGTCCGTATAAAATTATATGTTGCGGATAAGGTGATGCAAGTTTTGATATTAAAGACTTTATTGGTCTTTCTTGACCTACTATTTCTGAAAAGCTACTAGGTCTTAACATAGATAGTATATTATTGGTCAATTTTATAGAATCTAATTCCTTAAGTTTAGAATATTTTTTAAGAGTTTTTCCATTTTCAGAACCTTTTCTCTTTCTAATTATTCCAAGTCTAACATCTTCTATATATTTTTCTTGCTTTTCTATAATGGCCTTTTCAACATCTTTTTCTATGCTATTTTCAACATATTTTCTTGCTACTACTTCGGCAATATGAACTTTTGTATTTTCTAAAGCCATTACTATGTTTTCTTCATCTGGAACTACATCAATTCCCTTACCGTCACTAACGATCTTATTTATAGCATAAGTTTTTTTATATATATCATTTGAGTGTAATTGTTTATTAAGTTTATACTTTATAACTCTAGTTCTTATAGTTTTATCATCCATAATTTTTCTCATAATATCCTCTAAAACATCTACTTGAACCTCAAGAGGCATATTATCATTTAAAAAGTCTATTTGCTTTTTTAATTTTTCATCTAATACCGAAAATTTCAATATAGTTTACCCAAGGAAAATTTCATCTTAAAGTTCCTTTGGGTATCCCCCTTTCATCTAGACATTATTTTTCTGAAATAATTACTTTTATCTTAGTAGATATTTCTGGGTAAAGTTTTAATTCAACTTCATATTCACCTAATTGTTTTATTGTTTCTGTAACAACTTTCTTTTTATCTATATCAACTTTAAATTGTTTTTTTAATTCTGTTGCTATATCCTTGTTTGTTATAGCTCCAAATAATCTTCCATTTTCTCCTGCTTTACCAATCATTTTTAATTCTTTATTTCTTAAACTTTCAGCTAATGCTTGAGCTGCTTCTGTTTCTTCTAACTTCTTCTTTCTTTCTGCTTCTTTTTGTCTATTTAGTATGTGCATATTTGAATCTGTAGCTTCTTCTCCAAGTCCTCTTGGTAATAAAAAGTTTCTTGCATATCCATCTGATGCATTTATAACTTCTCCCTTTTTACCTTTTCCCTTTACATCTTTTAATAAAATTACCTTCATTTTATTCACCTTCCCCTAAGTATTCATAAATAGCATTTTGCAATTTTTCCTTTGCCTCTTCTATAGATATATTTTGCAGTTTTGTTCCTGCCATTGTCATATGTCCACCGCCACCTAATGTTTCGAGTATAACTTGAACATTTATGTCTCCAAAAGACCTTGCGCTTATAAATACACTATTATTTATTTTAGCAATAACAAAAGATGCCTGAACCCCTGTAATATTTAATAATTCATCAGCTGCCTGAGCCACTAATATATTATCATTTATATCAGGTGGACAAATAGCTATAGCTATATCATCCTTAACTTCTGCTAAACTCATGATTTCTGCTTTTTTAATATAAGTCTCAAGGTGACCTGCAAACATCTTCTTTACATCTATTATATCAGCTCCAAGCTGTCTTAGGTATGCAGCTGCCTCAAAAGTTCTAACTCCAGTTTTAAAATAAAAATTCTTAGTATCTATATAAATCCCCGCCAGCATCATTTCAGCTTCGAATGGACTTATATTCTTTTTAGGACTTTCTATCATGTACTGTAACATTTCTGTGACAAGTTCACAAGTTGAAGATGCATAAGGTTCTATATAACTTAAAAGAGCATCCTCTACAGCCTCAGTTGATTTTCTATGATGATCTATAACAACTACTCTATCTATGTGCTTTAAAACTTCTTTACTTTGCACATATTCTTTACTATTAACATCTACAAGTATAAGTAAACTATTTTTATCATGAGAATTTATAGCTCCTTCTGAAGATATAAAAGTCTCATCATACAAATTATTTTTTTTGATTCTATCTATTGCATTTTCTATACCTGTATTTACGCCATCTAATATTATCCTACCTCTTTTGCCCAGGGTTGTAACAACACTTCTAATTCCAATGGCAGCTCCTAGAGCATCAATATCTGGGCTCACGTGTCCCATTATATAAATATTACTACTTTCATTTATAAGATTAACTAATGCATGAGCAATAACCCTCGCCCTTACCTTAGTCCTTTTTTCGAATTCTTTAGTTTTACCACCATAAAATTGTAGATTATCTTTATTTTTTACTACAACCTGGTCTCCACCTCTACTTAAAGCTAAATCCTTAGCAGATGCTGCAAATTCATAATTTTGAAGTGGTGTTTCTCCACCAATACCAACTCCAACGCTTAAAGTAACAGTTAGCTTATTTCCATAGTTTATTTCTCTAATATCATCTAATATATCAAAATTCTTATTCATTTCTTCTTGTATATCTTTGTAATACGAAACTACAACATATCTACTTGAAGAATATTTTATAATCATGGAATTCAAACTTTGAGCATAATTTTTTATAGTTCTTTCTATTTCTGCAGACAATAAAACTGCATTATCTTCTTCTGTAGTTTTTAAAACATCATCTAAATTATCCACATCTATTAACATAATTATGTGATTATTTTCTTTGATTTCTCTCATAAGTTCTACTTCATGTGTAACATCACAAAAATAAAAAATTATAGAACTATTATCTTTACCATTAGTACCTTGATTTTCACTAGTGTTTGCAAATATATTATAATGTTTATTTTTTATATTTACATACTTAAAAATTTCTTTCTCGCCATTTAAAATCTTATTTATATTTGTGTCATTTATTATATCCTTTAAGTTCCTTGCTATAAATTCTCCCTTTTCAAATATCTCTAAAAATTTTTTATTGTACCATAAAATATCCCCTGTATTTTCTGCAATGACCAATGGAAAAGGTGATTTTATAAGTAAATTCTTCGAGTATATATCCATCTTAGCTGAAAAATCTTCTATAAATTTTTCCCATTCATCATTTTTCACTTTAGAACTCTTAAATTTATATAAAAGAAAATTCAAGTAACCAAAAAGAAGAATACCTCCTATTTTTACATGACCTAGTATAAAAAAAAGAGAGATAGTACCTAACATAATGACTATATAAACCTTATTTCTAAAAAAATAGTTATTATTCATTTTACTCCCTCGATTTTACCTTTCTTATTGGGTCAGGATCAAGTCCCCTTAGATTTAACAATATATCTGCACTTCCTAAAACTAAATAAAGTTGTTGAAACAACGGCATAACGAACCCAATAATCAATATAATTATAGTTAAGCCCTTAGATTTTTTATATTTTCTTCTTAAAATATATGTTAAATAACTAATTCCATCAAAAGTAACTAGTATTATGCTTATGTATTGAAATATATATCTTAAGTACCCAGCCCACATAATTCCTCTTGATTTTAATATTACCCCTAAACAAGTTATTATTATACTTAAAGCAATAATTCTATTAGATACATAAAATTCACTAGCAGGAATAGGTTTTTTCATTTGAACTTTAAGTCTAGCTAAAATTTTGTAAGTTATTATGTGGTTTATATACCCTTGTATCAGACTATTTATAATAAGCACTATGGGTAAAACTATAAGTACATTTTTAAAATTTATTAAATCTATTAATTGATTAATTTTATTCGCTACATCAGGAGATCCGTTTTGCCCAATATATATAGCATTTATATCTATATAATATTGTCTTATCTTTTCTATAGAATAATTTAAAGTACTTACTATGCCTTGCTTTCCTATGAATAAAGCATATATTAGATATGTTATTATATTTCCTATTAATATGGAACCTGAAACTATAGTTAACAATACTGTATTTTTCTTTTTATTCCTTATGCAATATCCAAATGCACAACCAGTTAATCCATAAGATATTCCAGAAGCTAGTGCTGTTACAGGTCCAAAAAATAGGCTCATTACTATTATGCTCATAATTATAGCAGTAAAAGCAACTTTAAAGTTATATCTAGTATAAAGCAGTATTATTGGAATCGGCAAAATAAACATCCCTATAAAAGTTAAAGCAGGTATTGTAGTTGTTATAAGCATTATCAACATTATAATTACAAACATAATACCTGTTTCAGCTATTGCTTTTGGTGAATAACTTTGTCTTTTCATATACTCCTCCATATATTATCTTTTAAAATGTCTTTGTAATCTAGTTAATCCTTTACTTTCCTTTTCTATTATATCCTCTTCACTAATACCTATTTTTAATTTAGTATCTATATTCTCATCTATTTCATTATAGGAATAACCTAGTTTATCCCCTAATAAATATAAAATTATTATAGCCCCTGAAATACATTCTAAAATTGCATTTTGTGCAACGTTACTTCCTCTTGATAATAATTTAAAAAAATCTCCTATTATGCATAGAAGTTCAGCCTTTAGATTTTCTATTATTTTTATATTAGTCATAATATTAAAATCTTCGTTTTTCATATAACACCATCCTCAATATATGCTATATATATATTTTAGTTATTTTTAACCATATATGCAACTTTAGTTTATCTTCAATGATATTATATAAATTTAAAGTTATAATTGTATCAAAAAAGCAGTGTCCTATTTTGACACTGCTTTATATTCTTATTAGTCTGTTGTAAATGGTAATAAAGCTACGTTTCTAGCTCTCTTTATTGCTAAAGTTAATTCTCTTTGGTGCTTAGCACAGTTACCAGAAATTCTTCTTGGAAGTATCTTTCCTCTTTCTGTAACATACTTTCTTAACTTGTTTACATCTTTGTAATCTATTGAAGATGATTTATCTGCACAAAAAGCACAAACTTTTTTTCTTCTTCTTTTTGCACCTTTTTTATTTAAAGCCATATCTTTTCCCTCCTTAACCTAAACTTATTGACGTAAATTATTAGAATGGTATATCTCCATCATCTATTGGAGTAATTTCTTCATCATAACCTTGATCGAAAATATCGCCACCATTAGATGAATCATTTTCATTCATTCCTGTAGACCTTGGCTCTGTTCTTGAGACAGCACTTCTTGAATCTAAGAATTGCACCTCATCAGCTACAACCTCTGTAACATATCTTCTTGTTCCATCTTTAGCTTCATAACTTCTTGTATGTATTGAACCACTCACTCCAACTTGACTACCCTTACCAACATAGTTGGCAGTGTTTTCAGCTTGTTTTCCCCATACTACGATAGGTAAAAAGTCAGCTTCAGGTTGGCCTTGGCTTTTAAACCTTCTGTTAACAGCTAAAGTAAAAGTTGCAACTGCTTTCCCAGCTCCTGGTGTAAATCTTAGTTCTGGATCTTTTGTCAATCTTCCAACTAAAACAACTCTATTCATCTTTACACCACCTATTTTTCAGGATTAACTACCATAAATCTCATAACTCCGTCAGTAATTCTGAATACTCTTTCTAATTCTCTAGGTAATTCAGGATTAGCTTTAAAGTTGATTAGAGTATAGTATCCTTCGTTGACTTTGTTTATAGGATAAGCAAGCTTTCTTCTTCCCCATTCATCAACGTTTTCTACTACTCCGCCTTCTTTTTCTATTACACCCTTGAATTTTTCGATAGCAGCTTTAGTAGCTTCTTCGTCTAAAGAAGGGTTTAATATAAATAAAGTTTCGTAATTTCTCATTGATTTCACCTCCTCCCCTTGGACTAACGGCTGTGCGTGTGACACAGCAGGGATCACATTTTTTAATTTTATCATTACAACTTATAAAAATCAAGATATTATTTTTATTTCCTTTTATTTCAAGCTGATTTGTTCTTATTCTACATTTTCTGCCCTATTTTGTTTTACTATTTTCTTTACCATTTTTTCAAACTTACTTCTAGGTAACATAACAATTCTGTCACATCCAGTACATTTTATCTTTATGTCTGCTCCTACTCTTATTACTTCCCATTCTTTACTTCCACATGGATGTTGTTTTTTCATTTCAACAATATCCCCTAAGAAAAATTCTTTAACCAACAGTATCACCCCTTATACCCTTTATAATAAAACACTAACATAAACTAAATTATTTTTGTAAATTACATTTTTTTAGTTTATTATATTTTATATACAATTATATAATAAATTAAACAATAATATAATAAATTAAATAATGACATAAGTATATAGTTATAAATACTTTTATAAAAACAAAAGTTTAAAGGAGATTATAATGTGTAGCATACTTTGTATTTTAAAATCTATATTATATGGTTACATTATGGGAATTTTAATTTCTATCCCCCTTGGACCTTCTGCTATAGAGTCTATCAATAGAAGTATTTCTAAAGGTTTTAAGGAAGGATTTTTGGTATCTTTAGGAGCTATTAGCGCCGATATCTCTTATTTAATTATAGTCAATTGTGGTTTATTTAGTCTTTTAAAACTAAATAAAAATGCAGAATCTTTTTTTTGGATTATTTCAGGTATTGCTATGATTTTAATTGGACTTAACTCCACTAAAGAAAAAAACTATTGTGATGCTTCAAAAAAATCGTATTCATTTTTTGCTGGTTACATAATAACTTTTTTAAACCCAATGACACCAGCTTTATGGATAGCTCTAAGTACAACAGTTATAAATAACTGGCACTCTAAAGGCATTCTTATTTGCACCCTGTCTATTATTTCTATGATACTTGGAATGATTTCTTGGTTTGTACTTTTAAATGTACTTGCCCTTAAAGGTCTTAAACTTGCAAAGCCAACAAGATCAAAAAAAATAACCATAGTAATTAAATACAGCATACTCATATTAGGTATAGGCTTTTTAATCTTTGGTATTTATAAAATCATTTCTTTGTGACCTAGTAAATATTTCAATTTTATGTAATATTATTGAATAAAAGTTCTTTCTTTGGTAAACAATTTTAACAAAGGAGGAATTTTTATTATGAATAATAAAGTTATATTAAAATCTAAAGAACAGGATTGTATGTATAAATTAAGAGATGACCTATCTATTCGCCTTTATAAAATACTTAAAACTAAACGTCCAATAATTTTTCTATGTATTGGAACAGATAGATCCACTGGAGACAGCTTAGGTCCTTTAGTTGGAGAAAAATTAAAATCTTTAATTTCAGATGAATTCATTATATACGGAACACTTGAAAGTCCTGTCCATGCAAAGAATTTAAATGAAATTTTAAATGAAATTCATAATAAGTATACATACCCTTATATAATCGCTATAGATGCTTGTCTTGGTAAAATTGATAGCATTGGAAATATAATTATAGATAATACTCCTATAACCCCTGGAGCTGCTATGCATAAAAAACTTCCTGAAGTTGGTGATTTAAGTATTACTGGAATTGTAAATGTATCTGGTGCTTTAGAATTTATGGTTCTTCAAAACACTAGATTATATACTGTAATGCATCTTGCAAACACAATTGCTTACGGAATTCATCACTCTATTTTAAAGACAATGGGTTCTAATAATATGGAGAGCTTTAATTCAATGTTTGACAATGCACTTAAAAATTTAAGAGCTAAATATAAATAAAACCCTAAGAATTATAATTCTTAGGATTTTATTTATATTTGTTATTCTTCTATATTTTCTGAGGCCTTTATTAACACTTCTTGTTCTTCTTGTGATAAATCATATCTTGAAATACCTTTATCTATAGGTTTTGCATAAACTGTACTATCATTTCTTCCGTATATACCAGTAATAACAACTCCATCATTATTGCTATCTAATAAAGCTATTGAGAAGCTAAGGTCACTACCAACATCTTCAAAAGCTTTATATCTTACAACACCAACTCTTTGCACACATTTACTTAATGTTTCACTAAGTTCTTGTTGTTGCTGTCTAACCTCATTTGATTCTTCTTTAACTTCATCTATTTTATCTAAATAAGAAGTTATAATTTCTTCTAGGTTTTTATTATTCATTCCTCTTGTAAGCCTTCTTTGTCTCTTTTCTAGCTTACTAATAGATTTTAAAAGTGCTAACATCATAATTAGTAGTATAACTACAACAACTATAAGGCCGAGTATTATGTAGGGTTGTACACCAATTAAATGTGTCATTATTTGTTTCATATTCCTAGTCCTCCCTAAATGTTTCACATGAAACATTTTTGAAAATTATATTTTTAATATATCAATTATTCTTTGAAGATCTTCCTCAGAATAATATTCTATTTGTATTTTACCTCTATTTCCCTTAGACCTCAATACTACTTTGGTATTAAACAAATTTTCCAATTTATTTTCTATAGCATTATAATATGGCTTTATATTAGCGTCGTCTTCTTTTTTATTTATACTTTTTTTCTTGAAATTTTTTATAATACTTTCCGTTTGTCTTACACTTAACTCTTTGTCTATTATATCTAGTGCCATTTTATACTGCATTTCTTTATCTTCTAGGGATAATAAAGCTCGTCCATGTCCTTCTGTTATTACTCCATCAATTAAGTAATCTTGAACCCTAGAATCTAAATTTAATAATCTCATACAATTTGTAATAGCAGTTCTTGATTTTCCTATTTGCTTTGATAACTCTTCTTGAGTTAGTTTAAATTCATCAATTAATTTTTTATATGCTATAGCTTCTTCTATAGGATTTAAGTCTTCTCTTTGTATGTTTTCTATTAATGAAACCTCTAATATTTGTTTATCACTTAGTTCATTAATAACTGCTGGTACTTCCTTAAGGCCTACCTTTTTAGCAGCTCTCCATCTTCTTTCTCCTGCAATTATGCTATATATGTTTCCTCTCTTTTGTAATATCAATGGTTGAATTATTCCATGTTCCTTAATTGAATCTGCTAATTGAATTATTTTTGCTTCATCAAAGTTTTTTCTAGGTTGATCAATATTTGGTTTTATCAAATTCATATCTATTTTTAATATTGAATTTTTCTCTTCGTTAGGTTCTTCTGGTATTAAAGCTCCAAGCCCTTTTCCTAATCCAAACTTTTTACTCAACAGTTACCACTCCCTTACTTTGTCTACTTAAAAATTCATTTAATAAATCTCTATATGCTTCCGCTCCCTTGCATTTATCATCATAGAGAACTATTGGAAGTCCAAAACTTGGGGCTTCAGCAAGTCTTACGTTTCTTGGTATTGTAGTATTATAAACTTTATCCTTAAAGTACTTGATTACTTCTTGTGCAACTTCATTACATAGCTTAGTTCTGTTATCATACATACTCATGACAACACCTTCAACTTCTAAATCTTTGTTTAAAGATTTTTTAACTAATTGAATTGTATTTAAAAGTTGTCCAACTCCTTCTAATGCATAAAACTCACATTGTATTGGAATTAAAACACTAGTAGCAGCAATAAGAGAATTTATTGTTAAAACCCCTAGTGAAGGAGGACAATCTATAAATATATACTCAAACTTATCCTTTATACTTTCAATTTTTCTTTTTAGTATAGTTTCTCTTCCTTTAACATCAATAAGTTCAACTTCTGCACCAACTAAGTCCATATTAGATGGAACTACATAAAAATTATCAATAAGTTCACTTTCTATTATAGCTTCTTCTATTGAAATGTCCGATGTAAGAACATCATATGTTGAATATTTTATTTTATTTTTATCAATTCCAAGTCCACTTGTTGTATTTCCTTGCGGATCAATATCAATAGATAATACTTTATGACCATGCATTGCTAAATTGGCACATAAATTTATATTAGTAGTAGTCTTTCCAACTCCACCTTTTTGATTAAAAATACATATAACTTTCATGATTTTCCCCCCAAAACCAAACCTCTAGTGTACATAATTTAGTAAATTTTATTTTAAAATCTAATTTTATACTGTTAATATATATTATAATATCTTACCATAGTTTTATAAATATATATAAAATAAAAAACACCTAAAATTTCTTAAAAATAAAAGAAATTTTAGGTGAATGTTTCACGTGAAACATTTAATATATTTATTAAATTTATTTTTTAGGAATACTTATTATAACCTGTATATTTTTATCGGACTCCTTAGTTCTATATGTAGCATTAACTCCATACTTATCAAATACTTGTTTTACGGTATTTACATAAACCCTTGGAGCAAATATTCCTTTTATTTTTTTCTTTCCATCTGCGGCAAGTTCTTGTCCTGATAACTTTAACAGCTCTTTATTTATAAGCTCTTCTGTCTTTTTTACATTGAAACCTCTTTTTATAACATTTTTTAGTACTTTCTTTTGAAGTTCCTTTGAAGGTAACTTTAAAAGTGCCCTTGCATGTCTTTCTGTTAAATTATTTTCCAAAACTTGTTGTCTTATAACTTTGTCTAATTTTAAAATTCTTATTTTATTTGCAATAGTAGATTGTTTCTTGCCAATGATATTTGCAAGTTCAGCTTGAGTGTATTTATGTTCTTTTATAAGATTTTCATATGCTTCTGCCTCTTCTAAAAAATTTAAATCTTCCCTTTGAATATTTTCTAAAAGTGCTATTGCAGCTGAATCTTTATCACTAATATCAGTAACTATTACAGGCACTTCTTTTAATCCTATCTTTTTAGCTGCTCTAAATCTTCTTTCTCCTGCAATTAGTTCATACTTGTTATCTTCTATTTTTCTAACAGACAAAGGTTGAATTATCCCATAAGTTCTAATGGACTCTCCTAATTCATCAATAGTATCCTCATTAAAGTATTTTCTAGGCTGATAAGTATTTGGAATAATTATATCAGTAGATATGTACTTAATATCCTTTTTCATAAATTCCCCATCCCTCTATAATTTACTAATACAAATACTATTTTAACATTAATTATATAATTTTTGACAATAATTTTAAAAATTTTTAAAACTTATATTAGAGGTTTTTTAGTTGCAGTTCCAGGTTTCCTTGGATATTGCTTAGGTGTATTTTTTATTTTCTTAATAATAACTAAGTTATGTTTTAAGTCACTATCTTCTATTTCGACTTCTCTTATTTCTTCTAATTTTCCCCCTAGAATACTTATAGCTTTTTTAGCTATCTTAACTTCTTCATCAACAGCTGGTCCTTTTAAGGCTACAAAATATCCACCTACCTTTACATAAGGTAAACAAAATTCACTTAAAGATGCTAAGTTAGCAACAGCTCTTGAAACTACTGCATCAAATTTTTCTCTATACTTAGGATTCTTTGCAAATTCTTCTGCTCTACCATGTATAGTTTCTACATCATTTATTCCTATTTTATTTAAAATATCATCTAAAACATTAATTCTTTTCTTTAATGAATCTAAAAGAACTATATCTGCGTCTGGTCTCATTATTTTCATAGGTATACCAGGGAATCCTCCCCCGGTACCTATGTCTATAATTTTATTTGCTTTTCTCAAATATTCAAATTGAAATATCTTCATTGAATCTATGAAGTGTTTCTTTATTATTTCCTCATCTTCAGTTATAGCAGTAAGATTTACTTTTCCATTCCAATCTTTTAATAAATCTTTATACTGAATAAACTGATTGTACTTCTTATCATTAAATTCTAAATCAACATTCTCTGCTGCAACATTTAATATATCATAAAATATCTTTTCACTATTCAATTAAAATTCTTCCTCCTTATGACCTTTATTTCTGTTGTATTGTTCTAATACTATTAAAAGTACAGATATATCAGCAGGAGATACCCCTGAAATTCTAGATGCCTGACCAATATTTACTGGTTTTATCTTATCTAATTTTTGAATAGCTTCCGTTCTAAGTCCTTTTACTAGTTTATAATCAAATTCTTTTGGAATTAATCTATTTTCTAGTTTCTTAAATTGTTCTACTTGTTCTAATTGCTTTTGAATATATCCTTCGTATTTAGATATAATATTAACTTGCTCTTGTACATCACGCGGAAGCTCTGCTCTATCTTTATCTAAATCTTTTACTACAAAGTAATTAAGTTCTGGTCTTTTTATAAGTTCATATAAACTTATTGGTTTCTTTAACCCTGCTGAGTTTAATCCTTCTAAAAACTTATTTACTTCTTGCTTATTTGTGATTTGTATATTTTTTAATCTTTCTATTTCATCTTCTATAGCTGTTTTTCTCTTTGTGAATCTTTCGTATCTATCTTCTTTAACAAGTCCTATTTTATGACCCATTTCTGTAAGTCTTAAATCGGCGTTATCTTGTCTTAATAATAATCTATATTCAGCACGAGATGTCATCATTCTGTATGGCTCTTGTGTTCCCTTTGTAACTAGGTCATCAATAAGAACTCCAATATATGCGTCTGATCTTTTTAAAATTAAAGGTTCTTTTCCTTGAAGTTTTAAAGCAGCATTTATTCCAGCTATAAGCCCTTGGCATCCAGCTTCTTCATAACCTGAACTTCCATTCATTTGTCCAGCTGAGAATAATCCGTCTATATCTTTAAATTCTAAAGAAAGTTCTAATTGTGTTGGATCTATACAATCATATTCTATTGCATAAGCTGTTCTCATCATTTCAGCATTTTCAAGACCAGGTACACTTCTTAACATTTTTAATTGTACATCTTCAGGAAGAGAACTTGACATTCCTCCAACGTACATTTCTTCTGTATTTTCTCCTTCTGGTTCTATGAAGATTTGATGCTTATCTTTTTCAGGGAATCTCATTATCTTATCTTCAAAAGAAGGACAATATCTTGGTCCTACACTTTTAATTGAACCATTGTAAAGTGGTGATCTATCTATGTTTTCTAATACAACCTTTTTAGTTTCATCTCCTGAGTAAGTTAGATAACATGATATTTGTTCTCTTTCAATATTTTCACTCATAAATGAGAATGGAACTATATTCTCATCACCCTTTTGTTCTATCATCTTTGAAAAATCAACTGTTCTTCTATTTATTCTAGCTGGAGTTCCTGTTTTAAATCTAGTTATTTTTATACCACTTTCTATTAGACTTTGTGATAACATGTTAGCTGGAGCAAGACCACTCGGACCGCCTTCATAGTTTATATCTCCAATTATTATTCTAGATTTTAAGTAAACCCCCGTACATAATATTGCAGCTTTAACTTTATAGTAAGCTCCGTTTTTAGTTAAAACACCTTTAACTTTGCTATCTTCTATATCAACTTTTATAATCTCTGCTTGTTTTAAATGTAAATTATCTGTAGTTTCTAAAACATGCTTCATTCTCTCAGCATATTTTCTTTTATCAGCTTGTGCTCTTAATGAGTGTACAGCTGGTCCTTTAGATGTATTTAACATTCTAGATTGTATATATGTGTGGTCTATGTTTATTCCCATTTCCCCACCTAGAGCATCAATTTCTCTTACTAAATGTCCCTTTGCTGTTCCTCCTATATTAGGATTACAAGGCATCATTGCCACACTTGCAAGATCAGTTGCAAATACAACAGTACTTACTCCAAGTCTTGCACTAGCAAGTGCAGCTTCACAACCCGCATGACCTGCACCTATAACTGCTACATCAAATTCACCTGCAAAATAACTCATATTCCTCTCCCCTTACTTTCCTAAACAAAATTTAGAAAATATCTTATCTATTATATCTTCTTCAACTGTATCTCCATTAATTTCTCCAAGACTTTTCCACGCATTTCTAAGGTCAATAGACGCAAGGTCTATTGCAAATGTGTTGTCTAAAGCATTCTTAGAAGCTTCTAAACTTTCTTTTGCTCTAATTAAAGCTTCTTTATGTCTTGTGTTTGTTATCATAACGTCCTTTGAAGCTACTTTTCCGCTAAAGAATAATTCTTTTATAACTTCTTTAAATTTATCTAATCCACTACCTGTCTTTGCGGATATTTCTATTATATATTTAGAATTTAGCTCTTTTAACGCTTCTTTATCTATCTTTGATTCTAAATCCATCTTATTTAATAATACTATATATTTCTTATCTTTTATAAAGTTAATTATCTCCTTATCTTCATCATCTAAACCTCTACTGTTATCAAGAACCAAAACTGTAAGATCGGAGTTGTTTATTTTCTCTCTAGATTTTTCTACACCAATTTTTTCCACAACATCATCAGTGTCACGTATTCCAGCTGTATCTATTATCTTTATTGGAATTCCATCGATACTCATGTACTCTTCAATTACGTCTCTTGTTGTTCCAGGAACATCAGTAACAATAGCTCTTGTTTCCATAAGTAATGCATTTAAAAGTGAAGACTTTCCTACATTTGGCTTACCTACAATTACTGTATTTAATCCTTCTCTTAAAATCTTTCCTTCATCTGCATGATCTAATAAAGAATCAATTTCATCAAGTAATTTGCTAACAGATTCCCTACCTTTTTCAGAAGTAACTTCTTCTAAGTCATCTTCTGGATAATCAACTGTGGCTTCTATACTTGCAATAATTTCAAGTAACTTATTTCTTATTTTACCTATTTCCCTTGAAAGTTTACCTTCTGATTGTTCAAGTGCTGACTTTGCACTTAACTCAGTTTTTGCATTTATTAAATCAATAACAGCTTCCGCTTGGCTTAAGTCAATTCTTCCATTTAAAAATGCCCTTTTAGTAAATTCACCAGGGGATGCAAGTCTTGCCCCTGCCGCTACAACTTCCTCAAGGATTCTCTTTGTTACAACAACCCCACCATGACAGTTTATTTCAACAACATCTTCTGCTGTAAAACTTCTAGGGCCTTTCATATAACTTACTATAACCTCATCTAACTTTTCCTTTGTATCTTTATCTATAATAAATCCATATCTCATAGAATATGTTCTAATATCATCTAACTTTCTATCATTCTTTCCAGTAAAAATACTGCTAACAATACTTAATGCTTTATCTCCTGAAACTCTTATAATTGATACTCCACTTTCACCTAAATTTGTTGCAATCGCCGCTATAGTATCAAATTCCTTCATTTCTTCCATCCTTTCTAATTTTATAAACCTTTTTTATTATAAAGCAAAAGAAAGCCTCAATCTAGGCTTTCTTTTTTAAATCTATAATTACTCTTCTATGAGGTTCTTCTCCCTCACTATATGTAACCACGTACGAATCATTTTGAAGTGTTGAATGAATTATCCTTCTCTCGTAAGGATTCATAGGTTCAAGCTTTACAAACTTACTAGTTTTTTTAACTTTATAAGCAAGTTTTTCTGCAAGTCTTTTTAATGTTTCTTCTCTTCTACTTCTATAATTTTCCGTATCTAAAGTTACTTTCTTATATCTTTCATTATTTTCTTTATTCACAACTAAACTAACTAAATATTGAAGGGAGTCTAAAGTTTCGCCTCTATATCCAATAATCAATCCCATTTTAGGACCTACAAGATTAATTTTAAGTACATTATCTTCTTCTTTAATCTTGATTTCTGCAAGGACTCCCATAGAATCTAGTACATCTCTTAAAAACTTTCTTGCCTTGTCTTCAGCCTTTTCTTTAACAATAACCTCAACCTCAGCATCTTTAGTTTTAAATATACCGAAAATCCCTTTACTTCCTTCTTCTATTACATTAGTTTCAACTTCATCTATTGTAACATTAAGTTCTGTAAGAGCTTTTGAAACCGCATCTTCTACAGTTTTTCCACTCATTCTTATAGATCTCATGTTTGATACACCTGCCTTCCAAATGTTAAAACTAGGCATACATCTCCAATATTGTTGTTTAAATTACTTAACTTCTTCTTTTTTTACTTTTTGAGAACGTTGTGTAACCAATGTTTGACCTATTTGGAATAAACTATTAGTTACCCAATATAAAACTAAAGCTGTTGAGAATTTAAAACTCATATATGTTATAAAAAGAGTCATAAATCCACCCATCATTCTTGTTTGCTTAATTTGAGCACTATCTGCATTTTTAGAAGTCATTATTGCAGTTGATAAATAAGTTAACAAGCCTGATAATATTGGTAATATCCATGTATACCAATGACTTGGACTTAATATTGCTGGATTCATAAGTTTAAGTCCTAAGAATGTTACATTAGTTATACTAGGATCAATTTTGCTTAAATTATTAAATACATAATAAAGAGCAATAAGTATTGGCCATTGAATAAGTAGTGGTAAACAACCTCCTAGAGGATTTACACCATACTCTTTATATAGTTTCATCATTTCTTGTTGTTGTTTTTGAGGATCATTTTTATATTTGTTTTGTAATTTTTTCAACTCTGGTTGAATTTCATTCATAGCTACCTGAGATTTTATTTGCTTGTAATTCAAAGGAAATAACACTAACCTAATTATTATGGTTACTATTATTATAGTTAGACCATACGATATGTTTGGATTTGCAACTACGCTATGAATCCAATTATGCATAACTTGAAAAAATTGAATAAAGGCATTATTCAACCAATTGATTGAAAAAAACGCCGAACCATAATTTCCAAAAAGAGTTCCCAAGGCAAAACCTCCTTAAACCTATTTAACTGGATCATATCCACCTGGATTAAATGGATGACACCTTAAAATTCTTTTTATAGCCATAATACTACCTTTAAAAGCGCCATACTTATTAATAGCATCTAGTGCATACTTAGAACAAGTTGGGTAAAACCTACAACAAGGCTTTTTTAAAGGAGATATATATTTTCTATAAAACTTTATTATATGAATTAATATTATTTTCAACATTAATTATATAGACCTGCCCTTTTTAATAAATTAGTAACAGAACCTTCTATTTCTTTATAAGTTTTATCTTTTGATTTATTTCTAGCAACAAAAACTAGATCATATTTTTCTTTTATGTTACTACAGTTCAATCTGTAACTTTCACTAATCAATCGTTTTACTCTACTTCGAACTACACTGTTTCCTACTTTTTTACTAACTGATATTCCTACTCTACTTGTATCTACATTATTATTGTTTTTAAACACATACAGCACTAACAAACTATTAGAATATGATTTTCCTCTTCTATATACTCGACGGAATTCTATATTTTTTCTTATTCTTTCATTCTTTTTCATTATATAAGTGCTCCTTTTTTTTCTGCAATTGCAGAAAAAGGCCACCAATGCGGCCTCTTATGCTGTCAATTTTTTTCTTCCTTTTTGTCTTCTTCTTTTAATGATGTTTCTTCCAGATAAAGTTCTCATTCTTTTTCTGAAACCATGTTCTTTTTTTCTTTGTCTGTTTTTTGGTTGGTATGTCATCTTCATGTGTATACACCCCCTTTTTTTATATACTATTGCACTTTATATTAAGCAATACTATTCATCTTATCATCTCAAAATAGTTTTACTATTAAATTATATATAGACACCTTAGTATTGTCAAGATTTCAAGCCATTGTTGATAAATTTTTAATTATTGCTTCTTTTTTGTGGATAAGTTCTTGAACACTAGGTATTCTTTTGATATTATTATTGATGAACTGTTAATAATTTTAATCTTATTAGACTTATCCACAGGTTGTGTATAAGTTTGTGGATAACTTGTTCAATTCTTACTAATTATAGCCTTTTATTTACTGTATTTTGTACTATTTATCTC